>JBEKTT010000044.1:0-43371 GCA_049515795.1 Syntrophobacteraceae bacterium
AGTGAAAATGGTGTCAAGGTCTCGCTTCGCGGGGCTTCGCCCTACTTCACCTTGTGAAGTGGGCTTGCCCGGCCTCCCTGCTCGATGTGTGAGCGCGTAGCGCGGAGGCCGACCGCAAAATAGGTCTATCGCACAAGATGGGCGGGAGCGGGAGGCCTCCCCACGACCATCCGGCATACTGCTTTCTCGTCTTATGTCCACCTGGGCCGAGACTGATGCTGTTTCCAAAAGGTAAGCACAGTGAATGATCCCGGCCATTAGAAGGGAGCGGGGAGCAGGAAGCAGGAAGCAGAAAAAGATAACTCCTTGGTTCTATCGCTACGCAACGAGGAGTGAAATTCCCAACTTCCTCAATTCCTCAATTCCTCAATCCCTCAATTCCTCAATTCCTCAATTCCTCAATTCCGGTTCATCCGGCAAACGAGTACCACTAGTACGTTGTCAACAAAGTTATCATATGTTACAAGGAATCGTCACCCCGGCGAAGGCCGGGGTCCAGTGCTTTTAACCACCTGAAAAACCGCTGGATTCCGGCTTTCGCCGGAATGACGGCCTGTAGGTCCTTACATATAGTAACTTAGTTGACGATGCACTAGGTCGAGAAAGGACAGTGTCTGTCTGCTGTTAATTCGGTCTGTGGGGCGGTGGGACCGCCACGCTTCGCGGAGCGTCGAGATCCTGGCGGTGGCCGCGGTGTCAATATCCATATTCGACGCTCCGCGAGGCGGTACCGATGTACACCCCGAAGGGCAAAAATCCAGATCTCAGGTACTCATTTGCCGGAAGACCCAGAAAAAAGACCCCTTATGCGGGGTATCTCCGGCCGGAAGACAATATTCTCTGTATAAGCGGTTAAATTTCCTTTAGTTGCTGCCAGGTGACCGGTTATTCTGAACGTTCACTATTTTGGTGTACCAGTAAACAAGAGCGGGCCTCACAAGAATCGCTACTTTTCATGGGCTGCGCTCAGGCCCAACCTTTCCTCCAGCACCACCCTCATTGCCTCAGCGATTCTTGTTCTGCCATCATCGTTCAGGTGCACCCCGTCAGGTTTGTAGGCCGGCTCGGTCCTCGAGCAGAGCACATTTCGCAAACTCACGAAGTATGGCTTATTCTGCAGCCTGTCTGAGATCGCACCATAGACGGCCTCGAAGTTGCGTCTCATTGTCTTGAACCTCTCAGTATTAATGAAGTGTTTCCTTTCGATCTCTCTGACATGAAAAGCCGCCTCACCCGTTTCGACCCAAAGCACCGGCTGCCAGAAGAGGATAAAGACCGCATTTTGCGCCGCTGCCTGGGAGTTCAGGTAATCGTATCTTTGCTCTGTCTGATCCAAAAGCCGGCGCAGTGAGTCCGAATCGATTTCTACAGGCACAAAAACCTGTATGATCTTGTCGTAGAGCTCTTTTGTGAAGGATACGTAGAGCGCGGCATTTAAGGGCTTGAAGATTCCGAAAAGACTTTGATGATAGCTCTCGATGAGCCCACGCATACGACGGTAGCCATGGTGTGCGTACGGAGTTCGATGCTGGGTGAAGTAGGAACAATCGTTGGCTCCGTCATAGAAGACGATAACATTCGGCCTCGGCTCAGGATGTTCTATCATGACCTTCTGAAAATACTTTGTCTCCAGGAGGGAGTTGAAGGAATCTTCTCCAAAATTGAGAGCTGTAAAGCGGAGATCGCCTCCCTTCTCGTTCAGAGCCCGTGCGAGGAAACTGGGAATGGTCCTTTCATCAAAGTCTGTAGAACCACGCATGGTCGAGCCCCCAAACATCCAGATGGTGACGTTGTTGCCCCCCGGCTCAGAAGCATTGTAAGCCGTCGGGCGTTGCCCTTCCCGGTTCAGAAAAAGAGCATAAGGATCGTAGGACACTCTGCTGCCCTCTCGAACCTTTCCATAAATGATATAGTTACTGATGGAGATGACAAGGAAACTGACGATCTCCATGAGAACCAAACAGACAAGAATTGTTTTGAAGATGCCTGCCGCCATCTTAAGAAGACTTTTCATGTGGATCACCCCTCGCGAGCATGATGTGCCTTCGTGCCCGGCATACGGCCAAGCCAACTTTTCTCTTGCCGAGCCTTTGAGACCAAGTTGCGTTCAAGATAAGGTGATTGGGGAGGGCATTAAGCCCTCCTCTACGCCTAACCTCGGGACCGATGGGTAGGGGCGGGGTTAATCCCCGCCCGATCTTGAACGCAACTTGGTATCAATCAGCATCGGCCGTCGTACAGCGAGCAACCTTCGGACAGGGATGCCACGCAGAATTACCTTCCGGATCTTCCGTCGGACATGCGAACCATTTTCTGGAATGCTGGAGCTATAAAAACAGGAGAGGTTAAAGTTTTTTGGCGGACGCATAGAGGTTGGCGAGAGCTTTGGCTGTCTCGCCGATGACCACGGCGTACGTGGCAATATGGTCGGCGGTTTCGATGGCTTTGCTCGTTTCACCAAGACCTGTCCGTAAGTCGTTGGTGATAGCAACCACATTTTCCGATGCCGTGGCGACGTTGGGAATAGCCTGGTTGAGGGCTTCCCGATTTGCTTTCAGGATTGCCCCAATATCCTTAACTGCGGAGTTCACGTTTCTGAGTGTCATAATAGCATAGCTGCCAGCCGCCACCACCACCAGAAAAATAATAAGCAGTCCCAGCTGACTGAAGGTGATGTATCCTTCCATAAGGGATTCCTTTTTTAGGAAGTGGTTCTTAATTCTTCTTATCCGTTCCTTCGTCCTCCGCGGGTGGTTCTTTTAATGATCCTTTGACCGCCTTGCGCACACTGGAACTTTTTTCCTCTACCGCACTTACTAACCGGTGTCCGGTGTGAGAAGCATTTTCTTTTATTTTTCCCCAAGCCTCGCAACCAAGCTGGCTTAAATCCTCACGCGTTTCTTTCCCGGTCTTGGGAGCGAAAAGAACGCCTGCTACCGCACCAATGGTAACGCCGAGCGCCAGGATCCCGACCTTTTTTCGGCGCAACGTTTTCTCGCGGTCGATTTTTGTCTGTCGTAATCGGTCAGCTATTTCTTTCATGATCATGGCTGATCCTCCCACCATAATGAAGTTTTTTAAAATGGTCACACTACCTCCATTAAAAGATCAAGAACCCTTTTCAAGCGAGGTCATCAATCAGGCTGATTATTCTCATCCCAATGACCGCACCGTCGGCAACAAAACTGGGCCGCTCCCCAAATCTTCTTGATGAGCTGTCTCCAGGTTTTTGAGGACACGCGCGGTCGCTTATAGTCATAGTCGGATATATCCAGTACCGTCACATCAGGAGTGCTCAGTGATAAGAAATCGCTTTTTGCCGCCTTAAGGTAAGCACTTGTCGTGGATGCTGTCAACGCCATGTACACGCCGATTTTTTCGGAAGTGAAGAGAAAAGTCATCAGGGTGTGTCATTGTGTTGAGGGGGAATGATGGGCAACTTGGCGCAAATTGGTTTTCAGGCAGGTTGTCTTGATTGCGGTGGTCTTGAAAGAGGGTGCTTGCCCGTAATTGACTCTTTTCCGGCTCTGGGCTGAGGGGGGAAACGAGGCTTGCGCCGTCGAAACCCCCGTGGCCAAATCGAGGGTTCAAGACGCCCTGCGAGAGGCTCTCGCCGCCGCAGGCATCCGCACAAAAGAAGGGAAACGGGGAGCAGGAAGCAGAAAGTAGAAAAAAATAATTCCTCTTGGTTCTATCGCTACGCGAGGAACAGTGATGAGCAAAAAGAGCAGCAGGTGAATGGGTGAATACGTTGATGGCGAGCTGAGTCATAGAGCGGCTTGTCCTTTTATGTAGGGAGCTTTCATCCCTACCCTATGCCGGATTATTCCGGCGCTTTCGGTCCGACACCAGACATTGGATGCGGGCTTAGAGTGCCTATTTTACCGTTCTTGACTGGCTAATGATTGGCACGCTTTAGCCGTAATCTCTGTGGTATCAATTGGTTAATGCGCGTGCCCAACATTAGCACAATCAAGGGGTCGTTCGACCGGCTAATCTTAAATATTTCGGCAACTTATCGCTGGTCAATTGGATTAGCCGGTCAACGGCATCAAATTGACCTCGTAAGACAGACTTATGAACAACACTGGGCAGGAAAATGCCATATCGATTGCGGACACCCCTCAGCGATAATCTGGTCATAATCTGGTCATTCCTTTTACCGCCTTTAGGCGGAAGATCAATTTACCGCCTTTAGGCGGAAGGTGCTTCGCGAAGCGCGGAAGGCGCCCGCTACGCATGGTCTAATCTGGTCTTAATCTGGTCTTAATCTGGTCATTCCTCTTACCGCCTTTAGGCGGAAGATCCTTTTACCGCCTTTAGGCGGAAGTCAATCGCGTTGGGCGTTCGCGGGGTGCCTTCTAAGGCCAAAAATCGCCCCTTATTTCAATCTTTTGGCCGTTAATTCAGGTATCCGTTTTGGCCCCACCCCGTGCGCGCCTATGAACTACTCGATGCCGCAGGATGGTGGTTCAGGACTTCAATGACCTGAACCTTTCGGCTGCTCTTGGGGTTGCGATCCGTGAGTTCCCGCTCGCAAATTTTTATGGTAAATAGATCTGACGGGGAAGATGGATTCAAAGATCTGGAGGGAGGTCTTTGTGGCAAGTATTTAAGTGTTTGGGGGGCTATCGCATGCAATCGTATCCGTATCGTGATGTCTTTTTGGCAGTGGAGAAGCAACTTGTTGAAGTGGGTTCAAGAAATTTGAACGAAGCTGAAATTCAGGCGTGCTCGTTTGCGATTCACCACTCCCCCGCTGTGCTCTGTCCCAATCTCTTGGCGTATTCCTGAGAAGCTACAAGGTTGACTTGAGACGAAAACAGTAAACTATTATACTAGTCTATGGCAGGGGGGCGGGTGAATCTGATAGGATGCGGTTCGATGCTGCGTTGAATCTCGAAGCTTGTTTGGGTCACACGATCCAATTCCGATCACAACACCGCTGAGCGCAGGGGTAGGAGCGATTGTCTCGTAAGCCAATTCCAAAGCCATCGTTGCTCGACAAATGTGAGTATTTTGGAGTGAGAGATGGTCGCAAAGTATGGCGCAGTCTGGATCGAGAACGCTATTATACTTGGGATTCATTTCACGGGGAATTTGAGGCATTCAATAAGCGTGGTATGCATCTCGGTGTTGTTGATACTAGAACCGGAGTCGCCTTAAAACCACCAATTAAAGGCAGGAAAATCAATGTATAGAAGCATTGAAGCACGACCTAGCTTTATTGAATTGTGTATCCGGGGTGAAGCTTTGCCAGAGGAAATCGACGATTTTGTTCAGGGGTGGCACCAGAGTGATTCTAATAAGGAGTTATATGAGTTCCTTGGCATGACATGGGATGAATATGCAACATGGGTAGCTAATGCATCCATTTTCCCTCTGATCATCGCTTCCCACAAGACTAATCGACCTTTGCTGGATCTAATCCAAGATACCGCTTCTTTGGCAGCAGCAGCTGGATCAAGGAACCCTGAAAAAGGTTCTATCATGACCAAAAAACTTCTCGAAATCGCCGCCCAAATCGTCCAGACCCAAGCAGCATCAGCTTCAATGACAACAAAGGAGATTGCATCTTCTCTTCGGATGGTATTCCAGACCTTGCAAGAGATGCAGAGGTCAGAGGGCGAAGGAACCGTTCTCACCCCGCAGATGATGCCTGATCAAGCCCAAGTCACTGATGAGGCTTCCAAGCCCGTTGCTCCCCAAGATTCGATCAAGGAGGACAAGGTGATCTGCCTCGAATGCGGGGCTGAGATGCGCCAGTTGACCTCAAAGCATCTTGTCAGTCATGGAATGGATCAAAAACAGTACAGGAATAAGTATGGGTTCTCGATGAAAACTCCTCTGTCGGCCATGTCATTGATCACAGTCAGAAGCAAAGCAGCGAAAAAGAGAGGACTGCCTGAGAACCTGACCAAATTCCTTGAGGCACGGCGGCAGAAGATAGCCGCAGCAAACACAAAAGTGGCTAATAAGACTCAGACTGGTGCAGCCGGCAAATCGAAGCGGACGAGACTTAGGAAGAAGAAGGCGGTCTGATCGGTACTCTGGTTTTGGGGAAATATGACCGCACAGTTTGTGGAAGAAGGGGTGATTAGTCAAAAGGGTCAGGAGGGGTCAAACCTACACTTTTCACACGATCATATCCTGCCTCGGCGTTCTTGTTTGTCAAGAGTGTAGGTATGACCCCTCTCTCCTCACCGCCATTCCCATCAAACGCTTAACCACAGGCTCATTTTAAGCGATTATTAAATGAAACAGATATTCGCCATCTTGCTGGGCTTCATGCCCTGGATCGTTTTTGCTGCTGTTTCCGGTCCTTCCCTATTCCGGTTGAACGCAGCCATAATCGCTGCACTGATCCTGGTGCTGTGCATGGGCTTCAAACAGCTTGCCAAAGGGTTCGTTCTGACCTGGGGTTCGCTGCTCTTTTTCGGCGTTATCCTGGTCATGGTGGTGCTTTTCAGAAACCTGTGGTTTATCAGGAACCTGGAAATCCTGTCGCAGGGGACCCTGGCGGCCATCGCCTGGCTATCCATCTGTTTGGGCAAACCCTTCGTCTTGCAATATGCCCTGGAGACAGTGCCGCCGGAGAGGCAGGCATCCCCGGTTTTTTACTCGATCTGCCGGAATCTCACGATGATATGGGGGGTAGTATTCATTTTATCCACGGGCATGAGCTTGTTGAAAACCTACGGTGGATGGGCGGACGGCCTTAGCTATCGGGTGGTGTCGTTTGGCTTGATCGGGTTGGGCCTGTGGCTCAACCATTGGTATCCCCAATATGTGCATGGCAGGACAACGTAGGAGTTGCATAATTCGCTGTTTAACGCCGTCTCACAGTGTTGCCTTCCACTTCGGACCTCGTGGCCGGCATCCCGGATGGGTGATTTCGGAGCTCAATGGCTGGCCTGCGCTTTCCCCTGTCAACTGCATCACGTATAGCCTCGCGGGGAGCAGGAAGCAAGGAGAATGGCGGAGAAAAAATAAGTCCTTTTGGTTCTATCGCTACGCGAGGAGCAGTGAACAGTAATGAGCAAAAACAGCAGCAGGTGAATGGGTGAATATGTTGATGGCGAGTTGAGTCATAGAGCAACTCTTCTTTTTATGTAGGGCTCTTTCATCCCATACCCTATGCCGGTTTATCCCGGCGCTTTCGGCTTCGCCCCCCTCATCCTACGTACTGGTCCCCGCATATGTAGACAGCAAAATCGACCGACTTAGAATAGTCGGCCAGGTCAGTAAAGATTTTACCGCAGATATTACGATATTATTTGCAATGCTGGCATGAATACAATCATAATCACAACGCCAGAGACTCGTATGGAGAAAATAGCTAAGGCGATGGATGTTTTTGGAGGATTTTCTTTTAAGTTGATGTCAGACCAAATTAAATAATGACGTAATTATACTGGAATAATTAGGTTTAAATAATCATTATGAGGTGATCTTCATAGTGCCATCCACATTTACTTGGCTCGATTATTCCGAACGTGAGCGCCGCAAGATGCTCGATGTTATCCACCTCTTCGATGAAAAAGGGACACGGGACGAACTTGGCATCGGCGCGGTACGCGACTCCTTTGCCGATTTGTTTTTCCCTGGTACTACAACCATCCAGACACGAGCGAAATATTTCCTCTTTGTTCCCTGGGCACATCTTGATCTTGAGAGACGGAAAATCCCGTCGAACCAATTCCCTGCAGAGGCTAGACGGCAAGAGATTGCCCTCATTGACGCTCTTGTGAAATCTGATGACAAGGAAGGAATCATCGGAATAGAAGCACGCGCATCACTGAAAAGGCTTCCCAGCAATGTCTACTGGCAGGGGATGGGAGCTTGGGCTATCCGTCTGTTCCCAGGTTCTCAGGACCAGTATTACCGCTTCATTGATACCTTTTATGCGTCATCTCTTCGGAACCTGCGCACTGATGACGGGGACCTCGTTGATGGCCATGCTGCTCGAAACTGGCATGCCACCATTCCTCCCATTCCAAAGGATTTCCCAAGGACTGCCACTTTCAGCCTGACTTTCGATGAAGCGCAATACCTGCGGGAACGCATCTGGAGCCGCGTACCTAACTCGTTGTTGGCGTTTCTGGTGGATCGAGGAGTGATGACCGAACCGGTTGAATTTCCATGGGAACACAGCCAATATGGTGACTTTCCGCTGCATATAAAGGAGCAGCTGGAGCATGCCCGGAATTTCTCGGAGGCAATCCATGGGGCAGCCCTGCTGTATAACCTTATGCTGGCTGAAAAGGCTGCTGCTGCCGAGCTAACCGAAGATTACAGGAGGCAGCTTGAGGAATGGTACTTCAGAAAAAACGAAAGGAAAACTGCGTTCATGTCTTGGGACAGGCAAAGATTCTGGTCGATAGTAGAGTCATCAGGGCAGCTGGTTAGGCACCCGACCAAACATTTCATCAATACTTGGCTGGAAATTGCATTACATTCAGAGGAAGTGAAAACTGTCATCGACAATGAGCGAACTAGACGTCTGATTCATGAACGGGAAAGGGCTCTCAAGAACAACCTTGCCAGATTGGACAATCAGCGGGCACTGGAACTGTGGACCGGCGCCGCCGGTTCATCCCAGCTCAATTACCGCTGGCCGGTGACACAGAGAATTGTGTCAGACATTCTGAGAGGAATGGCTGAGGGGGTTGCGCATGCTTGAGCCAGAAGATCGACGGCACTTCCTTGAGTCTTTGCGTCCACCCCTCGGTTATGAACTTGATTGCGCAATCGGTACAACATTTTCTCTCGATTTGCTGGCACTTCTCATTGCGCCATTAGCTTTTACCCTTTTCGATTGGGAAGATGATAACGGAAATCTGAATTCCGATCCTCTGGCCCTGTTGGAGACGTTACGTCGCTATGCAGGGCGTATTAGCATCTTCTGCCAAGCCGGCCAGATTTCCGTACCGAAGGGAAGTCACCAGCTATACGGTTATCTGGAAAAGTCGGTTTTCCAAGTCATGCCTCCCAGCGAACAGGGAGTCTTCCACCCAAAGGTTTGGGCACTCCGCTTCACCCGTTCGGATGCACGTACACGCTACCGACTTTTGTGTCTAAGCCGCAATCTGACCTTCGACCGATCCTGGGACACAGCACTTGTTCTTGATGGCGATCTTGCCGACAGACAGAAGGCGTTCAGCACCAACCATCCTCTCGGAGACTTCATTGCCGCACTTCCAGGGCTTACGCGCCCCCAACTTCCTGACCATGTTCAGACAACCGTTGATTTGATGCAGCATGAACTACGTCGGGTAAGTTTCGAACTGCCGGAAGGATTCGAAGAAATATCCTTTTGGCCAATGGGATTCAAGGGAGCTCGTAACTGGCCATTTGAAACGCGTATAGATCGCATGCTGGTGGTCTCCCCCTTTGTATCCGACGACTTTCTTACTCGCATTTCGAAAGTAGGGCAAGGGCACATCTTGGTGTCACGCCCAGATGAACTTGACGCACTTGCTCCTTCGACCCTGAGGAGTTTTGAACATGTATTCATGCTTAGTCCTTCAGCCGAGCCGGAAGAAGATGGGGGAGCAGAACCCGGAAAAGAAACGGGAGAATCTCTGTCAGGCTTGCATGCTAAGGTCATCATTGCCGATGCCGGCTGGGATGCAAGCGTGTGGACAGGTTCCGCGAATGCCACCGATGCCGCTTACAAGAAAAATGTGGAATTTCTTGTCCAATTGACCGGAAAGAAAAGCCTTTGTGGCATCAATACCCTGATACCCCTGACAGGCGAGCCATCCGGATTCAGGAAACTGTTGCAGGAGTACACACAAAATCCTGGCGACACAACTAGCGATCCAGAGATGAAGGCGCTTGAAGATTCCGTGACAGAAGTGCGCCGACGTCTGGCCGTTATGGGATTATCGGTTAACGTAAAGGGTCTGGAGCAACAAGATCTGTTTCAGTTACAGCTCTCTCACCACAAAGATGAATTTCTTCATCTTCCGACCGGGCTCAAGATAAGCTGCTGGCCGATTACCATTAGTGAAGATGCCGGCGTTGACGTCGGGAAGAATTCGGCAATATTCGCCGAGTTTAGCCAGGTTTCTTTCGAGGCTCTGACTTCGTTTTTTGCCTTTGAGATTATGGCAAGCGGTGGCGAGAAGAATTTCAGGTGCCGGTTTGTTCTGAATCTGCCGCTCGAAGGAGCCCCCGAGGATCGTGCGGATCGTATTATGAAGTCATTGCTCAAAACTCGAGACCAGGTGGTCAGATTCATTCTCATGCTGTTGGCGGAAGGCGGAGGTGACGTTAATCAGTCGATTCTAACAGGTCGATTGTTGCTCTTCGGAGGCGCAAACAAAGGTTTCGCGGGTGTTGGTATCCCCCTATTTGAGACAATAGTGCGTACGCTGTACCGTAATCCTGCAAAACTGGACCAGATAGCACGTCTAGTGGAAGACCTGAGGAAGACCCAAGATGGAATGTTGTTGCTGCCCGAGGGATTCGATGAGATATGGAAACCAATCTGGGCTGCTCGGGAAAGGCTGCGGTAATGGCAGCAAAGAACGTTGTGCGGCCGAATACGGCGGCAACTCTCGACGGGTTGAAGAACTTTCAACGTAGGACGGTCGATTACGTATTCTCCCGCCTGTATGGAAATGATGACCCTTGTCACAGGTTCCTGGTTGCCGACGAAGTTGGACTGGGGAAGACAATGGTAGCAAAGGGGGTCATTGCCCTGGCAATCGAGCAGCTGTGGGACAAGGTGCCGCGCATTGACATCGTATATATTTGCTCAAATGCAGATATTGCGGGCCAGAACATCAACAGGCTCAAACCAAGCGGGCAAAGTGAATTCGCTCTTTCGTCACGAATTACCCTTCTTCCGAAAGAAATAAGATCACTTCAGGA
Source organism: Syntrophobacteraceae bacterium (assembly GCA_049515795.1). Classification (GTDB taxonomy): domain Bacteria; phylum Desulfobacterota; class Syntrophobacteria; order Syntrophobacterales; family Syntrophobacteraceae; genus SbD1. The sequence continues at coordinate 10,882 of JBEKTT010000044.1, forward strand.
AAAAAAGCTGAATTTCATCTCTTTTACTCCAAGCACTTCATTTGATCTGAGATCGAGTCTGGGAACAGCTGATGAACGGGCGCTACTCTATTGGCTTCTGGACAGGGCATGGGGGATAGGAGGAAGCACCGGCCCCTTCAATGTACTGCAAGGATATGCTGATAAGGACCATTTCCGGGCACTTGTTAAGACATACCGAGAGAAAAACAATATTGACCATTCCTTGTCCCAGAAATTTGCCGAAGCGCTGGCCAAGCATGTTAATGATGACAAAACCCATGGACGTCCTGATTTTAGGTCACGCTTCGAAAATCTATGCAGCTCTTTCGCACGGGCTCGCAAGTATGAAAACATCGCTGATGATGAGAAAAGGAAACGGCTCAGATTTGTTGGGGAAATGCGAGCTCTACTTGCTGAAACTTGTCTGGCGGCTCTGGAACCTGATCTTATCATTCTTGACGAATTCCAGCGGTTCAAACATCTTCTTGACACGGAAAGCGACGCGAGCCGGCTTGCCCATAGCCTGTTTGATTATGCTGACGAAAACTCCCACGCTCGGGTTCTTTTGCTTTCTGCAACTCCTTACAAGATGTATACGCTCTCCGAGGAATCAGCCGAAGATGACCACTATGAGGATTTCATGCGTACCATGAGGTTCCTGGACCCGGAGAACGCCAATCTTTTTGATGAATTGGTAGAAAGTTACCGTCGGGAACTCTATCGCCTCGGGAACAGCGGCTGCGAAACACTTAAAGAAACCAAGTGTAGGCTGGAAGCGCAGTTGCTCAGAGTCATGGTGCGGACTGAGCGGCTAGCAGCAACTGAAGACCGTGATGGTATGCTTAAGGAAGTGTCCCCAGTCAACGTAACCCTCGAAACTCAGGATCTTTACGCCTTCTTAGGCATGGAGAGAGTAACTAAAATTCTGGACCAAGGAAGTACTCTAGAGTATTGGAAGTCAGCCCCGTACCTGCTCAATTTCATGGATGATTACAAGTTGAAGCAGGATTTCGTGGATGCCACTAGCAGTCCAGAGAAAAATGAAGAGCTTGCCAATGTTATTGCAGCTGCAGAGAACCTGCTCCTCCCCTGGAAAGACATCGCCAGGTATAAGGAAATCGATCCTGGCAATGCTCGTCTGCGCAGTCTGCTTGCAGACGTCGTGGAAACGGGTGGCTGGCGTCTCCTCTGGATTCCCCCGTCTCTCCCGTACTACCGGCTAGAAGGTCCATTCGCTGACCCTGCCTTGAGGAATTTTACCAAGCGGCTGGTGTTCTCCTCATGGCTGATGGTTCCCAAGGTCGTGGCTACAATGCTCAGTTATGATGTCGAACGCAGGATGATTTCCTCCTTCGAAGAACAACCTGAGAATTCGCCGGAGGCCAGAAAACGGAGGCGGCGGTTACTTCGCTTTGCCAGAACTGACGAACGCTTAACCGGAATGCCCTTGCTGGGCCTTCTCTATCCATGCACTACCCTGGCAAGAGAATGCGACCCCTTACTGTACGAGAGTAATGATCTGCCGTCATTACAAGAGGTTCTTGAATGGGCGCAGCGAATTATTGAGCAACTGCTGGCAAAGATCCCGTCCAGTGGCGAAATTACCGGTCCCAAAGACGAGACATGGTACTGGGCAGCACCTATCCTGCTTGACCTCTATTTTGATGCCGACTTATCCAGAGGGTGGTTATTCTCTCATGACCTAGCAGGTAATTGGTCTGATAGCGTTCACAGCCAGCAGGATGAAACCGATGACGAGACTGCCTGGTCTGCCCATGTGGAATATGCCCTGGAGCTGGCAAATGGCAAACTCACTTTAGGCCGAAAGCCGGATGATCTGAGTTTTGTCCTTGCGCAAATGGCGGTTGCAGGTCCTGGTGTCGCCGCGCTCAGAGCGTTGGCCAGGGTTACCGGTGGGACCAACAAAGTAAGCTCAGTCATCAAAGGATGCGCCGGACAGGTCGCCTGGCATTTTCAATCCCTGTTCAATCTCCCAGAAGTGACGGCTTTTATCAGAGGCATGAACCGTGAAGAGCCTTACTGGAAGAGAATGGTCGAGTACTCTGCGTCAGGTGGTCTTCAGTCGGTACTCGACGAATACGCTCATACCCTGCGAGAGTCACTTGGGCTTGTTGATAAATCACCAGAGGAGATCGCCATTAAAGTTGCCAGAGCTATGGGTGACTCACTTAGTCTCCGGACATCTACACTTGGAGTGGATGATGTATCCATTGATATGAAAAGAAATGCCGTCAGGGTTGAAGGTAAAAGACTGCGTGGGCATTTCGCTCTACGCTTTGGGGAGGGAAAAAACGAAGATGGCGCTGTCGTCACCCGGGCGGGACAGGTAAGGGATGCTTTCAATTCTCCGTTCAGGCCATTTGTTTTGGCAACGACTTCAGTTGGGCAGGAAGGTCTCGACTTTCACACCTATTGCCACGCCGTTGTTCACTGGAACCTCCCTTCAAATCCTGTCGATATGGAACAGCGTGAAGGACGTGTTCACCGTTACAAGGGGCATGCTGTGCGTAAGAATCTGGCAAGTTTCTATGGGATTAATAAGACAAAGTCAAGTAAGGGTGATGACCCTTGGGATGCGCTATTTGCCTATGGCAAAGACGATCGGGATGAAAATGCTACAGATCTCGTACCGTTTTGGGTTTATCCCCTGGAAGGGGGGGCAAAAATTGAGCGCCATGTACCGGCACTGCCACTCAGCCGGGATCGGGAGCGTTTATTCGCGTTACGAAGATCGCTTGTTGTATATCGCATGGTTTTTGGCCAGGCACGGCAGGAGGATCTTGTCGAATATGTTCTTTCAAGGTTTCCAGAATCTGAGGTTTCTAGAATTACTCAAGAGTTGAGCATAAATCTTGAGCCGCCTACCGCGAAGACTTCCGCAAGAATTTAACTTGCAGAAATTCGAAAAATCATCAAACAGACGATGATCGATTCGGGGGAACCTTTTCCGACGGTAGCAAGGCTTCCAGAGATACTCGCCAGAGCAAGAAAGAAGCCGGAAACCGCAACCTTTGCTTGCCAGAACCTTGAACTCGAAGCATCTAGAGATATGATCCGGGCATCGAGATTGCGGAAAGGAAGCCGACCGCAATCGGCATGTCAAACCCTCCGTCTTCCAGGTTCAGTTCAGTGGCGAGAATAAATTGAGGCCGAATATGTGAACGAGCCTACAGCTTCCGGCGTTGCTCGACGCCACCAGAGCGGAAGGAGGGCCTTAACCGGGTCCCGAGGCTGATTACCGCCGCCGCGGCACCGAAAACCAACCCCTCTAAAATGCCCTACAATCAATGATCCACAACCCGCACCTATGGATTGGGGAATTTAGGAATTTAGGACAAAAACGAATTTAGGGATTTAGGGATTAACTAATTTAATTCCTCAATTCCTCAATTCTTCAATTCCTCAATTCCTCAATTCGATGTTGTTGAATTTTGGCTTTCTCCGCGTCCTCTGTGGCTCTGTGGTGAGCGCTTATCAGTTTTCAGAGGCCTTGGCCTTCCAGCTATCGGCAACTTTGAAATCCTTTGTTTTATCGGGTGCCTGGACCGCCCGGAAGGCTGCGTTTTTGCCGTCAATACTGATTTGGACAAAGGTATTCATACCGTCGGAGTGGCCGGTATTGCCGGCGGCCCCCGTATTGATCAACTCGATTCGACCATGCGAACCGGAAACATGCCGCCTGCCATAGCGGTGAGTGTGCCCGCAGAGCACGGCCCTGACCTTGACGGAGTGCCTGAGGAGCAGGGTCCAGAACGGGTCCGAGTGAAAAGCAGGCAGAGAGTGCGGTTCGTGGAACGCGATAAATACGTGGTCCACATTCTTTGCGGAAAGGACGGCCCTTTCCAGCCAATCAAGAAATGCTTTATTGCTCAGGCCTTTTGCGTAGGCCGCATACTGATCTATGACGATCAGGCGGACATTTTTCCAGTCGTAGTAGAACGTCACGCTTTCCATGTCGTAAACTTTCACCGGCGGTTGTTCGGAGGGCAGTATATCTTTTAGAATAAACCGGACGTCTTCGGGAGCTTCGTGATTGCCGCGCACCGGGATGAAGGGCATTTGAGGCCCAAGAGTGTCCCTGAAAATCTGGAGGGTCCTCTCAACAGGGTCGATATCGCCTATGCCAACCACAAAATCCGGTCTTGGAAACCTCGGATCGGCAGGACCGCCGGAATTGATATCTTCGAGAACATTCCGGTAGCCGCCCTCGAAGTTGCGATTGTCGGAAAAAGCGGCGAAAGACCACTTCTGCGCGAAGGCCGAAGAAGCCGTAGACAGGATTAACAGGATTGACAGGATTGACAGACGCTGAAGTCTTTGAGGTTTCATTTAGATCCCTTAAATCTAAAGGCGTGGGAGCTGCGCCCCCCACACCCCCGCAGGATTTCGGCCACGCGCGTAACGCGCGAGGCCGAGCGCTCGGCGCTGTCGGCGGCAAGCCACCGCGTGCGCGGGGCCGCCGCCGCAGCGCACACTGAGCCGCGTAGCGGCGAGGGGGTGCGGGGGAAAGTTTCCCCCGCTCAGTTTGGGGTTATTCGCCGCTCTATGAACGCAGCTTGGTATCAGAACAGGGTCTTTGCCGCCGCTTCGGTTAGAGACAGGAAATGATCGGGAAAGATGCCAAGATATATCGTCATGATTATCAGGGCAAGGCTCATGCAACGCGTCCAGGAGTCTACCCGCACTGCGGGATATTCATTCACGGGTTTCAGCAGATAAGCCGCCTTTATGACGATAAGATAGTAGTAGAGTGATATGGTCGCGTTTATCATGCCGATGATGACCAGAAAGAGGTAGCCCTTTTCGAGGGCGGCGGCGAACACCAGGAATTTGCCCGTAAAGCCCGCTGTCGGAGGGATTCCGGCAAGTCCGAACAGGCCGAGCATAAGCGTCATGGCGAGAAGTGGGGAGCGTTTGTGCAGGCCTGCCAGTTCCTTTATCTGCAGGTTGTGTCCATCGTCGGCGAGCTTCATGATGACCATGAACACCGAGTAATTCATCACGAGGTAAGCGGCCGCGTAGTATATCGCGCTGGCATAACCGCGCCCGGAAAGAGAAAGTATACCGATCAGGATATATCCCGCGTGGGCGATACTGGAGTATGCCAAAAGCCTTTTTATGTCCTTCTGAATTAGTGCGACCAGGTTTCCGAAGGTCATCGACACGATCGAAAGCACGATCAGCAGCTTTATCATTGCGGGGCTCGCCCCGGCCGAAAGGCCCGCGAACCGGATGATCATAGCGGCAGCGGCCATTTTGGACGCCGTTGCAATATAAGTGGTGACCTGGTTCGCAGACCCCTGGTAAACGTCGGGCGCCCAGATATGGAACGGAAAGAGGGCCAGCTTGAAAAAGAACCCGGACAGGGCCAGTATCAGTCCGACAATGGCTGCGGGCTGAGTGATGATACCCGGCAGTATTTTGATCAGTTGCGGCACGTAGGTGGTATGCGCCATGCCGAAAAGGAGGCTAATGCCGAAAAGCATCAGGGCTGAGGCCGTAACGCCGACCATGAAATACTTGATGCCGGTTTCAACATACTGGTCGGCATTTCTCCGCATTGGAACGAGCAGGTAGAGGGAGTAGGAGGAAAGCTCCATCGATACGTAAATCGTCAGCAGCTCAACCGAGCTTACCAGCATCATCATGGCCAGCGTGCAGACGAAGATGAGAAAGTAATACTCGGCATGCTGCCTGGGGCTGATCCCCTTGAGTTCGCCGGATGAGAAAATGACCCAGATCGTACCAAGAGCCAGCAGGACCTTGAAAACCTGGCTGAACAGGTCCACCCGGTAGCAGTCGAAAAACAGCATTCCTTCCTGACGCGATGACGCAACCGTTACCAGCAGCCCGATTGCGGCAAGCACGATCGCCCACTTGTGAAACCCGGCCGGGTCCGCCGTCCTTTTCAACGAGAAGATGAAAAAGAGCAGCGCGGCAAGAATGAATAACAACTCGGGAAGAAAAAGCATAAAATCCGTCATCACGTTCCGTTTACCTCGCCTTTAGAACCTATTTACAAACGGAATAACCGTGCTCTGAATAACATCGAGCATAATCTTGGGAAACATTCCGAAGAACAGGATGATGCTCACCAATACGATTCGCGGTACGGCAAGAAACCCTGGAACATCGGGAATGTGCTCCCACTTGGGATTCTTGTCCCCGTAGAAGGTGTTCTGCACGACCCGAAGCATGAACAGCGCGCTGATTATGAGTCCCACGAGCGCCGCGATACCACCGATCGGGAAAGCCTTCACTGCGGCGATGAAAACGAGCAGTTCCGCCCAGAAGCTCGCCATAAGGGGCACGCCTATACCTGCCAGAGCCGCGACTATGAAAAAGGAGGAGGCAACGGGCATTGTCTTGGACAATCCTCCCAGTTCGGGAATAATCTTCGTGTGAGTGCGGTCATAGATATAGCCGACAGAAGAAAAGAACAGGGCCGTCATGACGCCGTGGGCAAACATCTGGAAAACCGCCCCGTTTATGCCGTTTACCGACATAGTGGCAAGTCCCAGTCCAACTACTCCCATGTGTGACACGCTGGAGTAGCCGATAACATATTTCAAATCCGTCTGCGCAAGACCGACCAGCGCCCCGTAAACGATCCCGATACAGGCCAGAAGGGCCATAAGGTCCGACCAGTAAGACAGGCCGGCCGGGCATAGCGTCATCGCGATCCGCAGGATTCCGTAAGCGCCAAGTTTCATGAGCACGCCCGCGTGAATCATGCTCACTGCGGTCGGGGCCGCTACGTGACCCACCGGCGACCATGTGTGGAACGGCCATACGGCGGCGAGGATCCCGAACCCGAAATAGAGCATAACGAAAGTCAATTTCTGGTCGAAGGCGCTAAAGCCGATTCTCTGAAGTTCGAACAGATCAAAGGTATGAGCTCCGCCCTGCACCCAGAGATAGAGTATTGCGGGCAGAATGAGGGCGCTTCCTGCAAGCAGGTAGAGCGTGAGCTTCATTGCGCCGTATTCTTTGCGGGTTCCCCCCCAGATGGCGATCAGCGGGTACATCGGGAAAAGCGAAACGTCATACCAGACAAAAATCCAGAAAAGGTCCATCGACATGAAGACGCCGTAGACGCCGGCAACCAGAAGGAACATGAGTGCAAAGAATTCCTTTGCCCTGTGTTCCAATTCCCACATTGTCCAGATGCCGGTAAACAGGACCACGGAGGTGAGCAGCAGCATTGGGAGGTTTATCCCGTCGACAGCGTTGAACCAGTAGATTCCAAGACTCTTTACCCACAGGACCCGCTCAACGAACTGAAGTCCGCCCTTCTGGTGATCGTATGAAAGGTAGAGCAGGACGCACAGGACCAGTCCGATGGATGCGCTGGCAAGGCTGACCTGCTTTATCAGCCTGGTTCTTTCCGGCGGAATAAAGAGGATTGCGAGCAATCCCAAAACCGTTGTCATAAGGATCGCGCTGAGGATCGGAAAACCGGACATTTCCATAGAAGTCATTTGATGCCCTTGGTAAGAGTTAAAATTTCCGTTTAGCCTAAATCAGGAAGTAGAGAACTGCGGCCCCGGCCGCCAATACCATTATCAGCAGATTGTACTGAAGCATTCCGGACTGGAGGAAGCTGAAAACACGGCCGCTGCCTTCGGTAAAAAAGCAGATCCCATCGATACCGCCGTCTATTACGCGGCGGTCGTTTTTGGTGAACAGGGACGTAAGGCCGCCGTAGACAAACGTATCAAGACTCTTGCGGTAGAAAATGTCTATGAACCATCTGCAGTCGAACAGCTTCCAAATCGCAGGAAAGTAGCTGAGAAACCCATTGCGGCTGGCCCCTTTTCTTCCGTATTCAAACCAGGCCACGGCGATACCGAAAAGACCGGCCGAAACCCCCATAATGAGGAGCCAGTCGCTTCCGCCGCCGCCATGTTCGGAGACGTGCTGAACCGGATGGGCCTGAACTGCGTGCAGGAGGAAGTGCTCGATCGGCTGCTCTAAAAAGCCCAGCACGAGGCTCACGCAGGCGAGGATCATCACGGGGATTGCCATTGCCCAAAAAATGTAGCCGTGGTGCTCATCTTCATGCTCGTGAGCAGACTCAGCGTGGCCGTCATGAGGCTTTCCTTCGACCCCGCCTTTGGGCAACAGAATGTGGAAAATCAGACGGAAGCTGTAATAGGCGGTCAGAACAGCCCCGAAAAACCCGGCTGCAAGCCAGATTTTATTGGGCTGAGCGGCAAGGACTCCCAGGATAGCCTCTTTGCTGAAAAAACCGGAGAACGGGTAGACCCCGGAGAGCGCAAGAGCGCCGACCGCAATGCACACCATGGGTATTTTCAGCTTGCGGCCCCCCTGCTTGCCGATTATGCGCATGTCATTGGTGTGGAATTCATGGATGAATATGCCGGAGCACAGAAAGAGAAGGGCCTTGAACCCGGCGTGGGTCGTAAGATGGTAAACGCCGGCGAAATATCCGCCTGCGGCGAGAGCCATCACCATCATTCCGAGTTGGCTCACGGTCGAATAGGCCCAGACCTGTTTAAGATCGTATGTAACCATCGCCATGGTAGAAGAGAGCAGCATGGTAACCGTACCGATTGCAAGGGCAATCGCCATGGCGTCCGGGGAAGCGGCGAAGAAGGGAAAAATCCTGCTGAACATGTAAACGCCGGCGGCGACCATGGTGGCTGAATGGAGCAGGGCGCTGACCGGTGTGGGGCCTTCCATCGCATCGGGCAACCATGTGAGCAGCGGAAACTGGGCACTCTTGCCGACAACTCCGCAGAAGATCAGAAGGGCGGAGACGGTAAGCAGGTTCTGGGGCAGGCCTTGAGTGCTTGCGGCGTGATTGAGCTCCGGAATTCCCAGGTTGCCGAAGCCGATGACAAGCCAGATCAGACCGAGAAAGAAGCCCACGTCTCCGACCCTGTTCATTACGAAGGCCTTCTTTCCCGCTTGGGAGGCGCTCCATTTCTCGTAGTAGAAACCAATCAGAAAATAGGACGCAAGACCGACCATCTCCCAGAATATAAACAACTGGAGCATGCTGCCCGCAATGACCATGTTCATCATGGCCCAGGCGAAAAGGGACTGAAATGCGAAGTAGCGGCTATATCCGGGGTCGCCCGCCATATATCCCAGGGAATAAATCTGCACGAGACAGGAAACGACGCCTACAATGGTCAGCATGAGCAGACTCAGCGGGTCGAGATAATAGCCGAAGGCGATGTTTAGCCTTCCTGAATTGAGCCAGAGGGTCTGGTATTGCAGAGGCGAGGCGCTGTAGAGCTTTGCCAGCAGGAAAACCGCGCAGACCGCAGCAAAGGCGATTGCCCCCACCGAGATTCTGCATGACAGTTTGGGATTCGATCTTGTGAAGATCAGGATTGCAACCATCGATAAAAATGGAAGATTGGTGCCCAGAACGGTCGCGAGCAGGATGGGATCTGTAAAGAATGCGCCCATAGCGGTTCTATCCTTTCAGCCTCTGAGCACGTTCGATGTTTATCGAGTGCATTTTGCGGTAGAGGGCCAGAATGATGCTCAGGCCAATTGCGGCCTCCGCCGCTGCCAGGCCCATGACGAAAAGGGCAATTACCTGCCCTACAACCGGGTCCGGAGTGAGAAACCGGTTAAAGGCCATGAAATTCAGGTTGGCCGAATTGAGCAGGAGCTCGACAGCGATCAGCATCCCGATCAGGTTGCGGCGCTGGAGTATTCCCAGAAGGCCCAGTGAAAAAAGAAGGGCCGAGATGATCAGATAAGTGGACAGGCTGTTCACTAACTTAACCTCCGGCTGAATCCGGCGGTAATCACCGCACCAATGATAGCCACGAGCAACACCAACGAAATCACTTCAAAAACCAGTTCATAGCGCGTAAGCAGCGCGTGACCGATGTTTTCGACCGACCAGAGCGACCCGTCGGCGACACGCGCCAGGGAGGGCGACCAATCGGTCTTGAGGGCCACGCTCACCGCCGCGACAAAGAAGATCGCGCTGGCGGCAAGTCCCATCGCCACTTTGGGGACGGCCCTCGGCGGCGTCTCAAGGTGGAGCGGACGGGAAAGCATTATGGCAAACACGATTGCGATGCAGATGGCGCCCACATAAATTAGGAGTTGCATAAGAGCAATGAAGAAGCTGCCCAGAAAGAGGTAGAAACCGGCAATGCCTGTCAGGGCCAGCGCCAGGCCCAGGACGTTGTAAAGGATATTTCGGGGAAATACCGCGATCGAGGCGCCCGCAATAGTCAAGGCGACCGTGCCCCAGAAGGCCGCATGCGTGATGATGTCAAGGCTAGAAGTTTCCATCCCTATCCCTTTGCCCCAAATCGAGTCCGGTTACAATCAGGCGGCAAGCCCCTGTGTTTTCTTTTCTTCGGCTTGCTTTTCAACCTGCCTTGCCAGCCTTGCCAAACAGTCTATTACGCAATCCGATCGCGTCTCGCCGACCAACTCATACTCTTTTGAATATTGCAGAGTCTGGGTGGGACAGATTTCGACGCAAAGGCCGCAAAGCGAGCATTTGCTGAAATCAATGACGTAGTGCGTCAAAGTCTTTGGACCCTTCTCTTTCTCTTTGACACCCTGCAACCGAATGACGCCGCTGGGGCAGGTTTTCTCACAGTTGCCGCAGACGATACATTTATGCGTGCCGGTATCTTCGAATATCTTGAATTCGGTGTGCCCGCGATATGCCGAAGAAAGCGGGATCCTTTTGCGCGGATACTGAACGGTCACCAGTGGATGGAACAGCCGCCGCACGGTAACCGCCATCCCTTCGATAAGACTGAGTCCGCCATAGAATATTTCTTTGAAATAGCTCATTTTCGATCTTGCCCTAAAGAATCAGATAAGTTTGACAACAATGGCCGTGACTACGAGATTCGCAAGGCTAATCGGAATCATCACCTTCCAGGAAAAGTTCATCAACTGGTCGAACCTGACACGGGGAAAGGTCCAGCGCACCCACATGAGGATAAAAATCAGCATGTAGGTCTTAAAAAGGAACCAGAAAACCCCCGGTATTCCCAGGCTGATTCCGAAAAGGCCGTTCCAGCCGCCGAAAAACAGGCTGGTTGCAACTGCGCACACGATAAACATATTGGTGTATTCAGCGAGGAAGAAAAGCCCGAATCCCATTCCGCTGTATTCAGTATGAAATCCGGCCACCAGTTCCGATTCGGCTTCCGGGATATCGAACGGGGCGCGGTTGGTTTCCGCTGTCGCGCTGATCAGGTAGATCAGACCTGCAACCGGCTGCACGAAAATAAACCAGATGGTTTTTTGCGATCTCACAATTTCTGAAAAACTCAGGGAATTGACCATGAGCACAACGCTCATTACAGCAAGCAGAAGCGGGATCTCATAGGCGACGTTCTGGGCCACCGACCGGACGGCGCCGAGCAGCGCATACTTGTTGTTTGAAGCCCACCCGCCGGCAAGAATGGCCAAAACGGTGAACGTGGAGAAAGCAAAAACCAGCAGGACCCCCAGGTTCATATCACGGATTATCATGCTCGGGCCGAAGGGCAGGACTAGAAACCCGACCAGAACGGGCATGAAAACAAGCACCGGAGCGAGAAAAAACAGCCTCTTGTCCGCCTTCGCCGGCAGTATCAACTCTTTGCCCATCAGCTTAACAGCATCCATAATGGTCTGAAGGAGACCATGAGGGCCGACCTCCATCGGGCCGGGGCGCAGTTGAATATGCCCCGCCACCTTTCGCTCGAGCCAGACAAGGAAAAGGGCGTTCAACGACGCAAAACCCAATACGATCAACAGGCCCAAAATCAACCGGAACCATTCAGAACCAAACAAGCCCTCGGACAATTCTTCATCCTCCCAAAAAAGACTTAAAAGCTGCCGGCGGCTTTAGCCGCCTCTCACTTACCTGTCGATTTCCGGAATAACCACGTCGATGCTGCCCAGAATTGAAATTGCGTCGGCAACGAGCGTCCGGGGCAGCACCTCGTTCAAAACATTCAAATTGCCAAAGCTTGGGACCCGGATATGGCAACGATACGGACCGGGGCTGCCGTCGCTTACCAGGTAAAAAGCACTAAGACCTCGGGCGCTTTCGAAGGCAGCATAGACTTCACCTTTAGGAGGGCTGAGCTTCTGCGGTACCTTCTTGGTAAGGAAGTCGCCCTCCGGAAGCTGATCCAGGGCCTGCTCGATTATACGACAACTCTGCTGCATCTCCTTGAAGCGCACATTATATCTATCCAGGGCATCGCCCCTTGATCCGGTCGGAACCTCAAAATCAAGCCTGTCATACACCTCGTAGGGTTCGCTTCTGCGAACGTCGAAAGCAACCCCGCAAGCGCGCAGATTCGGCCCCGTAACTCCGTACTGACGGGCAAGCTCCGGGTCAATGATACCGACGTCCCTCGTGCGGTGTATGAAGATGATATTTTTGGTTACCAGGTCGTCGTAATCGGCCCAGCGAGTCCCCATCCGCTTGAGAAAAGCACGGGTCATTTCGATGAATTTCGAGTCGACGTCACGAGTGACTCCACCGAAGCGGCAATACGAGTAGGTAAGCCTGGAACCGCTCACCGAGTCCAGGATGTCCAGAATTTGCTCGCGATCGTCGAATGCGTACAGGAAGGGCGTAAAGCCGCCGAGATCCATAATGTATGTTCCGAACCAGAGCAGGTGGCTCGATATGCGATTGAGCTCCGAGGCGATCACTCGAATATATTTCGCGCGCTCCGGGACCTCGATCCCGGCGAGTTTTTCAACCGCCAGGACGAATCCATGATTGAAGATCATCCCGGAAAGGTAATCCAATCTGCTTGCGTTGGGAAGAAACTGCTTATACTGCCGGTTTTCTCCCATCTTCTCGTGGCCGCGGTGACCGTATCCGATGACCGGGTCGGCTTTAACAATATATTCGCCGTCCAGATCCAGAAGGATCCTGAGAACACCGTGGGTGCTGGGATGCTGAGGTCCGAGGTTTAATGTGTAAATTCTTCGATATTCCTGAGTGCTGTCTTGTTCAGCCATAAATCTCTTCTCGCTTATGGTATGCGCTGACTTTGCCGAAGGTCTTCCTCAACGGATGATAGTCCGCGTCTTCAGGAAGCAGCAACGGCCTCATGTCAGTATTTCCGGAAAAGCTGATTCCGAAAAAGTCATGTACCTCGCGTTCGAGCCAACCCGCGCCGCGAAAGATATCACAAATCGAGGGAGGGACCTGATCGTGGCCGCAGAGCATCCTTACCACCAGCCGGGATTTGGGTTCATAGCAGTTGAAGTGGTAGACCAGTTCAAAGGTGTCCTCAAAATCCAGCGCCGTTATCGACTCGAGGAAAAAACCAGCGCTCCCGAACGCCTTTGCCACATCCCTGATGCCCGAGACCGGCACGGCTATGGACCACAGAGCCCCGGTCATTGCCGTCTCGTCCCGTCTAAGAGGCGCGTCCGGGAACTTCTCGAGCATTATTGCTTCCAATTCCTTTACTTTCATTTCAGTTTACGCCTCCGAGACTCTTTTGAAGCGGCGCAGCAGGTTTCTTTTCTCACCGCGGGTGATCTTATCCTCCAGAGCGAGCAGCCCCTGAATGAGAGCTTCGGGCCGGGGAGGACACCCTGGAATTACGATGTCCACCGGGACGATAAGATGAGCTCCGGGCACTATCGCATACTGCTCCTCATACTCGAAAGGACCGCCGGAAATGGCGCAGTTTCCCATCGCAATGCACCACTTCGGGTTGGGCATCTGGTCCCAAAGCATTTGAATAGCAGGGCCCATCTTTTTGGCGATGGTTCCAGCTACGATCATGACATCGGATTGGCGCGGAGAGGGCCTGAAGACACCTGCCCCGAAACGGTCCAGGTCGAAGCGCGAAGCCCCGGCGGCCATCATCTCGATCGCGCAGCACGCCAGGCCGAAAGTCATTGGCCACAGCGAATTGGCGCGCGCGAGGTTAAAAATATCGTCAAGGAAAGCGAATTGAACAACCGGACCTCCCGGTTCTCTCACCTTCTTTTCCATTCAAAAACTCCTTTGCGCCAGGCGTAGACAATCGCCAGCGACAAAATTCCAACGAAAACTATCACTTCGATCAGGTCACGGGAGGCGTATTTGCCGTAGGCCAGCGCCACCGGGAAAAGATAGAGCACGTCGACGTCGAAGGCGAGGAAGATAAGGGCGTAGATGTAATAGACAACCGTGAACTGGATCCACGCGCTGCCGATGGTTTCCATGCCGCTCTCGTAGGTCGCTTCGCGCAGCGCTCCCCGGCCCCTCCTGGCAACCAGAACGGAAACGATGAGGGGAACGACTGCAAAGGCAAGCCCGGCAAGCAAATACAAGGTCACTGCCAAAAAGTCGGTCATAAGCTTTTGGGAGATCACAAGCCATTCTCCTCCGGCTCAAAAACAAAACTGGTGAACCGGTTACTTGGGATAGGGTGGTTTTTGTGCTGCGGATCAGAAAGGAGCAGTGGAATCAGAGCGTGGGAATTCAAAAGCCGCTATAGTGCACAAGAAAAAATTTCTATATCATGCCTTGCACAAAACGCCAGTCCAAAATTGAACGACCGGCACCTCGTAATCATATCCCGGCAGGTGATTTAATAGACAACATTTATCCCATCCTTGCCATATTACTGATTTACCAGGATATATTTGGACCAAAGCAGGCGCGCCTGGCCAAAACGGACAGATAGATAACAGATTTTGCAAGCTTATGCACGCAATTTTTGAATGATTCTTTCAGTTTCGATATGATATTTTCGTTTGGATTTTCCCATTTCTTCGGAGGAGGAAAATAATGTTGGTCCTTAGCGCCAAGGAAATGGCCGGACTCGACGAGCAGACCATTCACGAAGTTGGAATCCCCGGAATCGTTCTGATGGAGAACGCCGCACAGGGCGCCGCCGCTTTCTTTCTGCGGGTGGTTCCAGACCTCGTCGAAAGGCGGATCGTGGTAGTGGCCGGAAGCGGCAACAATGCCGGGGACGGTTTCGCGCTGGCCAGAATTTATCATTCGAAAGGGGCGCAGGTAAGCGTCGTATGCCTTCGTTCTCCCCTGAAGTTGAGCGGAGATGCGCTGATAAACTTCAAAATTCTTGAAAAGATCGGAATTCCCATAACAGTATGGAAGGAGGCGGAAGATTTTGACGCGCAATGGGAACCGGTCTGCAAGAGCGGCGCGATTATCGACGCCATTCTGGGAACCGGGCTGAAGAGCGCAGTGAAGGGTCTGTACCGTGACATAATCGAGAGAATAAACGGGCTTGACGTTCCGGTCCTGGCGGTGGATGTTCCGTCCGGCCTTGACGCCACAACCGGCCTGCCTCTTGGAGCCGCCATCAAGGCCACGGCCACGGCCACCTTCGGTTTTCTAAAAATCGGCTGCCTGATAGAGCGAGGGACCGAACTGGTTGGGCAGATCGAAGTTATCGACATTGGAATACCGCCCGGCCTTGCCCAGTCCGCAGGTATCAAGCGCTATTGGCTCACCGGCCAACTCCTTTCATCTTGGATCGAGCCGCGTCATCCCACATCACACAAAGGAAAAGCCGGACACGTCTGCGTTCTATCGGGCTCACTGGGGAAAACCGGGGCTGCCGCGCTTGTGTGCCTGGGGGCCGCAAGAGCGGGTGCCGGCCTCGTGACGCTCTTTATTCCGGAAAGTCTTAATCCGATTCTGGAGGTAAAGCTTACGGAGGCTATGACCTTTCCCATTGCTGAAACTATTGATAAGACCCCCTCTCCGGCCGCATTTCATCAAATGCTCCTTTTCCTGCAAGGGAAGCAAGCCCTGGCGATGGGCCCGGGAATTTCGACTAATGAGGATACGGCGACTCTGGTCAGGAAACTGCTGGTAGAGGCGCGTTGCCCCGTGGTGATGGACGCCGACGCAATTACTGCGGTATCTGAAGATCCCGCCATCCTCCGCAAGGCGAAGATTCCGCTCGTGCTCACACCTCATCCGGGTGAGATGGCCCGAATCCGTCACTGCACCGTGTCGGACGTCCAGCACAACCGGCTCGAATCCGCATCGAGCTTCAGCAGAGAGTACGGTGTGGTGCTGGTCCTCAAAGGCTATCGGACTATTATTGCATCCCCGGATGGAAGGCTCGCTATAAACAGCACTGGAAATCCAGCAATGGCCAGCGGAGGAACGGGAGACACTCTCACAGGGATTATCACCGGCCTGCTTGCCCAGGGATTCGATCCTTTTCAGGCGGCCTGCCTGGGAGTGTATGTCCACGGCGCCGCATGCGACCGGATATTCGGGGGGGTCTCGAGCAGGGGGCTTCTGGCATCGGACATGCTGGACCAGGTCCCCGCTGTATTAGGCTTACTCGAAGCCGCGGGGCCGCAGCCGGGATCTCTACTCTCCGCGAGACGAACACCCGAGCCGCTGGCTTAAGCAATGGGGACACCGGACCGGTATCCGTCCGGAAACCGGCGGCAGATATCGCGAAACGGCTTATGTGAGCATCGGCGAGGTACTCTCCGATCACCGCCGTGATTTGTGCGCGGGCTTTTCAAAATGGTCGATGAGAGGGGCGCAAGCATCGTTATCGGTACCAACAACGACAGGGCGGGACAATGAGTACGCATGGATTTTCAAGAATCAGATGCAGCGGGATCAGGTCCTGCAAGCTTGACTCAAAAGCAAAACTTTGATACGTCAAATGCCTGATGTGCAATGCTTTAAGGAGGTTCTTGTGCACAGACGAATGACCATCACCATTGACGAAGCGGTGTAAGAAGGTTTGTACCGGAGGGTCGGTAAGCGACGTATGAGTCAGTTCATCGAGAACCTGGTGAGACCGCATGTGCTGGATACCACGCTGGATGACGGATATCGGGCAATGGCTGCCAACAAAGACCGTGAAGCCGAAGCGCTGGAATGGTGCAACGCTCTTGCCGGAGACATAGCAGATGAAGCGCGGTGAGATCTGGTGGGTAGAGTTTGATCCATTAGTTGGGGGTGAGATTCGCAAGACGCGCCCCGCCGTCATCGTGAGCAATGATGCGGCAAACCGGAATCTAGGGAGGGTGGTCGTTGTGCCATTGACCGGCAACACTGACCGCCGGTACCCGGGCGAAGCTGTGGTGACAATTGCTGGGAAGCGGGGAAAGGCTATGGCCGACCAGATCATGGCAGCGGACAAAAGCCGTCTGAAAAGCCGCGTTGGCACCTTGTCCAAGGCTGACATGCAGGCTGTAGAGGACACCATTCCGGTGCATCTTGGAATGCCCCGGTGAAGCTTCGTCATTTTGTGTGTACTGTTATCATTACTACAACCCACCTCGATCATGTCTTCGATTGTTCCCCCTTTAGAAAAAGGGGGAAATTCACTCGTCGGTCT
This sequence comes from Syntrophobacteraceae bacterium, assembly GCA_049515795.1. GTDB lineage: Bacteria > Desulfobacterota > Syntrophobacteria > Syntrophobacterales > Syntrophobacteraceae > SbD1. Next base: position 28,221 of record JBEKTT010000044.1, read on the forward strand.
TGGCGACGGGTAGTTTCCGGATGACCCCAGGGATGAAAGAATTCCTCTTCAATTCCCCCGGCGAACAGTGTTCTTTGCTCTTTGGCCGAAGAATAGGCGAGTTGCTTCAGGCCGGTGATATTCTTGCGCTCTGGGGGGAACTCGCCTCCGGCAAAACGCTTCTTACGCAAGGAATTGCCGGAGGGCTTGGTGTTGCTCCGGAGGTAAGGGTAACCAGCCCGACATTTACCATCATAAACGAGTACTCCGGGCGTCTTCATCTCTACCACCTGGATCTTTACCGGATTTCAGGCCCCGATGAGCTTGAGACCTTACCCTGGCAGGAGTCTATTTTCGGGGACGGGGTGGCGGTAATCGAATGGCCTGACAGGCTTGGACGGCTTCTCCCTGCCGAGAGGTGGGACATAAGGTTCTCAATCGGCGGTGAAGAAAATCGCAAAATGCTGCTCTGCGGGCACGGGAGGAAAAACCGGACGCGAATGGCAAAATGGGTGGAAAAGCTTGAGAGGGTGCAGCTTGAGGCAGTGTGCGCCGGAGATGAGAGAAGCAGGGGGCCGGCATAGATAGAATTCATCCGAAAACCTGGTGCAGCTCCTGGGCGAATGAGTTTGAAGTCCCCCTTTTCAAAAGGGGGAAAATTCAGCCTTGGCCCGAAGCTCCGGGGAGTTTTCCGGATGGATACTGCTTAGTCGATCACTCCCCGTGCCAGGTATAAAGTCCTCTCCTGCTCCATGAATCCGAATTCCCAGATGAGAATTGGGCGATGATCCCCCTTAATCGAACCTGGCCGGCTCCTGCGGGCTTTCCATCTCCGGTGGGAACTCGGTGAACGGAAACGGGCGGGTGTTGTCGTTCAGGGTGATGTATCGTATGAGCTTGTAGACATAGACTGCCGCTTTGTTTGAGAAGGAGCGGAGCGGTTCGCTGTAGCTCCTGGTTATGAGGAGCACCACGTACTGGATCAAGGCTGTCATTTGGATTACGAAGTGCATTACGCTCAGTATCACAAGAAAAAGAAGCGTAAAAATAAGCCTGATCCCAATCTTTACTCGAGGAATACCGCCTTGTGACAGTTCGTCCATTTTTCTCCTCGCATGATAGATTTATACAATACCTGCTCGAAAAAAAGTGCGCCTGACATGATAAGAGCGGCGACCGTTCGCGCAGCCATGCAGAACGCACAGACATTAAACGTGGTGCGTTTGAAGGCAAGCCAAATGTGAGGCGCTTCCAAAAAGTGAAGTGCCTCCGGTGTATAGATCACGCTTCGCGAGCTTCGCATTGCTTCACAAGGTGAAGCATGCTCGCCGGCCTCCCTTTGCGACGTGTAAGCGCGTAGCGCGGGGGCCGACCGCTCATTCTCTACGCTCCGCGAGACGGGGCGGGAGCGGGAGGCCTCCTATGATAGACTTATACAATAACCCTGCTCAAAAAAAAAGAATCGGCTCTTTCCGCGCAGCCATGCAGGCAGCGCAGACACTAAATGTGGTGCGGGAGGCAAGCCAAATGTGAGGCGCTTGCAAAAAGTGAAGTGCCTCCGGTGTATAGATCACGCTTCGCGAGCTTCGCATTGCTTCACAAAGTGAAGCATGCTTGCCGGCCTCCGCTGACAAGAAACTCGAAAGTATCAAAAAAAGGGCCCGTTTTCATCGTCTTCTCCCACTTCGCTCAACATTGACAGCCGGCACGCCGCCTACGGATCTTTTCATCGTTTCGGGTGTCCCGCAGGGACATGAGCTACTGTGGTGAACGGGTAAAGAGATTCAGGCGTTAAGGACTACGATTGGCAGCCCGGGATTTACAAGGCTGCAAAGCTTTGCCTTTTCTTCCTTTGTCTGCACGAATACAAATCCCTTATCAGATTTTATTTTACCGAGCGTCAGGTTGCCTCGGAAACGCCATTCGCGCTCATGTCTCCACGAGGCGGACCGGCTCAACTGAAAACGATACCTTTCGGATTCGACGAGCCGGGGATAGACCTTCTCACTGCCATATATGGCGGGCTTTGCTCCCAGAGAGCGCAAAATATCCCGCCGGACCGCAACCCCGTAAGGTTCGACCGTCCACCTGACGAGCGCCCGGTTCCACTTTCGCATTACAAACAGCTCCTGCGGGGGATGAGAACTCCAGGAAATGACCGCCGCCTGGCCGCGAACCATCCGGGAGCATGCCCGAATATGTCCTTCCTGGATAATCCTGATGAGGGTTTCCAGGGCCGAGTGGCCTGAGAGGGGATGCCCGTCAAGCAGATCGACCAGATATTGATGGTAACTCCGGCCCGGCCAGGGACCGGCACATGCCCTGGTATAGTGGAAGAGGTAATTGCTCCAGGCGATATCGCCGTGATGAGAAGAGTGGTAAAATCCGAGCGGTCTCCCTTTAGAAGAGCGGGGTGAATTTTCATTTGCCGGGCACTGAGTTGGAACAGGTTTTGCAGCGGGCAAATCCTGGGTTACGGGGAGCTTGAATCCGTGTGCGTGCCCTGAGAATTTTGTTAGAAGGGTGCGATTTCCTGCGTTCGAAGAGTTGGTTTCCTCGGGTTCGAAAACGAACTGGGGCCGGGGTGATTTTGCCTGGATTTCCTCCAGGGCCGCCAGGAGGTTTCCGCGAGACCGGATTTCCAGCACGAGATGAAAATTTGCCAGTGCGCCCAGAATCCGGTCGCGGCATATGGGGGCTTGCTTTTTGGAACATGTGAGGTTGTCGAGCATACACGAAAATACTGGAATGGTGCCAGCGTTTTCCCCATATATTTTCAGCAGTTCCCTATCTGCCTTCATCAGAGGGAAAGGCGCGACCAGGAGTTGACGCAATCCGGAGCGCAGGGCATGCGCGCCGGCCAGATCGTAGGTGAGCGTTCCCGTGCTGCCCGCAAGGGCGATTTCCCGGGGGTCTAAACTGAGAAAAAAAAAGCGCAGCGCCCTGAGCCAGTCTGAATCGGGAGAAATGAGCCTCGGTTTTCGGGAATTGAATACGGCAAGCAGAGGCGGATCGGAGCTCAGACCGCCTTTGCCAAAAAGGACGGCAGGGCAGGAAAGAATAATTCCTTTTGATTCTATCGCTACGCGACAAGCGGTGATCGGTGAGAAACCTGCTGCTAAATCCTTTGGGCTTTCAGGGGGGGAATTCTCAAAATCCTCCCTGCCCCTCTTTACAAAAGGGGGGAAATTCTCCCACCTGTACACTTTGACTCCCGTTTCAAGAAACGCATCCGCCTGTTTCCGGCAGTTTTCCCACAGGCTTGCATTCAGGGCCGGAAAGGATTCCTGCATCCACGAGCGCAAATCACCCTCGGTTCGAACGCCGGCGCCGGCCATCCGGTTAAACCGTCGGTGCTGTTCTACGCCCTGCATTTTTAACCGCGTCATAAAGGCGCTCGCGGCGAGAACGCAATAAGAGGTTTGGACGTCCAGTCGCGTAGCGATAGAACCAGGGGGAATTATTTTTTTGGGGTCACTGATCACTGCTCCTCGCGTAGCGATAGAACCAAGAAGAATTATTTCTGCATCTCATACCAAGTTGCGTTCAAGTGAGTACCAAAAGAAGCTGAAAAGCTCGGGGGATGGGGGGACATTTGCCCCCCGAACCCCCTCGCAGCTCTCCATGCCCGGACCATGATCCTGCTATTTAAGAATGGCGCTGCAGCGGGCGCCCAGCAAGTGCTGGGCAACCGCCGCCGGCGCCGAGCGCTTGGCCGCGCGCGTTTGCGCGCTCGGCCAAATCTTGCGGGGTGCGGGGAAGTCACTTCCCCGCTCTTTTCGATTACTTCAATCTTGAACGCAAACTAGTATCACCCCGCCCGGCTGATCTTCACCGCGCAAAGCTTTCCGCACATGCTGCAGCCCTCGCGGTCCTCGGTTACCTGGAGGCGCGCTTTTACGAGTTCCGGGTCGATGGCTTCACGGACCATTGCGTCCCAATCCAGGTCCCGCCGGGCGATCGACATACGCCTGTCGGCCTCGATGGCCCCCGGAAGTCCTTTGGCGATATCCGCGATATGGCCGGCGATCCGGGCGGCCATAACTCCCTGGTACACGTCATCGGCATTGGGAAGTCCCAGGTGTTCGGCAGGGGTCACATAGCAGAGGTAATCCGCTCCGGCAGCCCCGGCAATCGCGCCTCCTATGGCGGAGGTAATGTGGTCGTAGCCTGCCGCAATGTCCGTCGGAAGCGGCCCGAGAATATAAAAGGGAGCACCGTCGCACAATCTCTTCTGGAGCATGACGTTGGCGGTAATCTGGTTAAGAGGCACGTGCCCCGGCCCTTCGATCATCACCTGCACGTTTCTTTTACGCGCCCTTCTCGCCAGCTCTCCAAGGGTCATCAGCTCTTCCAACTGAGGCCCGTCGGTAGCGTCCAGGATCGCACCGGGCCGAAAGCCGTCCCCGAGGCTCAGGGTAACGTCATATTTGTATGCAATGCTCAGGAGGTCGTCATAGTACTCATAGAGCGGGTTTTGTTTCCTGTTTTTGCGCATCCAGGCCATGTGAATGGAGCCGCCCCGGCTCACGCAAGGCATGATGCGCTCGTAAGTTTCAAGTTTTTTTACAGAATCCAGGGTCACCCCGCAGTGCACCGTGATGTAGTCAAGGCCCTGGGCGCACTGCCGCTCGATACTTCTCAGAAGCTCATCGGCATCCATGGTATCCAGCGGCTGATGCCGGTGAACCATCTCTGTGGCCACCCCATAAATCGGCACCGCTCCAACAATGACCGGTGAATTCTCGAGGAAAAAACTCCTGAAGGCCGACAGGTCCTTGCCGGTGGAAAGGTCCATTATGGAATCGGTCCGGGCCCGCAGGGCAGCTTCCAGCTTTTCCTTCTCAAAATCCATGGAACAGCGCTCCCCGCTTGTCCCAAGGTTGGCGTTGACTTTGGTCTTGAGGCTTTTACCGATTGCCCTGAGATCGGGAAATGAATGATTTATATTCCTGGGCAGAACAGCCAGTCCTTCGGCGATCAGTTCCCGCAGTTGCTCTGCGGAGACCGGCTCGTTTTCGGCGGCTTTTCTCATCTCTTCGGTGATTATGCCTGCTCTGGCAGCTTCGAGCTGCGTCGCCATCACGTCCTCCTCGTATGAGAGACTATATACAACACTAAGCGAAAGAATATCATTTCTATTGCGCACCCCTTAGCGAGGTATCCCGCGCGTTGGGAACCGGGCGGGAGGGCTGCGGAAGGCGCCCCGCTCATCCTCGACAGGCCCGCCCACCCGCGAGACGGGGCTGTCAGCTGGATGCCTTCAAGATGAACTCAGACAGAATGAAACCCGCCCGGAAAATGACAAAAGGCCGTCCTGGAGAAAAACGGCCTTTCGAAAACTATTCTAGCCGATTCCTCCGCCAGCATTAACTGGATCAGGTTCCAAGGGTATTATCTCAGCTCTCGTTCGGAGAGCACCCCCCGGCTGTATTCAATTGTCATTCAAACTCGTTTTTACATTATACCCAAACAATGGAATAATCAACTCCTATCTAGAAGGACAAGCCATGGACTGTGAGCAGCTGGAAGATATCAAGGCGAACCGGTCCACCACAGAGACGGGGCATAGTCCGGCCAAGGAGAGAACACAGAGAGAAGCTTTGCGACACAGGATTTGCAGGAATAGCTTTAAAAAACTGTGAACTCACCGCAGAGGGTTGCTCATAGACAGGTAATTGAGAGAACTCGGACAAAACAGTTGAACGAACTTACAAAGCTGAAAGCCAGATCCCTGTTTGCTTCAGCCTTTTCCTGCATGCCCATTCCCTTTTTCTGTACTATTAAGGTGCAGTTTCTTGAAATTTTGGCAAGCATATGAGGGTAAACGGTTGTTTTCTCCGCGTCTCCGCGTCTCCGCGTGATATGGTTTTCGCCCTTTGGTTGCAGCCTTGACCGGACTATGCCCCGCCTCTGTGGTGAATGGGTACGGAAAAAGAGGGCTTCCTATAGGCGAGTCCAATCCTCGGGAACCTCAGTCTTCTGAGAGCAACGATTTTAATGCCTGAAACGGACTTTTAAGCCCTAAAAAGGCATGTCTTTTGAGCATCTGTCTTCACATATGGAGATATTGGTTTGGCCCGGCCCCGTTTGCCGAACTCCAATGCGGAACCCTACGAAAGTAGTGGAATCCTGAAGGATCTCTCCACTCGCCTTTCCGAAAACATCTCACCGGTTATACCCTCACCCACAAGTCTCCGCCAAGGTTCCCGCAAAATATCGTCCTGGCCGGTCGGTGGGATAAGTCCAGCGCTGGGTTGAATTCAGTTTTTCTTTTCACTGATATTATTGCACAGGGGACTTACATTGCGCCTCCTCTTGTGAGCGTTGGGGTTGACAGGGCCATGAATTGCCTTAGGTTTTATTAACGAGATTTTAAATGTGATTCTAATATGTTGCAGGATTCGGGAGAATTCTTCAAATCTCGTCGGGAGGTGAAAATGAGCAAGAAATTGATTCTCGGAATTGCTCTGTTGTTTGTGATTGTAACCGGGGGATTCGTGACCAGCGTACAAGCGGATGTGGCTCGGCCCCCGTGCCAAAATTATCATTGTAATGGCTGCGTTCCGGAAGTCCGGTACAAGGAAGAATGGATAATCGATCACCCGGTGCTTGTCCCTGTGCCCGAATATACGAACCCGGCCTGCCGGGATCAGGACTTCAAAAATGAGCAATGAGTTCACTTGGTCGGAATATTACCGTCAGGCATAGACCCGCCACGGCTGGGGGGAAGCTGAGCCATTACGTGAATAGCGCCGATCTTTCATGCTAGCGCTTGGACGGTTCTGCCAAGGATCTGAGAGCCTTGATCGTATCACTCGGTTCAGAGCGCACGGTATAATCGGCGCTGACATCTGAGGAACGAATTATCCCCGACCGAGCGATTACGAAGCGGGCTGGCATAGGCAGTGTCCATGTCTCATCTCCGTTGAACTTCGCAAGATCGACGCCGAAGCCCAAGTAAATCTCACGCAAGTCCTCAGGAAGCTGAAAGACCAGGTTGAACTCCGCTGCCACGCGATTCCCTGGGTCGCTCAGCAGTTGGAGTGTCCACCCCTTCTCTTTGGCAAACTTGCGGTTAAAGGCTTCAATCTGAGGTGAAATGGCGACGAGGGAGCCTCCGAGTGAAGTGATGTCGGGAAGGGCCTTTTCCAGAGCTGCCAGCTCCAGATTACAGTAGGGTCACCATCCTCCCCTGTAGAAGCTCAAGACCATCGGACCACGGTTCAACAGCGCACGGGAGCTTACGAGGATACCTTCCGTGTTGTTTAGGGCAAAGTCCGGCGCTCTGTCTCCGGCTTTGAGAACTCTATCTTTAAGACCTGACTTTTCGAGGTCTTCGGTCGCCCTATGAATTACTGCCAGCTTTTCCGCAGGAATTCTGGCCTCTGATTTTGTCTTCAGTGCATTTAGTTCGTCTTGCAGGGCCATCTCCATTCTCCTCTTGTCTGTGTGTAGTCCATCGCCAACGAGGCGCCTTGAATGCATTGTATCCTCAAAAATGGGATCGGTTCAAGCCAGGTATCTGTTTCCGAAGAAAATATTCTTCAAAAGCGCGGGGGCTGGGGGGACATATGCCCCCTACACCCCCTTGCCGCTACGCGGCTCACGATCTCGACGCTTTCCCTGACCTGTCTATGACCAGAGGCGGGCCTTCGGCTAGCCGCACTCGGTCTCCAGGCTTTCCATGACCTGTCTATGACCACAGGCGTACACGCGCTTGCGCGTGTTGCCGAAATCCTGGCGGGTGCGGGGCATCTTTAAAGTGAGAAAACTTTCCCCCACCTGGCAGAGCCTGGAGTTATTAGGCGCTCTATGAACGCAACTTGGTATCAGTCAATTCACTCCGCCGTGAAAAATTTTCTCCATCTCTGCTTTTTGCCGCTTCCGGTTGCCGTTTCTGGTTGCCGCTTCTATTGCCGCTTCTGATTGCCGTTTGGCAGGGCTAAATCCCTGCATGGCATAATCTTGCCCGATTAAGGCGAAGTGACAACGGACAAAAGCTGAACGAACAGACCGAAGCGTTTTTTGCTGCTCACTGCACTGAATTCAATGATCGAAAAGAAATCTGTTTACGAAGCCCAAACTAACAGCAAGGAGGACCATGAATGCCGGTAGTTCCAGGTCCGGAGACGTTTGTTCAATCGATCTTTCCTCAGGGCCGGCTGGCCTATGAGGACATCCGCGCCACACCGGAATCTTTCGGCGGGCAGGTGGGGCAAACTCTTCAGAAGACCGGCCGGATTTTGGAGAAAAGCGCCATTTCACGCCAGGAACTATTAAACAGGGTCAACGTAAACGATGTTTACGCAACTCAGTTTGACCCTGCCGCGCGCGCCATCTATGAAGAGTACCTGACACTCAGAGGGAAAGATGCCGCAGTAGGATTTCCAGCCTATCAGCAGAAAATGCAAGACCTCGCCGCTGATATTCGTGAAGGTTTGCCGAATGATATGCAACGAATGCGGTTCGATGAGATGGCGCGTCATCGGACGCAAAGCAATCTCGACGCTATGGCGAGACACCAGGCAAGCCAAACTGACCACTGGGTTGGCCAGACGGCCGATGCAATGGCTCAGACTCTTTCAAAAAGAATCACGGACGAGCGTTATGACTTCGATTATGTAGCAGGCGCCGAAGGGTTGATCCGGAGTATCAACAATTTGTACGCAAGTTACGACAGGGTTACCGGGCAGGACCCTGCCGCTTCAAGGCTTAAGGCAGGGGCCGCGATAGACAGGGGCTTGTCCGATGCCGTCCTGACTGAAGCAGCGGCCAACCCGGAGGGCGCAAAGATGCTCTATGACCGCTATGCGCCCTACATGACTTCAGATGATGTCAGGCAGCACGTTTTAGACAATCTTCTGCCGGCCGTTCGTCAGAAACAGAGCGCCGCCGTCTATAACGACGCTGTAACCAGGTTCAACCTCACCGATCCGGGTTCGGATATCAAAGCGGCCACCAGTTGGGTAATGGACCCAGACAACTATAAAGGCCAGGTCGCAGACCTCAGTCAAAGAAATGATATAGCAAAGGCGATTCAGGGTGAGTGGAATCGGGTCAGACAGGTCCAAGAACAAAAACAGTCATCGGCCGACGGTAACTTCACGGACGCCGTGGCCGGGTGCCGGATTGCAGGTCTCCAGCTCCAGGCATGGAGAGATCCCAAAACGGGGCTTCCGCCTTCCGGCGATATTCTCCAGGCAGCCATGGATCATGACGCGAACCCGGTTCAACCCGGTGTAAGCGATAGGGACACTCTTGCGCGTCTTGCGGGCGATATATCGAACAGGCAAATGAACGGCCCTGGGCCGATAAACCAGGCCTATCTCCAAAACCTCATTGACAACCGGGATTTCAGGGACCTGACCGGCCTCTACGACACATACCGGGACCCCGCCAGGTCCAGGTGGTTCGACTACGCCAGGGACGCTTTCTTTGCGCGCTTCGGAGATCCCGCCCCGCCCTCCGGCGAAGCCGCCGAGCTTGAGTCCGGCCGGGTCGCTTCGCCGCCGGCGGCGGCTAATGGCGCTGGCGCAAGCGCAATGACGCTTTTTCCCCGCTATCTCACAGACCTCGATCAGGCCGTTCGGGAGCAGAATCTTAAGGGCATGCAAATACGGGATGCTGCCGACAGGATACTTAAAGACCTGGACAGGACGTATGTGGGGCAATCCTTCGGCAAGATGGCATCTGCACCGGCATCCCAGGCAAACCAACCAGGCACGCCGCAAAAATCTGAAGCAACCCTGCAGCTTGGTGAATCCACGGCCTCTCCTGAAGACCACGGCAGGGGCGTTCCAAGCAGTGTGCCCGAGCAAATGCAAAGGACAGATCGCATATCTGCGCCCGATCCGGCTATGGAGTGGACGGTAAACTATCTCAGTAAGAATCACCCTGCGTGGCCGCTCACGGCCCCCAACATCGAGGCTGCACACGATCAATTCAAGGCCCAGGACCCCGAATTCTGGAAACACTGGATCATAAAAGGTGACTAATGCAAGATAGCCTGACTTTTGACTTAAGCGTCCTGCCCGATCAGCCGAAAGCTCCCGCGCTCGATCCATCACTCCTTCCGGATAAGCCCGACCCACCATTTCAGGCGGCGCCCGGCCGCGATCAGTTGCCCGACCAGGGCGGCCCCAAAGCAGGGGCTGATCCGGCGGCATACCTTCAACAGCAGCAGTGGGGAGAGCGGTTAGCAGACAAGATTTCACATCCTGAAAAGGACCAGCTTCTCCCCGTGGGTAATACTCCTTCCGATGCGGTCATTCGGGCGCCTCACGACGATGGCGATCTCTATGACAAGCTGCTTGAAAATGCGACTTCCGACGAGGAAGTGATGGCGGCTGTCTTCACCAAACCCCTGGTCGATGCCTTGAAGAGGCTCTATTCACCCGATACGACTTCACCGAAAGCCCTGGCAGCGGCTCAAAACGCGATAGCGATCTATCAGACGACCGGGATATCTCCCGTTCTGACACTCGAGAACCCGGATGCGGTAAACCAGGCATTGTTCGGTACAGGGCACGCCCGCGAAGAGTTCCTTATGAACACGATAGAAATGTTCGGCCTGGGCGCGTTTGCCGAAGCGGCCAACCCATTAGCGGCCGCTGCAGGGCTGACCCGCTATGTGCGGGCGGCGGACGCCGCAGGCGAAGCATTGAAACTGCGGGATGTGGGCGGGTCTCTTCTGCCTGCAACCGAGTCGATATATAAAGGGTGGAGCCTCCCCCTGGGCATCGCAGGATATACCGCAGAAGAAAACGCCAACGCCCTTGTTCGCTCATACATTGAAGGAAAGCCTTTCGCGGAGACCAGGCCTTACGGTCTTCACGATATATTACCGCCGCAAGAGAGCGAAGGGGCAAAGGCAGCCGTCGATCTATTGGATATGTTTGGCAAGTTCAAGGCCATGCACGCGGGATTTGAGGGCTTGCAGTCGCTTTGGGACGCACTGGCCTACGACAAGGTATCGCAGGTCGTTCCATCAGCGAAACTCTACATTCCAGCTGAGGCCATACGCAACCATTTCGGTGCGAGTGAGGAGGGAAGTGCAGGCGAATATTACGATATAATCCAGAACCTCCAGAAAGAGGGCATATTATCAAACAGTCAGATCAAGGATGCCGTCAATTACGGTCTCGATGTCGAGGTCCCGCTGAGCCGTATCGTCGGCTCCATGGACGCACCCTGGCTGGCCAAAATCAAAGATTATTTCCGAATCTCCCCCTACAAAGAAGTGTATGAGGTCCCGGCCGGAAAGCCGGATGCACGGCTTCATGGTTCGGGAGAGCTGGAGGCGCCGGCAGTTCTCCCGGAGGCCGGGGCCGGATCACCCGAGGAAATCGGAGCCCCATCTCCCGTCGAGACTTCTGTTCCGGAGAGGGAACTAACAGCTCCTGAATCGGAAGGGCCGCCTGTAGGGGCCTTCGAGAATGAGTCACCCTCCCCGCCCGTTCAAGCACAAGAGTTCAAAAACAGCGACGACTATCTTCAAAGTTTAGGATTTGCCAAAGGACGGACGCCAGACGGTGAAAATTATGATGCCCTCGTTCCTTTTATCAACGAAGCTTCATGGAAATACGGCGTTCCAGCCAACATCATCAAGGCGGTGGTGTGGAAAGAGTCAAATTACCATCCGGATATTGTCTATGGCAAAAGGGCTGGAGCTTCGGAGGATTCCGGGGCAATGCAACTGATTCCGGAAACAGCCAGGGCAATGGGCGTCAAAGATGTATTTGACCCCGCGCAAAACATTGTTGGAGGCACAAAATATTTACGAACCCTTTATGACAGGTTCGGAGATTGGGGAAAAGCCGTTGCAGCTTACAATTCAGACGCGGCGGGTAAATTTCTTGCCGACAATCCGGAGGCAAAAATCGAGGCCGCTCCAAACTACTCGGCCTATGTCAAACCTGTCCTCGATGCAGCCGAAAAATTCGGGACCGGCGGCAAACCCGCACCTGACATCACCAACGCCAGTGTTTGGGCCCGAAGAGAAGGGGCCCCCCCCCGCAGGATCAACGTGGAGGATTTATCGCCGGCAAACAAAAATCGAGGGTTGGAGAGCAGCAGCCTGAATATGTTAGGCTGTCAGAGGCGCCTGAATTTAAGAACTGGTTTGGCGACAGCAAAGTGGTTTTTAAGGAGGACAAGTCTGATCTTTATCACAACCCGGAGGGCATCAGCGGTATACCAAGGCTGGTATATCATGGCACGCACGAAAGGCTTGGGTCCGGCCTTTTCCATCCAGATGAGCGGGGGCTGATATTATTTACGACGAGTTCGTATGCTGGGCTGCAATCTGCCGGCGAAGGAGGCGAAGTAATCCCGGCTTATCTCAAAATAGAGAATCCATTGGAAATAAAGTTCTCCGGTACTGACTCTATTGACGCTGCAATAGACGAAGCAAAAGCCCAAGGAAACGATGGAGTTATAGTTGATCTCTTTTATGGAAATTATATTTATGCAGTTTTTTCACAAGCCCAGGTAAAATCCCCCTTAAGCCGTGGTATATTTAACCCCGGTGATGCCGCTACACTCAACGAAGCGTTGCGTTCTTATGCCGAAGGATCGAACAAAATCAGCGAATATCTTGGCAGTGTCGCGCAAGCGTTCAAGCAAATCGGAGAAAGACCCGTCGAAGTAAGAAGCCTCTCCATTAAGAGCCATGCAGATGCTGTATTACTCGGACAAAGATGGAGAAATCCCAATTATGAAGAACTGCGTTACGTCTATAGCAGGCAGGGCATAATTATCGACCACGAGGGAGTTACGTGTCGCCTGCCGATGACGACACGAGCTTTTCTCGGGGACCCAATAGAAGGGATAAAGCACATAAAGGCGCGCATCGCTGCACTCGGCGCCGATTCTCTCCTTCTTTTCCATAATCACCCTGGCGGCAACCTGGAACCGTCAGGCGAAGACCTGAATCTGACCGTTTTCATCGCAAAGGAAGTACCTCAAATGGAGGGACATATTATCATAAATTCAGGGAAGTATGTTTTTATCGATAGGAAAGGGGAATATAAACCTTATCCTTTACCAGTACCAGGCCTCCCCAAGGACTGGATCGATCCAATCCTTACTGCCTCCATACCACATAAGATGCTCAACAAAAGATTCAAGTATCTGGAGGACTTCGCGGCATGGACAAAGGTTTTGACGCGTAACAGAAACAAGCCCCTTATAGTTTATTTAAGCCGTCAATTTAAGGTGCGCGGTTTGCAGGAAATCAATCCGGGCGGGACCTGGGATTGGAATCAACTGGCAGATATCATGCCAAGAAAACTCGTTGACTTCGGCTCTGCCCACGCCACGCTTATTCTCCCGGAAAGGTCGCGCGGGTACATGCTTGAAATAGGAGAAACGTTGGTAGGACGGGGGGTATTCTATGATGTGGTAAGCTATGACAAAGACGGCCCGCATTCAGTCCTGGAAATTGGCACATATGTACAACCCAAAGTATTTGGCGGCCGCCCCCTTAGCGATTTTCCCGCCCAATCTATCAGGTGAAAAGAAACAATGGTCCATATTTGAATAGAAAAAACCAAATTACGCATATTTTTTTACCTGATTGTGTAAAGTCCAGGTTTGGTTGAGGTAAATTCAGCCCGAAGAAATTAATCCATGCCGGGCTGGAGGCGATCCTATGTTGGACATTCATACAAAGCCGGAAGAGATGTTGAAGGGCAGGCAAACCCTTTCGCCAAAAGAATACGGGGAGTGGATTGCAGCAGTGCGTGACCTTCCTCCGGATGAAGTGGAGTACGACGAGGAGGCCGACGTTATATGGTGGAAACGAAAATTTGATTGGGCGACGGGATACCCGGAACAACTGCACGATCCGAAGCCTACGTGGAAGCCGAAAAGAAAACCGGTCAAGACAATGGGACATCCGCTCAGGAGCTTTGCCGATCTTGCCTTACTCACTCGGGCATGGAGAAAACCTATGTACAAAAACATATGGTGTCTCTATGTCAAGGATGGCGTCATAGTTGAATATGAAGGGGCGAGGCGCCGTGTACCGGCGAATGCTCTTTCCCCGGCCGGAGACCCCCGGAAAGCGCTAACGCACATAAAGGAGCGCATTGCTGGGCTTGGTGCTGATTCTTTCTTTATGGTCCACAATCGATATTACGTTTATTCTACTCCGTCAGCGGCCGACAGAAAACTTGGAGCCATCCTTAGCAAGGCCCCTGGACTAAAAGGCCATATTATTTTGAATCCATACTGGTTTGGCCTTGTAACTGTTAAGGGAGTAGCTATTTTACGGGTGCTGCCGGATATCGGTATCCCCTGTGCTGATCCTGTTACCGACGCCTATCTAAACGAAACGGCCGCCATGTCTTACCTAAGATCGACATTCGCTGACTGGGCAAATGCCTTGACCAAAAGAAGAATTCCCGCTGTAATTTCCATACTCGAAGAAACAGTTCTTCGCGAATTGGAGGAAATCAGCCTTGCAGAGATAGACACTTCTAATAAACTCGTGAACGAGACGGCAGACATCCACTCTCCCGACCCTCCAATCGACGATTATGCTGGACCGCTGTTAAAACATGCAGGGATCTGTGAGGTTTCACCGCGCTGACAAGGGCCGTTTCCCGGACGTGAAATAGTGATGCTGAGCATTCCGGGGGAACGAGCCGAATCTGAATAATTTGGCGGCCAGTTGTGGGATGCCCTGCCCGAACAACATATCAGGTGAGGGTAAAGCAGCGGCATCGTTAACTGGAACTAGGTTGTGGATATCATGGCACAGGAACCCGATGAGGATGATGATCTTTCAGTTATGAAGGTAAGAGATAAAGCTCTGGAAGTAGCCAACCCGCTTTTAATACATGGATTTCATTGACCTTTAGCCTAATACATTGTCAATAAAGTTATTACATGTTGCAAGGAATCGTCACCCCGGCGAAGCCTGCCCCGGAGATGTCTAGTCCGGGGGCCGGGGTCCAGTGCTGTTAACCAATTGAAAAGACGCTGGATTCAGGCTCCCTGGCTCAAGACTTCCGGGGCAAGCTTCGCCCGAATGACGGGCTGTAGGTCCTCGTAAAACGGACTTATGAACAACACTGAGCAAGAAATTGTCATATCGATTGCGGGCACCCCTCAGCGATGTGCCTCGCGAAGCGCGGAAGGCGCCCGTTACGCATGGTCTACTAGT
>JBEKTT010000045.1:0-40870 GCA_049515795.1 Syntrophobacteraceae bacterium
CTTCACTTTGTGAAGCAATGCGAAGCTCGCGAAGCGTGATCTATACACCGGAGGCACTTCACTTTTTGTAAGCGCCTCACATTTGGCTTGCCTCCAACCGCACCACACTGAGTGTCTGCGCTGTGTGCATGGCTGCGCAGAAAGAGCCGATTCTTTTTTTTGAGCAGGTATTTATTATATAAGTCTATCATACGAGGAGATGTAAAAGACCTCCATGTGCAATCAGGCGAAGCGGTTTCCCACGGTTGTGCTCCTCTTTTGCTCGTTCTTGATAATCCTCTGCTCTTTGAAGAGTGCATGCCTTCGTCGAGCGGAGGCTTCCGAGCGTCAGGAGCAAGTCGTCGTTTCTCCCTTAGGTTATGAGGGAGGGGGGCGATTTACCGCCATCGCCATCAGCCCCAGGGACCCTCGAGTGCTCTTTGTGGGTTCCGACGTGGCGGGGGTCTTCAAGAGTACGGATGGGGGCGAGACTTTCCATCTGAGGGGGAAAGGCCTCGAAGGATTTTCGGTCGCGGATATCGCAATTTATCCTGACGACCCGGGCCGGGTATTGCTGCTCACCCAGGACGGTTTGTACGGCAGCCGTGACCAGGGGGAGTCCTGGCAAAAAGAGAGCTCCGTAGTGCGATACGAATCACGCATGATTGGCAGCCGGTTGATGGTTTTTTCCAAGGACGTCCTGTGGGTTGCCGCCGACCGGAACGGCGTCTTTCAAGTTCGGTCCGAGGTTTCGCCATGCTCGATCGTCGCGGCGCCCGGTTTGGAAAAGATCAAAGTGAATGGCCTTGCGAGGTTCCAGGAACTGATGTATGCGGGAACCGAACGAGGTGTTTTCCGCTTGGTGGACGGACGGTGGCAAGCCTGCAACGAAGGTCTTCCGGCCGACCGTAGAGAAGTGTGTGGCATTGTCGCTCATCCAAATGGCAGACTCTATCTGCTCGAAAGAACCGACGGCCTCTATTTCTGGAATGGGGGTCAAAAGAAGTGGGAAGGACGAGGTCTCGGAGCCTGGCAGCTTTTGAGCGACCGGCCGCGAGCTTACAAAGCATTAGCCGTACATCCCCAAAACCCGGACATCGTCTTTATGTCCACAGACCCCGAGGTCTGGCCTCATCTTCTCTATAAATCGAGCGATGCCGGAAGGTCCTGGAAAAGGATCTCTTCCTTCCATTTGGACCCTCAGGCAGCGGAAAATTTCGCGAAAGATTTGACGGGGGTAGAGAAGATCGCCTTCTCCCCAGCCGAGCCTCAAAAGGTTTTTCTCGCCGATTGGTCCAACGTGTGGCAGAGCCGGGATGAAGGGGAAAGCTGGTCCCAACTTTACAAGGGACTTCAAAACACGGTGGTGAACGCGATCAGGGTACACCCGTTCGATGCCCAAAAGATTTATCTCGCCGTGGCCGACAATGGGCTCATTTTTTCCGGGGACGGCGGCAAAAGCTGGAAGCGAAAGGTGACGGGTGTTCTGCAGGGACACGCTCAGGCGCTTGAAATTTCCCGCAAGGACCCTTCCAGAATGTATCTGCTGATGAATATATGGAACAGAAAGGACAGAGTCTGGGTCTACAAGAGCTTAAATGGCGGTGAGAGCTGGGAGGACATCGGCTTCCCCGTACCGGCCGGACCTTTGCCGCACCTGGGTTTTGTTGACGGACTGTCAACCAATCTGGTGTTGGATCAGGCATCGGATGAGGTTGTCTATGTGGGCACCAACGGCTACGGCGTCTTTAAGACCACCGACGGCGGGAAAGCCTGGCAACCCGTCAACCGGGGAATTACTTCGCCCTTTGTTAAGGGACCGAATGCGATTCTGATCGATCCCCGCAACTCTCAGGTCCTATTCGCGAGTACTCTGCAGGGAGGAGTCTACAAAACAACGGACGGAGGCGACAACTGGACCCCGGTGAGCACGCTGTATCCTTTTACATTCGGGATGGCCATGGACCCTTCCAACCCATCCAGGCTCTTTGCGGCTCGCCCGGAGAAGAAGATCATCGTAAGCGAGGACGCAGGGCGGACATGGAAGGAAATCCCGCTCCCGGGGGGAAACCCTGCCGGCATTGCTTCGTACGCCATAGCTGTGCACCCCTTGAATCCGAAGCTCGTAGTGGTTGGGACCCTTGCCTACGAGAACGCGGCGGATGGAGTTTATGTGAGTCGGGATGGGGGCTGTGCATTTAAGAAAGTACCCCTTGATCTGCCGGAAATCAGCGTGCTGTCTGTCGAAGTCGCCAGGAGTCAGGACCTCAAGTTTTTCCTGGGTTTTAACGGCATAGGAGCGTTTCAGTGTGAAATGGCGGCTATGACGAGATGAAGATCGTCTTTTGCAGCAAGTTCTACTTCCTGAACGGAGGAACGGAACGATACATATCCGAGATCATGCCACAACTTTCTTTGATGGGGCATACCGCCATTCCATTCAGTGTTCGATATGCGGGCAGTTGGGAATCGCCCTATAGCGAGTACTTTCTCCCTCCACCCGGCTTAGCTGATCGGGTGCGATTCCATACCATAAAGCTCACTCCGACGAACTGGATTCGTTATCTGGACCGAAGCGTATATTCCTTCGAGGCCCGAAGCTATCTTTCCAGGCTCCTGGACGAGACCGGGGGAGCGGATATCGCCTATCTCCTCAACATCTACAATTACATGTCTCCAAGCATCATTCACACGTTCCGGCAACGTGGAATACCCATAGCACTGCAACTGGGCGACTATCATCTGCTCTGTCCGGCTTATCTCTTCCTGAGGGATGGCAGGCCCTGCACTTTGTGTCTTGGCGGGGCCTATCGTAACGGGTTGCGCCATCGCTGCGTCAAGCAGAGTTACGCGGCTTCGGCGGTGCGCGTATTGTCCATGTACATACAAAAGTGGCTCAAGCTTTATCATCTTGTGGATGCTTTCATCGTTCCCTGCCGCTTCATGGAGTCGAAGCTGGTGGAAGGGGGCTTTCCGGCCGACCGCATGCATCTGCTCCATTACCCCGTTTCAGCTGCATCCAGTGAGCCGGCGGACCGGAGAGGCGACTACATTTTGTTTTTCGGAAGAGTTTCTTATGAAAAGGGGTTGGATACACTTATCCGGGCCTACCAGCAAATTTCGCCCGATGTGGATCTGATCCTGATCGGAAGAGATTACGACGGGGAAAAGGAACGCCTGCAGAGGCTTATCCTCCCTGAATACACAAGGCGCATCCAATTTCTTGGGTTCAAGGACGGGCAGGAACTTTCCAGGTGGATTGCCGGGGCCCTGTTTGCTGTGGTTCCCAGCCGCTGGTACGACAATGCTCCGATCAGCATTTATGAGAGCTTCTGCCATGAAACACCGGTGGTTGCTGCAAACCTGGGCGGAATTCCCGAGCAGGTGGAGGAAGGAGTGACCGGGAGACTCTTCTCGCCGGATTCAGTGGATGAATTGAGGGATGCCTTGCGCTGGATGCTGAGCGACCGTGAGAGGCTCAGGGAAATGGGAAAGGCGGGAAAAGATTTCGTAGCCCGCTGGTGCAGCCTGGAGGGGCATGCCGGTCGTCTCTTGGAGATTTTCGAGCGGCTGAGAAGCCGTTCATACTGACACTTTGAGAAGAAATGCGGAATATGAAACGAATTAATGTAACCGTTTTGGTCTCCAGCCTCACCATCGGGGGCACGGAGCAGTTGCTGCGGGAGTTGCTGAGAAACATCCATCGTGAGCGTTTCAGGGTCCATGTATGTTTCCTGAGGAGCCCGGGATTGATGGGGGCCGAGATACTGCGGCTCAACTTTCCGGTCACAACCAATGTTCTGAAGCACCGTTTCGACTTCTCCGGCATCCTGAAACTCGCAAGACTATTTAAGGCGGAGCACACCGATGTGCTCTTTCTGATCAATCAGCGCAACACCATTTTCTATGGGGTGCTCGCGGCCAAACTGGCCGGAGTGCGTGCCATCGTCAACCGGGAAAATGAAATGTTCCGGAGATATTCATTCCATGGCCTCACGATGCTCGGTCGTCGGATCCTTCACCTGTGGATTGATAAGGTGGTAGCCATTGCTGACGGACACAGGGACTACATTGCATCGGTTGAGAAGGTTCCACTCAGTAAAATAGAGGTCATTTACAACGGTGTCGACCCGCTGCGGTTTTGTTCCAGCCTTGCCTCCGAAGAAGCAAAAGCGAGGCTTGGGATTCCGGCAAACAGTCCTGTGGTGAGCATCATAGCGGTCTTGCGGCCGGACAAAGCTCATGAGGTTTTCCTGAAAGCCGCGCAGGAGGTCTTGAAAAGCATTCCTGAAACCCATTTTCTGATTGTGGGGGACGGACCCGAGCGGGACCGCCTGACTCGGTTGACCCACGACTTGGGTATTGACGGGTGTGTCCATTTCCTCGGTTTCCGCCGCGAACTGGGTGATGTCCTGGCAGCCGTGAACATCAATGCCCTTTCTTCCAAACCCGAGCTGGAGACATTTTCCGTGGCCGCTATTGAAGCCATGTCGGCGGGGGTGCCTATCGTATGCACCGACGTGGGCTGCATGAAAGAAATAGTGTTCCCGGGCAAGACGGGTTACCTGGTGCAGGTCGGCGATTTTCAAGGCTTGGCCGGCAGGTTGATCGAGCTGATTCAAAACCCGGCAGCGTGCAGAAGCATGGGAAAAACGGCCCAGCTCCTTGTTCATGAAAAGCTGACCGTTCAGAAGATGACCGCAGGCTTTGAGGACCTTTTCGCGGAGTTGTATGAACGCAAATAATGCGTGAACCTCAGTTTGAGTAGCTTTTTGATACGAATATTTATTCGAATAACTATTGCTCAAGCTTCGCGCATTATTTGGGATTAAAGCTCACTCTTTACTAGGACAACCCCGACAATGATTTTGCCGCCCTGCAATGTCGTTCAATCGATTCGGGTGGAATGAGCGATGCCAACGACTATCCTGGGTATTTCGGCCTTCTATCATGACTCGGCAGCCGCACTGGTGATAGATGGTCAGGTTGTGTTCGCGGTTCAGGAAGAACGTTTCAGCCGAAAAAAACACGATCCTTCCTTCCCGGTTCATGCCGTAAAGTCATGCCTCGACTTTCATAAGAAGAATGGGGGCGATAAGAACTCGCCCATAGGCGACCTCGCAGCCGTTGCCTTTTATGACAAGCCCTTTCTCAAGTTCGAGAGGCTGCTCGAAACGTACTACGCCTTTGCTCCCAGGGGCCTGCGGCAGTTCCTGTCGGCGATACCCGTCTGGATTCGAGAAAAGGCATATCTTAAGAAACTCATTCTGGATGAACTTCAGAAGCTGGAGCCAATCGACAAGGAAAGTGTGACGCTTTTGTTTCCGGAACACCATCTCTCTCATGCCGCGAGTGCCTTTTACCCCTCGCCTTTTGAAGAATCCGCCATACTGACGATCGACGGCGTAGGTGAATGGGCAACGGCGTCTATCGCTCACGGCAAGGGGCGAGACATAAAGATCCTGAGTGAGCTCAGGTTTCCCCACTCTCTGGGTCTTCTCTATTCTGCCTTCACTTATTACACGGGCTTTAAGGTGAACTCCGGAGAATACAAACTCATGGGGCTTGCACCTTACGGGGACCCCACTTCCGGAAGAGTCCGGAAATTCATGGATCTCATATACTCCCACCTGCTGGATGTGAAAGAGGATGGTTCCATATGGGTGAACCAGCACTACTTCAATTACTCGGTCGGCCTCAGAATGGTGGATGAATCGAAATGGGAGACGCTTTTCGGTTTTCCCAGAAGGGAGTCCGAAACTGAAGTCACCCAGGATTATTGCGATATGGCACTGGCCATCCAGAACGTTACGGAAGATGTTGTCTCCAAAATGGCGAACACGGCAAAAAGGCGGACCGGCTCCGGAAATCTGTGCATGGCAGGAGGAGTGGCCCTGAATTGCGTTGCCAACGGCAAGTTGCTGAAGTCAGAGATATTCAGGAACTTGTGGTTCCAACCGGCCGCAGGGGATGCCGGCGGCGCCGTGGGGGCGGCCCTGGCGGCCTACCACATTTACTTTGCCGGAGCGCGGCATCCGGACAGTTCTATGGATGCGATGAAGGGCGCTTATCTTGGCCCCGAATACCCGGCATTGGAAGTGGAAGCAATGGCGGCGGAGCATGACGCCGTTTTCCAGAGATACGAAGAAGAAGACCTGTATGAGAAAGTCGCGGAACTTTTAGACAGTGAATTCATTGTCGGATGGCATCAGGGGCGGATGGAATGGGGGCCGAGAGCCCTGGGTAACAGGAGCATACTGGCGGATGCCAGGAACCCTGAGATGCAAAAGAAGCTCAACCTCAAGATAAAATACCGGGAAAGCTTCCGGCCATTCGCTCCTTCGGTCCTGATCGAGAGTGCCGGGGAGTACTTCGATGGTGGTTATCCGTCGCCGTATATGCTTTTGATCGATAGTGTGAACAAAGCCAGGAGAAGGCGGCTGCCTGAGGGTTACCATACCAGGGACCTGAAGGATAAACTCTATTTCATCAGATCCGATATCCCCGCCGTAACGCATCTGGACTACTCTGCAAGGGTTCAGACCGTGCATAAGGAAACAAACCCCAGATACCACAGGCTCATAGAGGCCTTCCAGAAGCGAACCGGCTACGGGATAATAGTCAACACGAGCTTCAATGTAAGGGGGGAGCCTATCGTATGCACACCGGAAGATGCCTACAAATGCTTCATGAGAACCGAGATGGACTACCTGGTGATCGGCAATTTTCTCTTTGACAAGAAGAAGCAGCCCGAGTGGCAGGAACCGGAAGACTGGAGAAAAAGGTATGAGCTGGACTAATCCGGCTCTCAAAGCTTTGCTCACTCCGGCCGCTGTTCTTGGAACATTTGCGGCCCTCTTGAAATACGCTCCCGTGCCATACGCATGGATCGCGCTGGAATAGCTCATACTTTTGAAAGGATGTGCCAATGAGCATTTTGACTGAATTATGGATGTTTGCCAGGGAACGTAAGAAGTGGTGGCTCATACCTATTATTATCATGCTTATGTTAGTAAGTATATTGGTTGTTCTATCTGCTACAAGCATTGCGCCATTTATTTATACATTATTTTGATTAAGTATTAATAACCTAATTAGATTATATATGGTCATAATATAGTGTAATTGGTAGATGTGCTGTGGTAATTATGCATTATATCTCAATACCATGTCTATTTGAAGGATCGATTATATGGATAAGAAAGCTGTACAAAATAGGGTGAAAGATCTAGAAACAATAGCAATAATATCTATTATGTGTCTTTTATTATTCTGTGTTTTCCATAATATAGTATTTATTATCCTATCGATATCATTGCTAATAATTGCATTGATATTTAAAAAAATGGCATCGTTTATTGTGATGGGCTGGCTAAAAGTGTCAGACTTTATAGCCTCCTTTAACACAATGCTGATTCTATCTTTCGTGTTCTATGCTTTTTTGACTCCGATTGCGTGCTGCTATAGATTATTTTCTAAGGATAACTTATGCCTTAAAAGGCTGCCATTGCAAATTAGCTACTTTTATGACAGGAACCATCTCTATATTAAGGAAGATCTTGAGAAGATGTGGTGATATTTATGTCTATTGAATAGTTTTTCATTTGAGAACCTTGCTGGAGTGTCGTGTGGGTGAATTGCTCGAAATATCTTTCATGAAGAAACTTCTGTTTCAGCAGAACTCGGCAGGATTCCGTGATGTGGAACGGCCTGTTGCCAGCCTTCCTGGTGTTTACCGCATCATGTGTGTGGGGGATTCGTATACGTGGGGTTGGGGTGTGGAGCAGGAACAGATCTACACCCATTTGCTAGGTCGCTGGTTGTGTGACGCCGGTCAGAAGGTCGAGGTCATATGAACCCGGCAGTCGCCGGGGAGAACCGTTCGTTACCGCCGGGCGAAGGGCAGGGGGAGCACGCGCCCGCATTGCCGATTGTGAAATAAGGAAAGCGGGAGATCCAGGCACGAGGGGGCTGACCGGCTGTGTTGCCTCTTGTCGGCTGTTGACGAAAACTCCAGCGCCAAGAGCAGGAACTCAGCGTGATTTCAAAGGGGCGAAACTGAAACGGCCAAAAGTCCCCCCTTGGCGCAATACTGTGAAGATGTGTTGTCAATCTTAACCGTTGGATCTGTCCTCGACTGACGGATTCCAGGTTGAATGGGCTGTTTCAACTTTACACAATGGGAAGGCTTCCATTCCCAAGGCGACTAGCGTGCGTATACTGAAATATATTCTCAGAATCGTGGCTGTAGCAGCACTGGCGCTTCTCGTGTGGGAGGTCATCCTGGAGAACTCCGTGCTGAGAGAGCCGGGTGGAGTCAATTCGCCGATACTGGGGAGGATAATGAAACCCGGTATTTATCTCCAGGGAACGGAAGGGTACTGCAAAACGTGGATTAACAGCCTGGGCATGCGTGGAGCGGAAATACTACCCAAAACAGCCGCGGAATACCGGATCCTGATGCTGGGCGATTCTCACACCGAAGCGCTTCAGGTATCCGACGATAAGACCTTCGTACACCTACTGCAGACCAAGCTTGCCCAGAATACCGGCAGGGAAATCAGAACCATAAACGCTGGAAGAAACGGGGCATCGCCTGCGTATTACATTCATCTGTCAAACTTCTACCATTCTTTCATGGACCCGGACTATGTGATGATAGAAATCAATGAAGATTTCACCACCCATATTTTGGATGAAACCAGGGAGTTTTATGTCAAAAAAGAGGGCGCTGAGTATGTGACGGTTACCAACTTCAGGGACTACTATATCTGGCAGATGTTTCCTCCCCTCAAGATAATCAAACCTTTCGTAGCCTTTTCCACCTTCAAAATTGCGCTGGACAAGATCCCGATGATGTTGGAGCAGCACCGGAACCACCGGGCGTCGGCTGGACAAGAGTGCACGCCTGCTGTTGATTATGCCGACATCATCGACTGGACCCTTAAGACCCTTAAGAATGATTACCCCGGAATGGCCATCCTGTATTTAGCCTTAAACAAATCTGAGTCCAACGTCGAGGCTTTGCTGAAGAGTTCCGCCAATAAGTATGGCATAGACCTGCTGAATATGAGGGATGCACTTTCCTACTACTATCAGTCCCACTGCCAACCAGTCGACGGGTTTTACAACACAATGCCTGGAACCGGTCACATAAACGAGATAGGACACACCATAGTAGCTGATTGCCTGGCCGATTATTTTATGAGGAAAGTATTAAGGTGATTTTCTGTAGCTTTGAATACATCATCTTTTTTATTGTTATCATGCTGTTAACCATTATTATAAGGCAGAATAAGGCAAAAAAATTTGTCTTGTTGGCTGGAAGCTGCTACTTTTATGCATACTGGGACTATAGATTTCTTCTACTATTAGCAGGCTTATCCATCGCCAATTATTATGCCGGGTCGAAAATCGCATCGACTCAAGCTCGAGCGGGAAAGAAAAGATGGCTGGCAGCCAGCATAGTCTTTGACCTGATGGTCCTGGGGTTTTTCAAATATTTCAATTTTTTTGTCGGTTCAATCAACAGCTTGATGCTCAGCTCCAAGATCAGGCTCCCCTCCATGGAGATTATCCTGCCCATTGGAATATCGTTCATGACCTTTGAAGTCATAAGCTACACGATCGATATTTACCGCGGAAAAAACAAGCCTGCCGCAAATCTCCTAGACCTTTCGCTCCTGGTCACATTTTTCCCACATCTGATCTCGGGCCCCATTCTCAAGCCCGGCCACTTCCTCCCTCAACTGGATCGGGAGATTACTGTCAGGTGGAAGAATGTCGAAAAGGGGACGCAGATTTTTCTTCTCGGAATGGTGAAGAAAGTCCTCGTGGCGGATCGCTTGGCCTTTTTTGTGGATCCTGTATTCAAGGCGCCTCAAGACTACAGTTCCGGCACAGTATGGCTTGCAGTCATCGCATATGCCGTTCAGATCTACTGCGATTTCTCCGGATACACCGACATGGCGATTGGATCGGCCAAATGTCTGGGCTTTGAATTTCCCCCGAACTTCAACATGCCTTACATCTCAAAAAGCATAAGCGAATTCTGGAGAAGATGGCATATCTCGCTTTCCACCTGGCTCAAAGACTACCTCTATATTCCGTTGGGCGGGAACCGAAAAGGTAAACTGAGACAGTATATGAATCTTATGATCGTCATGCTCCTAGGTGGGCTCTGGCATGGCGCAAGTTGGAATTTTGTCATCTGGGGTGGATTACATGGCCTGGGCTTGATGATACACAAATTATACTCGGACTACCTCAGGCCAAGAGCATTTAGCTCCCGTCCCTATGCGTGCGTGAGCTGGCTTCTTACCATGGCGTTTGTTTGCGTGGCCTGGGTTTTCTTTCGGTCAACTGATTTTGCGGTCTCATTCATTATCATTAAGAAAATGTTTCTGATAGGCGGCAGCAAGGGAATTACCTGGTATGCGACTTCACTGTTTGTGATCATACCCGTTCTTATTATCAGCCACTATTTTGGTCTCAAACTTGGCGACCCTCCATATGTCCGCTATGAAAATACCTGGGGATGCTTTGTCTTGTTTTTCGTGCTGTTCGGATTGTTTTATCTGGCCCCTTTGAATTCATCACCTTTCATCTATTTTCAGTTCTGATCGGGTAGGGTGTCGGCATGCTCATATTGAATCAAGATCAGGGTAGGAATTTCAGCAGGCAGTAGTGCTATTTTTGTTTGCATTTGCGGGTGGTTGCAATTAATTTTCTCGATCCGTGACTCACGAGGTCCCTCATAATGTTACCTTGTATTCCTGCCTCCATAATTCCAAGAGCAAGAGCGCAAACAGTCTGTCGCTGTTTGAGTACCCACGAGCCTGGTTGTCGAGGAGTTTCTGAACAAAAGGGCGGTTAAATGGAGTTCCCGAAGAATCCAAAAGGACCTGCCGAAAATAGTCATTCCACTCAGGGTCTCTCAACCAGGATGACAGAGGGATCGAGAATCCCTGCTTGCGCTCCAGGTCAAAGCCTCGCGGTAATAGTTTCGCCGCCAAAAGCTTCGGTAGAATCTTTCGGCTTCTTAAAGTTGCCTTCAAATGGGAAGGCACTTTGTGAAAAGCGAATTCAATGATCCGGTAGTCCAAGAATGGCGCCCTCACCTCCAGCGAATTGAGCATGCTGGCGCGATCCAGCTTCACCAGGATGTCCTCAGGCAGGAAGTTTTCGAAGTCCATTCGCATAGCGCGCTGCAGCAAGTCGCCAGGACCATGAGAATGCCTCTCTAGAATACGTTCAGCAGATCCTACACTGGCACTTTGCGAGATGAAATCCGCCTTTAGCAGGGAGAGCCGTGCGTCCACGTCGAAATATGTAGCAATCAGCGGCGTGCCAACGTCCAGATCGGTTCCGAGAGTCTGGAGCCAGTTGCGGCCCCTTGACCCCAATGGTAGCAGTTTCGTTGCCAGCCCTGCAATCGCATCTCGGAAAAAACCAGGGGTCCATCCAAAATTCTTCTGCATCCGGAGCAGGAGATTGTAATGCGCATACCCTCCAAAGAGTTCGTCACCGCCATCGCCTCCCATGGCGACGGTACAATGTTGCCGGACCAGCTTACTTACCAGGTAAGTTGGGATCATAGACGAGTCGACTATGGGTTCATCATATTGACGCGCCAGCATGGGTAGTAACTCTACTGTGGATGACTCTGCATCCAGCTCCGTGTGCTCCGTGCCGAAGTAGCGGGAGATCAACCGGGCATGTTCGGTTTCGTCGTATTTTGGATGGCCTGGAAATCTAATGGTGTATGTTTTCACGCTTGCTGCTACCCGAGCTGCCATAGCGGTGATAAGGCTGGAATCGATCCCTCCACTGAGTAGGATACCAACAGGAACATCTGCCACCAGCTGCCGCCGCACAGCATCTTCCAGCAGATGTTCCAGTTCCTCTTGCAGTGTGGCCTCATTTGCAGCCTGGGCATCGTATTGCCCCTCCGACGTAGCAGGCAGCTTCCAGTAACGCCAGAACCTCAGTTGTCCGTTGTGCAGATCGAAGGTGAGTGCATGCGCTGGAGGAAGTTTCTTTACACCATCGAGAATACAGTATTCGCCCGGCACGTAGCCGAAAGCTAAGTAGCAGTCGAGCGCTTCTGGATTGATGCGGCGTGGAAAAACTGGGTCAGCCATCAAAGCTTTGAGCTCTGAGGCAAAAGCAAACGTCTCGTTTGCCAGATGATAGAATAGCGGCTTCTCGCCGGCTCTGTCCCGGGCGACGAAAAGCCGCCTCCGTGCCTGGTCATACAGAGCAAAGGCGAACATGCCGTTAAAATGGTGCAGGCATTCCACACCCCATTCATGGTAGGCAGCCAGGATAACTTCTGTGTCGCTCTCAGAGCGAAAGCGATGCCCACAGTTCTGCAACCTAAAGCGAAGCTCCTTGAAATTGTAAATCTCCCCGTTGAAAACTATGCAAAGATCGCCGCTCTCATCGGACATAGGCTGATGACCAGCCGGCGACAGATCAATTATCGCCAGTCGGCGGTGAGCCAAGCCCACGACACCATCAGGTGACCACCATGTGCCGGTGTCGTCAGGTCCACGATGAGTCAGGGTATCACATTGGGTGACCAGCTGGTCACGGCGGCTGATCGGCAATCGGGATGCTACGCCAACAATACCACACATAGATTCAGGCTATCTTTTTGAAAAACGTACACTGGACCCTAGGAGTCGATCACGTCAAAACCCACTCGCTTCTGGCGAAATTCTATTAGTACTCTGAAGTCAGCGTGTTCCAGCTTCTGCTTTAGATTATGGGAAATCCGCCAATTGCTCTTCATAGTCATAGAGAGTTCTGCATCGGCGTCTATAGTACTTTAATACTAACAGTTCATACAAAAAATGACTTAATCCTGAATAATGCGTCAATTTGACCTCAACTGGAGCCGAACCACATCTTGCGTAGCCGATTCCGGCCCGAAAACTTCCGGAACAATCCCAAGGCTCGCAAAACCATACGATTTCTCAATCGAACGTGCAAGCGATATGCCAATTAGACCGGTTTTTACAATTTTAGGAAACACCTCCTTCCCCGGAGTTTGATGAGCTTATTCCCACGCCCCATAGTGTTGGGTGGGGCTCAGGCGAAAACTCCAAGCTCCGCGAGGCGGTCATTGCAGTCCTAATGGCCTGCCGCTGCTTGGTAGATTCTCTGGCGCAGCAGTTGGAGCAAGGAATGATCATCCGTACGTCGAGGCGATCTCGGGTCATCAATTTGGGAAGCAGCACCACTGAGAATACTTAATAAATCGCTGATCGATCTCCCTCATGAGAAGAAAGCCGGTATCGGTGGTGATCTTTGCTCCTTTAAAATCAATGCTGATGGATCTGTTGAAATCCAGCCTTATGGTCCCTCTCTGCTTGTCACCAACCGCGCGTATGCAGCTTTCCCTCCTCCTGACGAAGTTGGGCCATAACATCAGATGGTTAGAATGAATACGGTATAATTTCCAGGCATGCTCGCGCATAATCCAGGGTCAATCAATTTTCTTTTCTATCCCCATGGTTTCCCGAACATCCTGCCGAGCAATTGGCGGCCGACCTGCACTTCTTCTATCCTAAAGAGCCAAGCCAGAGAAATATAGCATGCGGTCACGAACAGACCCGATATCGTCAGGCCAAGGAATCGATTGAGTTCCAGAAATCCCAGGTACTTTCTAAAAGCCAATCCCAGAGCGAACATACATGTCGAAGCGGTCGCTATTTTGAACAACTGCATGAACGTATTGGAAAGGTCGGTTACGTGGAGCCTTCTCTTCAGCAAGACAAAAAAGACGCTGCAGACAATTCCCAGCGTCACGGACGTTGACAGGGCGATTCCTTTCACACCGAAAATGCGCATAAAGATGAAATTGAACAGTATATTCAGGACCATCGACAGGCAACCGAGGTAGAACAGCAGCCTGGTGTCTTTCAAAGCGCAGAAGAAAGCCCCGTTGATAAATGCATAGGCGGCAAAAAACAGCCCGGCATTATAGAAAACCAGCGTCTGAGCAGTTTGCCGCGTGGCATGAGAATCGAAGGCGCCGCGCTCCAGCAGGATACTCACAATGTCCGAAGAAAAGAGTGCTACCAGGCAGATGATCGGAAAGGTGATGAACCCGAGCAAGGTAACGCTGCGCTTGAACATATGCCTCAACCCCTCATAGTCCTTCTCAAGCGCCTGCTTGCTGATGAAGGGAAAGATAGCCTTTGAAATGGCTATGATGACCACCTGAATGGGAAGATCGTTAATTCGATAGGCATACTTGAGGGTCGAGACGGACCCTGCAGGAAGCTGGGTCGCCATCATCATGTCTATCAGGATATTCGAGTGGGCGATCAGTTCACTTCCCAGCAGTGGGAGAACCAGCAGTCCGAAGTAGACTAGTTTTTTCCTGTCGAAGCTTACTCCTCCAAGGAAGCGAAACCCCGCATAACGCAAACTGACCGCCATATAGGCGAATTTGAAAAGTGTGCCGAGCAGAAGCCCCCGGACCAGCGCATGGATCCCGTAGCTGGAGCCGAGCACGATGAAGAGGATAACGGTTGCATTGATGAGGGTTGGAGCCAGATAAAGGGTGAAGAACCTCTTTTGTGCGTGGAGCAGACCCGCCAGGACGACGCCGGTCCCGTCAAAGAGGAACAGGAACATGAGCCAACGCTCGATGCCTATGCCCAGCACCTTTTGCTCGGGGGTTAGGCCGTAGCCGAGGGCCGGAAAAATAACGGGGCTTAAGATAAACCCGATAAGGGTCAATACGCCGAAAAAAGCCGAAGCGCAGTAAAAGAGGGACAACGCATGGTTGTCGGCACGCTCTGCGGAGGAGCCATGGGACCATTCGAGGTAAACGGGGACAAAGGCAGCACCGAAGGCGCCGGCAAAAAATAAGATGATGGTGCTGGGAAGAGCGTAGGCTACATTGAAAACGTCAAGAGCCGGGGACACCCCAAAACGATACGCTACCAGCATCTCTTTGACAACCGCCAGAAGCTTATCGATAACGGTCAGGCACATGATGACGGCTACCGCTTTGCCGATCTGACCGTAAATGGCTTTATGCTCTCCCATACTGTGTTGTTTTTATCTTTCCCGCGCTGATCAGCGATCACCTCCCACTGCCACAGATCCCCGCAACCACGGTCTTGCAGAGTATTTTGAAATCCAGCCACAAACTCCAGTTGTCGATGTACTCGAGGTCCAATGCCATCCACCTGTCAAAAGGGATTTCGTTCCGCCGCTGCTGGATCTGCCAGATACATGTTATTCCAGGCTTCATGGACAGGCGCCGTCGCTCGGCAGGCTTGTACTGCGCCACCTCCTCCGGGATAGGAGGACGCGGTCCCACCATGCTCATCTGCCCACGCACCACATTGATGAGCTGAGGCAACTCGTCAAGACTCGTTTTCCTCAAGAAAGTCCCTATCCGGGGGATGATTCGGGGATCATCCTTAATCTTAAATACCACTCCATTTGCTTCGTTCAATTCCAGCAAGTCCGGAAGCATCGCTTCGGCGTTGACGACCATGGTTCGGAATTTATACACGGTAAATTTGCGGCCATTGAGTCCGACGCGCACCTGCTTGAAGAACACCGGCCCCGATGAGCACATTTTGATTGCGCACGCAATCATCAAGAAAAAGGGTGAAAGGACAATCAGCGACATCCCGGCAAACAGGTAATCAAGGGCCGTTTTAATCGGGAACGTTACGCGGTATTTAGGGGTGGAGGACAGGACGAATGTGGGGATTCGAAAAAAGTGCTCGTAGTTCATTGAGTAAAAAAGAGGGCGAG
The DNA here is from genome assembly GCA_049515795.1 of Syntrophobacteraceae bacterium. Classification (GTDB taxonomy): domain Bacteria; phylum Desulfobacterota; class Syntrophobacteria; order Syntrophobacterales; family Syntrophobacteraceae; genus SbD1. The sequence continues at coordinate 15,769 of JBEKTT010000045.1, forward strand.
AGGCGAGGAATTTGCGTAGTTGCCAGGGCGGCACCACCCGGATCTGCACTCCGACGGCCTCAGCCATGTGGAAGTATTTCTCCGCGTCCCATATCATGTCCACAGGCATCGCGAAAGTTACCTCATCGACAACATTAGTAGCCAAAATGTCTCCCAATTGTTCAATGGTCCCGATAACCCTGATTCCCCCGGCAACATCCTCTCCCACGGTCTCGCAATCCAGTTCGATGCACCCCATGATTTTAACGTGCGCTTCGGGATCGTTCTGGATAGCCGAAATGAGGTCTTTTGCAGCCTGTTTGCTTCCGACCACTACCAACACATTGCGCAAGAAACTGTTCTTTTTTCTTACAAAACCCAATATGTTATGGAACAGCCACCTGCTCAGAGCAAGCAGAACGATGTTCATTATATAGAAAATGCCAACCATCAGCCGGCTGACATTCTCAATCTTGAAGATGTAAAAGGAGAAGGCAAGGATCAAAAGGTTAATCGTAACAAATTCGATAACGTTGAACAGTATAGTAGAAAAAGGCTTTTTTCTAAAATAAAAGATATGCAGTCTTGAATATTGTAGGCTTACAAACCAAATGATAATAATCAGAAGCATTATCATACTATAGTTAGTCGTTTGGCTTAGCCCTCTATAAGCGGTCGGCAAAAGCGAAATCTTGCACACCTCTGCAATCAGATAGGCATAGCCTGTGAGGACGATATCAAATATTACTGATATTTGTACCAGTGGCTTGTTTTCTTCTGCCATATACACCTCATGTGGATGTCAGGCTCTCTTGATAAAGCCGCTCGGTGGCTCTCACGATATCGTCCCAATTGAAATCCCTGTCCAGAATGGCCATCGCGCGCTTGCCCACATCGGCAAGCCCGGCCTCCGGCATTTCGTCCAACAGCTCCATGAGGTTGGAGAGGGCTTCAAGTTGGCCCGTTGGAAAAATAAGATCGGGTTGGCATCCAAGGATTTCCCTATGTGGAGGAATGTCGCTGGCAATACACGGCAAACCATAGGATAGGGCTTCGAGCATGGTCAGTGGCAGGCCTTCGCGTTCTGATGCGCTTACGAAAGCCCTGGCATTGGAGAAGAATTCCTCCAGGTTATTTCCATACTGGTACCCGGCGAATACGACGGAAGCGTGACTCGCGGACATTCTTCTCAAACTTGCCACGTAGTTCTCAGTGCCTGCGCTGTCGCCGACAATGACCAGTCTGGACTTGCGCCCCTTTTGCAGAAACGCCTTGATTACATCATCAATCCTCTTCTCGGGAACGAGCCGTCCCACGAACAGGAAATAATCTTTCCCCGAAAGCCCATAGCTTCGGATGAAATTGGGGGGGCGTTTTTGCATTTTGCTCGCTCCGCTCGGTATGTAGTAAGCTTGCACCCCGTAGCAGGTTTCGTAATACCGCTGCAATTCCTTTGATACGGTGATCCGATAATGGGGAAACATTGCGGAGAAGACCTCGCCCAGGTGAATAATAGAGGAGGCCAACTTTGACCACTTCTTCCTCTTCCAATCCAGGCCGTGACACGTGAAGAAAACCCGCATGCCGGGTCTGAACAGCCGGGGAGCCCAGCTCAAAAGACAGGGCCCCTGGGCGTGAATATGCACAATGTCAGGCCGGGTCTTGAGAATATGCAGCATTGACAGGAACGTGTGCACAAGGGCCTCCACGCCGGTCACGTTGATGGTCGGCAACCTGACGATTTTCATGCCTTTGTAAAATTCGATATCGTCCCTGACGTAGCGAGATCGTGCATAAATGGTGATGTCATGTCCGTTAGCGGCCAGCCGGGAATAGAGCTCTTCGCAATGGTGTTCGACGCCCCCCCAGGCAGCAGGAACTCCGCGCAATCCGGTAACCGCAATTCTTGCCATCCACCCCTCGTCCCTAGCTATCGAAAAATTCAATAACTCAAAGGATCCGTTGGGCTTAGAGGCTCAGCCAGGCCCAGCCTGCCTTCCCCAAAGCGTTTCCAACCGGGCAATGCGTTGTCGCACATCGAAGCGGTCCCGGGCCACCCGGCCGGCAATCTGACCGTATTCTGAAGCTGCTTTGGGGTGCTCCAGCAGATAGGAGATCGCTTCAGCCAAAGCCTGGCCGTCTGCTGCAGGGACCAAAACTCCGCATTTCGGAGAGAGCAGAATCGACCGATTCCCAGCGATATCGGTGGCCACAATGGGCTTCTCCGACGCCATCGCTTCGAGGAGCGCGAGCGAGGTCCCTTCACCCAGGGAGGGGAGCACGAAAATGTCCGCCAGGGCCAAAAGATCCGCTACATCAGGACGGCTGCCGAGAAAGTGAACATGATCAGAAACTCCCAGAGAACTACACTTCACCTTGAGTTGTTCTCTGAGATCACCATCACCTGCCAGCAGAAGCTGGATGGTCGGATAACTTTTCACCAGCCGGCCCATGGCCTCGATCAGGTAGGCATGCCCCTTGCCGGGCACGAGGCGTGAGACTGTGAGAATAACTTTATGCCCGGGACTTAGTCCCAGTTTCGTGGCCAGGTCCCGATTGGGTTGAGTCCCCTGAAAAGAATCCACATCTATGCCATTGATGATCGTGAAAACCTTGTCCGGATTAATCCACACGAAATCCCTAATTTTTGCCGCCACGTCCTCAGAAACGGCTATGACAGCGTCGACCCGCTTGTAAAGAAGACGAGTTGCAAGCCACCTCAGAAAATTCCTCGGGTCCCGCCTGTGACGCGCAGGGAGCATGTCAGAGGTATGAAGGGTCGTCAGGATACAGTCAACCCTTGTCCAAAACCCCGCCAATATCCCGACGAACTCTGCATCCGAAAGGTGACAGTGGATCACGTCCACATGTTCACGCCTGCATAGCGAGACGACGTCTCTGACATTGCGGTAGAAGTACGAAATGAAACGATGCGGTTTCAGGATGCTGGGCCGCGGCCTGCCAAACGAAACCACACGCACCCCGAGAGCTTCGATTGCGGCCTTCAGCTCCCCATTGGGTTGCAAAGCACATACCATTGTTTTGTATATGTTTTTTGGTGACCATTTGGCGAACAAAAGCACAAGTTCCTGTGCTCCGCCATAGTTCAATGCATCAATCACATGCAAAACATGCCTACGCCGGTCGATCTGTGCGTCCCGGATCATTTCAACATCCTGTAAACAGAATCTGGAATAGGATGCTGACGTTCGTTCAAGATCACTCCAGCCACCGAAACTCCGTTTTCCTTGAGCTTGTCGATCACCAGTTTGGAGATTTCACGTCTGGAAAAGCCGTACCTGCAGATGAGGATAGTGTGATCGACCGCCTTGGCAAAAGCGGTTGTGCTCGGATACTCCACGGCGGGTTGGCCGTCGAAGATCGTCACATCGTAGTGAGCCTTGCAATAGCTGACGAATGCACTGATCGTTCTGGGGTCTTGAATGTCGGAATTCGCTTGTTTCACCATTTCGTGAGCGCCCGAGGGGAGCACTGACAGATTCTTGTACTGGGTCTGCAGGATGAGCGTCTCAGGGGATTGATAGCCGGCAAGATACGATGCCAGACCTGGATATGCCTGATTATTGGGAATAATGGATGACTCCTGTGGGACATCCATATTGGCGTCAACGTAAAGCACATTCATGTTGCGTTCCAAGGCAATGGAGAGCGACAGGTAAAAGGAGATAAAGGTGACCCCCACTCCTCGGCTGGCGCCGCAAAGAAGGAAGGTCTTTGGATACTGATCCGCTGCCTTAAGGTTTAAGTTGATCCATATCTTATCCAGGAAGTCTCCCAACTCGGCAAAAAGAGGTGGTCCTGTTTTGCTTTTCTCCCTGAATAGGGGCACGGCATAAAGAGGACGCACTGGAAGCGTTCCCGCATTTAAAGCCGGTTCTGATTCGGGGGCAATAGGGTCGCTCGGCCGTCTATCGACCCGAGGAACAGCAGCATTGGAAGATGCTCGGGATCTGGCAGCACCAGCGGCCCTGTTGGAAAATGCCGCTTCCCATTCACCTTGGGATTCGCCGGATTCCTGCTGATCCAATGGCAAGTCAACCGAAGAGGGCGTATCATCCAATACCCAATCGGCGCCGGGCCGATCGGGAGATGAACCTGAAGATTCCCCTCGCAGGTTTTTACTGATAAAAGTCTGTCCCCAGATACCCTTTGCCATTGAAGCTTACTCCTCTACTTTGCTGAAATAGCTCCATCTATTCCCTGAAGCTTTTCTGCTCAATGCAAGGCCATGCGTGCGAAAAAATCCGCCAATGATTTTATTACAGCCCTAAAATCAAAGGATAATGCTAATATTATTCCCAAAATAAACATTATGACAGCAATGATGACAAAAACCTTCAGGTTAGAACCCTTCCGGGTATCTTCTCTCTTTTGCGGTTGTTTATCCCTGCCGCCTGCGGCCAGATAATCCACGGTAACGCGCGCAACGAGGTCTTCCTTTACCTGCAGTTGGGCGGCGTGGGCCGGCTGCCCGACCGGTTCCGCAGAAGGCGGTACGGGAGGTGGGGCGGGTCTCACATGAGTTCCCTCGATGTAATCGATGGCCCTTGTGACGATGGTCTTGTCGATGGTGGTCAGCCCCCAACTGGCTCCCAGCAGCAAACAACCGTCACAAATATTATTGATGTTGCGCGGAATCCCCCTGCTGTGATCGAAAATACTCTGGATGGCATCATCCGTGAACAACGGCACTCCATGTGCACCGGCCCTCACCATGCGGAAGTAAATATATTCCCTGGTCTCCTGAAAATTGAACGGCTCCAGACGATACCTTCTCTTTATCCTTTGGTTCAGCGGCTGAAAAATGTCGATTTTCAATTTGTCGAGAAAGGACAAATAGGAAAAGAAAAGCAGGCGGATGGGAAAAAAGCCCTCAATGTTGAAGTTGGCGAGAAGTCGGAGTTTATTCAAGGTTGAAATATCCATCTCCTGGACATCGTCAACAATTATGCTGATCCCCTTGTTGTCCTCGTGGTTTTCAAAATAATTGCAAATCAGACTCTGAACGGCTGACTCGTCCTCCTGCCCGATGGAGATACCGAGGAAAAATGCTATCCTTCTTAAAAGCGCAGCATAAGTGCTGGTCGGTGTAGAGACAAAAACGAACGGCAGGTTTCTCCCTTTTAAAGCCTGGATGAGCCTCAAGCAAAGGGTGGTCTTGCCCATTCCATACTCACCGCTCAGCAGTAGAAAAGGTTCCTTGGAATCAATGCCGTAGGCAAGGTAATGCCATGCTTCCTTATGCGACCTCGAGTTGAAGAAAACATTGGGCAACGGTTGACTGCTGAACGCTTCCATTTTCATTCGGTAAAAATCTTTATACATGCGTTCTCCGCGCGTAACTGAAAGTTGCCTGTTCCCCCATGCAAAGGTATCAGCAGGGGGTTACAGATGTGGTCATAGCTTTGACGGTGTTCAAACGAGAGTTTCTTGGCGGCCACTCGCTCTAAAATGGTGCAAAAGTCAAGGCATGAAACGTCGCCGCTTTCAGCACTGTTGTCATGCGCCGTACGATGGGGAGAACCCCAACGGAATCGCTCCCTCATCTGCTGTTTGCATCAGTTCCAGTTGGCCGTACAACCCGTCCGCCAGCCCTCCAAATGTGAAAAATAGGGCGTTGGGAAACAACTGGAATGAGGGATCTATAAAGAAATTATTCAAAATGTAAACTCCCAACGAGATCCCGATCAACAGAGCCAGATTGGAATCGATAAATCCCGTCCTCGGGAGGCCGATGAACAGTGAATAGACCCGTCTAAAAAACATGACAACGATCGACAAGTAGACAGATATTCCTATCAGACCCAGCTCCACGGCTATGGTGAGCAGTTGATGGTGCTGGCTTGTTTCTTGAAAACTCTCCGCGACGGGGACCAGGCCCCTATACTTGGCCACCGACGCCGGGATGAACTGGGCGAGCCCTACTCCAAAAACGGGGTTATCCGCGATCATGATCGCGGACCTCTTTAAAAGAGCCTCACGGATAAGAACTTCTTGGACCTGGTATACTCCTCCCGCCCGCCTCTCGCTTGAGGCCAGCCTCGACAGGTTCATGAATGCGACAATCACCGCCAGTGCCAGTGGGAGAGCGAGAAGCTTCCACTTTGAGAATGGCGTCCGGTAGGCAAACAGTAAGGTCCCCAAGGTGAACAGAAAACACAGGTAAATGGACCGGGTTAGGGTAAAGAATATGGCAGGGAAAAACACCGACATCAAGATGAGATGCAGCAGCCTCGCGAAACCCCGCTTGAAGGATAGAAGTTGAACCCCGCAGATGAATCCAATGATTAGGGTGAACCCGTTGAGGGCGGCGTTCTTGAACGGGCCCCGAGCCCGGTCCAGGTGGAGCCACACCTTGGGATCGTTGATAAAGCGGGGGTAAACATACTGCCGGAGATCGAGGAACTCGAAGAAAGCCATGATCCCCAGGTAGACAGCCAGATAAAACAATGCGTGGAAAACAAAAGACAAGTCTCTTTCGGCAACGAGGTATCTTTTGGCAAACAAAAATGCGGCAAAGGGAAACAGATAAGCCGAGATAAATATATACCAGGGGGATACGTACTTGGAAGAGGAAGGCCCAAACCCATGGATCGTCATGGACGCCACACAGATAAGGGCAAACAGGAAGAATAACCGCTCTATGGATCGCCTTCCACGCCAACTCGGGGACCCGGCGGGAAGCCCTGCAATCAGTGTAACGATAACGACCAAAAAAATGATACGCTCGATGCTCAAGTCAAAGAGGCCGGCGAGCCGGTACACATAGAAACTACGCCCCCACATTGCCGCTGCAACGAGCCACAATGAAAAGATGAGCGCAGGGAAAGACACCGAAGTCTCATGTGCAGAATATGGATGAGAGGAGCGGTATAAAAAAAACACGCTGACGACAATTGAAAAGATTATCATCGAGTACAGGGTGGCCAACATCCTCTTCATCCAACCTTAGGGATTGAACCCAGCATGGGCACGTTCAGAAATCTTTCAACATCATTGGGGTTTTTTATCGTATGATCGAAATAGTCCAAGGTAACGGCAGTCGCAACGCCAAGGAGCATGCCGGCAAGCAAACCCGCGATGATTATCCTCAGCCTGTCGGGTTTGTACGGTGAAAGAGGCACCGACGGTTCGTCAAGAATCCTCAGGCGCTGTCTTGAACCAGTGACGGCATCAGCCAGCCGAGCCTGTTCCAGCTGGTTGCGAACATTGACATAAGCATCCTTGGCCAGTTGGTATTGTTGCCGTTTGTACTCATAGGCGGACCTCTCCTCGACCGCGGAGCGGATCCTCTCCTGCAGCCACTTAATAGTCTTCTCCAGTTCCTGGACCTTGGCGGCGATAACCTCAACGTTCAGCTTCTGGGCATTAATGGTCCGCGCCAGTTCCTGTTTCATGGAATCCACATTGAGATGTAATTCCTTCTCGGCCTGTTTGATGGGTCCGAACTGGCCTGTGAACTGCGATTTCATTTCATTCATGAGGACCTGAAGCATAGCTACCTTGTTCTTGTAGATAGTGAGAGTGCGGCCTGGCTGGTCCAGATCCGCGGGTATTGCGGGAATGGCGCCGCTTTTCTCCTCTTGCTCCAGCCCCTTGATGGCCACATTCAAGCCGGCAAGTTCTTCCTGGAAATCTAAATATTTACGAGTAAGTTGCGTCAGCATGGAGGATGGGCCGGCTCCAGGAGTGGTCGCGCCTGTCTGCAGGTCAAAGCTCTCAACTAAAACCGCCGCCTTTTCTGCTTCGTATTCTCTTAGGATCTTCTCCTTTTGCGACATTTCCGCGTAAAGTGACGCTGTTTGTTCCTTGAAGAAATCGTACGAGTATTCCGTTCGTGACCTCTGTAGTTCATTATAAACTTCCAGATAAGCGCTTGATACTATCCTGGCCGTTTCAGCGGCTTTCTCCGCCGTTTTGGCTGTTGCGCTCACGTAAAATACGCTCGTTTCCTCAAAGGATTGACCTTCGGGAGGCGTTACTTGAACCCGCTCACGCATTTCCGCCACGCGTTTGGGAATATTTCCCAATCCTATATCGGGAAAAAGTTTTTCCACCACCTTCTGGAGGACACGATTGGAAAGGACGAGCTCTTTTTGTTCCTCCAAATAACGCCTGGCAAGATTCTTATAGTCGTACGACTTTTCCTGCTGCAAGGGATCAAGCGTCTCCGGAATGAAAAGGGCGAATTTGGCGGAAGAGCGGAAGGTCGATGGCAGCAATACGGCTATTATCGCCGAACACAAAAAAACAGGGATGAAAATGGAAAGCACGATTCTCTTCCGCTCAAATACGATGAATGAGAATTCCCTTAAAGCGTTTTCCTTACTTTGATGAAAGATATTGTCAGCCATCGTTGCATTCCTGTCTAAGGCCGTGAATTACTTTGGAACAGTCGTAACGGATGAGGGGTTTATAAAGTAGGCGGTGCTAAAGCCGGTCGAAAACGGAAGGACGGCATAGACGCCTTTGGTAAAGAACAGTTCAGCAAAATCGTCGAACTTGGCCAGCTTCCCTTTGGGTACAAAAACAATATCAGCCGGTTTAAGCCTTAGATCCGCATATGTATATCCCTGCTCGAAAATAGGCTTCAAATCCACCTTGAGCGCAATGGGCCTCTCCAGGCCGTTGTTGCGGAATATGACTATTTGCTCGATGTTTGCCGTCTTCTTCATGCCGCCGGCCGCGCTTATCCCATCCAAAAGGGTCATAGTGCCCGGCATTTCGTAGACCCCCTGGCGCTCTACTTCACCGAAAAGATAAAACTTCGAAGAGTGTATTTCGTTCAGGATCATGGTCGCATCAAGGTTTCTGATGTTCTGCGCGTACTTTTCATTGACCACCTTCTGCAATTGCGAAAGGGTATATCCTTCAGCCTGCACATTCCCGATAATAGGCAGCGCCACTCGCCCGTCAGGCGCTACCGGCGCAATCTTGCTCTGCCCGCGTGCAGCCGTGGTGATGGCTTTCCTCAGTTCATCGATTTTTACGTTGAATTCCTCCAGGGCCACAGTGATCGAAGGGTTGTCCATATATTTTCGGTATTCCTTGTCGAGCAGCGCGGCCAATTCCATGGGGGTTTTGGACATCGCCTCAACATCGCCGATGAGGGGTACGGTGATCTTGCCGTCGGTACGTACCAACACGGTCGAATTAAACTGCGGATAATAAGGCAACGTAATGCTGATCTTGTCCTGGACCTCAAGCCGGTAGTTATCGGGGTTCTCTTCATAGCGGATGTTGTACACCACTTCGAGCACATCTCCAGGCCCCACCCTGTATTCAGGGATATAAGGGACCGCAATCTCTTCGATGACCTGATAATCTTGATGCAGAGCAGCTTTCTCCGGGGTCACCGTCAGCATTGTCTCAACTTTTTTAAGCTCCTTGACATCCTCAGGGCTTTTCACATATACGTCAAATTTCTGCTCTTCGTTACCGGTGCTGCTGCATGATACGGACAGCAAGGCCAATACCCCGACGGCGATAATGAAAACCCACCCTATCCAACGGCAATAATCACGACTCCCCGGAATCATCTCGGTCATTCCTCTTCTTGGGGGGCAAAAAAAGTTTCATTTGCTGCTCTTTTGGCGGTGGATCACCGTGTTCGATGTAATCCAACACATCCTTTCCCTTTATATAGTACTTCATGCCCATCCTCATTGATTTCAGCTTGGCTTCCTTTCTCAACTTCAACATGGTCCCGTATGAAATTTCCAGAAATTGGGCAACCTGCTTCAAGGGATAGTTGAGCCCGGGGTCGATTTTTTTAGGGTCTATTGCCATATGTGCTTCTTCCTCCCCACGTAAGATGGCAAAATATTATTAGTTACAAATAAATACAAAAGTATCTAATTGTCAACAAATAAATACAAAAATATCGAAAAATCTAAAAAGAGGCCGTTGCAGAACTCTCCATGACCCGAAAAAGCAAATTGGCCGATTTCGGGTAAATTTCTCACCGAAAACGGTCTTACCCAGAGTAATCGGGCAAATATGTCGATGGAAACAGGCGCAAAGGGCGTTGAGCGGCTCTACCCCAACCTGCTTACGTGGCTGGGACTACTCGGAAGGCTCTGAAAAGCTCTAAAGGCATTGCTCTCGCTGGTTAAAATCATGGTCTCCTTGAGAATTGCAACTGCTTCATTTGCCAACTTATCAGCAACTTCGAGAATGATTTCGTGATGCACCCTTCCGATAATCTGAGCTCCAGTATCCGCCAATCTTAGTGGGAGTAGTGCCAGTGCTTTCTTTGTGATGTCTGCGGCCGTTGCTTGAACAGGCCTATTATGAAGCGGGGTTATCTTTGGGGTATCATTCCACGCTCTTTATCCATATCTTTTCCAGAAAGCAAAGATGCAGTGAGTCTGTGCAAATCCTGATCTTTCCGGTGTGAATCGATAATCCTTTGATCGCCACTGATTTGAGCAATGACTCTGAGTTCGATCTGCGAGTAATCCGCTGCGATCAGCTTTTTTCCACTTTCCGATTTCATTGACTTTCACACAAAAGTCACGCTCCTGAGACGATAGCGTAATAAGGACAGTCTATTGATAGGTTCAGAAATCCAAAATGGAAGGGGCGCCTATTCTCAGATTGGCAAGGGCCTCGCTGGTCTGAGTCTGTAATCCGCCCCCAGGACGAAGGGATTCAAGCGCCCCTTCCACCCCTTCCTTAACCCGTATTTACTTACAGCGTTCCCACAGATGACCCGTATGCACCCACTGCCCCCATTGTAATGGAAGGTCGTAAGGGTTGCCCAAAGACAGTTGAAATTCCTCAACGGCAAAAGGTGGTAAGCGGTCCCGAGTCCCGATCCGGCCATGTTCCACCAAAGAAAAGCGAGCAGATTTATGAATCGAAGGTTTTCTTCACCGAAGAGGCGCCATTGCAGTCCCACCGATGATCGTGGCAACAGGACCGGGCTGCGAACAAAAATCACGCAACGGGGAGATTTTCGCGGCGGAAACCTCGCAGGTGCGGGCGAGTTCTTCGATGGTGGACTTCAACTACTGCAAATTCTTGACATGGCTGATGATGGATTTCGTGACCGGCACTTGCTGCCAAAACGGCTGAATCAATACTGCGGCAAGAAACATGGCATTTTTGTGAAGCCCGGTAGATTAAATCCGGCGTCCGGGATCATGCAGCAGCCCGGTTCTCCATCTCCCATGCTTTTTGGCAATTGATGCACAGAGTCGCAGCCGGTTGAACACGCAGGCGCCCTATATCGATGGAGTCAAAGCATTCATCGCAGATCCCGAAACTGCCGTCCTCGATGCGCCGTAACAGTGCCAAAATCTCACGTATCAACTTGTAGCTGCGTTGCTGGATGGAGTGGACAAATTGCCGGTCGCGATGAGAAGATGCCGGATCGGCGATGTCCATAGGGTTCTGGGCGCTATTGATGTCCGCAAGGGCGGAAAAGAACACGTTCTGCCTCCTGATGATTTCTTCGAGAAGATTTCCAAGCGATCTTATGAATTCTTGGGGTGTCTCTTTGTTCATGACATTTCCTCCTGCTTCCGCAATCAAAGGCAAATATTCTCTGGTTTATTCGTCTCTGCGGCCGGACTGTTCGCCCCAATCCGAGGCAGAGTAGACAAAGGTGTGCCGTGGTTACTCCAGGTAATCAGGTAAACAGTCACTGCTCGTATGATAGACTTATGTAATACCCTGCTCAAAAAAAAGAATCGGTTCTTTCCGCTCAGCCATGCAGACAGCGCAGACACTAAATGTGGTGCGGTTGGAGGCAAGCCAAATGTGAGGCGCTTCCAAAAAGTGAAGTGCCTCCGGTGTATAGATCACGCTTCGCGAGCTTCGCATTGCTTCACAAAGTGAAGCATGCTTGCCGGCCTCCCTTTACGACGCGTGAGCGCGTAGCGCGGGGGCCGACCGCTCATTCTCGACAGCCCGCCACCCACCAGCGAGACGGGGCGGGAGCGGGAGGCCTCATTCATAGCGTTGCATTTTTGCATGAGTATGTCGGGTGTGTATCAATTTGGCGGATTTTAACAATGTGGAAGAAGAATCTATTCGTTGCCGGAAGAGGGTATGTTCATGTTGCCTCGGCTTTTCCCAGTCTCCACACCTCGCGGAGCGTGGAGATCGGGAGTTTTCGCCTGAGCCCCATCCAACACGCTGGGTGGGAAAGAGGCCGTCAACTGCTGGATGCCGGTGCCTGCTGAAACTGCCCAAAATGGCCTGATAAGCCTTTCCACTTGCGTGTTTTGATGGGCATATCGTATGATTCATCGGTAGTTAGCGTCCATCCGGAAACCAGTTAAGTTGAGGCATTATTCAGCGCAAAGGTTTCATTCTGAAAAGGATCATCCGATGGCCAAAATCACAGGCGGTCAACTTGTGGCAAAATTCGCGAAAGCCGAAGGGATCAGCGCGATCTTTACGCTGTGCGGCGGGCACGTCATGGATATCTACAACGGATGCGCCGAGGAGGGGATTCAGATAATCGACGTGAGGCACGAACAGACGGCAGCCCATGCGGCCGATGCCTGGACACGACTCACTGGTTTTCCGGGCATTGCGGTCGTAACTGCCGGGCCGGGGGTGACCGATGCCGTTACGGGAATTGCAAACGCCTTTCGGGCGCAGGTCCCCATGCTTCTCATCGGAGGACAGGTGCCTCTTAAGAATCTGCTCAAGGGCGGGTTGCAGGAGTTGAATAATGTCGAAATAATGAAGCCGATCACGAAGTTTTCTGCGACAGTCTTTGAAACTGAGCGCATCCCCGAATATATGGCCATGGCTCTTCGCGAGGCATACAGCGGCCGTCCGGGGCCCTCGTTTCTTGAAATCCCTTACGATGTGCTGGACAAGGAACTTGAGGAGGCCCAGGTGCAGATTCCCTCCGGGTACAGGGCAAAGGGCCGGATGCGGCCCGATTCCAGGGATATTGAAATAGCGGCTGAACTGCTCGAGAAGGCCGATAGACCGGCCATGCTCGCCGGCACGCAGGTATGGCTCTGCCGGGCGGTTGATGGTCTCAATGCGCTGGTTGAAAAGATGCAAATTCCGACATATCTGAACGGAGCGGCAAGGGGCGCTGTTGCGGCGGATTCGGAATTTCTGTTCAGCAGATCCCGGAGCTATGCGCTCTACCGGGCGGACGTGGTCGTTGTCGTCGGGACGCCTTTTGATTTTCGGCTTGGCTATGGGGACCGGATCGCCCCCGGCGCGAAGATCATCCAGGTCGACCTGGATTATTCCGAACTCTGTCACAACCGGTCAGCATATGTCCCAATCAATGCCGACATCGGTTCGGCGCTCGAGGATCTCACACGGGCCGTTCGCCCCGGATTGGATCGCGACGCCTGGCGCCGGGAACTTCGGGCGAAAGAAAATGAGATTCTTGAGAAGGAAAGGGAATTTCTGACGTCCGATGAAGTTCCCATACATCCTCTGAGGCTTGCTCGTGAGATAAACGATTTTTTGAGCGATGATTCTATTTTCATCGCGGATGGAGGGGACGTGGTCACCATTTCCGCCAACGTGATCAGGACTCGAAAGCCGGGCAAATGGCTCGATCCCGGTCCCCTGGGCACGCTCGGAGTTGGTACGCCTTTTGCCATCGCTGCCAAAACGGCCTTTCCCGCAACCGGAGTGGTAGCGCTTTTTGGCGATGGGGCCTTCGGATGTACCGGTTTTGATTATGATACGCTCATCCGCTTTAATTTGCCCGTGGTTGGAATTGTCGCAAACAACGCAGCCTGGAACCAGGTGCGGTTCCTTCAACTCGCACGGTATGGTTCAGACAGGGGAAACCTGGCAAGCGTTCTCACTCCTCTGAGATATGACCGGGTAGTCGAAGCCATGGGCGGGTATGGAGAACATGTTGTCAAACCCTCTGAAATCCGTCCGGCCCTGGAGCGGGCCGGATCTTCCGGCAAGCCTGCCTGCGTGAATGTTATCGTAAACAGAGATGTTTTCAGCGCAAGCACGAAGAGCATGTCTATTTACAAGTGATTGTTTGCCGATCAAGTCGAAATTACGAGCACAATCCTGGGATATCCGGCATTGTCACTATCTTGTATGCTCAGGGAAGAGCAGAGGTGGAGAGATGGGGTGCTCGATCCAGGACACATCCAACCCTCGGTAAGAAACGACGGCTGGTTTGAATCCAGTCGTCCCGATCATGAATTACGCCCTCATATATTAGACTTATACCAAGTTGCGTTCAAGAAAGTATCAAGTGATGTTTTTCAAAAGCGCGGGGAACTACGCCCCCCACACCCCCTCGCCGCTACGCGGCTCATTCTCGAAAGCCCACCCACCCGCGAGACGGGGCGGGAGCGGGAGGCCTCATCCGTGTTAGATCACAAGGCCCGGGGCAGCTTTCCGCAGCCGCACATCTCCCGCAATTTTCTATGGAGGATTTTTCCGGTCGAGGTCCTTGGCATTTCCTCATGTTTGATAAATATGATCTCCTTGGGGCGTTTGAACCTCGCCAGGTCGGTCTTGCACCGCTCATTTATGGCCTCGGCAAGCTGGTCCTCTGAGGGGCCCGGCCGGCGGACCACCACGGCGAGAACTTTTTCTCCCCATTTTTCATCGGGTACCCCGATGCAGGCACAGTCAAATACGTACTCATGACCCGCTATCACCTCTTCGACTTCACTGGGATAAACATTCTCTCCACCTGTTATTATCATGTTATCGCGTCGATCGACGATGTGGAAAAATCCGTCTTCATCTCTGCTGCCCATGTCCCCGGCGGAAAAGTATTCGCCCCTGAAAGACTGCGCGGTTTTCTCGGGGAGCTTGTAATATCCGTCGAGCAGCATCGGGCCGCGGGAAAATATCTCCCCTATCGCGCCCACCGGGACTTCATGGCCGTTTTCATCGAGAATTTTGACCAGATCGGTGCCAAGGCATTCACACCCGATCGATCCGAGCTTGCTCAACTGCTCTTCGGGCCTCAGCACGGTGACGGTCCCGGCTTCGGTGGACCCGTATGCCTCGTAGAGCTGCACGCCCGTAAAGAAGTCCATGATGTCCATTTTCATTTTCCGTCTAACCGGGGCCGAGGAGCAAAGCAGCTTGCGGATCGAACTGACGTCCCTGTTTCGCCCTTTGCCCGTAACACTCAGTATGAGGTTGTAGTGAGTCGGTATAAGCGAAATGAAGGTGATCTTTTCCCGCTCGATTATCTCCAGCACCTCTTCGCCTTTGAAAGACAGAGCGGGATGAATGTAGACCGAGGCGCCGAGGTAGAGGAAAGTGAATGTGAAAAAGACGGAGTTGATGTGGCACAGGGGCATTACGTTCATGCAAATGTCATCCCTGGTAAAGCCAAAATCGAGCGCATTGATTATATAGAAGGCAATGTGGGATTCATGTGATCGAAGCACTCCCTTTGGCCTGCCGGTTGTGCCCGATGTATAGATGAGAATCCACGTGTCCGAGGGCTTTACCTCACAGGCCGGCTCCTTCTGCGATCCTGCGGCAATGAGAGTCTCATATTGCCTGTAGCCGCCGGCGGGACAGCCGACTACAAAGAAGCGCTCCGGCGCAATGTTGCCCAATTCGGCCCGGATCTGGTCGACGGCGCCCGTAAACTGTTCGTGTACAAAGATTGTTCCGGCATCAGAATTGTTTACGATGTATTCAATCTCCCGGCCGACCAGGCGGAAGTTTATGGGCACGATAATAAGTCCCGTCTTGGCTGTCGCAAGATAGAGTTCCACGATTTCGATACTGTTTTCCAGCAGTACGGCAACCTTGTCACCTTTCTTGAGCCCCAGGGCAAGAAGGCTGTCGGCCAATCGGTTGACTCGCTCGTTAGTCTGCCGATAGGTGAAGCTTCTGTTTTGGTCCTTGATGGCCAGGGTATCCGGATATCTCTTCGCATTGACCTTAAAATTTTGTCCCAGATTCAACCAGTGAGCCATAATCAACCTCCGTAAAGCGGGAAGCGAGAAACGAGAAGTTTTTGCTACCTGCTTCTTGCTAGATGCTCCTTGCTCCTTGCATCCTGCTTATGCCCTCGACTCTTCGAGTTGCTCGATGAATGCCTCAACATTGGTTTTGGTCTGTTCATCGGAAATAAGTCTCAGATCGTTAAGATCGCCATTTATTATCAGGGCAGGAATACCGGTTTCGAGCTGCAGGCGCTGAGGCATCCCATAGCGGCAGTTCGAATTGTTGGGGCATGTTTTTGCATCATGATAGATGACGCCGTCGCACTTGAAGAAGTCCAGCTTCTCTTTGATGTATTGCTCTTTGTATTCGTCCGACCTGACGACAAACAGTTCCGTGTAGGCCCTTGCCATGCTCTCGAAGGGCTCAGTTGGGTCCAGGGCATTGAAAATCCAACTGCTGCAGTAGGTGGAAGCGATCACAGCGGCGCCAAGGCCCGCAAACAGCCTTGAGTGCATGCTAAGGCGTCCCCACACCGGCATTCCCTCCCAGAAGATGCGATGCCGTTCACCACCCTCTATTGCCCCTACGCCCTGCTCGATACGCTCATTCAATTCTTCCAGGAGCAGCCGATACACATCGATTGCCGCCTGGGTCCCTCTGCCGACAACCGCTGGGCCCATAAGCGTGACGGAGTCGAAAAAGGTAAGGGGAGACGGGGCCGCCGCCGCGGCCCCGAGGCATTTCTCCCAGAGGTCCGAGCATTGGCGGGCGAGGGCCACCCCGTTCTTCAGCTCGTCCATGTCGAGTCTTCGCCCCGCGATCCGTTCAAGCGGCTCGACCATATTCTCCATCTGTGCGGCAATCGATGACACATGCGCCTCGGTCACCTTCCTGACGCCTCGATGGGTTTCTATACCCAAAAGAGGCGCATGGAGCCTTTTGGCATACCAGGAAAACCAGTCCTGAACGTCACGGCACTGATTGGTGTTGTAGACCAGCACATCGGCCCTGGGAATCCGCTCAATTCCGGGAAAGGCTTTTGCCAGGGGGGTCACCCCCTGGATGCAGGCCCCGATATCGGCTGTCAAATAGGAGCAAATCTCAGGTGAGTACCCAACGGCATTGGCCGAAGGAATAAGGTCTGCGGCCATCCTGCTGGCGCCGAGCATGGCGGAGTGGGTTTCAGGAAAATAGGTTAGAAATCCCATGCTCCTGAGAATTTCAGCAGGCCCTACGCTGGTGCACCAGGCGATTTTCCGCTTGGCCGATTTGGATGCCTCATCGAGTTCGTAGTAGTAATCGGCCATGAATTTCCCGACATCTCGTGCAGTCTTCAGCCGCCTCAGGACTACCTCTCTTTCAGCCATAACAAGCACGTCCTTTCCCGGGCTTGGGAACCGGGACCGCCAGCCGGATTCGCCGCTTCGGGGAGCGGCTCCCTATAGAATCCCACGCCTCGCCGCCTCGATCGCGTAGATGGCCGCCCCGATTGCCCCTGTTAACTGCGGGTGCTCCGCAACAAGGACCTTCCGCCCGATCTGCTCTTCGGTCATGGTGACGATGTATGGATTGTTAGCCACAACGCCGCCGGTCATGACCACATTTTCAGAGAGCGAATCCATTTCGAGAATCCTTTGGATCACCGAAAAGAAAACTCCTTTGACAATGTCGGCGACCTTTTTGCCGTTTCGAATATTTTCCAGCACCTCCGTAGCCGAAAAAACGGTACAGAAGCTGCCCAGCCTTACCATATCGGTGGATTGCCTCGCCAGGGTGTCCATGTCGTCCAGGGCAATGTCGAGCCGTGAGGCCATCTCTTCGAGAAAAGCCCCGGTGCCCGCCGCACATTTCCTGTTCATCTTGAAGCCGGTGCGGCGTCCCTGCGCGTCCAGCTTGATAATTTTGTTGTCCTGTCCTCCGATATCGATAATTGTAATAGCCTTGGGGAAATAAAGATAGCATCCTCGGGCGTGGCACCCGATCTCGGTTTTCGTTTCCCCGGCGTAAGCGACGTTGGATCTGCCGTAACCGGTGGAGACCGAGTAAGCTATGTCCGCATCCCGGCGTCCGGCCATTTCGAGCGATTGTCTCAGGCAGTCCGCTGCGGTTGCCGAGAAATCGACGCCGGATTTCTTTACCGCGTATCCGAGCAGGTTCCTGTCCCCGTCGAGGACGGCCACCTTCGTTCGGGAAGCGCCGACATCAACGCCAACGTAGATCGAACTCATGCCGCGGGGTCCTCAAGCTCGTTTAGTGTATAACCGGGACGTCCCATCATCCTCTCCTGGCGGACTCTATGACGGATTCCAGGCCCTTTATCAGCGATTGAAGAGAGGCATTGTAAGGAGTTTCCAGCCCGGCCTGCTTCCCGTATTCGACGAACTTGCCGTTTATGAAATCGATTTCGGTGCGCCTCTTGGCCTCGATGTCCATCAGCATGGAAGGCTTGTGGTTGCCCGCGTTTTTTATGTACTCGATAGCGTGCGGATAGTAATCGAAGCCAAGAAATATGTCGTTTGCGCGCGCCACCTTGATGCACTCTTTCAGCAGGGCGTCAACCAGCCCTAGGATGATAGGATCGCTCGTGGCCTGCGCCATCGTCAGGCCGGTAACCGCGCACACCGGGTTCATGGCGGCGTTCATCACCGACTTTCGCCAGACCATGGAGATGATTTGATCTGTGTGCAAGGTGGGCAGTCCGCACTCAGTCAATATCCCTGCAATCTCAATGGCGGCTGGGCCGGATTCCGGGGCAAGCTCCTGAACGAAGTGCGGGGGGTGGTGGAACCCCATCATGACCCTGCAGGGGCCCTTCATGCCGCACCCCCAGTTTACCACGCCCCTTATGACCGGCTTTTTCCCGAGCACCTTTGAAATCTCCAGTTCGGTATCGATCCCGTTCTGCCAGCTTATTACATACCTGCCTTCCCTTTGGAATTCCTCGATTGCCGAAACGATCAGCGGCAGCACGTTTGCTTTGACCGTGATGAAAATGAAATCCGGATCATACTGCGCCAGTTCATCAACACCGTGGCACGTATGGGCCACTTTTGAGTGGAGCTGTTCTGCGCCCTCGATGTAAATACCCGTGGTCCCCGCCGGGTCGACCATCTCGGGGATAACATCGCAGATGGAGACCTCGTGGCCGCCCTTTGAAAGAAAAGCCGCTACTATGCAACCAACCGGGCCGGCGCCGACCACGGCAATCCTCTTGGCGATAAAGTCAGGATTTTCTTTCGTCATGGGCTTTCCTTTCATGTCTGCTTTCGCTTTCCAGTATTCCAAAGGCTTCGGAGTCCAGAATGGTCACTCCGTTTTCCCTGAGCACTTCTATGGCCCTGTCGTTGTCGCTGAACCGGAAGATCATGACCGCCTTATCCATTGCAAACCCGATAAATGCGTACATGCTTTCGGCATACACGCCGGCCTCGTTTAGCGGTTTGAGAACATTGGCCAGGCTTCCGGGAACGTCGGGGATGAGCGCTGCAACCACTTCGTTGACAAAGGCGGGCAATTGCAATTTCATGAGAATCCGCCTGGCTTTTACTATGTCGGACACCAGCAGCCTGAGCTGGCCGAATGCCCCGGTATCCACCAGGTTCAGCGCCCTGAGGTTTATTCCCGCATCACCCAGGGCGGCGGTAACCTGGTAAAGGCGGCCTGGAGAATTCTCAATAGACAGGACAAGTTGCTTGAGCTTCATAAGATCCTTTCCTTTCCGGGGACATCAGGTGAAGAATTTGCACCACAGAGCTCTGCGGTACAATCCTGTCTACGCGCGGTCAAGCCGTAAGCTTCATGACCGGCATGCAGCCGGCCGCGCGCTCGGGGGTCAGTTGTTCAAAGGGGAATTTCAGCCGGAGTGATCGTTCAATCGACTTCAACTGGATAGAGATGTCTTATTGGCCCTGCCGGGATTTGCGCTTTGCTCGAGGACCGGCGATCTCAGCTACAATACGGCTATACTGTAGCTTTAATCGCGTTGCGATGTCAATACTGATTTGACTTGGTTGGAAAAGTTAAGAATTGACCAATTCCGAATTGAGGGATTCAGGGATTAAAAACGAATTGAAGGATTCCGGATTAAGGGATTGAGGAATTATTCCTCAATAGTGAAGACAGGATTTACAGGATTAACGGAAATGTCTATTTCCAAGCCTGAGTCCCCTATGACACATTCCATGTAGAGCACCTACACTCAACAGATGAACCGCACACTTTGAGAATTGCAAAGGTTAACACCGAGGAGAGATGTCTTCATTTCGTCTCGTTAAAGAGGCGATATCGCCACCATCTGGACCAATGGCGGTACACCCTGCATGGATTGGATTCTTCCAGCAGAGACAAAGGACGTTCAGGGTTAGCATAAAAAATAATATGAGACTTGTACGCATTCCCCTTGGCACTCACAGAGGCGGAACACGCTCTTGACCGCCTCCACGGGATGGACTATCGTGGAAATCCGGGGAGAGCGGTTTCTGAGCACCTCACCTTAATGGATACTGCACAGCGATATAGCCCGCTCAACGAACAGTTAGAGAGTGAATCCAGACTTTCCCGACAAGGACAAATGAATGAACTCTGAGTTTTCGCCCTGGCTGATCTGGTTCCTGGCCGGCGTTGCCGTAATGCTCACAGAGTTGGCCGTCCCAGGCTTTGTGATCATCTTCTTTGGATTGGGATGCTGGGGTGCGGCAGCCCTGGCCTTCATCGCCCCAGGCGCCCATACCGCCCAGCTTGCCGTATTTTTGATAGTGTCGCTCGCCTCGCTTGTGACGCTACGGAAAGTGGCCATGCGCATCTTTGTCGGGCGTAGTGAAGGTCGTAAGAGCGAGGACATGGGAAATGTGCCTATGGGAGCACGGATCAACCTCGACCAAGATCTGGAACCTGGAATCACAGGACGAGTGCGCTTTCGTGGAACCATGTGGGACGCCGTCTCGGAAGACAGGCTCCCCGCAGGATCTGAAGCTGAAATTATTGGCATGGACAAGTCCAAAGGATCCTGCCTCAAGCTCAAGCGTGTCCCGCGTACTTGAAAGAGGTCTCTGGAGTTAGACTCCATGTTTTGTTTCTTGCTGGTGGACACGCTATGGCCGTCTTCGCCCAACCCCGATCATTCAAGTCCAAAAGGAGGATTTTTGATTATGACTCCGGCTCTCATTGCCCTCATCGCCATCTGCGTACTGGTGATTGTCGTGCTCATCAAGGGTGCGGTCATCGTCCCTCAAAAAAGTGCCTTCATCATCGAGCGCCTGGGCAAATTCGATCGCTCGCTTGAGGCGGGCTTTCACATTCTGATTCCCTTTGTGGACCGGCGCGCATATGTTTTCAGCCTCAAGGAGCAGGTGGTGGACATTCCCGCGCAGATATGTATCACCAAGGACAACGTGAGCGTCGAAGTGGACGGCATCATCTACCTGGAGGTTCAGGACGCCCACAAGGCCGCCTACGGCATCGACAACTACCTCCGGGCGGCTTCTCAGCTTGCACAAACGACCCTGCGCTCGGCCATCGGCAAGATCGACCTCGATAAAACCTTCGAGGAACGTGAAAAAATCAACAACGAAGTGATCGAAGCCATCGACCAGGCAGCGCTCTCCTGGGGCGTGAAGGTGCTCCGCTACGAGATCAAGGACATCACGCCGCCCGTATCGGTAAAAGAGGCCATGGAGGCACAGATGACGGCAGAGCGCCAGAAGCGAGCCAGCATCGCCACGTCCGAAGGTATGCGGCAGAGCATGATCAACCAGTCCGAGGGTGAAAAACAGAAGCAGATCAACGAGGCCCAGGGCAAGGCAGCGCAAGTCACACTGGTGGCTGAGGCCGATGCAAAACGGATCGAGCTCATCGCCAAGGCCACGGGCGAGGGCATCAGCAAGGTGGCAGAGGCCATCAAGGATCAGGGTGGGCTCCAAGCGCTCAACATGCGACTGGCTGAGCAGTATATTGCCCAGTTCGGCAACCTGGCCAAAACGACCAACACGATCATCATGCCCAGCAACGTGGCTGACGTCGCCGGTCTCATCGCCACGGCAATGTCTACGGTTAAAGAAGTTAAGCAAACCGGGTGATAGGAGACCATTCCCCAACGTGGAATAATATAGCCGTGGTCCGCGATGCAAGCAGGATACGATTATCTCGGAATAACGTCAATTAGAAGGCTTGGCGTTCGGTGCATTTTTATTTGTAGCCTGAAGGATTCCGGGGATCGGGATAGACACCAGCAACCGGGAAAAAACGTATAAATAAGATTAAAAATAAAGGCTGTTGTGTTGGCAGGCAACGTGCCGGCTTTGGGTACAGGTGCAGACCCCGGGGGTGTTCTTATTTCTATGAGGGGATTAGTAGCCAGGGCTAAAGGCTCTGTTGATCTGAAGTTGTAATCGTATCCTCCGCAAAATGAATAAAGGACAAATATGATGAATGACGTATTTGTTGTCAGTACTGTGAGAACACCCATAGGCAAGCGGAAGGGATATCTTAGGAACTGGATGGCGCCGCAGCTGTTGGGTGTCGTGCTCGACGAGGTTGTCCGCAGGATTGATCTCGATCCGGCATTGGTCGAGGATGTTATAAACGGTACGGTATATCAGGTTGGTGAACAGGGATTCACCTTGAGCCGCATGGGTGTTTTGGCATCGAAGTTTCCCGTCAACGTTCCCGGCATATCGGTAAATCGTCAGTGCGGCAGCAGTCTGTCCGCAATCCAGATTGCACACGGGATGATTGCTTCGGGGAACATGGAAGTGGTCATAGCCAGCGGTTGCGAGTTGATGTCAAAATACACCATAATGAGCGACATAAATGGCACTATGTTTACAGGCGATCCGATGGGCCATCCCTTCGGGGAGTTTTATACGAGTAAGTATGGCGTGGCGGATCAGATCGCAGCAGCACAGATGGTCGCCGACAAATATGGGATCTCTAAGGAGGAATGCTGGGACTTTGCTGTTTCGAGTCACAGAAAGGCTCATCAGGCGACCATCGGTGGATATTTCAAAAACGAAATTCTGCCGATAGCGGGTCTCGACGACAAGGATAATCCTATTGTCAGGGACGCTGACGAAACCATCCGGCCCGAAAGCACTCGGGAGTCTCTTAGTGTTCTTAAGGTGCTGCCGAATACCAAATGGATCACCGCGGGCATATCGAGCACTATCACAGATGGAGCATCTGCCGTTGTTCTCATGAGCAAAAAGAAAATGATGGAACTCAACATCCAGCCTCTGGCCCGGATTGTTGCCAACACGGTTATCGGAGATGATCCCGAGATCATGCTCACCGGTCCCATCTATGCGACCCCAAAGGTTCTGAAAAAGGCGGGTCTTAAAATGAACGATATCGATCTTTTCGAGATCAACGAAGCCTTCGCGCCGGTTCCCTTGGCCTGGTCGAAAGAGCTTGATGCGGACATGAGCAGGTTGAATGTGAATGGAGGCGCTATGGCCTTGGGGCATCCGGTAGGTAACTCAGGATGCCGTTTGACGGTAACGGCGGTCAATGAATTACAGCGGCGTAAGGTTCGCTATGCGCTTGTTTCTCTTTGCACCGGAGGAGGAATGGCGCCGGCGACCATTTTTGAAAGAACCTGAAAATACCGCCGGGAGCCCGATGTGACACGAATTTTTACGGTCTTACTTCGGAAATCGGATTCCGCTTTTTCCGACACCCTTAATTATAAGATGGTGTTTCGGGAACGTTTTCCTTCGCCTGAATGAATGGATCTTTAGGGTCACACATGATTCGAAGGGAGCCTTTCCAAGGCAACTCTGATAATCCTGCGATGGGCAGAAGAAAAGGCGAGTTTTTCCAGCTCATTCATTGATGCCCACCGAAGCTGCGTGGCCTTGTTAGCCAGGCCGGGAGCAGGGTTGTGGCCGCCACACCAAAATGCATAAAGCGTCACGCGAAATGATGTGTGGGAGTGCTTTATTACGCATAAACTCTCCATCGGCCCCAATCGGATGCCGAGTTCATCGAGCCATATATGCCGAAGCGCCTGTTCCGGGGACTTGCCCTCCGGAACCTCACCGCCCGGCAGTTCCCATAAGTTGGGCATAAGACCAATTTCCGGCCTTTTTCGAATAAGGACCCTGCCCTCCGAAACCATAATGGCGGCCGCCCTGACGATCTGCGCAGTCGTTTTCTTGCGGGCTTTTACGGGCCGGTCCGCGATGAGTCCCTCCCTGAAAGCGGCGCAGCAGCAGGATACGGGGCATTTGGCGCACAAGGGTTCATTGGAAAGGCACACGATGGACCCGAGATCCATGAGCGCCTGGTTGAAATCCCGCGCCTTCCCAGGGGGCAGGATGTTCGAAGCCACGCGCCAGACAGTTTCGGCAAACTCTTTCGAGCCAAACGGGTGCGCGATATCGAAAACCCGGGCCAAAATCCGCCCCGCATTAGCATCAGGGGCGGGATAATCAGCATTGAAGGCGAAGCTCATGATCGCACCCGCCGTGTAGCGCCCGATCCCGGGCAGTTTTCGAATCGAATCAAAATCGCCCGGAACCTCGCCACCGTATTCGGTAACCATCATCTGCGCCGCCTTCCTGATATTCCTTGCGCGGGCATAGTAGCCAAGCCCTTCCCAGAACCGCAGTATCTCGTCCTCGGGAGCTTCCGCAATTGATGGAGCATCGGGAAAGCGCGCCACCCAACGATGAAAATAGGGCAGCATAGTCTTTACCTGGGTCTGCTGGAGCATGATTTCGGAGATCCAGACCTGGTAGGGAGAATAGCTCACACGCCACGGAAGCTTGCGGCTGTTGGCGTCAAACCACGAAAGAAGGCCTTCCCTCAGCTTGCGGAGGTTATTTGCCGGATTGGCGGATTTTTTTTCGCGTGGCATCTTTTTAGTTCAAGAAACGGGAATTCTTATCTTGAGCTGTTTCGACCACTAACGAGTGCAACGTGCAGAATTATATCTTCGGGGGAGTATACTTCAACGTTTCTCTCTTTTCGAGAACTACCTTTTCTGGTCCTGCTCAATCGATGCAAAAGGAATCGGCACGGAAATCCTTTTTGCCACTATTAATCCGTTTGGTGCTGCCCGTTCTTTCTGGATCGGCCCTTATCGCAACCAGCTGAACTCCAGTTTTCCAAATCACCCTAAAAAGCGATTCTATCATCCTGGAATACCAGACTAATTAGTGTAATGAGACAAATCTGGCCGTCAGGTATATTTTTGGAGTTCCAGAAGCTCGAAGAGTCGCTT
>JBEKTT010000046.1:0-40395 GCA_049515795.1 Syntrophobacteraceae bacterium
AGAGAAAGGTTATCGAGGCTGTAGCCCAAAAGATACATAACCCCGAAGGTGCTGATGAGCGAGACCGGAACGGCGATGCCCGGAATGAGTGTGGCGCGCAGGTTCCGCAGGAAGGCGAACACGACGAGAATGACGAGTATGCCCGAGATGACGAGCGTGCGTTCGACATCCCGCAGGGAACCGCGGATTGGCGGACTTCGATCGAGAACGATCGATAGATCGACGCCCTGGGGTATCGTGGCCGCCAACTGCGGAAGCATTTCGCGGACCAGGTCAACCGTCGCGATAATGTTGGCCCCCG
This sequence comes from Syntrophobacteraceae bacterium, assembly GCA_049515795.1. GTDB lineage: Bacteria > Desulfobacterota > Syntrophobacteria > Syntrophobacterales > Syntrophobacteraceae > SbD1. The sequence goes on from JBEKTT010000046.1 coordinate 302, forward strand.
GCGACCGGTACAAGACCAGCAGTATTGCCGGCTTGCCGCTTACCGAACCCGCCGCCCGCAAATCTTCAACCGAATCCTCTACGGTCCCGAGGTCCGACAGGCGGACCGGCGCTCCATTTCGATAACTGACGATAATGTGACGGTATTCCTCGGCTTTATGCAGTTGATCGTTGCATTGGATTTCCAGGGCTTCGGACCCATTGGCAAACTGTCCTTTGGGCAGGCTTACGCTGGTGGTTTGCAGTATGGCGGCGGTATCATCCAGGCCGATCCCGTATTTGTTCAATGGTCCGGGATCCAATTCCACACGGACCGCAGGCAGAGAACCCCCTCCCACGAAAACCTGGCCGATACCTTGCACCTGTGAGAGCTTCTGTGAAAGTATCGTCGAGGCCGCATCGTACATCTCCGCCTTGCTCACGATGTGGGAAGTAAGCGCTAGGACGACGATCGGCGCATCCGCCGGGTTGACCTTGCGATAGGTTGGATTGCTCGGCAGCGTGGTGGGCAGGTAACTTCGCGCCGCGTTGATTGCAGCCTGCACGTCGCGTGCGGCGCCATCGATATTGCGGTCCAGGTCGAATTGGAGGACGATGGACGTCGAGCCCAGGTAACTGGTCGAAGTCATCTCGGTAACCCCGGCAATATGCCCGAACTGCCGTTCCAGGGGAGCGGCCACCGATGTAGCCATAGTCTCGGGGTCTGCTCCAGGCAGGGCCGCCGAAACGCTGATCGTGGGAAAATCGATCTGCGGCAGAGGCGATACCGGCAAAAAATGAAACGCAACAAATCCGGCCAGAGTAATTCCCAGCGTTAAAAGGGTTGTGGCCACAGGGCGTCTTATGAAAATCTCAGAGAAGTTCATGCCGGCCCCGCCGCCTTGCGGAACCACTTCACCGCCTCGGCATAGTCCTGCGGCACACCTTTACCACTGTGGTACATCTCTCCAAGACAACCTTGTGCCTTAACATGTCCCCGGACCGCCAACTTCTTGAACTCCTCATAAGCCTTGGCGTAATCGCCTCTTCCAAAAGCCGCTTTACCTTCATCGAAACCGGCATGAGCAAGGGCGGCGAATCCGATCAGCAGAGCCACTAAAGTAATGATTTGATTCTTGTCATTTTCGCCTCCTCGAATTGGGGGGCCATCAACGGGGAGGGGGCAAAGCAGGAACTTGGTGCGAAATCATATTACAGTCGCATTCCGGTTTCGCAAGAATATTTTTGGATAATGGGTCAAGGTTCATAGCGCAAATTGACATGGGTTCGGGTATGGGTTGATATGAACAAAAAGGGTGGAGATGATTTTTGCGCAGTACCGTGAGAAATCGGAAAGACTTGACAGGCGATTCGATGAAATGCATCTCAAGGAGCTCTATCGCCAAACGGTTGGGATTTAAAAGTGCACCGAGCCGGGGAATTGTTTTCAGATTGCCTCGCGGTTTCACGAAATGATGAAAATTTCTTCATTTAATCAATTTTGATTCAGAATAAACCCAATATTCACTTTTCCTGCACTTCGACGTTGCTCCTGATCTCTCTTTTCATCTTTTCCTAAAATCCCGGCAATTCCTCCGCACGGCATCGCAAAATAAATAATTAATTAAAACAGCCAGTTAGGTACAAGTGACGGCTGGCATTACTATTGCTCTTCGTTGGGGCGCAACATTTGTTCAGTCTTTATCCCTCGTAATACAGACCTATGAACAACAACAATAGAAACAAGTGAACAGGCTCTTGAATGGCAAGGAGACGGAGGAGTGCCACTCGTGAAAAAATCTAAAGTCATGACAGCACAGGAGGCGGTATCTGAATTCATTTCTGACGGGGTGACGGTCGCCATCGGAGGATTTTTTCACTCAATTTCCTATGCAATCACGCATGAGATAATTCGCCAAAAGAAAGCGCGCCTCACGATATGTCAACCCAGTTTTAACGAGCATGCCGATCAGATGATCGGCGCGGGATGCGTGGATCGCATCATATCCTCCTATGTATGGATGGAGGTTTTTGGTCCGCTTTATTGCTTCAGACGAGCGATGGAAAAAGGCATCCCCCACAAGATTGAGATGGAGGATTACACGAACTTCGCTGTCATGGCCCGTTACCTTGCCGGTTCTCTTGGTGTCCCCTACATCCCCATACACTCCATGAAGGGCAGCGACATGATGAATTATCGAGCCTGGCATGGGGAAAAGAAAGCCATCCTGATGAAAGACCCCTTCGGCTCAGGGCAAGAGCACGTGCTTGTGCCGGCGCTGAACCCGGATGTGGGTTATTTTCACTGCCAGCGTGCCGACGAGGAGGGAAACAGCCAGATGTGGGGCATTTGGGGCGATATGCCCTGGAGCATGAGGGCCAGCAAGAAGGTCATCGTGTCCTGCGAGGAGATCGTTACGCGCGAGCAAATCGGACGGGACCCCAACAGGACGATCGTGCCCGGTTACAAGGTGGTGGCTGTTGTGCATGCCCCTTTCGGCGCTCACCCCAAGCATTGTCAGGGTTACTACGACGTCGACCGGGACTTCATCTTCAACTACATCCGCGAGTCCGTGACCGAAGACGGCTGGAAGAAGTATATGGATGAGTGGGTGTACGGTGTCGCCGACCGGGACGAGTATTTGAAAAAATACGTGGATACCTTCGGCATGAAGAAGTTCCTCGGCCTGAAAGCGAAGGACATGATGTCCACCTCGGTCAACTACGGGTTCTAAGGAGGTCCGGCCATGACAAACGACTATACCAGATTCACAATGCAGGAAATGATGGCCGTCGCTGCGGCCAGAGAAATAAAGGATGGTGAAAAGGTCGTCATCGGGACCGGACTTCCCCTGCTGGGGGCCTTTCTTGCCCAGAAGACCCACGCACCCAACATGGTAGCCATCTATGAGTCGGGCGCCATCGACTGCAAGCCCATCGCGACACCCTTTTCGGTTGCCGATTCGGTGCTCGTACCCGGATCGGCTATGCAGGGAGGCCTTATGGAGGGCCTCGGGATCGTCCACGCCGGCGAACTCGATCTGGGGTTCCTGGGCGGCGCTCAGATCGACAAGTACGGCAATCTCAACACGCACGTTATCGGTGATTACCGGAACCCCAAGGTCCGCTTTGCGGGAAGCGGCGGCTCCAATGACATCGGAGCCGGTTGCAAGCGTACCATCGTGATGATGCTGCACCAGAAGCAGCGCTTCCCCAAAAAGGTGGATTTCGTCACTACCCCTGGCTACTTCGGGGGCGGCAAGGAACGGGAAAAGTACGGATTCTACGGAAATGGTCCCAGTGTCGTCATCTCCACCCTGGGTATCCTCCGCTTCGATCCAGAGACCAAGGAAATGTATCTTGCCTCCTATCACCCCGGTGCAACGGTGGCACAGATCAAGGAAAACACGGGTTGGGACCTGAAGGTTGCCTCCGATGTCCGTGAGACGGAGCGGCCCTCACCTGAGCTCATTCGTGTTCTGAGAGAAGAGTGCGATCCTGGGGGCGTTTTCCTTAAGAAGCAATAACCATTGCCCCTTCGGGACAAGCTTCGTGTTTAGCGGATAGTGGGGCACGCTCTGTCGGACGCCGCGGCGCGCGGACCCCCCGGACTCAGGAGAAGAGGATCATGACGGATTTGAAAGAGACTGTTCTTTACCAAAAAGAGGAAAACATCGCCTGGATAACCTTCAACCGGCCCGAAGTTCTGAACGCGCTCAATACGGAGGTGAACCTCGCCCTCATGGACTGCCTGAACCGCGCAGAGGCCGATCCGGAGGTGAGGGTCATCATTCTCAAGGGTTCAGGTGACAGGGCCTTTGTCGCAGGCGCCGACATCAAGGAAATGATGTCCATGAGCGCCATGGAGGCCCGCGAGCACGCCCTCAGGTCCAAGCGGGTCACGGACACGATCTGGAATCTCAAGAAGCCTGTCATTGCGGCTATCCAGGGGTTCTGCCTGGGCGGCGGCCTCGAGTACGCAATGGCCTGTGATCTACGGATTGCCTCTGAGAGCGCGAAACTGGGACTCCCCGAAATCAATCTGGGCATCATGCCCGGCAACGCGGGGACACAGCGCCTGGCCCGCCTTGTCGGCCTGACCAAAGCGAAAGAACTCTGCTTGACCGGTGGAATGATCGATGCCGGCCAAGCCTTGATACTCGGCATTTTGAATGCCGTCTGCCCGCAGGAAGCACTTCTTGCAGAAGCGGCCGCATTGGCGAAAAAAATCGCATCGAAGAGCCCGCATGCCGTGACCCTGATCAAGTCCTCCATCAACAGGGGGACGGAGATGGATCTGGAGTCGGCGGCGCTTTTTGAAATTGATTGCTTTGGTCTATGCTTCTCCACGGAGGAACAGAAAAAGGGAATGGAGGCCTTTGTTAACAAGAAGAAGAAGTGAATCAATACGGAAGGCATCCCGCGCCTGCCCAAAGCTCCCATTGACACGCAATGCGGCCGCCTTCCGCGCTCCGCGAAGTGAAGCTATTTAAGTGATATATGTAAGTCTATCATACGAGGGAAAATGGCGGAGTCGCGCGATCGCTGATCCAGGCGCCGCCTTCACTTCCTCAGAAGGAGAATTGAGATGAACCGGAAAGTCACAGTCATCGGAGCGGGCACGATGGGCTCCGGGATCGCTCAGGTTGCGGCCGAGGCCGGGTTCGATGTGACCATCGTGGATACAGACCGGAAATTCATTGACAGGGGGATCGGCGCCATCGGTAAATTCCTCGAGCGTAAGGCCGCCAAGGGGACCATAAGCAAGGAACTGATGGACCAGAGCCTTTCGAGACTGCAAGGGACGACGGACATGAAAGCCGGAGTCGAAGGCGCCGTCATGGTCGTCGAGGCTGTTTTCGAAAAGCTGGAGATCAAGAAGGACGTTTTCACGAAACTCGACAGCCTCTGCCCTGCGGAAGTGATCCTCGCAAGCAACACGTCCACACTAAGCATCACCGAGATCGCCGAGGTCACAAAAAACCCCGGTCGCGTCATCGGGACCCACTACTTCAGCCCCGTGCCGCTCATGAAGCTCGTCGAGGTGATCCGGGGCGAAAAAACAACGGACGCCGTCGCGGAAAAGACGGTCGGCCTTTGCAAGCAATTCGGAAAGACTCCCATTGTTGTGAAGGACATCCCAGGGTTCATTGTGAACCGCTTTTTGTGCCTGCTCTACAACGAGTCGGCCAATATGATCCACAACGGCGCCGCCTCGGCGGAGGCCATCGACCAGGCCATGAAACTCGGATGCAACTGGCCCATGGGTCCCAACGAGATCATGGATCTTGCCGGCGTGGACGTCTGCTATTTCGCGATCGACGCAATGTATCAGATGACCGGTCAGGAAGGATACAAGCCCTCGCCTCTATTCAAGAAAATGCTCGATCAAAATCTTTTGGGCCGCAAGACAGGGCGAGGCTTTTACGGCTACGAAAAGAAACCTTGAGGACTAAAACATGGAGAAAAGAGAGGTTGTCATTGTTGAGGTTATGAGGACCGCCTTCGGAAAGATGGGAGGCGCCTTAAAGGACTTTACGGCGGAGGAGTTGGGAGGGATTGCACTCAAGGGTTTGGTGGCAAAGACCGGGATTACGGAGAAGGCCCATTTGGATTCCGTCTTTGCCGGCTCCGCGTTTCCTATGGCCTACGCCATGAATCCCGCCCGCTGGGCCGTTCTTAACGCCGGGCTGCCTTTCAGCACATCCGCGTCGTTTGTGGAAATGCAGTGCGGCTCGGCAATCGATTCGATCAATCACGCTGCATGGAAAATCCTCTGCAACCAGGCCGACGTCGTAATCGCCGGAGGCATGGAGTCATTCAGCCAACTGCCGGTGAAGTTTTCGACCAGCCAGGAGCCATACAGGCTGAAGCCGCCGAAGCTTCTTGAGTTTCAGCTCGAGCCCCCTTCGAACGAGAAGGAGACCTACGGACCCTTCAGGATGGGGCTCACCGCCGAGAACCTTCAGGCCATGTACAATATCTCCCGGGAGGCGCAGGACGAGTTTGCCTTCCGAAGCCAGTCGCTGGCCAGGAAGAGCATCGATGCGGGGTATTTTACCGAAGAGATCATCCCCGTCATGGTTCCCCAGGGGAAAAACAAGCCTCCCGTCGAGTTCAAGCTGGACGAGCACCCTCGTTTGGAGCCTCTGGAGAAACTTGCGAAACTCCAGCCCGTTTTCAAAAAGGATGGGACCGTCACAGCTGGCAATGCCTCCGGTATCAATGACGGGGCCGCTTTCGCCCTTTTGATGACCGGCCGCAAAGCAAAGGAGTTGGGTTTCGAGCCGATGGCCAGATGGATCTGCGGCGCCGACTGCGGCATCGATCCCGCCATTATGGGTGTTGCACCCGCTTATGCCATCCCAACGGCTCTGAAGCGCGCAGGCCTCAAGCTTTCGGATCTCGGCGTAATCGAGTGTAATGAAGCATTTGCAGCGCAAAATCTTGCGGTCATCAAGGAGTTGGCGAATCAGGCAGGCGAGAAGGTTGACATGGAAATATGGAACCCCATGGGAGGCGCCATAGCCTTCGGGCATCCCAACGGCGCCTCGGGCGCCCGGATCGCAGGGTTCGCAATTCGGCACCTCATCCGCACAGGCGGACGGTACGGATTGTTTTCGGCCTGCTGCGGCGGAGGCCAGGGAGTCGCCACGATAGTGGAGAATATGAGGCTTTAGAGAATTAGCAAAGAATCACTCACCCACTCTGTCAGGAGCTCAAGATGGATTTTAAACTATCGGAAGAGCTGGTAATGATACAAGACAGTATCAGGCGGATTGCCCGGGAGCAGTTTGCGCCAAGGGCAGCAGAAATCGACTCCACGGAGAGATTCCCCTGGGAGAACTTCGAAATCCTTAAAGACAACGGTTTCCTAGGTATCAATGTTGCCGAGGAGTATGGCGGCGCCGGCGTCGGACAACTGGCGCTTCTGCTTGTGATTGAAGAAACAGCTCGCGCCTGTGCCTCCACCTCGGTGATCCTGACGAATCAGGGCCTCGCAAGCGAGCCCCTCATGATCGCGGGCAGCGAAGAGCAGAAAAAAAGGTGGCTTTACCGGCTGGCCACCGGCGAATGCCCCGGCTCCATGGCCATCACCGAGCCCAATGCCGGCTCTGATGTCGCGGGCATGAAGACCACGGCGAAGAAGACTGAGGGAGGCTGGATCCTCAACGGCTCTAAAATTTTCATCACCCAGGCCGGCGTGGCGGGAATCATGCCTGTGATCTGCTACACGGACAAATCAAAAGGTAACAGGGGGATGAGCATATTCGTCCTGGAAAAAGACACCCATGGCATGACCGTTGGCAAGCCGGAGCACAAGTTGGGCATCCGAGGCTCTGACACCCGGCAGGTTTTTTTCGATGACTGCTTCGTGCCCGACGAGCATATGATCGGTCCTGAGGGCAGTGGCTTCAAAACCCTCATGAACACCTTTAATTTCTCCAGGCCGAACATAGCCGCCCAAGCCCTCGGTATTGCACAGGGCGCCTTCGATGCAGCCCTGGCGTATGCGAAGGAACGCGTTCAGTTTGGCAAAAGCCTGGCATCCTTCCAGGGCATGCAGTGGATGCTCGCTGAAATGGCTCTTGGCATTGAAACAGCGAGAACCTTGGTCTATCGCTCGGGCGCTATGATTGACACCGAACCAAACGATCCGGATATCCCGAAGATCGCTTCCATGGCGAAGTGGTATGCCTCGGATGTGGCAATGAAGGTCACGACGGATGCTGTACAGATTTTCGGAGGTTATGGCTATATGAGAGAATATCCGGTAGAAAGGATGATGAGGGACGCGAAGATCACCCAGATCTATGAAGGGACAAACCAGATACAGCGGATCATCATCGCGAACCAGTTGCTTCGATAGAACCACCGAGACTTTCCGGCATATGGTTTCCAACTTTTTTTCTAGATATGCGGAGGGGGCACGAAACCCCTCTTCGCATAAGGCCGCAACCACGAGCATGGCAAGTGACAAGGCCGGGTACATGACGGGAAGCATCGTCATAGTGGATGGAGGTTGGACGGCATACGGGTATCTCTAGAGCAGCTTGGCGGGGTTTCATCCAGATTTTTTGTGATGCCGGAAGCGGGGACAGGAAGGGGTACCGGCACGCCTCCAAGCCGCCGATCTATCTGGATTCAGCATCTTAGGAGTGAAACCCTTTAGAAGAAGGAGTTACCGATCATGGCAAATGGCGCTTTGGAAGCATACTCAGAGAGCAAGTCACTGAACCGTGTGCAGTTGTTTGCTTGGGCATTTGTCTGGATTGCGCTCATACTGGATGTCATGGACTGGCAGTTCTTGGCCATGTCTGCCCCGTACGTATTGAAAGAATTCGGGTTTTCCATGTCGAACATGGGAATACTGCTGGGGGCCCCCCTCATCGGAGCGGGAATAGGGGGTATTCTCTCCGGATGGATCGCTGACAAGATGGGGCGAGTCAAAACGATGTTTTTGTGTATGTGCTGGTATTCGATGTTTACCATCCTGTTTCCGTTTGCCGGCTCTTTTCAAGGGATGCTTGCATTGAGGATTCTTGCCGGCCTGGGGTTGGGAGCACAGTGGGGTGTCGGCAATACTCTCGTGGCGGAGCTTTTGCCTTCGCGCGTGCGAATATTGGCCTCTTCGACTATTCAGACAGGTTTTGCCTTCGGCCCGCTCCTTGCTGCCTATTTCAGTAAACTCATCATTCCTGCCTTCGGGTGGCGTCCTCTGTTCTACATAGGAGCCTGCGGGTTTGTGTTCGCTATAGTTGCCGTGCTCTCAATTCCCGAGTCGCCTGTCTGGCTGGAAGCCAAGAACCGTTCGGCCAGTGGCTCCGGCACCGGGATACAGCTTGGAAACGTCAGCGCGTTGCTCAAGGGGCAGTACAGGAAGAGGACCATTTTGGCGTTCCTCATGGTGGGAGCAACAGTCTTCGCTTACTGGGGGTCCATGAGTTGGATTCCTTCCTGGCTTGCCAAAGACAGGGGCATGTCGATCTTTTCATCCATGAATTACATCATCATCATGAATGTGGGAGGAGTCATCGGATTCATCCTTTTTGGACTCATTGCCGACAGATTCGGTCGAAAGCCCCCGGCATATGTTGCCCTCGTAGCATCGACACTTGGCGTCATCGCCTTCGTCAACATCAGAAGTGCGGAGTTGCTACTGTGGTACGCCCCGCTCTACGCATTCTTCACCTATCCCATATTCGGGCTTTATGGAGGGTACCTCTCCGAACTCTTTCCCACCGAAATACGAGCGACGGCAGTGACAGGCATATATAACTTAGGGCGGCTTATCTCCTTCTTCGGCCCCTACATTCTGGGATGGGTGGCCGGCATCAGCACGATTACCATAGCCATTGGAGCTACTGCGGTCCTTTATCTACTGGCTCTCATACCCCTGAGCATACTGCCGGAGACCATACAAAAGCGAAAAGCGGCCTAAACAGCCGGGACCGGTTTTCCATCGAAGATCACTCAGATCTATGAAAGGGGCAAACCAGATACAGAGGATCATCGTCGCGAACCAGTTGCTTCGATAAAGCAACGCAGACTACTTGAATATGATGTATATTTTCCTTCCGTCGATATGCGAGGGGGCATGAAAGTCCATCAATGTGAGCAAGAGACGTGAGCGGCTATGTGGCAGGTTGGCCAGGACACGGTAAAAAGTGCTAACAAACACGAGGAGGGGAGAATATGGCAAATCAATCAAATTCATTAGATAACACGCAAACAACAGCTAAACTGGAAACCGGCTCTCGGTGGTACATTGTCGTTTTGCTGGCATTGGGGACAGCGATCAACTACATCGACCGGGTCAACTTTGCTGTGGCCACGCCGACATTGATGAAAGAGTTCGGCCTCGGCACGGCTGAAATGGGGATACTCATGTCGGCCTTCTTCTGGTCCTACACGATAGCAATGCTTCCATCGGGATACCTTCTGAATAAATTCGGGCCGAAGAAGGTCCTGGGCTTTGCCGGATTTGCATGGGGCACCGTTACGATGTTAGTGGCGGTTTGCGTTGGTTTTTATTCGTTTCTCGCTCTGCGAATAGGACTAGGCGTCACGGAATCGCCCGCATTTCCTGCAAATGCCCGAGTGGTATCGGTGTGGGTCCCGAAACGTGAACGGACATTTGCCTCATCCATATTCGACTGCTGCGCGCGGGTCGGGGGTGCCTTTGCCCCACCCATAGTGGCCTTCATCATCGCGGCATGGGGCTGGAAAATGTCGTTCGTGGTTACAGGCGCCATGGCCGTAGTGTGGGCCGTCTGGTGGCTCCTGTCTTATCATGAGCCTGCCGATCACCCGAGAATCTCCAAATCCGAGCTGGCCTACATCCGCCAGGACGAAGTTATCACGGATACAGGCGCCGTCCACGTTGAACCTATTCCCATGACAAGGTTGGCCACATACCCCGTCATCTTGAAGGCTACTCTTGCCTATGCCTTTTACCTCTATGTCTGGACCGTCGCTATCTATTGGATACCCACATACCTCATGAAGGTCAGAGGCCTGTCCCTGAAGGAAATGGGCATTGCCGCATCCATTCCGTTCATCGTTGCGGTCTTCATGGAACTCGCAGGCGGAAAGGTCTTTGACAGATGGTATCGAAAGGGCGCTTCGATTACCCAACTGCGCCGTACGGGAATGGGAATCGGCATGTTCGGCGCGGCCATCGCCATCTGTATGTGCATGCGGGCCGATTCTGCCTTCTGGGCTGTTTTCTGGCTTAGTGCCTTTATGGGCATTTTCGCGTTTGGAGCTTCCAATGTCTGGGCCATTCCCAGCGATATCGCACCTTACGGCCAGGCCGGCGGCGTCGGTGGTGTTTACAATTTTGTCGGCAATTTCGGCGCCCTCTTCGCGCCTATGGTCACCGGCTATCTTGCCGCGTCCAAGTATGGCTTTAATGGGGCCTTTGCGGTCTGCGTTGCCTTTTCCATTCTTGGCGGCCTGCTCTTCATTTTCAACCGGTACGAGAGACTGAAGCCCAAGGCGGCGTGAGATTTGCCCGGTTAAACTGCCTCCCTCTGCTGCCTTCTGCATTGGTGTCCGCGTCAGGCCCTGGCTCGAAGCGGACACCCAGGGACGTATACAGCGGTTAAGCGCGTTTTTTGCCGCCTGAAATATTGAAACCATGCCGGAATGTAACAGTTGTGAGGCAGAAATGTTCGATTCTGAGAAAACAGCGCACATTTCGTCCCGGAGGGTTTAAAGGCCATGGAAATCGCCCTGCTGGTCTGTGCCATAGCGGTCGCATGTCTTGGCTTTTTTGGCTACCGGGGCAAGCAAGCCCTTCAGCGTCGAGAGTCATTTTTTAAACGTATCCGTGAAATCGACAAAACTGAACTTGAATACCTTGGCTCCATCTCCTACCATGGCGGCCTGCCTGAGATTCCAAAGCCACAGAAGCTGAATATTGCTGTCTCGAGAGATTACCTTCTGCTTTTTTCAAACACGACACATTTCGGCAAAGTGGCCTTTGGCCGTTGGCATGCGATCGAAACGTTCACGACTAAACGCAAGCAGGACCCACGGAAGCAAAGCTTAGTCCTGTGGGGGCCGCTGAGCCATCTTCTGCACAAGGATATGGTTCGCCATTTCATTGTCGTCCATTACACCGATACGGAAAATCAGGAGAATCACCTGCTTTTCGAGCATCCGGAACAGGAGAGGCTGAAAGAGATCTATGAGAGGTTGTCTTCGACATACAAAAATTCTCAATGAAACAGATTGGTTTCGGCTTTCAAGACGCATTCGGGTTTTGAATACCCATTCTGTCCCGTTTCTTTCGGTTCGTTCTTCATTACCGCCGATTTTATGAATAAAATGTTTCCAAATGTGATGCATGGCCCGATAAAAAATGACGTAGACAGGCACGCAGATAACCTAAGCCATTACACGGGAAAAGCTGCTGACATCGATCCCGATGATCAATCAGTTGCCGGTGCGTCCGGTTTCCATCGACAAGGTATTGTCCGAAGTCGAGGCCGAAAAGCTTTTGCCCTGTTTTCATATTTTTTATCTTTAACAATATATAAGGAGATGAAAAATGGAAAATATAAATTTTCCTGAAAAGTTTTTTGGCCCTGCAGAATACCTTCCGGAAAAAATCTATGCCTTGCCGGAGGTCATCAGTTATCCAAACAAGATAAACCTTGCCGATTTTCTTGTCGGAAGAAGTGCTGCTAAATATAAAGATAAAACGGCCGTTTATTTTAGAAATGATAAAATATCTTACGGGGAGCTGTGGGTTTTAGTTAACAGGCTCGCTAACGGGTTTAGAAGTTTGGGTCTGGGCGAGTTTGACCGGGTCATGTTAATGTCGCCAAACAGGCCTGAATGGCTTATAGGTTTCATGGCCTGCTGGAAAATAGGAGCGATCCCGGTGCTGGCCAACCATCTAATTAAGAAAGATGAAATAATTCACCGTGTTACCGATTCCGAGGTTTCGGCCGTTGTCACCTCCCAGTCCTGCCTTGATGAAATCGAAAAAGCGGATTTCCCGTTCTTAAAGAAAATAGTAATTGATGGGAATGCGAATGCTCCAAATTGTGTGTCTTTTTCTGAGTTGATCAAAAATCAAAGCGATACAGCCGAATCAGCTCCGACCACACTCGACCATATCGGAAGAATTATATACAGCTCCGGGACGACTGGTAAACCAAAGGGGATAGTCTCTACAGTTCGCGATATCTTGTCTTGTACCGACACCCATGGTCGGTACGTCCTAAAAATCAATGAAGGCGATATCTTAGGTGGCCACCCGTACTTCAGCTTTGCGTTTGGGTCGGTGAACTTTACTTTCCACCCCTGGCGTTTCGGGGCCTCGGTTTCAATCATCGAGCAGTTCAAGCCGGAAGAAATGTTTAACACTATCCGCGAACACGGCGTAACCATGCTGTTTTGTGTTCCTACGGCGCTGAATATGATGCTGAACCTTGCCGACCCGCATATAGAAGACATGAAAACGGTTCGTCTGTGCCAAAGCGCCGGAGAACCACTTAACACGAAAACATATAGAGAATGGAAATCCAGGTACAATGTTGAAATCCTCGATAGTCTGGGTTCAGGTGATCTCATGTACTGGCTGTCGACATTGGAGGGGATGCCGGAGGAAAAAATCGGCTCTCTGGGAAGTACTGTTCCAGGGGTGGAAAACAAGATAGTAGGAGAAGACTTTAAGGAATTGCCTAGAGGAGAACAGGGGGAACTGCTGGTCAGAGGTCCTTTTGGCCAAGTCTATTGGAAAAACTCTGAAAAGCAGAAACAAGCCGTAATTAATGGTTGGAACAGACCTGGCCTGTACATGTATCAGGATGAGGACGGTTATTTCTGGTACCTGAGCAGGCTTGACGATATTATTGTTACGTCCGGTTACAAGATCCCGGGCGGGGAAGTTGAAAACGCCATAAACGCCCACCACGCCGTGTTGGAATCCGCCGTTGTTCCCTGCCCCGATCCCGTTCGGGGTTCGGTTATCAAAGCTTACGTCGTGCTGAGAGATGAATTTCAACCTTGCCAGGAACTTGAAGACGAATTGCGCTCATTTGTAAAGGGGAAAATCGAAGATTACAAATACCCGCGGTTAATAGAATTTATCAAGGCTGAGGATCTACCCAGAACCACAACCGGAAAAATTCAACGGAACGTCTTAAGGGATAGGGAAAATCAGCAATAAAGACACCTGTTACCGGTTCTTGAATGCATATTTAATCCATTGCCGGCGTCCTCGGGGCGCAACAGCATTTTCATCCCATCAGGGGGGTTTATTGGAGCCGCAAACCGGTACGAAACCGGAGGTCGCTGGTTTCCGACGATTGGAGAGCATGATATGATGAATGTAAAGAATTTGTTCGATCTACAAGAAAAGGTCTCTTTGGTAACCGGAGGCGGGTATGGTTTGGGGAAAATCATGGCCACGGGCCTGGCGGAGGCGGGTTCGAAGGTGGTCGTTTGCAGCCGTAATCTCGAAGCCTGCGAGGAAACCGCCCGGGAACTGGAGAAAATAGGGGTGGAAAGCCTGCCTCTCAAGTGCGACTTAACTAACGAGACCGATGTCGATCTTGCCATTTCGAATACATTGGATAGATTTAACAGAATCGACATCCTGGTGAACAATGCGGGCCGGACCTGGGGTGCGCCTCCTGAAGATTTTAAACTGAAGGATTGGCAAAAAGTTATTGACGTGAACCTTAACGGCACTTTCCTTATCACGCAAAGGGCGGGTCGAGAAATGATCCGCCAAAAAAGCGGGAAGATCATCAATATTTCCTCCTATGCCGGCTTGGGCGGTACCGATCCGAACCACTTGAACGCCATCCCTTACAACACCTCCAAGGGCGCCCTGATCGTGTTCACCAAGGACCTGGCTACCAAATGGGCGCCGCACAACATCAACGTAAACTGTATTGTCCCTGGTTGGTTTCCCACCAAAATGACAAAATGGATGATCGACAACAAAGGTGACGCGCTTTCCAGTCGGATGTTGATCAAAAGGTTCGGCCGAGAAGAGGACCTCAAGGGCGCCATCGTTTATCTTGCCTCACCAGCCTCAGATTATGTGACGGGACAGACTTTGTGCGTCGATGGCGGATTGTCAGCCTGGATCTGAGGCTCTTCAGCCATTCTGGATGTGGACTGCCGGGAGGGGACTAATTGGAAGGTAGAACCATGAAGCGAGAAGAATATACGACTTTTTGTCATATCTGTCCGAACCACTGCGCTTTCAAGGTCATTGTGGATGAAGGCAAGATACTGGATGTCAAGGCTTCTGGAGAATCAAGGTTCCCGGTTCATATGTGCTCTGTCCAAAAAGGCGCTGATCACTTGATCGGCACCGTCGAATCCAAGGATCGTCTCACCCAGCCGCTTAAACGGGTTGGCGAGCGTGGAGAAGGCAAATGGGTCGGGATCAGTTGGGATGAAGCTCTCGATACGATCGCCCAAAAGCTGATACAGGTCAGGGACGATTTCGGTCCTGAAGGCCTGGTAATGATATTAGGTGAGCCCAAGGGAATGGAATTCGCCTTTGGCCAACGTTTCGCCACCGCATTCGGCTCACCCAACGTGATTACACCGGGTAATTATTGCGGGGTTCAAAATACCGAATCGCTGCGTTATACGTTCGGGTCCCGGTACATCATGGCCCGCATGGAAAACGCAAAGGTCATTATAATATGGGGAGCAAATATAGCCCATACAGGAGGGACTTTTTCAAACATTCCGCGCTACCAGTTCAACCGGGCCCTGGTCAGCGGTGAGACCAAAGTCGTTGTGATCGATCCTAAAAATATCGAACTTTGGCCGGAGAAGGGTATGCACGCTTCGGACGCCGATTATTGGATTCGCCCTCGGCCGAACAGCGACGCGATTCTGGCCATGGGGTTCGTCAAAGTGCTGGTAGAGGAAGGTCTTTTTGATGAGGAATACCTGAACAATTGGACCATCGGTTTCGAGGAAGTCAAAAAGGAGGTTTCCCGATTTTCTCTTGACGAGGTCGAGCAACTGAGCTGGGTGCCCAAGCAGACCATCATCGAGGTCGCCCGACTTTACGGCACTCAGAAGCCCGGCATAATCGGCAGCGGCAACGCGCTTGAGGGCAGCGTTCAGGCGTTTCAAACCCTGCGGGCCATCTGTCTGATGCGGGGTATTACAGGTAACGTGAACACACCCGACGGCGGACATGTAGATTTGGAACCGCCGGCCTACTACCCACCGGGTAAATTTATGATGGGTGATCTGCAGGAACGTCTGTGGCTTTATCCTCGATCGCCCGAAAGAACGATCGCAGGCAAACATTTCCTGTTGGCATCCCGATTCGGGTATGTGCCTACACAGGCTCTTGTTCACGCGCTGTTAGAGGCGGACCCCTACCGCCCCAAGGTAGGGTTTCTTTTGGTAAACAATCCCCTTTTGACCTATCCTGATTCTGTCGCCACCAAAAAAGCCTTCCTGAAATTGGAAATGCTCGTGGTTTCCGAACTGTTCCATACTTCCACCACTCAAATCGCCGACATTGTGCTTCCGGCCGCCATGATGCACGAACACGATACTGTCGCCTACTGGCCGGCATGGTTCGCCAATGTTCGGGCGAACCGCAAGTTGGTCGATCCACCTGGTGAAGCTAGAAGCGATATGTGGATGATAAACGAACTGGCCAAACGTGTCGGGCTTGGGGAATACTTCTGGGAAGACGTCAACGATGCCTTGGACTACATGGTCAAACCTCTCGGATTGACCTGGGAGAAATTCCGCGACGAGGTTATCTATATACATGGGACAAGTGGTTATGATCCGGAAAAAGTTACCGGGTACAAAACCAAGAGCGGCAAGGTTGAACTCGTGGTTCCCAGCCTCGAGAAAGCGGGCGTAGATCCTTTGCCGAGTTTTGAAAAACTTAAAGAACCCTTGAGCGGGAAATTCGATTTCACGGACGAGTATCCCCTGATGATGACCAACTATAAAAGTGAAATATTCATGCTTTCCGGTTACCGGAACGTGGATCGGTTGGTGCGCAAATCCCTGCCTCCTACGGTATACATGAACCCGGACACGGCAGTTGAATATGGGTTTGAGGAAGGTGACTGGATCTGGATCGAAACCTATATGGGCCGCATGAAGCAGCGGGTGGCCTTTCAGCCGGGCATGCACCCCAGGGTGGTCAATGTGGAGTTCGGGTGGGGTGATTACGGCTACCCGGAGGCAAATATGAACCTTGTGACCGATTATAGGCAACCTTGGGACCGACCGACCGGATCTGTCACCATCCGGGGATACGCCTGCAAGGTATACAAGTCAGCATGAGAAATGGAGATTGAGATGAACGCTGAAAAGATATTGCTCCACTCCGATTCTCAAAAATTTTTGGATGATTTGCAACGAAACGCAGAGGTCCTCGGTCCCACTCGAAAAGCAGGCGGCACCTCGTCCTATTCCAACCCTATTTTTGCCGCGATCAAAAAATGGGGCGATCTGGAAATAGGGTACAAATCATCCATGTTGTCGCCCAAGAAGATCCTGTTTCCCGACAATCAGGATTTGTACGGCTATCAGGTGGAAACCGACACGGTCCGACTTGAAAATCTGACAGCTCACCTTGACCGTGAAGTCGTTTTGTTGGGCATTCACTCTTGCGATATCGCGGCTATTTCCTGTCTTGACCGGCTGTTCATGCATGACCGCTATAGAGATGATGTCTATGCGGCCAGACGCGGGAAGACCACAATCATTGGCTTGACCTGTTCAGAGCCTCATGAACAGTGCTTTTGCAATATCATGGGAGCCGGCCCGGATGCAAGTTCCGGCTATGACCTGTTGATGACGGACCTTGGCGATCGGTTCCTGATCAAGGCGGGTACGAAAAAAGGAGCCGATCTATTAGAGGCCGGCTACTTCAAGGAAGCCGGTGACGAAGACCGCCGGCAACGCGAGAAGATCATACGGAAAGTGGAGGAGTCGCTGCCAGCAAAGAAGGACCTCAAGCGCATCACGAACAACATGTTGGTGAAATATGACGATGATCTGTGGAAAGAATTTGCAGATGCATGCCGTTCTTGCGGCGCATGCAACATGGTTTGCCCCACGTGTCACTGCTTTGCTATAATGGACAAAACCAACCCAGACCGCACCAAAGGGCGGCGTGTTCTTGTATGGGACGCATGTCATTTTGAAAGATTCTCCCAGATAGCCGGCAACATTAGTGTACGGGGCGAGAAAAATCAGCGCTACAAACACCGCTTGTACGACAAACTGCTCTATGATCCCCAAAGATACGACACTATTTTCTGTGTGGGATGCGGTCGCTGTGCGGAATTTTGCCCCGCGCACATCAATTTGCTTGCCGTTTTGGCCAAGCTGGAGGAATAAGCGCCATGCAAAAACACGTATACATGCCGGATCTGGCCAGAGTAGTTGAAATTCGAGAGGAAACGGCGCGCAGCCGTTCGTTGATTATCGCTCCTGAAAAGGAAGCCATTGTCTGTGAGGCGGGCCAGTTCATTGAGCTCACTGTCTTCGGACATGGGGAGTTTCCGGTAAGCGTAGCCGATGTTTTTGATGAGGGCGCCCACCGATTTATGGTGACTATTCAAGAGATCGGCAAGGTTACCCGTGAAGTGAGCCGGCTCCGGCAAGGCTCTCAAATTGGAATTCGGGGACCGTTCGGCCATGGCTTTCCCTTGGAGGTCTTCAAAGGCTGGGACGTTCACATCGTTGCAGGTGGTGTTGGACTGTCAGCCGTCTGGCTTCTTCTCAAGCAGCTCATGAAAAACAGAGAAAAATATGGCCGGCTGAACTTGCTCCACGGGGCCCGGACTCCCAGTGATATGATCTACAGAGATGAACTCAGCGTCATGGCTGATCGGGCAAATATTAATGTCGCCCTCACCGTGGATCGAGGCGAATCCGGGTGGGCCGGCCGTGTGGGTCTGGTCACGGAACTGTTACGGGGCGATATGATAAACCCCGATAAGAGCGTGGCAGTGGTTTGCGGTCCTGGTGTGATGATGAAGGCAACGATTGTCGAGCTGGAAAAACTTGGAGTTCCCCAGGACCGAATTTATCTTTCACTGGAGAGGCGTATGCAATGCGGAATGGGCGCCTGTGGGCACTGCATGATCGGCCCGAAAAGGGTTTGCCTGGATGGGCCGGTTTTCCCTTTATCTGAAATAGGGAACCTGCAGGAGAGCAGTCTGTAAGGAAATCGGCGGATGACTATGTGAAATGGCTCGGGAGGCGGCGCTCTTATGGGTTTGATTATATCTGACGAGGTAAGGATGCTGCTCGAAGAACGAACTATTCGTAATGCAGATTTGGCTAAAGTCATCCACGCTGCGGAAGAGACGGGATGTAAACTGGAACACAGGATTACGGGACACCAACTCGCTCACCTTCGACTCTCCCAGGTCACTTATTGGGTTCAATACAAACCGGAAGACGACGGATATCGGATATTCACTGCCTACAGCCACCGAATGGAGATCCTGGAGGAATGTCAAATGTAAGTGGTCAGAAGATCACACCGGAAGGTGGGGATTGGATCTGCGTCAGGTGCAAGCGTCCCCTCGAACCGGGGACCGTATCGATTGCTTACCAAAAGAGCAGCTTTCCGGTCGAACTTTTCCGTTGTCCTGACTGTGGCCAGGTGTACATATCCGAGGAATTGGCGATCGGGAAAATGGCGGAGATCGAAATGTTGCTGGAGGACAAGTAAGCCCTTTGCGGGAAACGAATATACCCAATGGTTTCTATGGGAATAATCATATGAAAAGTTTTACAGAGAAAGTGAAAGAACTTGTCACCTCGTTGGGCGCCGGCATAGTAAAGGCCATTAGAAGCGATGGAACTAAAGATTATCGTATTTGTTTACCCGAAGCGATGCCTTTTGGGCTGAAGCATCTGAATCATTCCCATTCCGACGAATTGTTGCGCGTGATTGCTTATTTCCCGTTTCTTTCTGTTCGTTCTTCATTACCGCCGATCTTACGAATGAAATGTTTCCAAATGCAAATGGCCTGATAAAAATGACGCAGACAGGCAGGCATATAACCGAAACCATTACACGGGAAAAACTGCTGACATCGGTCCTGATGATCAATCAGTTGCTGGTGCGTCCGGTTTCCATCGACAAGGTGCTAAACGCGATCGTTGAAGAAACGCAAAAGATCTTCGACCTCACCCGCGTGGCGATCTTCATGGTGAACAAAGAGGCGCGTCTGCTGCAAACGAAATACGTCTCCCCTACCGGCTTCAACCCTGAAGAGATGGAAAGAACCATGACCAGGCACTTGCACCTCGATAGACATCCTTGCAGGGAGACTCTTGTAGCCAAAACAGGACAAACAATCTACGTCGTAGACCGGTTTAACGATCCGCGGATCACCCCGATCGATCTGAAAATGGATCTTTTCTGGAAACGCGTTTCAACCATTACCGCTCCACTCAGAATCGAGCAGGATATCATAGGCGTGCTTGAGGGGGACGCTACTAATCGGGCCCTTCACCTTTCCGAAAATGAGGTTGATCTGTTTACCTTCTTCGCAAACCAGGCCAGTATTATCATCGAAAATGCGATGCTTCAGGATCGAAATCGAAGAAAAATCCATCAACTGCTTCTTCTCCAGGAAGCGACCAGGAAGTCGAGCTTGACCTTCGATGTTGATGAGTTGATCAACAGCATTGCCATTAGCGCTCTTCGGCTGACAGGGGCGAAAAGCTGCCTTGTATTTATCACCGAGGAAAATGGAAAGCATGTGAAACATGCCGGTGGAAGCGGTGAGCCCGTTGGAGAAAACGAACTCGTTGCCTTCGGTGACGGGGTCGTCGGTGGTGTTGCAGCAACGGGACAGCCGACGCTTATCCATGATGCGAGGAAGGTGTCGGAATCGAGCGGTCCGGACGTGAGATCGCAACTGGTTATACCCATCGTTACCGAGAAGAAAGTGCTGGGCGTTGTTAGCGTTTACAGTGACCGTATCGGTGCATTCAGCAACGCCGACCTCGAGATCCTTTCCATAATGGCAAGCCATGCGGCGGTGCTGTTCCAGAACGCCGCCCTCTATGAGCAGCTTTCTATGGAAAAGCATAGAGCTGAGAACATCCTGGAGAGTTCGCCTAACGGCATCATCACGCTCAATGGGGCCGGGTTCATTCAATCGGTCAACCGGAAAGCCGAGCAGATTCTCGAGATTGACAGAAAAAGCATGCTGGGAAAGTCGATCTTTGAAATCGGGGATAACAGAATCGAAAAGGTTCTAAACATAGCTCTGCAGAAGGAACCCCGGCATAGCATCGTCGAGGCGGGCTTAGTAAGAAAGAGCGGAGAGGATTCCATTCTGGAAATAGCCACGTCTTCTGTAAAACGGCTCGATGAGGTGAGCGCAGAATTCATTATCACATTTCGCGATATCACCGAGTCCAAGAAATCCGAAGGGATCATCCGGCGGATGGACAGGCTGTCATCACTCGGTCAGTTGTCCGCAGGAATCGCACACGAGATTCGCAACCCTTTAACGGGAATCAAACTTAACCTTCAAATGCTGTCGAAAAAGATAAAGGGGGACCAGGAATCGATCGAGAAAATCGGCGATTCGCTCGAAGGCATAGTCCGAATCAACAACCTGATCAAGAGCGTTCTGAATTTCGCTCGTCCAACCATGCCAAAATTTAAGCGGGATTACTTGCAACGCGTCCTTAAAGACACGGTAAGTATAATGGAAGCACAGCTTAAACGAAAAAAGATCAGAGTGACAATGGACTTACCGTTAGCTGTACCGGCGATCGTCTTTGACGAGCACCAGATCCGCCAGGTATTCGTAAATCTGCTGTTGAACGCCATGGAAGGCATGCCCGACGGCGGAACGATCAAAATAACCGGATCGATGGATAATTACGAGCCGGGTAAGGCCGATCTGTTCCGTCTTGTTATTTCAGACAATGGCAGCGGCATTCGGCAGGATCTTCTGCCGAAGATTTTCGACCCTTTCTTTACAACCAAGCCCGAGGGTACAGGTTTAGGATTATCCATCGCACACAAGATCCTGGAGCAGCACAAGGCTATAATCGAAGTTGAGAGTTCCGAGATCGGGGGCGCGGTATTCACATTGACTTTTCCCATGAACGCAGTCGAGGCGGAAGATGTATCGGCATAGAATCCTGATCGTAGATGACGACAAACTATTGCAGAAGCCATTGAAGCAGATTTTTTCCGACAAATACGATGTCTCTGTCGCGGGGAGTGGTGAGGAAGCGCTTGCGATCATTAGAGAAGAGCCTATCGATCTTATCCTTTTAGATATTCGACTACCGGGAATGGATGGTGTTGAAACGCTCAAGGCCATCCGGGGGAGGGATAAGAATATTCTGGTGATCATGATGACTGCCTTCGAGGATGTTAAGACGGTCATCACTTCCATGAAGATGGGAGTCTTTGATTACCTCGTGAAGCCTTTGGACATGGATGAGATCGAGATCATCGTAGAACGGGCGCTTGAAAACCTGAGTCTGAAAAAGGAGATTGAAACGCTCAGGCGCGCCTACATCAGAGTTTTCGATCTTGAAAATATAGTAGCCGCCAGCGACGAATTTAGGGAGGCGTTCCAGAAGGCGGACAGGGTAGCGCAAAGCCCCGACACAACGGTATTGATCGAAGGTGAAACCGGAACGGGAAAGGAAATCATTGCACGGTATATCCATTATCGCAGCGATCGATTTGGCAAGCCCTTCATGGCTATCAATTGCTGCGCAATCAACCGGGATCTGATGGAAAGTGAGCTTTTCGGTTACGAGAAGGGCTCGTTTACCGGCGGGCTGCATGAAGGGAAAGAAGGAAAAATAGAGGCTGCAAACGGAGGGACGCTTTTCCTGGACGAGATCAGTGAGATTTCCCCCCAGACACAGGCAAAGTTACTGAGGTTCCTCGAAGAGAAGGAGGTGTATAGAGTTGGAGGGACCACGAAGATACATATGGACGTGAAGGTCATCGCGGCGACGAATAAAAAGCTTTCCGAAGCGGTGACGGACGGGACATTCCGGCAAGACCTTTTTTACCGGCTGAACGTAGCTTGGATTTATATTCCACCGCTTCGGGAGAGAAAGTCTGATGTCTTGCCGATGGCCATGTTTTTCATGGACCGGTTCAACAAGAAGTTTGGCAGGAATTTTCAATCCATCTCGAAAGATGCCCAGTCCCTTCTTACCCGCTACGACTGGCCGGGTAATGTGCGGGAATTGAGAAATTTCATAGAACGAATCGTGTTGATGGAAGAAGGCAACGAAATAGAGGAAAATCATCTCATCAGGTTAATGGCCCTGGCGCACCGGAGTTCGATGACGAATTCATCTGAGATTGACATTCCCCTGCAGGGCATTGACTTGGAAGAGATAAACAAGAGGTACATGATTCGCGCCCTTGAAACAACCAAAGGTAATCTATCGAAGGCAGCAAGGCTCCTGGGTTTATCCAGGCCGACACTAGCCTATCGTCTCGCGAAGTACGGCTTTCCAAAATGAAGAAAAGATTTCAGTCTCTGAGATTCAAACCGTCTCCGCCGCGCTGCCATTCTTGCTTCTATTCCCGAAAATAGCCGGTTCACATCAGGTTTACATAGTAAGCCGAGGATTTTCAAAAATACCGCTTCATGCAACCGACCGTCAGCGCGGCCGGGCCCAGGGCGCAGCTCCATGCAGACTGCGAGAACGAATCATTTCTCAATAGTATTTGCGGAACTTTCTCTGTTAAGGTAGAGTCAATTACTTTCCAGGTTCGTTTCTTCTAAGGCCGGCAAATATCCTTTCCATCAAATAGAGGAGGCAAAAGAAAGCCAATGCTCCGTGAGAAATCAACTGCCCACGGCATACTTAGATCGGGAGACAGGGACATAAGCAGAGGCACGGAATATGTGCGGGACTTCTTCAACACCTACGGTGTGAAGCGCTACTCCGTGATTGCAGATCACACTTCGGTGGCCGAAGACCTGCCTGACCTGCGCGGCTTCGATCTGTGCGGCTTTTTTACATTCGATATCAACCTGGTCGGCACAAAGCTTGCCGGCCACGAAGTTCAATTGATAAAGAGCTGCGGCCCGGTCCCGTCCTGTGACGGGTGGCTGATTCTGTCCACCCTGCGCGCCGCGACCTTCGCTCTCAATCATGCCCTGATGCTGACGGGCAACGAACGACAGATTGTTTGCAGACTCTACGGAGGCCAGACCACCTCTATCAGCACATACATGGACTTCTTTTCAGGCGAGACGGAGACGCTGGTCCAGATCAGCAACTACTTCGACCGTAAATACAGGACGCTTTTTCCGCTTGATCTGCGCTACACGATAAGGGAGTGCGACGGCACTGTCAGAGTAGCCGGCCAGCGCATCATTCCCCCCGGCGGATTGACCGTGGTCGACAGCAGGGAGCTCAACCTGGGGCAATTTGAAGGCTACATGCGCGTGATGGTGGAAGTGGAGAATCTGCAGTCCCGAGTCCAGCCCTTTATGCATTACTGGGCCGATTACATAAGCGAAGCCGGGCTTTGCCGGAACCACCAGTCAGGCTGGGACCAGTGGGCGGCCAATGTGGTCTTCTCCCGGGCCTATATGCCCGTGGAGCCGGACCTGGACCTGACGCTGTGCTTCTGGAACGAGAATGATGTCGAATCTCACCCGAGAGTGCTCCTTCACTTCAACCGGAACGGCGAGGAAAAAGCCATAGAAAGACCAGCCGCCACCATCCCGGCCCGGCACATGTCCTATCAGAACATATCCGAGCTGTTCAGAGACGTGTCCCTGGAAGGCGCAAACAGCGCCTTTTGCCTGATCACCACGGACACACCGATTCACCGGCCCAATTACTACATACATCCCAAAGGAACCAGACAGTACATCAACACCAGTCATGAAACCGGCTCTGACGCCGCCCACTGGGCCGTTCCCACCGATTGCTATCAGGCCGATTACCTGAAGATGCTCGAAAGGGTGGATACCGATCCATGGGTTATCCAGTTCCCCATGCTCGACAAGAGTTTCGGGATCGATACTTATCTCGGCTTGCTTTCTTCTACATTTTGCAAAATCAACGATTTCACCTTTATCTTCAGAAACGCCAAGGGTGAGGTGGTGTTCTCCAAAGATGAGACGATCGACGGCCGCAGCCCTCAGTTTTTGAACCTCCAGGATTACGCTCGGCGGCACGGCGTCCGGATCGAGTCGGGACTTTTCGGCCTCGCGCCGGCAAAAGGATTGAAGGAGGTGCCTCGGCGCGCCATCAGCATCGTTGGATTTAAGCATAAAGACCACCCTTATATCTGCACGGCGCCTGCCAGCGGCTATGAAGACCCGAATCTTCCCTTCTACATCGACAAACTCAACCCGATGTGCCACATGTACGACTACAGCCCCGTTCAGGTTACCGACAGGTTCGGCCCCTGCATAGTTTCCGAAGAATACGACACGCTCTACATCGTGACTAATTGCTCACTTTGGAAGCATTATGACAGGGAATGCGAATACAAGATTGAAATCGTAGATCCCAAGGGAAAGATGTACTGTGTATATAGGAAGATTCCACCGCAGAGTTTTGATGCATTCTGGCTGAGCGAACTGTTTTCGGCTGAAGGCATACCCTCCGACAGCACCTGCTTCACCCTGTGGGAAAGGAGTAACGATACGCTTCTGATCAGTTACCATTTCCTGTACCGAAAGCGCGATCACGCCATGAGCGCCGACGATACGTTCGGCGGCGTACTGATGATGGAGCCCCTGCTGTTCGACAGGACCGCCGAAGGTGTTTTCGTGCCTGCCGGCGATACGCCGGTAAGGAATTATATCCAGGTGAAGAGGTGACACTTACCCCCAGCTCGGGGGGAGACAATGAATGGCCGCACAAGTCTACGTTCTAGAGGGTGCATGGGAGAAGACTCATGAGGCGCCGCAAGTATTGCCCTACCTTCTGGCATACGCGCATTCGCATCGGACCGTAGACGTGTATCATCGCACCTTTCGCCGCATTGAAGATATCGAATATTACGTTAAGCGGGTACCAACGGGATCCAGGGCTTTGTTTTATTTCGCCTGTCACGGAGAAGAGGAATTTCTTATCCCATCGGACGGAAGATCCAAAATCCCGATTGGCGCGGTCGAAGGGGCGCTTCGTGGGGCGAAGGAAGGCAGTATCGCGTTCATCCACTTTGGATGCTGTCATTTTGTCCACGGCGGGGATCGCAGGAAGCAGACGTTGTCAGGCCTGCGTGACCCTGCTCAGGCAAAGTGGGTTTCGGGTTATACCCGCAAAGTGGACTGGCTGGCTTCAACACTCCTTGACTTGGCCCTAATATCTGAAGTTTACGTCCCGTGGTACTCGGATCAAAAGTGGCTGAGTAGCAAGACGAGGGCCTTTTTCAAGCACTATGAACAATTGGCGCGGTCTTTAGGATCTAGTACGTTGTCAACACAGTTATTACATGTTGCAAGGAATCGTCACCCCGGCGAAGGCCGGGGTCCAGTGCTGTTAACCAACTGAAAAGACGCTGGATTCCGGCCTTCGCCGGAATGACGGGCTAAAGGTCCTTACCTATAGGAACTTAGTTGACGCTGCACTAGTGGGATGTATATAGCCCAAAAGGAAGAGAGGCTTTTCCCCCTGAGAATTCGAAACGAAGGCTAAAACAATAACCGGAACGTAGAATCGTTTAGACTAACGATACACGTGTGCAAGGATGTTATGCATAAGTTCCGGCGCTTCTCCAGGACTCAGCGTTGCGCGTCTTATACGGTGGGCCAGTTTCTGGCATGGTGAAGCACTCTCAATATCTGAACAGCCGGCGCTGCCACGCGATAAACCACAATGAAGGGGGTGCCGGACACGACAAGTTCTCTTGTCCCCGAAACACGTCCCGGCCTGCCCATGTTTGGAAGTTCCATCAAATACTCTACTGCTTCCCGTACCCTTTCAGCCATCCGCTCTGCTGCCTCAGGATTGTCCGACGCGATAAAAATGCCGGCCTCTTTGAGATCGCCGAGTGCAGGTCGAGTCCACTTAAGATGCACGCGTGCTCCACCGTTTCAGTTCATCAAGGGCATCTTCATGGCTTACGACGTCCCCCTTATCCGCTGCAGCAATGCCTTCGTTTATTGCCCGTATCTGCCATTCCTGAACCGTCAAAAAATCCTCGATAGCCAGGGATGCCAAGGCGGATTTAGACTGGTGAGTAACTCTTGCCAGGGACTCCAGCCTCTTGGCCAAATCCCCTCTTATCGTCAGTGTGGCGCCCATAAGTTTCACCTGCCTTTACATCAATTTATCCTGCACGAACATAAACATACGCCTGAGGCATATCAAAATCAACGGGAAGCTTTCGACGGGGAGCCCTTAGCCCGCCGGGCAAATAGCCTGGAACGTTAACAGGTTTGTGAATCAGAGCGCTAAAAGTCTTTGCTGACAACCGGTGGCAGGAGAATCGATTGCGGATTGGTGGCCGCAGCGATCGCCGGAATATTGTTCAGGAAGTGACAGCACAGGCCGAAGGCCGCTGGGACTTCGGCGGCTTCGCCGATTCTAAACGCTACAGCGACGTCCCCATTGGCGCGCAATGTGACCTTCATTTCCCTGCAGCACCTGGGGATTTGCGTGATCGCAACCGCCAGCGCCTTGCGCCCGTCAACCTGGTGGAACCATTGCTGCCGCAGGTACTCTTCGGCGGTTTTGGTTTCTCCAAGGTAGTCGGCCCGGCCGCTTGATGTGATTGACCAACGCACCCCTCCCGAACGCAAAAACTCGCTGTTCCAGACCATGTCTGGGCAGGTTTCCGGCTGGAGGCTCCCATATATTGCTCCGCCCACGCCGAAATCACACGTCACAACGGACGAAGAAACAGCCATCGGCAGATTAAAGACCAGTTCGTCCTCGGGCTGAGTCCTTGATAGTAAGTGCGTCAGCGTGACCCAGGATTTATAGGCAGTTGTCTCAAGGTGCGTTAATGCCCCGCACCCGTCGGGATATTGTCCCACCGCCGTCACGCGCGCGCTCAGAGGAAAGCCGGCCGCGAACGCCGAGGCCCCTTCAAGAGCGGCCGAGCGCCCGTTGAGGTTGAAGGCGGCCGGCGCCCGCAAATGCGGAACCGAATCATACACGACCTCATGGAGTGTTCCACACCGGTCGAACTCGACCGAGAAGCGCCGCTGTGTACTTCGGAACCGCTTCTTTTCCTCTATCTGCAAGGGATCGTCGGGGTCCGGCCGCGTGCCGCGGCGGTCGACTTGCCCGAGGCCTTCGGCTTCGGGCGTGAAGTTTCGGGCCGGCGACGGCGCCTCGCCGCCCGTTAAAAGCTTTAATTCCAGTTTCTCCAGGGGTGAAAGCGAGACCGCGAAATCAAGCCTACAATATAGGCCGGGGTTAGTGGCGCTCGGCGTCACCTGTAGTGGAATCGGACGGTCATCGGCCATTATGAGCCCTGGCCCGTGGGCCGGATGCAGCAGCGATGCAGGGATTTCAAGTGAAACAGGATAAAGAAACCGGCGGATCCCGTGAGTTTCACATACGCTGATATGCCCCAAAAAACTCATTGGCTCATCGCCTCCTCGTATGACAGACTTGTTAACAACACTAAAGGATCATTTGGTGAAATGCTCTCTCAGGCATCCCTTAGCGGTAATCTGGTCTTAATCTGGTCATGCCTTTTACCGCCTTTAGGCGGAAGATCCGCTTACCGCCTTTAGGCGGAAGGTGCTTCGCGTGGGTGGGCGGGAGGGCTGCGGAAGGCATCCCGCTCATTCTCGACAGCCCGCCCACCCACCCGCGAGACGGGGCTGTCAGCGGGGCGCCTTGCAGACATCTTTGTAAATGGCCGCAATTTTGTCCACCGTGAACCGAGCCGCCCCCCTGTTATTTTCAAAAACCGAATAGGCCGCGTTGCCCATCGCCGTTCGTCGCTTCTCATCTTCGAGCAGCCACACGAACGCATCAGTCAGCTCTTTGATTTGTGCTTCTTTGTCCGATTCGATCGCCTGGATTTGCTTAACCGCACCTCGATCCCGGAAGTCCCTGGCGATCTGCCGAAAGTTCTCCATTGAAGGCCCGATTACTATAGGCTTGGCATACCATGCAGGCTCGATAATGCTTTGCCCGCCGTGCGGGATCAATGTTCCGCCCACGAAGGCGATGGTGGCGAACCGGTAGGCCGTGGCAAGTTCCCCGAGTGTATCCAGCACCATTACGTCCGCCCCGGTTGCCATTTTATTCGCTTCAGAGCGGCGTTTGACCGTAAAACCAGCCCGAGCCGCTAAATCCGCCACCGCATCGAAGCGTTCGGGATGCCTCGGCACCAAAAGAAGTCTTGTTTTCCCGAGGTCAGGCCTAAGCCTCACTCGGCGAAGCACCTCGATCAATATCTGCTCCTCGCCCGCATGCGTGCTACCGGCCACGATAAGGTCCCCGTCTCCGGACGTAAGTCCCAGCGCTTCGTCCAGTGATTGAGCCACCCCCTCACTTAGTTCCTGTTCCACCAGTTCTTTGTCATACTTGATATTACCGCTTACGATAACCTTACCGGGCGGGGCGCCAATCATTCGAATGCGCTCGGCGTCATCCTCGGATTTCATCAAGAGGACACGGTAGTTGGCGAATATACTTCGCAGCACGGGGCCAACGAGACGATAGAGGCGGAAAGATTTGGGCGAAATGCGGCCATTGGCCATTATAATGGGAATGCCGCGCATGTGGGCCTGGCGCAACAGGTTCGGCCAGATCTCGGTGTCAATGATCACTATGACCGTCGGCTGGATCCAGTCCATAAAATATCGGCAAACAAATGCGAGATCGACTGGAAAATAGAAGATATTCCCGGGGCCGTATGCTGAAAACCGCTGCCGGGCCATTACCTGACCGGTCTTGGTTATCGTTGAAAAGACGAAACGGACTTCCGGGAAACGAAGGTGAAGCTCCTTCGCCAGCGGTTGGATACTCAGTGTTTCGCCCACGGAGCATGAATGGAACCAAAAAGTAGGCCGGCCGTCTGAACGCAGGCTGTCGGGGAGGCGCCCAAACCGCTGGGACAAGCCCTGCAGGTACTTCCCGTAACGCAATGCCCTGTATAGGAAAACCGGCATCATCAAAGCGATCCAGACGCCCAGAAGGACGCTATATACTAGATACATTTATCTCTACCCGCGTTCATGCCCTGAGAGCAGAAGATTTACACGCTGAAGATCGGCCTCGGTGTCCACCCCCACTGTGTCATACGGAGTCTCCACAACGTAAATTGCTACGCCGTTCTGCAGAAAGCGCAATTGCTCCAGCTTCTCCGCCGATTCCAGGGATGATTCCGGCAGCGAATGAAAAATGGTGAGCGCTGCCCGAGTATATGCATAGATGCCTATGTGCTTGTAGCGCTTAACTCCGCCCGTGCCATCTCTGTCGAAGGGAATCGGGTGACGCGAAAAATACAGGGCTCGTCCTGAATCGTCTGTTACGACCTTCACATTATTGGGGTCCCGTGCACCGGCCTCGTCAACGGCAACTTTGAGCGTCGCCACCTGGGCATCTCCCGTCAGGAACGGAGACACAATGGCCTCCAGGTGGTCCGGGCGCAGCATTGGTTCGTCCCCCTGAATGTTGATGTAAATGTCCGCGTCAACCCTCTCCATTACCTCTCGCAGCCGGTCGGTTCCCGAAGGATGCCGGCCCGTGAGCATGACGGGGATTCCTTCCCGCCCGCAAAACTGCACTACCTTCTCGCTGTCCGTGGCTACCAGCAGATCTGCCAGCAGATTAGATTGACGAGCGCTCCTATAGACCCAGTAGAGCATCGGTTTGCCCGCTATATCCCGCAATACTTTACCCGGAAGGCGGGTGGAATCGTACCGCGCCGGTATTACCCCCAATATTTTCAAACTGTCAGCCATGTCCGTTCCTGCAGTTTTCTTACTGAAATTATTTACATGAAAGGGGGAAAAGGATTGGTGTCGGCGATTATTCCAACCCCTTCCATCTCGAAAAGCCACGCCGGCCGGCAGACATCGGCCTCCACGGTAATGAGGGGAATATTTCCGGGGAGACGTGCGCTCACTATTTCTTTCACGCATTCATAATCCTTGGGATTGCGTAAGTAACACAGCGCATAGGTCATATCGTACAATGTGGCGCCCTGACTGCGCAACAGCGCCTCCGCGTTATCTATCGTCCGATGGGTCTGTTTCTCGATGTCGCCTTCATGCGCCACTTTTCCATCTTCATCGATGCTTGCCGTTCCTGAAATCACCAGGTGCGAACGATCACCAAATCTGACCCTCAGTCCTCGCTCAAAGGTCACCCCATAAAGCATCGTGCGCGGAAGATGCTCCAGCGCGTCCATCGTATCGATTTGCTCCTCCTCGATATTTCCGATCGAAAGACTGTCCATGGTAATGATGGCTCCAGTCTCGGTACCCCTGCCCTCTATTCCCGTGCTCGCCACGAAGCGGGATTCCCTGCAGAGACCGTGCGAATGGAAAAAGTCCTTTCGCGCTTCCACCATTCCGGCGTAATGGTTATCGATGTCTCTCACGTATATCCAGGTCCGCACGAGGTTTTTCCGTACACTCAGATTGTATCGATCCAGGAAAGCGGAAAAAGATTTGAAAATCAGCTCTGTCTGCTGCTGAGAATCAAAATGTCCGGCTTCTGCCTGATTGGAACTCCAAACCATTGAGTAATGATCGCCCTTAGCGACCATTCCAGTGCGCCACGCTTCCCTCCCGTTGTCTAGAATCTTCTTTTGAAACTTCCCTGTTCCCTTTTTCACATGATAAGAAAAAAGGACCAGTGAATCGCGTGTAAGAGGAGTTTGCTCTATTACGGATACGGCACCATGGCCAATGTGTCGAAAGAGTTCGGATTTTGCGAGCAGGTCTTTTTGATTAATAATATCGCTAACATGCAGACGGGAGAAAAGGAGGGTCTGCTCAGAAAGGCCGAGATATCCAGTCACGAATTGATATTTTTCACATAATTCTGCAATTGCTTTATCAAAGGACATTGCTTCATCATTTATGATCGCAAAATAATATTCCTCAGCGCCTCCCGGCGTTGAAAAGGAAGAGCACTTAATTGTCTGATCGAAATCCCATCTTTTAACCATTGCAAAGCTCTCTCCCGCGTTCAAAGGGGTGAGGAATGTTTCCGGAGTCTTTGGCGCCATATCTTAATGGGTGGTGTAAATCGGTTTGGAGTTTCTACTACTAATTCTGTCAGGGTGTCAAATAGTCTTTCGGAGGCCCGATGAGCGCACCGAGGCGCGTTGTTCCCGGCTGGGGAGATATCGTTTCTGCACATTTTCCCGGCATAAAGGAGGTGCATTTTTCAATAGCCCGCATATCTCGAGAGCTTTGCCGTGCAGGTCCGCTCGCTATTTTTACCCGTTCCCGGCTGTTTTGCCGTGAGGAACTTTCTGTTGACACCCGGTTGAGCCTGGCTATACTCAGCCCGGCAATCACCCTAAGCAAAATGGCTGGACGATGAGCTGCAGAATATCAAGTTCACCTCATAAAAAAACATAGAGAATTGCCGGAAATCGGAAGCAGGCCTCCCGCTCCTGCCCCGTCTCGCGGGTGGGTGGGCGGGCTGTCGAGAATGAGCGGTCGGCCCCCGCGCTACGCGCTCACACGTCGCAAAGGGAGGCCGGCAAGCATGCTTCACCTTGTGAAGCAATGCGAAGCTCGCGAAGCGTGATCAATACACCGGAGGCACTTCACTTTTTGGAAGCGCCTCACATTTGGCTAGCCTCCAACCGCACCACATTTAGTGTCTGCGCTGTCTGCATGGCTGCGCGGAAAGAGCCGATTCTTTTTTTGAGCAGGGTATTATACAGGTCTGTCATACGAAGATGATCGTTCTTTACGATTTGGCATTCGCCCTTGGCATAATCTTTTATTTGCCGATCCTAATCCTGCGGGGCAAGTGGCACTCGGGTATCCGGGAGAGTCTGGGTTTCATTTCGCAAGAAATGATGGAAACTCTGGCCACAACGAGAAACATCTGGGTCCACGCCGTGAGCGTCGGCGAGGTGGCGGCGGTCGAGGGTATCATAACGGGGCTGCGGCGGGACTATCCCGGGCATCGGATCGTGCTTACGGTCACCACCAAAACCGGGCATTCCTTTGCTCGGCACAAGTATCGCGATAGAGCTCTGGTCCTCTGGTCGCCACTGGATCTTAGCATTGCGGCCTGCAAGTTCGTCAGGGCCATCCGTCCCGTGATCTATATTGTTGCGGAAACCGAACTGTGGCCGAACCTCTTTGTGCGTCTTTCTCAAGACCGCGTGCCTATCGTGATAGTGAACGGCCGTATCTCCGACAGGGCCTTTCCGAGATACCGGTTTGCCAAGAAACTGCTGCAGGGCACTCTTCGAAGAGTAAAAATCTTTGGAATGCAGAGCCGCCTGGATGCCGAGCGGATCATCGAGATCAAGGCTGATGCTAATAGGGTCCATGTAACTGGTAACCTCAAATTCGACAATGTCCCTGAAGGCATTGCAGCGGCGCCTTCCGATTACGGCCTTGATGGTGAACACCGGGTGCTTTTGGCGGCCAGCACCCATCCGGGGGAAGAGGATATCCTTCTCGACATTTTTCAGTCGCTGATGAGGACAGACCCGGCGTTGCGTCTTGTCCTCGTCCCCCGCGATCCCGAGCGCGCATTTTCCATCGCCGAGGCTGTGCGGAGAACCGGGTTAGTACCCGTGCTTCTTTCCGGCAACCATGCCGTCATCCGGCAGGAAGAGGTCCTTATTGTCGATTCCATCGGCCATCTTGTGGCGCTCTATTCTCTGGCCGTGGTAGCTTTTGTGGGGAAGAGCCTGACGGTCAAGGGCGGCCACAACATCATCGAGCCGGCTGTTTTCGGCAAACCGATCGTTATCGGGCCGCACATGCAGAATTTCCACGATATTACCCAGGCATTTCTTACCGGGAATGGAGTGATCCAGGTGAAGGATGCCGCTACGCTAAAGGCGGCCATCAAGAAACTGCTTGAGGAGCCGGATACGAGCCGGGCTCTTGGTGATCGTGCCAGGATGGTCGTCCACCGCCACCGAGGAGCAACGGCGCGTGCGCTTGACCTTATCAGGGGTGTTATGCCCCGATGAATTGCCCGCCCCAAGGTCCTGGGTTAGAGATCCACTACATAAGTCCCGAGTACTTAGGCCGTCATTCCGGCGAAGCCTGCCCCGGAAGTGTCTAGTCCGGGGGCCGGAATCCAGTATTTTTAATGAATTTCAATCACTTCTGGACCCCGGCTTTCGCCGGGGTGACGTATGCGTTGGCTCAATTCCCAGGCTTGAATTATGTTATGAACTTTAGACTCAGGACACCAGAGTTTTATGGTCAGTGTCCTTTTGCGTACATTTATCATCCACAAATTCCCCTTGACCCGGAAACATTATCGGCGTAGGTGTATGCGCGCAAGGCAAATTCTCAAAGGTCCCCCAAACTGAGGAGGTCAAGCCGTGCGGCGTTTATTTATTGGTTTGCTCTGTTTTCCGGTCTTATATGGGCTTTGCGGTTGTGCGGCTTTCAAGGATAGTTCCAGCCGCTCCGGACAAGAATCACCACCACAGCAGTCTGAAACCAAAGCCCCCGCTCTCACTCCCGCAACGCCTCAAACCTGCACCCTGGACTCTGTTGCATGCGTCCCGCAAACGACACCCCTTGTCGCTGCGCCGGACAAGGCGGCGCCTGTCGTGCAAATTCCCGAAACATCTTTTGATTTGGGAATAATGCGTGAAGACAAAGAGTTCGCCCATGAGTTCCGAATAAAGAACGTCGGCGCATCCGAACTAACAATCAAGAAAATCAGTCCAGGCTGAGGGAGTTCGGTTGCCCGTTATGACAGGGCAATCCCCCCAGGTGGTGAGGGATCCATTACAATTGCGGTCAGCGCCAAATCCTGCTCCGGCGGTGCAAAGAAGATAGCCCTTGTTACGTGTAATGACCCTAAGACGCCCTATTTTTTACTGATTATCAAAGGCCAAAGCAGCTTTTAAGCTGGTTTCCGTCCGGATTTTTTGTCCTAGCGCAGCGTCAACTAAGTTCCGTTAGATAGGGAGCTACAGTCCGTCATTTCGGCGAAGGCCGGAATCCGGCGTCTCTTCAGTTGGTTAAAAGCACTGGACCCCGGCCTTCGCCGGGGTGACGATTCCTTGCAACATGTCATAACTTCGTTGACAAAGTACTGGAAGAGTTCCATTTTCCGAACGGAAACCTCGCGGGGCGTGGAGTTCTCACGCGATGCTTTCCGGATGGATACCAGGCCGGATGCTTGATGTCTAATGACGAAGTCCTTCAGTGTGCCGAGAGGTATCTTTTTCGCAGCATTCACCCGCTGATCTCCATCGGAACGGCAAGCGACCGCTACAGAGGCTGGACCGGTCAGATTTACTCCAAAGAGCTTTACGAGGGGCAAATCAGCAGCCGTACGAACCGAGTTGGAAATAAAAGCTTCCGGGAGGAAGTGCTGCCGGTGGACTCGGTTCGGGAATATTTCCGGCACTTTAAGGTACTCGAAATAGATTACACCTTTTATGCCCCTCTTATCGAAAACGGGGTCCCGACACCCTGTGCCAATACCCTGAAGCAATACTCGATGCGCATGGGGCCTGAAGACAGGGTCTTTTTGAAGGCGCCTCAGATGTTTTTCGCCCAGAAGTTGAGGCGAGGAAAGGACTACGCTCCGAACAAAAACTACCTCGCCTCGGACGCTTTTACCCGGCAATTTTACGAACCGGCGGCCGATCTGCTCGGCCCGAACCTTAAAGGGATAATTTTCGAGCAGGAATATCAAAGGCAGTCCGAGCGCATCCCACCCCTGGAACTAGCAGCCCAACTCGACCGCTTTTTCAGCTCGATTCCCCGTGACCACAGGTACCATGTGGAACTGCGAACCGAGGCATACTACTGCAAACCGGTAATCGATGTTCTGCGAAAACACGGCACGGGACAGATACTTTCACATTGGACTTGGCTCCCTGCCCTCAAAAGGCAGTTTTCAAGGGCCGGAAACCGTTTTATAACCGCTGCGGGCCAGGCCGTCATTCGGCTTATGACGCCAATCGGCATCCGTTACGAGGACGCCTATGCCAAGGCCTTTCCTTTCGACCGGCTCATAGAGGAAATGATCCAGCCCGGGATGATTGCCCAGACCGCTCAGTTGATGTGGGAAGCAGTCAGAGGTGAGGTCGGGATCAATATCATAATTAATAACCGGGCGGGCGGAAACGCCCCGCGCCTGGCACAGAGGATTATCAGCGAGTTTGTGGCGATGGGGAGCAAAAGAGAGAGCCCGGAGCCATGAAACGAGCAATCAGAAGCGTGGGGAATGGTGGGCGTCCCCCATAAGCGCTCAAATAAGCAGCGCATGATCGTTGCCTGTAATTTCAACGGGGCTACATAATTTCGCATTATTCATTTCCTGGAGAGATTCTTTCCCCTTACAGTGAAATTCTTAGCTTTTTCGAAAAATTAAGAACCAGGCGAATCTCTGATGCCTTATAGACCGTAAGAATGCAAGATTCGAGGCTGAATTTTGACATTAGCAGCCCTCAGTGGTATCGTGAAAGAAATACAAGTATTTTAATCTTGCAATTTTTGAGGAATACCATAAGCCTTTCACTTATAATATGACCACATGTACCCGCTCAGAAAATGCGAATCGATCCAGACGGCAAAATTTTTCCCCGGCTCAATAGTGTTTAACGGCCTGTTTTCGTTCACTCGGTCAATCACCGGTCTGCCTGTTCGCGGAGGGGCGAACTTGACCGTCTTTGATTATGCTCCGCCGAATAAAATGAGGCCTCCGCTTCACTTCCTCAAAAATCGTGGCGATGTATTCTCCGATTATGCCTACCGCAAAGAGATTGATTGACCCGAAGAACAATATGTTGATCAGCAAAGTCGTGACACCTTTCGGGGTCAGACCGGGAATGAGGAGCCTCGATATTACCTGCAAGAGTATCAGAAGCAATGTTAACAGAAACAGGCAGCCTCCAAGGAAGCTTAGCATTGACAAAAGAGTGGTGCTAAAAGAGATTATCCCCTTTTTGGCCGATGCAAACTTCTTGGCGAGATTAATAGTCGAGCGCCCAAACATGCGTTCCCGACGTATGTAATCTACACCGGTCTGTTTGAAGCCAACGAAAGCGCGGGCACCCCGCAGAAACAGGTCGCGTTCCGGGAATTGCAGCATGCAAAGCATCACCTGTTTGTCCAAAAGCGAAAAATCACCGGCATCCCGCGGAATGGACAGATACGAAAATTTGTCGAAAACGCGATAGAAAAGCTTATAGGCAACCTGCATAAACAAGGGCTCTTCACGATTCACACGCCTTCCATACACCACATCGTAGCCTTCGCGCCATTTCAGCACAAAGGACTCAATAAGCTCCGGCGGATCCTGAAGATCACCATCCAGAAGCACGCATGCATTTTTTGAGGATATTTCCATGCCACTCCGGAAAGCTGACTGGGATCCGAAATTGCGCGAGTGGGATACTCCGATCACCCGCCTGTCCTTTCGCGTCAGCTCTCTGATGACTTCGTCGCTCTCATCGGGGCTGTTATCGTTTACGAAGACAATTTCATGTTCGATGTGAAGCTTTTCGAACGTTCTCTTGAGTCGTTCGTACATAATTGGGATTGCCTGGGCGTCCTTATCGCACGCAATCACCGCGCTAACACTGTACTTGGTATCCAGGCCGAACATTTTTGAGAGGCGTTGGTATTTCTCTTTTTCCGGAAAGTTTCGGTACCACTCGATGGTCCGTATCAGCCCCTCCCTGAAATCGATGTTCGATTCCCAGTTGAGCAGCTCCTTAGCTTTGTCTGAATTGGCGAACCAATCGAAGGTCGTGTCCCAGTGTCTGGCCGGCATCGAAAAGGAGGGTGGCTCTTCTATTCCGAACAACTCCCTGGCAGTCTCGGCCACCTGAAGGATTGTCGTTTTTGTGCCGCTGCCGATGTTGAAGGAATCACCATAGTTCTCCTCACGAAGATAGAGTGCGGTTTTAATGAAAGCTTCGCAGGTTTCATCAACGTAGATAAAATCACGGGATATGGCCGGATTGACGAATTCAGGGTAATGTCCTTCCGCTCCACAACGCACGACAGTAGGTATTAAACGTGCCGAGTCCTCCATGGGGCCGTATACTGAGTACAACCGGAGATTAGCACAGGGCAGATTTTTCTTCCGACCATAGTAGTAAAGCAAGTTTGCGCAAGCAACCTTCGAGACGGCATAATCACTGTTTGGCGCGGGCAAGTCATCCTCTGCGGGCTGCGAGGCGTGGTCTCCATATTCGGAAGAACTTCCAGAATGAACGTAGCACGCAATCTTGCGAGATGCCAACTTCTCGAGCAGTTTTGCCGTCAGGTTGAAGTTGGTCTCGTATATGAGTTCGCTCTCCTGCTGAAATGAGTAGGTGCCATATGCAACACAGTTGAAAATAGTACGCGGTTTGACGTCGTTGAGGAGATTCTCAAGATTGGATTCCACCAACAGGTCCATAGCCCGCAAATTCTCCTCGGGAAGCTTCTCGAGCCGCCACGCTGCCGGATAAGTCGAGGTGCCGACCACATCTGATCGATATTCCAGTATAGTCCGCAGCAAATTTGAACCGATGAATCCGCTGGCCCCCAAAATCAGTATGGGGCCCTGCAAACGGGCTATTTCCTGTTCCAGGTCCCTGCTCATTGACATAATTCCTTCAAAATACTATCCGCATCTAAACCGCATTCTTTGCGATGGAATTTCTGAGAGCCATAGCGAGCTGAAACATATCCGACAGCACAGCGATGTGAAAAAACCGTAGGCATTCTGCCCATAAGCGCCAGGCAATAGGACAGCATTTGACCGACACCGCCGTTGGAAACGTGTTCTTCCACGACGATTAGGCGCTGTGATGAACGCAGGCTGCTCAGAAGACCTTCGGGAATCGACTCAGCGCTCAGCGGCAGCTCGGTCACCACCCATAAGTCCGGCTGCTGTTCCTGGGGCAAAGTGGCTGTAACACTTAGTATGGCTCCCGCCAGCGGTCCTGCGGCAACCATCGTCGGACCTTTTCCTCTGAGCAGGCGGCGCCAGGCTGCATATTCCGGCAATTCCACGCCCTTAGGGAGTTCGCAACGTCCGAGGCGCAGGTATCCGGGGCCGGACTGCCGCATGAGTTGACAAACAATGATCGGCACATCCGTAGCGAATGCGGGCACGTACACCTTCATATTTTGCAGGCAAAGAAGTGCTCCATAATCCTCCAGAGCGTGATGTGTTGCTCCCATTGAACCATATGCGTATCCGCCTCCATTGCCGACTAGCATTACCGGCAAATGGTGCAAGCAGATATCGTTGCGAATGTGCTCGTACGGGCGAGCATAGACAAAAGGGGCAATACTGTATACCCAAGGCCTTAGACCTGTTCCGGCCAGGCCGGCTGCAACGGAAACCATGTTTTGCTCCGCGAGCCCTGCATTGATAAAGCGCTCTCCCAAAGCATCCCGCAAGGGTTCCAGAGCCATAAATCCAAGATCTCCAGTCAAGAACACAAGTTTAGGATCGGACGCATTCTCGACAAGGGTTTGACATAATATATTTCTCACGCCGACTCCAATTCCTTCAAAGCCTGCCTGTACTGTTCTTCCGTCATAGACAGGTAATGCCATTCCATTTTGTTTTCCATAAAGGAGATGCCGTACCCCTTGCAGGTGTGTGCCAGATAGATCTTGGTGCCGGAGTTGGAACGCTTGCAAGCGGCGGCGATTGCATTAACGTCGTGCCCATCGATCTCTTCAGCCGCCAATCCGAATTCCCGGAACTTTTCGACAGTCAACTGGAGCCCCGTTATTTCCTGCGTTTTTCCGAATCCTTGCAGCCCATTAACATCGATGAATAATGTCAGAGGAGCAAGCACGCGATGTGCAATGAAGATCAGCGCTTCCCACGTGGAGCCTTCCTGCAGTTCTCCATCAGATAACAGGCAAAATACTCTTCCGGGTTGCTTCTGGAGTGCTTTCCCCAAAGCAATCCCCGCGGCTAACGACAGTCCGTGCCCGAGACTTCCTGTGGCGAAAGGGATCTCAGGCAAAAAATCCGGCGCAAGGTGTCCGCTCAATTTCGTATCGTCCTTGTGAAACTGCAACAGGTCCTCATCTTTGAGACGACCAATAGACCACAGTGTGATGTAAAGGGCGCCCGCGGCATGCCCCTTTGACAGGATGAAAGTGTCTTTAGCTTCAAGCACAGTATGAAAAAGGACCATCAATATGTCCAAGGCTGATAAATTGCCGCCGATGTGTCCAACACCGCTATTGAAGTGCATTTCGAGGAGTCTTTTGCGAGCCGTCTTGATGACTTGTTTTAATTTCTCCATTTTTCACACAACGCCTTCATCGATTTATGTCCACCATGTGGTTCCAATTGGTTGGATTGATGACAATTGTAGGTAGTGACCCATTGCGATGGCCTGATTGTAACCTGAATCCGTGAGCTTATAAATATCAATTTTCTAGTCTTTTTCTATTTAAGTATTTGTAATAGTTTAGAATTTATGGCATTATGCCACCTCACAAGAACTCACTTGGGAGGTGAGGCATGAAGCAA
>JBEKTT010000047.1:0-39877 GCA_049515795.1 Syntrophobacteraceae bacterium
TATAGTACCCTATCGGAAAAAAATATCCACTCTGCGTCGTGCGAGCGCGTAGCGGGCAGGCCGACCGCGCGACACGTCTATCTGGCGCGTCGGGCGTTCGCGGGAGGCCTCGTATGATAGACTAATATAGTACCCTATCGGAAACAAATATCCACTCTGCGTCGTGCGAGCGCGTAGCGGGCAGGCCGACCGCGCAACACGTCTATCTGGCGCGTCGGGCGTTCTCGGGAGGCCTGGTCCGATGCTCCCTTATGAGCGCCTCCAGGCCGAATTTTTTGACTCGATAGTTCATTTGCCGGAATGTAAGGCCCAGGTCATCGGCGGCTCTTCTCCTGATCCACCTGTTGCGCTCGAGGGCCGCGGAAACTTCCTTGCGCTCGATTTCATCCAGACGGGACCACGCGGAAATTGCCTCCAGCCTTGCTGCACCGGGAGCTGTCGCGGGCGCGGGCTCAAGTATCGACGCAAGGCCCTCAGCCTCGATCTCCGCACCGGCAGCCATGCTTACCATGCGAATTACAGTATTTTTTATCTCGGCTATGTTCCCGGGCCAGTCGTATTCGCACAGCTTTTTCAATACCTGAGCGCTTAATTGAACCTTCCTGCCCTGTTCTCTGCATGCATGATCGACAAAATATCCGATCAAAAAGGGTATATCGTCTTTTCTCTCCCTTACGGAAGGAACATGAATCAGCAAAGTGCTGAGCCTGTTCAGAAGGTCCTTTCTGAACGACCCGGTTGCAGCGGCCTCCAAAAGGTTAACGCTCGAAATGGCGACAAGCCTGACATCGGCCCCCCTGGGCCTTGAGATTCCAAAACTCCCGGCCTGCAACCTGTCTAGAATATCCAGCATCTTTACCTGGTGAGCTGTCGAAAGGTCACCTACCTCATCGAGCAGCAGTGTGCCGCCGGCCGCCTTGTCGAAAGCACTTGGCGCGGAGTGGAGTTCGTCGATGCCGCCATTGAGGAAATCTTTCCCGCTTCCGAATAATTCCTTGTCCAGTAGATCCTCCGGAAGAGAACAGTGAACTTTTACAAACGGAAAGGGCGCCCTGCCGCTCAACTCGCGAATGATCTGCGCTACGGAACTCTTTCCCGTCCCCGGTTCACCCCAGATCAGAACGGACGCTTCTGTGGGCGCTATCTTCCTGATTTCTGCCTCGAGCTTTCGGCCTGCCTCGCTTTTGCCCATACATACCAACCCAAGATGCTCTTCGGAAATCTTTGCCCGAAGAGCCAGGTTCTCTCTGAGTAGAGCCTCTTCGCGCCGTTTTACCTGAGATTCCAGGCTCAATATCTGGGCGATAAAAGAAGCCAAAATCGAAAGGAACTGCACGTCCTCGACCAGCGGGACCCGATCGCCGAAAAAGCGGTCCACCATGACCGCTCCCACTACCTCATCAGCGAGCATAACTGGGGAACCCACCAGGCGGACCTGTTCCTTTTGGATGGAATAAAGAGCTTTTCGGCCCAGAAACAGGGGCTTTGGACTATCCTGGAGAACGACAAAGGGGTGGGGAATGCGCAAAACCAGGTCGAACCCCGATTTATAAAGACTTCGAATCCTTTGTTCCGCCTCGCTGCCCGAATCATCCACGGACGGGGTAAAGAAAAAACGGACTTCGGCGCTGCTGCTGATGATGATGGCCGCCGTCGATTGGGGAACAGCCTGCGAAAGGACCCTGAGCAGACCATCAATCGCCTGTTCGGGGTGGAGCGCCCGGTCGATTATCCGGTGGATTAGACAAAAGATACTGAACTTTAGTTCGCAGAGATTGTCCATGCGCACCGCCTTATTAATCGTTTAAAAACTAAATATCCGGGCTGGCTCCCCCGAAACAGGTCTTCCTGATGCACCATAGCTTCCAATTCCGTGCCAAACTGGAATAAGTCCGTTTTTGATAGAGATATGCGACAATTCAGATTAATTCTCCGAGGAAAATGGCACAATTTGGTTCATTTGCCTCCGGCCTTGATACGATTTTGTGCCAATTAGATTGCAGATTTTGAACTCATCCTGGCAGTAAACACCTTCCGAACTGCACTCCAAGCCGACACGAGAGTGTTTGGCAAACAAATTGCTCTCCCTGTTCATTGCGTACGCAGCACCAGAAGTCTTCACATGTCGCGGGGGCGGCAATTTTTCACGAGAAAACGCGAAGAAGCAAAGAACAGACGCTGATCGGGGAAATCGCGTGCACCGGGCACCGGTGAATCATTACTGTTTTCCTATTCAATCCATGAAAGAGGTGGCTTATGGCACAACAGGCTGAAATGAAAAAAACACTGGGACTAACCGGGGTCACGGTGAATGCAATGGCGCTGATCGCGCCGGGGGCTTTTCTATGGTTGACATATCAGGTGCAGGCGGCGCAGGTGGATTTGGCCGGCCAGACTACCGCGATGGACATGTTTGCGGGTCTTTTTGTTGCGTTAATCCTGGCATTCCTGACCGCTATTTCCTATTCCAAACTCTCGGAACTCTATCCCCAGGCCGGAACCGGCAGTTCATACTACTTCACCGAACAGGCGATGTTGGGCGAAGACAGGTTATCAGCTTTTGCCAGATTGTCCAAGTTCATCGTGGGATGGTTCTCCCATCTTTATTACTGGGTATACCCCGGAGTTATGGTGGCGATGATGGCCACACTGATATGCTATATATTCCAGCAGTTCGGGGTCGATCTCTCCGCTTTCTGGCAGATAGTGACCGCAGTATTATTTTCGTTTTTGGTCGGATATATAGCCTACCGCGGAATCACGGGGTCAACCATATCCAGCATAGTGATCAATGTTATCCAGATCATCGCCTTAATAGTGGTGACCATTCTGGCTCTGGTTTACAGGTACACCAACCCGGAGCATGTCACGTTCGTTCATACGGAGATCTCATCGGTCGTAATGCCGCACAGTTTCGTCAACGTGATGTTCCAGGCCACCGTTGCAATATTGCTGCTGGTGGGTTTCGAATCGGCGACCGCACTTACGGCTGAATCCAAATCCCCCAGGCATGTCAGCCGCGGGGTCATCATCTCGTTAGTCATCCAGGGACTCATTATGTACCTTTTTGAGTACTTCGGCGCCAATGCCTGGTTGAATACGGCTTATACGGGAAAAGACGCCAAAGGCGCCGTGGTCACCGGCATTGACGCCGCTGCCGCCTCCAGCGCCCCGATAGGCGACATGGTGAAAAACCTTGGTGATGCTCTTCTCGGCAACCTGG
The DNA here is from genome assembly GCA_049515795.1 of Syntrophobacteraceae bacterium. Taxonomy (GTDB): domain Bacteria; phylum Desulfobacterota; class Syntrophobacteria; order Syntrophobacterales; family Syntrophobacteraceae; genus SbD1. The sequence goes on from JBEKTT010000047.1 coordinate 3,224, forward strand.
GCTTCGCTTTGATGATTGTGGTCGCGATTTCGGTTGCCATGGCGGTAATCGGAACCACTTTGGCCTGCATGAACACCGGCGTGCGCGTTACATACGCAATGTCGAAAGATAAGGAAGTTCCGAGCTTCCTCGGGTTTTTGCACCCCAAACATGCGACGCCTCACGCAGGCGTCTGGGCCATGACCATTGCATCGGCGGTTATCGGCGCATTTGGAGTTCTGTCGATCACCAACCTGACAGCCATTACCTTCTGGTCAAATATCGGCACGTTCATTCTCTACGGAATGACCAACCTCATTGCGTTTGTGGCGTTTTTACGGCATCCGCAGCGAAATGCGTTCACGCACATCGTGGTGCCGATTCTAGGGACCCTTGCCAATATCGTCATGCTGATTGCGGTGCTCTATCTGGGGGTCCTTGGCGGCGGCGATACTCAGACTGCCGCAATGTGGTCTATTCTGGCCACGGTAGCGTGGGTCATCATTGGTGTTGTATATCTGTGGGTTCAAAGCTCCAGGACCCAGAGAAAAATTATTGGAGGGCCAGTCAAGACTAACTAGTGTCCATCCGGAAACACCGGATGAGACGCTCGCAGTTTCCGATTCGGAAAGGAGGCATAATCTGGTCATTCCTCTTACCGGCTTTAGCCGGAACGTTTTCGTCCTGGCAAGGAAATCGAGGGGTTGCGCGGAGGCGTACAGGGGGTACGCCGCACAAGTAAGCCCGAAGATTGACACCGCCAGGGTGGAAAAGGACCCTTTCCGGACGGAAACTCACTAAATCGATTCAACTGGAAATAATTAGGCAAGAGGGCGTTTTTCCAGCGCCCTTTTGCCCGTTGGAGGCTTCCTTGCCAGCCAGCTCCGTTTCGAAAATGGATTATGCGTCAGACGCCTTACAGGTGCACGGTCTCTCTGATAAGGGGATGGTCCGTCAAAACAACGAGGATTATTTCGGCTATTACATGCCGGCCCAAACGGGGCTAAACCAGTTTGGAAGCCTTTTCGCGGTTTCCGACGGCGTGGGCGGAAGCGCCGCCGGGGAGGTTGCCAGCGCGGAGGCGGTCAATGTGTTGCTCCAGGAATATTATTTCGGCGATCATACGGAAAAAATCCCCGAAAGGTTAAAAACCGCCTTCCGGAATACTTCCCTGCACATCTACGATCTGTCGATCAGCCATCGCTCCGCACGTAATATGAAGTGCACTCTGTCCACTCTTCTGCTAAGACAAAACCGGTTTTTCATAACTCATGTGGGCGACTCGAAAATCATGCTGCTGCGTGATGACGATATGATTCAACTGACAAAGGACCATAGCCTCGTCGGCAAACTCATGCGCCTTGGACTGATAACGGCTGAGGAAGCGCGCAATCACCCCAACAAAAATGTGCTGCTCAAGGCGGTTGGCGAAGGTCCTCTGTTGATCCCGGATTTTTATTCGGGATTTACTAAACCGGGGGATATTTTTTGCATGATTACCGATGGAATACTGGAACATGCGACTGCTGAGGAGTTAAAGTCGTTTCTTCTTGAGCAAGGTTCCTCTAACAAGGAATTGGCCGAACTGATAGCCGAACTCAACAGGCGAGGCGGCTATGACAATATGACCATCATGACGGTTAAAGTTAACAGAATAGAGTGGTAATATCGAAATAAAAGGCGGTGCAAGAATGACTAAAATAGAATGCATCCTGCGCCCGGACAGGATTTTGGACGTGCGTAATATTCTGGGCAACCTGGGAATCAAGGGAATGACCGTAACCGAAGTGATCGGCTGCGGTTTGCAGAAAGGTCATACACGAGATGACTGGAACACGGAGTTCAACATCAATCTGCTCCCGAAAACTAAAATAGAGATGGTTGTTTCTGACTGCATGGTCGATGAAGTCATCAGGGCTATAATCGAAATTTCCCGCACGGGCGAAATCGGGGACGGCAAAATCTTTACCTATCCGATTGGCGACGCCATCCGGATTCGCACGGGCGAAACCGGCGAAAACGCCATCTAAAGTTTTATCGTCTCAAAAAAAGTAGCAAAAACGCGATCAATACGGCAATCAATACCGACCCCCCGTATATCAGCAGGTTGTTTCGCTTTGTGGGAAGGACGGCGGCCAGCGGCGGGTCGGGTTCACCTACCCATTTGAGGTCCGCATTTTCAGGGAAACGCAAATCATTGGCCATCTGCTCGGCGGAGTCGTAGCGCTCCTCCTTTCGCCGCCGCAACGCTCTGCGGATGGCGGCCCATATCCCCGGATGCAAACCCTTTACCGATGTGAGCGGTTCAAGGGTTTTGGTCATATGCTGGTACATCACCGTCAGCGGGTTATCCCCGGTAAACGGAGGAGACCCGCTCAGAAGGTGATAAATGAGGCAGCCGACGGCATAAATATCGCTTTTCGCATCGCCGCGTTCCCCCTTGATCTGTTCGGGGGACATGTATTCGGGGGTTCCCATGAGACCAGAAAAACCACGCCAGGTCACTCGAGGCGCCCCTTCCATAAGCGCAATGCCGAAATCCAGAATCTTCAAATGGCCGTCCGGAGCGAGCACCAGGTTCTCCGGCTTTATATCCCGGTGATACACTCCCCTCTCATGGCAGTAGTGGAGAGCGTCGAGCAGGTTTGGGACCAACTTTACGACCTGATCGACGGGAAACCTGCCTTTCTCGCTCAGAACTTTCTCCAGTGGTTCGCCTTCAGCGTATTTCAAAACCAGATATGGGGGGTCCCCTTCAGAAATCGCCAGCGCCACGGGTACATCAGAGTGGTTCAAGAGCTTGCCGATGGCCACTTCCCGCCTGAAGCGCTCATAAACGGCAGGATCTCCCAACTGTTCAATATGGGGGACCTTCATTACGACCTTACTATTGGATTGAAGGTCCTCAGCCAGAAAAGTGGCGCCAAATCCCCCATGACCCAGAGGGGCCAGAATCTTGTATCGGTCCTGAAAAATTGTTCCGATTTCCAGCATTTTTTATACGTGTCCCCCCAGTGGGCGGAAAGCTCTTTTTTCCAAAAAAAGATTCTCTCAAACCATCTTTCAAATAATATCACACGCGCAAAAGGTTCAACGCTAATAAATCGGCTGAACGGGGGGGTATTTGTTCGCCTTCATTGCGCACGGCCAAACTGAATGACCAAACCCCCCGCTACAATAATGGCAAGGCCCGCCCATGTCGAATTTGGCACGCTCTCGCCAAAGACAAATCGGCCACACATTACGCTTACCAGAGCGAATACGGCTACATAGACGCCTAACAGCCTGGAAAAATCCCATCTCACCGTGTTGACGAGCAGCCCATAGCCCGCCAGCATGAGACCACCGGCCAGGATAATGACGACATTGGCCCCGCGCAGACCTCTTCGAACCACCGCGTCGCCTCCGACCTCCAGGAGGGCCGAACCCAGGAAGACGAGCCAGGCGGCGAAGGGCAAATCAAACTTTTGCATTTTTCACCTTTCACGAAAAAGAGTTTTAGTACTCTTAGCAATTCTTGTGCTCGGACCAAGGCGAGTTGCAGTAGCAGCAGGTCCCATTGCAGATCAAAACCCGAGCCGTGGACGGCACTGGCTCATTCGAGGCGGGGTAGATTTTTTCTGGAAGACCGGAATTCTGGAAACCGTGAAGATTTTATCCCGGTCTCTAACCAGGTCGGGCTGTCAAAAGGTACAAAATTGTTCAATGGAAACTAATTTAATTTGGCGGGCGCAGGAAGAATAAATTGAGCGCTTTTTCAGAGAGGCGTGAAATCAATTTTACCAGCAAAAATACGGCCATTAGCGAAAAAACCATCCTTGCCAACAAGATTCCCGAAAAATCGGCGCCGGTAAAGGCAACGGCAAGTGTATCTTCAAACAGACTGTGACAGAGACCCATAAGGGCCAGGGAAAACAGGACGTCGCGCCTGTCAACGCGGCCCGAAACAGACTCCTGGATTATAAGTCCTCCGCCGTAGGCAAGCCCGAGGGTCATCCCGACAATAGTGAGCATACAGGCGGAGGGGCCTATTCCCAGCAGCCTCAAGACAGGCGTCAGCAGCCTGGTCATTATGGCCGTAATCCCGATCCTCTCCAGAATTCTTAATACCAGGAGCAAACCCAATATAATAAAAAATATCATTATCAACCCGCGAGCCTGACCGGCAGCCCAGGTCATGATCGAGGAGTCGTCGATACGCGGCAGCCATCTAGGGGTATTTTGCTCCTGGAGCAAGCCCGCCCAACTATAGACTCTAAAAAGCGCCCATCCAAGGACGAAGGCGCCCCCCATGCGGAGAAGACCCATAAATCGCAGGCGCGCGCCCGCTTTTTGCGCGATCCGGAGCTCGATTGGAAGATTGTGCGCCACGAGCATCATCGTCGCCAGCACCGTGGTCTGCGCAACCGTCAGTGATTCGTTTGCGGACACGGAAACGAACACGATAATCCCGGTATAGATATTGGACAGAATTGCCGTTGCCCAGACGAGCCCCATGCTGCCGGGAAGCCCAACGATACGCATTACCGGGGAGAGAACTTTTCCCACGGCGGCTATTGCGCCGAATTCCTGGAGTATTTTTACCGCAATGATTATCGGGATCATTATGCGGAAAAGCGTAAGGCTGATCTGGACCGTTTCGGCCAGCAGTTGCCTGAAAAACTCGAGTAGAGCCGGTTTCAAGAGTTTTACTTCTATTCGTACGAGATCAGCACGACGGAGACAAGCGCGAGGATTATTCCGGCGAACTGGACAATGTTTATTTTTTCTCTCAGGAAAATCATTGCCAGCACCAGGGTCACGACAGGGTAAAGCGCTGTCAGGGGCGCGACGATGCACATCTTACCTTCGCGGATCGCATACATGAAGCAAAGCAGCCCGAGATAGCCCATCATCCCCGTGAGAAGGGCGGGTATTACCTCTCGTATTTCGGCCCCTCCAAGTTGAGGCCGCAGGATGAGAAAAGCGAACAGGCCTGTTATTGCCCCGCCCAATACTTCAAACATGAAAGCCGTTTTTGGCTCGAGGCATCTGAGGGCCATTTTGGGCAAAAAAGCCCACAGACCCCAAATCAGAAGCGCCAGAGCCGAATATAGGACCCACTGCTTCAATGAACTTTCCTCGTATGATAGACTTACATATATCACTTAAACAGCTTCACATCGCGGAGCGCGGAAGGCGGCCGCATCGCATGTCTAATCCGGTCTTAATCTGGTCTTAATCTGGTCTTAATCTGGTCTTAATCTGGTCTTAATCTGGTCATTCCTTTTACCGCCTTTAGGCGGAAGATCCTTTTACCGCCTTTAGGCGGAAGTCGGACGCGTTGGGCGGGCGCGGGATGCCTCGCCGGCAGGCTACGGTTAGCCGGTTTCGAACCATGCCACATCCAGAGGATTTCGGGCAGGCAGCCGATGGTACCTGTATCTCGGATAGCCCGCCATCAAAATTCCGGTAATCGTCCTGCGCGCCGGGATTTTAAGGAACTGCGAAAAAGCGGGGAACTGCTGGGCGCATGCCATCGCGTAACCGGCCCAGCACGTGCCGAGCCCCAGAGCCGGGGCAAACAGCTCGACATATTCCAGAGAAAGCATCGTTGAGACCGGAGCTGCAGCCAGGTCTGCCGGTGCATGAGCCACGATAATATGCGGGGCCCCCCGCAGAATCCGGGCCCCGCTTTTTTCCTCCTCCCGGATTACGACGGGCATGTTGAAACGCTTCGCCAACTCAGGGGAAAGCTTCACGGTTTCCCGCATCCACTCGACAATTATCCGGCTGAGGCGCATAAGGTTTTCAGGTCCCTCGACGACCAGGTAAGATATTGCCTGCGAATTATGCCCCGAAGGAGCAAAACGGGCAATGTCCAGAAGTTTCAGAATTTTCTCCCTGGATACCGGTTTATCTTCGTAGTGGCGGATGGAGCGGCGCGAGCGCAAAAAGAGCGCACTTTGGGCAGGATCGGGAGAATAATCCGCCGGGATCGCCGTATGTTTTGAAATAGGATTTTTCGAATTGTCCAAGGCGCCATTTGAACAGACTGCGACACAGTGTCCGCACCCGATACAGAAGGCGGCCTCCGCCGGGAGCATCTGCGGCCTGCCCTCCTGGTCGAGCGAAAGCAGGCCCAAAGGGCAAACTTCGACGCAAATACCGTCGCGGCCGCATTTTTCGCTGTCAACTTTTATCAGGCTCATAAGCCCCTCCTGGCGCAGGCTGGAATTATCTTACCATGTTCAATACAGCTCCGACTTGAAGTAAGAATCACCCGAAGAAGGCTGTACCTGTCTCAACTGGGGCTGGCCATCGCCTGTTTCCCAGTGAGCCTCGGCAGCCGTCTCCTCGCCTTCCAGCTTCGGTCCTGAGCCCGGAGCCGGAATTTTTTCGGCAAAAGCCGCATAGACCGTCCCCTCCTCGTCCGCTCCGGCAACCGCCCCCGACGACCCATTTATCTTGGCGAAAATAATGCCCTCAGGTATTTGGAATGTTTCAACGGGCTTGTTTGCCAGGTACTCTTTCATAAAATAGACCCAGATCGGACAGGCCGCATGCCCGCCGGTCTCTCCCTTTCCAAGGGAGACGGTATGGTCGTCGTAGCCTACCCAGACGCCTGTGAGCACCGAAGGAGTAAAACCTAGGAACCAGGCGTCCTTGAGTTCGTTGGTGGTTCCCGTTTTCCCGGCGGCGGGCTTCTTCAGCTCCTTTGCTTTTGTCCCGGTCCCCTCCCTCACAACCCCCTGGAGCAGGTCGGTCATCAGGTAGGCGGTTTTGGCCGATATAACCTCTTCTCTTTTTACCTGGTGTTCCTCTATCAGATTGCCGTATCGGTCCAAAACTTTTTCTATCAGATATGGCTCAACCCGCTCACCCTGACCGGGGAAGGTGGAGTAGGCCGTGAGCAACTCCTGGAGCGTCACGCCGGAGGCCCCAAGGGCGAGCGACAGAGTCGGGGTAAGCTGAGATGTTATTCCCAGTTGCCTGGCGTAATTGATCGTGTAGTTTACCCCGATTGATTCGAGCAGCTTTACGGTCACCACATTCCGCGAATGGATGAGGGCTTTTCGGAGCAGGATCGGCCCCCAGAACTGGCGGTCGTAATTCGAGGGGGTCCAGGAGCCTTTCACGCTGTGGTCGTAATAGGTAATCGGCGAGTCGATCAGTATGGAGGCCTCCGAGTAGCCCTTATCGAGCGCAGCCGCATAAATTATCGGCTTGAACGCAGACCCCGGCTGCCGCACCGCCTGCGTGCACCGGTTGAACTGGCTCTTTTCGAAATTGCGTCCTCCCACCATGCAGATGACTCGGCCGGTAACCGGTGAAATGGACATCAGCGAGCCTTCCATCCCGGGGTCCTGCTCAACGGAGCCAATCCAGATATCTTGTTCCTGCCGCCTGCCCAGTTTCACTCTGAGGACGTCGCCGCTGCGGAAAATCTTCTCTGCGCGTTTATTGGAAACCTGCGCCCATTGCCAACCCGACTGGGGGATCAACGCCTTTGCGGCGCCAAGGTCCAGAGAAATTGTCCTGGAGTTGGCGTCAAATTCCACTATCAGCCCCGCCACCACCTTGCCTTCTTCCAACTCTCCATTGGATTGACTAAGGATTCGAAGAGTACCCGGCCAATCATCTTTTGGGACATTGACGTGCAGCCCGCGATACTGTTTATGCCTTTTATCCAGCTCACGAAGACCCTGGTCGAGCGCCCTTTCCGCGATTCGCTGCGCCTTGAGGTCCAGAGTCGTTTGGATAATAAGCCCCTCTTGATAGAGCATGTCGCGCCCGAAACGAGTCTCTGCCTGCCGCCTGACTTCCTCCGTGAAATAGTCCATCTTTTTGAGCGCCCAATGCTTGGACTTTGCGATCTGCAGCGGCTTTGCCAAAGCTTCGCGGGCCTCATCGAAAGTAATGAAGTCCGAATCCACCATCCTCTGCAAAACGTAACGCTGCCTTTCACGTGACACAGCAATATGATGAATCGGAGAAAAGCGGTTGGGAGCTTTGGGCAGACCGGCGAGAAGGGAAGCTTCCGAAAGGTCCAGCTCGCTCGCATGTTTGTCAAAATAGGCCCTGGCAGCCGCTTCTACCCCGTACGCTCCAGCGCCGAAATAAATCTGGTTCAGGTAAAGATAGAGAATCTCGTTCTTGCTGAGGCTGCTGTCGATCCGGTGGGCGAGAAGGGCCTCTTTGAACTTACGCATGTAAGTGCGTTCGGGGGTAAGAAGCAGGGATTTGACGACCTGCTGGGTTATGGTGCTTCCCCCCTGGACGATTTCACCAGCCTGTATGTTCTTCAGCATGGCGCGAAAAATTCCGATCAGGTCCACCCCGCCGTGCTCGTAGAACCTCGTATCCTCAGCGGCGATAAAGGCCTTTATGAGATACGGGGGAAGCTCCTCGAGCGGAACCAGGTATCTTCGCTCGATAAAGAATTCGCCTATCAGTTCACCATCGGCCGAATATACGCTGGTGACCAGAGGAGGGTGATACTGCTTCAGGGCCTCCACGCTGGGAAGCGACCGATCGATTTGCAGATAGAGCGCAAAAACCGCGATGCCCCCGACCATGGAAAGGCAGAGGAAAATTGAAAACAAGCCAAAAATAATCCAGCTGATGGTCCTCCTTTTTGGCGTGCGGCTCTTTGAAATGGGCATTTTCATCGTTCTCCCCTTTTCCAGCCCCGAGAATTGGGAGGAAAAGCCGATCTGTCGCAATCCCTGATATTTTTATTATTTGCTGTCATTGAATTAGTTCTCTTTAACACCCCAGTATCGCAAAAGGAACACCGTCTTTGTTCCACCGGTAATAATAGGCCCCCGGCGGCGCCTTTTCAATATGAATCGCTGCGCAAGCGCCGGGTGATCCGCAATCGGCCAAAACCTCTCGGCCGGGCAGGGCAACCTAAGCCGCCGTTTGTGTCCGCGCTCCTTTAAACAGACATACAGCGGCGCAGGCTGCGCGGGCATAGCCCGCCGTGGAATCAGTGTCTCTGGCGCCATACTTCGGTTGGGTCTTCACTACTCATGGTCGAGTCGTCCTGCTCAGGGACGCCGGATTCTTTTGCTGCATTTTCAGCGCTTTTGCAAATTGATATTCGACATCCGGGGTCCGTTTTCTTCGCTGCGGCACTTGAAATACCGCAGATGACGTTTAGCTATGGATAAGGCGCTTTGCAGAAAAATAACCATTCCTATAGCGAAAAGGATCACAAAAAAAGATGAAAGCCCTTTGTTTTCACCAGCATGGCGGTCCCGATGTTCTCAGGTACGAAGATGTTGCCGATCCCACTCCCGGTAAAGGCCAGGTACTTGTTGAAGTCAAAGCTTGTGCTCTGAATCACCTCGATATATTTGTCATGTACGGATGGCCGGGCCTTGATCTTGAGATGCCCCACTGGGGCGGAGCAGACATAGCAGGAGTTGTGGCCGGTCTGGGCGAGGGCGTAACAGGATTTGAAACCGGCCGGCGGGTTGTGATCGATCATGGAATAAATCCGCTCGAAGATGAATTCACGCGCCGGGGCGAGCACTCCATGAGCCCCAGGTATATGATTATTGGCGAGCATATTCGCGGGGGGTTCGCCAAGTATGTGGCGGCGCCTGCAAAAAACCTGGTGACAATGCCTGACAACATTGATTTCCCCGAAGCCTGCGCTCCGCTCCTGGTCACCCTCACGGCCTGGCGGATGTTGATAAACAGGGCAAAACTCCAGGCCGGCGAAACTGTGCTGGTAGTCGGCGCCGGTGGAGGGGTAAACACCGCAGCCATACAGATCGCCAAAATGGCAGGGGCCACCGTCTATGTGGTAGCCGGCAACGCCGAAAAAGCGAAAAAAGCCCGCGAACTGGGCGCTGATTTCGTGATCGATCGCTCTGTGACCGATTGGGGCAAGGAACTCCGCAGGCTGACCGCAAAACGCGGGGTTGATCTCGTGGTAGACAACGTCGGCGCGGCCACCCTTAACATCAGCATGGCCGTGGTGGCCAGGGGAGGCCGGATAGTAATCGTTGGAAATACCAGCGGTCCGCAGGTCGAGATCGACGTCCGCAGGATATTCGGCAAGCAGATAAGCCTTATCGGGAGCACGATGGGCACCCCGCAGGACTTTCGCGATATTACCCGCTTGCTGTGGAGCGGCAGGCTCAAGACCATCGTCGGAGAAGTGATTCCTCTAAACGAGGGCAGGCGCGGGTTTGAGATTATGCAGCGGGGCGAGATGTTCGGCAAAATAGTTCTGGCGCCCTAGAGCAATCAAAGGGTCAGGTTCACACTTAAGACCTTTCAACGATCCAGGGAGGTTGGAAATGGATAAAAACCAGATAAGCTGGAATGAAAGAGCCGCACAGCAAATTATTCTTAACCTCGAAAATCGCCGCATGGAAGGCAGTTATGCTGACACCGCCGCCCAGGCGATCGATGAGGTGCTGGCAATGATCCCGCATGGGACGACCGTTTATCGCTGCGGTTCGATTACCACCACTTCGATGGGGCTGTGGAAAAGAATAGCCGCTCTGCCGAAAGTGAATATAATCGATCCTTTCAAGCAAGGGCTTACGCCTCAGGAAAGCCTGGCAGAAAGGCGCAGGGGGCTCAACGCCGACATTATGATCGCCAGTTCCAACGCCATCACACTGGACGGCAGACTGGTCAACCTGGACGGCCTGGGAAACCGTGTGGCGGCCATGATGTTCGGTCCCGAAAAGGTGATCCTCGTGGTGGGAATGAATAAAGTGGCCCCAGACCTGGATTCCGCCATTGCCAGGATCAAACACTACGCTGCGCCGGTGAACGCCATTCGTATCGGCGTCGAAACACCCTGCACGGCCGACGGACTGTGCCACGACTGCCGGTCGGCTGAACGCGTCTGCAACATGTGGAGCATCATCGAAGGCCACAGAACAAAAGGCCGCATCCACGTAAAATTGGTTGGAGAGGAGTTGGGGTACTGATGAAGGGCTGCTTCAGCGCATCGCTTCAAAAATATTGGTATGATTCATTCCATGAAATGAACCTTGCGTCGCAGGTATCCGGGCGGGAGCGATCACCTTTTTCTTACGAGTGAGACCAGCAGCATTACAGCGCCCGTAGAAATGGCGGCGTCGGCCACATTGAAGGCCGGCCAGTGCCGGGTTCCCACGTACACGTCCAGAAAATCGATCACTTCTCCTAATCTAATGCGGTCGATAAGATTTCCGATGGCACCCCCGGTAATGCAAACGTACGCGATTCGGGTCCAGTTGTCCGTTTTGCCGGCTTTGCCGTATGCATAGGCGATTGCGGCGACCACCACTATGGTTAGCCCTACGAGAACATATTGTCGCCAGGGATATCCCGGCCCTGCCAAGATGCTGAAAGCCCCTCCCGTATTGTGAACATGAACGAGATTAAAGAAACCGGGAATTATGGGAATCCCGGTGTTGATCGGAATCGCGTGGACGAGCAGGTATTTTGTCAACTGGTCGAGAGCGACCAGAATGCCTGCCAGAATGAAAAATGGCGCCGTTCCCTCAATTCTTGACTTGGCCATCTCAAATACTCCATGTTGTATTTAATATCGCAAACCGCCAGTGTCTAACCCGGTGTTTTCGGATGGACCCTAGGTAACACTTTTTGATTGGAATTTTCATTCAAAAATTTTACTTTCGCTCCCCGTTGGATCGAGAAACAAAAGATTCACGCCCGGACTGGTACTTATAGTCTATCTCAGCGGGGCAGACATGTTTTCCGGTTAATTCATAACCAAAGACAGTAGGAGGACAAGATGAGAGGAATTGTCAAGGGTGCGCTGCTTTCGGGGATCATTCTGGGAGTGGCTCTGGCGGGATGCTCCCAGAAGGTTGCCGAACCGGATGTTAAAGAGGCAATCGCCGTTATGAACCCTACCGAGGGCAGTAAGGTACGAGGGGCTGTCAGCTTTGTCAAAGACGGCAAGGGGGTTCGAATCACCGCTAACATCGAGGGCCTGTCGCCGGGCCCGCACGGATTTCACATTCATGAATTCGGAAACTGCACCTCCCCCGAAGCCAATTCCGCGGGCGGCCACTTCAATCCCACCGATATGCCCCATGCGGGTCCCAAAGCCGAAAAACGCCACGCTGGCGATCTTGGTAATCTCGAAGCCGACAAGAACGGCTTGGCCAGACTCGAAGTGACCGACAATATGATCAGCCTCGGGGGACCAAAATCGATCATTGGCCGCTCGGTAATAGTTCACGCCCAGGCCGACGATTTCAAAACCCAACCGACAGGCGCCTCAGGCGCGCGAGTAGCTTGCGGCGTCATTGGGATTTCGAAATGACTTTGGTGTCCGGATGTTTTCGTGGGTTACCGCGACAAAACCTTTGCCCAGAACGCAGGCAGAGTTCGGTAATTACAGAAAAGGCCGGCGAAAAGGCCGGCCTCTTATTATAAATATGATTGCCGGCTAGCAACTACACGAAGGCGAACAGCCGCTCCCCGTGCTAACCGGTATTTCGGATGCCACCCGGAAGCCGGAACCCATCCCGTAGGAGACATAATCTACTGTAATGTCCTTGGTTTTTTCGTGAAGCTCCTTATCGACCAGCATTGTAAAGCCGTTTATCTTATACACGTCATCTGTTTCTTTTGGTTCGTCCAGAACCATCGCAAGGGATGGACCTGCTCAGCCACCGGTCTGGAGAAAAACCCGGATCGGAGTGATCTGCTTTTCCTTGAAATAATCCTTCAAAACGTCTTCGGCCTTTTCTGACACGTGAATCATTTAAACAAATCTCCTTTCAACAATCACCAATGTTAGGCAATGCGATACTATTTTGTTATGATAAACGAACCTGCTTTTCCTCAACGCACAGTCGGCTGAATAAGCCCGCCTGAACCAGGATCAATAGTAAACTGATCTCAACTAACATAAGTATTTTCCCCGAAGATGGCACTATAAAAAGCAACAATAAAAAAATAAAGGGGAAAAACTGCATCAATCAATGAAAGGGCTCTTTTCACTCCATGGTCATCATTCTTCCGGATTGACATATAAGGCAGTTGTCGCCATACTGCTGCGGGTTTTTGCGAAACCCTGATTATTGGGGATCAGATTCGCTGCCCTGACAGGGTGATGAAAAAGGCTTCTCTGGTGGGAGAAACGCCTGAAAATTGCTAATGATTTCGCCATTCCGGCGTCACCCCGAACCCGATCCGGGGCGGAATCCAGGTTTCCACCAACTAATTGATGTTAAAGCAAGATACACTGGCCCCCCCTTTCGCCGGGGTTATCTCTATAGGGTTTTTCTCCGTGATGGGGAATTCAAATCATTTTTCATCACCCTGCAAGTTTAAACCATTTCAAGCAGCGGTTTGGTACTGATGCAACCGGCGCTCGTCCTCATTCTGAGAAAGGAAGAACGATGAGCAACTCTAAAAACAGAGTCCCGCTCGTTGTCGACCGGTCGTACCAGTCCCTGGAAACCGTTAATAGTGATGCCGGGTTTCCCGATTCGGCAGTGAAGGTGGGCGTGAGGGAAAGAAAAGCAGGAATAGCCCATGACATCAGGGCCGAGTCGCATCCGAATTATGCTTGCGTCATCCTCGGCAGAAAGCAGCAGGAGAGTTTATGGGACCATCTCTTCAACTCAAGAATAGAGCTTATGAGACTGATGGATACGATTTCTTGGAGAATCCGTACAAGTGGGATGAGAGTTTTGCAGAGGAAATGGCCGACAGAGTCAATATCTTCGGTGGGTTAACGGCTGCCCACTGGGGGGTCATCTATTTTATTCGAAACACTTTCATGGAAACGGGCCGTTGTCCCGATGTTTATCAAACCCTCAGGAATCTGAAGCTGCGTATACAGGACCTGAAAAAACTCTTTCCAACAGGTTATCTTCGGGGAGCATGCAAATTGGCAGGGTTGACCTACAGAGCTCAACACATCCATCCTTCGTGGCTTGAACAAAAAGGGGTGGATAAAATTCCCGACTTTTTGGAAAAAAAAGTGTATCGAGTAGATGCTTATGGATTTCTCATTGATCCGTCGGAATGGGATGAAGATTTTGCCCTCCATAAGAGTGAAGAACTGAAAATGCCTGAAAGCCTGACCGATGAGCACTGGAAGATTATCAGATTCCTGCGCAGCCGATTCCAGGAAACCGGTTCGATCCCGACAGTTTATGCAACCTGTGAAGACAATGGAATCGAAATTGAAGATTTGGAGAGACTTTTCCCTGACGGTTATCATCGCGGGGCCGTAAAAATTTCAGGTTTGAGCATGATTTAGGGACGTCTTAATGCAGTCTTTTCCGAAACACAAGATCTTCTCCGTTGGAGACATTCACGGGTGCCATCGAAAGCTCACCTCTCTTATAGACCGGCTGCCCCTCGATGCGGGCAGGGATTTCCTGGTTTTTCTCGGGGATTACATCAACAGGGGACCTGGGTCGCGGGAGGTGATCGAATATCTTCTCGAGGTTGGAGAAAGAGTCAAAAACTCGGTTTTTCTGCTGGGAAATCACGAGCACGCTTTGCTGGAGTATTCCCGGACGGGCAATGTCGACCATCTGCGGACCCTTCGATCTATCGGCGTGGAGGATACCCTGAACAGCTACTCGAACAGCCCGGTCCGCTCTCTTGGCGACCTATCCTTTTTGCCTGCCGAACACACCCGCTTCCTGGAAACGCTCCGGCCATACTTCAGGCTCGACGGCTATCTTTTCATCCACGCGGGAACCATTCCCGGAGAGGCCCTGGATCGTTGTCCACTGGACCGCCTTCTCACGGTGCGGGAAAGATTCCTGCACGATGAAGCGGCTTCAAATGAGATTACTGTCTTTGGCCACACACCTTTTGAGACACCCTTCGTTACACCGGACAAAATCGGCATCGACACCGGAGCGGTTTATGGAAACCTGCTTACGGCTGTGGAACTGCCGGGAATGCATTTCTACCACGCTTGAAAGAGGCGCAGCCCGCCGCCGCGGGGAAAGTGTGTCTTACCCCGATTTGTGTAACCGTTCAGCGCTTGCGCAGCAGCGTATTTTTCCACATCTGTGGGGCATGGGAATGTTTTCAGGTCCCAACAAGCTCCTGATCGAGACTATTCAAGGCCCAGTCCCCATCCATGAACGCCCGCGCCACTTTTCGATGCACGGTGTCGTCGCGCATAGTCGCATCAAGCAGCCTGCTGAAGCCCAGCAGCCTCCCCAGCATGACCAACCGATCCTCGGTTTCGGATTGCTGGGTCTCCAGAATCGTAGCGGTCACCAGGTCGCCGCGCTGGTCCACGAAAAAATTGTTCGCCTCCAGCACCTCAGAGATGAATAGCGCACGCCGCTCCCGTTGGACGGCTGTTGTCCCACCGCCCTTGAACCTGAAACGGATGTGGTTCTCCCTGGGATTCATGCCGCAAACTGCGTCCACCATGGCGAAATGATAGTCAACGCGTGCGTTCAGATTCAGATAGTCCCGCGTAATTAAAGCGTAGTTCTGCTGCCCGATCGGCCTGGCGCTGCCCGCGTCAAGCATCGACCGGGAAAGAAGTCCCGAAACCCCGGATGTTGGCGGAGGAAGGTTCCATCGAAGCCCGGGCGTTAAAACTCCTCTCCACAGCGCCAGCATAGGAACCGATAGAATATCTTCCAGCCTGACCTTGAACGTCTTGCTGCCGGGAGCGATACCGCCGCCGAGATCAATTATCAGGAAGTGCAGCGGAACGACGCCATCAAGACGCCGTATCAGTACTTCCGCCGACTCCACAATGTCGTCTCCGGTCTGGAACATTGCCAGGACCGCCATTTCGTGGGTGTAGCGGATAAGGTCATGGAGCGAGCCGCATTCCTGGATGGAAAATGTTGGACCGTATGCGTCGGTGAGGTTTAAAGGCTCGATGAGCTTCCTCAGACGGGTTGTCTTGGGACGCGAGGCGTCACTGGGCTTAGTCCTGCGGCCTTCCGAAGGGGCGTTGCCAAGCCGGGCGGCGGACCATACCTCCTCAGGCGCCTTCAAGATCATGGCCATGTCTGCGTCCAAAATCACCCACTGGCCGTCTTGCAGCGTCTGGGTCGCCTTACCTGCCCCGGTCAGCATCGGGCGGGAATATTCTCGAGCCACGCACGCAAGGTGATCCGCAGGGTTGCCGAGATCGACCACCACGCCTTCAAAGTCGGGGACCAGGCCGGCCGCATCCGACATGCTCTGGGGAAGCACCAGGATGCCCGGCTCGCGCGGCGAATTGCGCCATGCTTCAAAATCACGGGTCGAATGTGCTACTTTGACCCTGCCCACGCACCGCCCCGGCGAAGCACAGACCCCTCCCCGCAGCAGGACCTCACCCCGTGCAGCCTCCGCTGCCTGCCTGCTCCTGAGGGGAAGCCGGATGCCTCTCGACTGGAGGATAAGAATCTCGCCTTCCTGCGAAATCGCCCATTCGATGTCCTGCGGTTTTCCGATCAGGCTTTCAACCCTTCGGCTGAGACGAACCAGGGAGCGAATCTGCTCTTCGGAAAGCGCAGGCACATTCCGTTCATTTTCAGATAACTCCTGCTCCTCGACGCCGCCCTCAGCCCTGGCTACAGTCCGATGAGTCTTTTGGGCAACTTGTGCCCAATCGCCCATCGGGCCTGTGTCTAATGGCTCTCTCGATGGCCGGTAGATATCAGCGGGAGCGCTCCCGCTCACGGCCGGGATTCCAAGCCCGGGAACAGCGCTGATAAGCATCCGCCCGCTTTCGGACGCCGCAGGGTCTATAGTGAACAGTACTCCCGCCGACTCGGCCTGCACCATTCGCTGACATAAAACGGCCATATCATGCCTAACCAGGGAAAGTCCGGCGTGAAGGCGGTAGGAAATTGATCGAGGGCTGTAATTGCTTGCAACGACTTCCCTGAGCGCATCCTTCAACCCATCGAACGAGATCACGTTGAGCACGCTCTTGAACTGACCGGCGAAGGAGTGTTCCAGCCTGTCTTCGACCAGAGCGCTGCTTCGGACGGATATCGCAGCTCCCCCCGGACCGGCGAGCCGTTCGTAGGCGCCCCGGAGATCCTCTTCGAAGGCTTGCGGAAGGACCGCATCGAGAATACGGAGGCGAATTTCTTCGGCATCAGCTTCAAAGTCCGCGCCCCGGTTGTACCCGGCCTCCAGCCTCTGCGCCCTCTGCCGTATGAAAAGATCAAGACCGTTGGCCGATAGCATTCCCTCGCAGGAGATCGCCGTCACGGCAAAACCGTCCGGAACGGGAAAACCAGCTTTTCGCAACAGGGCCAGGGTGGCAGCCTTCCCGCCCACCTCCCCCCGGAGATCGGCCGAGAGGTCTTCCAGGAAAATGCAAGCTGACGCACGGAATTGGACCGCCATCACCGCGTCGAGCTCCTTGCGGATGGCGCCGGCAAGGCTGTAATGGGTTTCAAAAAGCTTTTGGTGACGGCCCTCGCTCAGACGGTTGAGCCCGTCGACAAGCTCGTAAGTAACGCTTAGAAGCTCCTCGGTTACCTCGGGCAGATCGGTGCTCCCGGACCTCAGTGACTGATCCAGGGACCTCATGAGGTCAAGCGAGTACTCGTTGTTGGCGAGCAGAATACGGAAAGTGTGATACCGCATTTTCAGAGCATCCAGAAATTTCGCCGCTCGAGCCAGCCGGCGCTCCCGCAATTTTTGAAACACTCCCGCGAGAATATTAGGCACGCGTTTGCTCCTCTTAAGATAGACTCTAATGCGGCGGACTGCCTGGTTGCCTGGCGCACCAAACGGAGGACGGATGACGGAACTTCCTGCCTCTTACATCTGATCTCTGATCTCCGTCAAAGCATCCGGCGCTCGCTAACGTCCCGATTCCACATACGCCGCTAACAACGTAGCGTCTATCGATCAAGGTGGTCCGACAGGCCGGACGCCTCTTCACCGGATGTAGCAGCATGGCGGGATTTTTCCCGGAACAGCCTGGCAAACTGCTCAACCCTGTCTTCCGAGTCCATCGAAAGATCGATCTGCCGGGTAAAACCCGTAAGCTCTCCGAGGGCCCTCAGAGCTGAAATAACCTCGACGTCGTCGGCCAGTTTGAGTTTGCCCAAAACGAGATCGCCCTTGACAGCCACTTTGAAGCTCATTTGATCCAGGATAGTCCTGATGAGCTCGGCCCTGCGCCGCCGATGGTTTTCATCGGCAAATCCACCTGCGAAACGGAAATAGACGTAGTTTTGATTAATGTTGCCGCTGAGATAGCTGTCGATGACGCTGTAATGGTAACCCAGCCGAAGACCCACATTCATGTAGTTTTCTGCCAGAATGGCGTGGTTTCTTCCGGAGAATTCAGGCGGCTCCATTATCGCAGCAAACGTGCGGTCAAGCCCGGAGATTATTTCTCTGATGCTAATGGATCCCGCATCACGATCCCAGGCCTCCTTGAGAGACAGTCCACTCAGGAATGCGAGGAAAGGCTTCGAGATGACATCATCCATTCGGACACGGGGACCGGCCTCCGGGGAGACTCCTCCACCGATGTCCAGCACGAAAAGATCGATCGGCGTGTCGATCTCGAGCTTCCTTACATACTGACTTTTCAGCCCTGCGCCGTGCTCTTGAATTTTGAGCAGCTCCTCTATGGACCTCTCGTGAGCGAAATGAATTATTTCGTGATAAGTACGGCAATTGTCGACGGAAAATGCACTGGAGTCCGGATCTATGAGATCCAGAGGCATTATCCAACGCAGCAGGCGGCGCAGCGCAACGTATTCGGGATCGTTCGGATACAGTTCGGTGCTGCACGCGCGGGAGGCTAAAAGAGGCTCCACGATGCCCCGGTAGACAGTTCTGTCCCCGGCGTCCACCGTGACCTCGGTCCCCTCCGGCAAGCGCTCCATTGCCCCGTCAGCGCCAAAGATGGCGGGAATGCGCAGCTCTCTTGCTATGGTGGCCAGATGCCCGATCGAGGCGCCGATTTCGGTCACGATGGCGGAAGCCCTGCGCATGATGGCGCTCAGTCTGGGGCTTGCGTGCCTGGCTACGGCCACGGCGCCATAGGGGAACCGATCAAGTTCGCTCTCAGAGACGTGAACCACTGGGCCGGCTGCTATGCCCATCTGCACGGTTTCACCTCCGGTCAGCATCACCTCGGCGCCCTCAAGCAAATCACCCGAATCGCATACCATTCCGGCCGAACCGTCCAGTCCGTTTGTCGGGCTTACGTCCACTATGACCGGTCGCTCCCCGTCTCCCCTTATCCAACCCAGATTCTGAGGATAGCCGAGGATCCGCTCAAAAGCGGCCGCGCATTCGGCAATGCTCCGAAGAAAAGAAGTGCCCATGAGGGCCGAACCCCGGTACAGTCCTTTTGGCGTGCACGATAGGGGATTCACGCCCGCATAGAGCGGCTGGCCGAAGGGTTTGGCTTTAATCTCGGATTCAACGAGATCGAAGGGGTAGGTCCGGCGAAGAAAAAAACTCTCCTTTCGATCCGGGGCATCCACCGGCCAGACCGTAATGCAAAAAAGTCCTCCGGAAGGCGACCCGGGTGTGGCCACAACAGAAACCCAGCCGGCTAAATACCCCGAAACCGTCGCGTTCACCGCCAGGGCTACCGGAGCATCTTCAGATTCTCCGGCCGCCGCCAGGTATCCGGCCAAAGCCTGTCTGCACGCATGGAGGATGTCTTTGGATTCAACGTTGGTCAACGCCTCTGAGTTCATGGCAGAGGAACAAATTCGCACGGTTAGAGGAATGGGGCCTCCGTATCGGTCAAAAAGGGCTTCGACCTGATAATTAATCGCCTCGGCCAATTCCGGTGGAAAATCAATTTCGGGGATCTCGACAGCCCGCCCACCCACTCGCGAGGCGTGCAGCCCTGCTGCTGCCGCCGAAGGTTTGAGTGGCGATCCCGGTTGCGGCTCTGCCGCCCCTGCCGCTACTTTCGCTTCAATTGCCTCAATAAGGCGGGAGCAGCCGGCCACCGTCACCGCAAAACCGTCCGGGGCAGCAATATCCAGACGGTTTCGGGCCTCGGCGAGACATACGTTCAAAGCGCCTGCCATGGGCTCCATTTCAACGCCAAGGACGGAATAGGGCAAGGCGAGACTCGTTCCAAATGGTCCTACGCCGCCGGCCAGTATGTCATCCAGTACTCTCTTGATGCTTTGATACCGGTCGAACAGAGCGACGTATTCGTTTTGAGACATGGCATTGAGGCTGTATACAACCTGGTAGACATGCCCGCTCAACTCGCGAACCGAGCTTTCGAGGAAGGCGCGGTCGAAAATGTACTCCCCACCAAGGGCCCGGTCCATTTCGGCCATTAATTCCAAGACTTTGGTATTGTGTTTCTGAATGCGCTGGAATTTTGCAAACAGGGACCGGACTTCCTCCAGCCCCTGCCCGGCAGCAGGCTTGGTTCGCCTGAGTGAGATGAACGGCAGCCGCATAATGTTGCACCTACACCCTGAGAGAGATACAAATAAATTACTTGATCTCGAAAAGCGTGGGGGATGGGGAACATGCGCCCCCCACACCCCGCCGCCTGGCGGAGCCTCGATATCTATGTGGCGCTGCGGCGAGGGCTGTGCCGCCGCCGAAGATTTGAGTGGCGAATCTGGCTGGCAGCCCTGCGGCCCCGCCGCTAAGCTGATCCCGCACGGCGATTTTCATCCAGCCGCCGGACAGTATCGATGATATCGCTCAATTTGAAAGGCTTGGCCACAAAATCGAAGGCCCCCTTTCGGAATGACTCCTTTGCGCTTTCCGAGGTAGCAAACCCCGTTATGACCACGACACCGGTTTCGGGCGCAATCTCTTTGATTCGCGCCAGGAAATGCATTCCGTCGGTTCCCTTCATCTTCAGGTCGGTAATGATAATATCGAACCGCTTTTCCTCGATCCTGGCCATGGCTGAAGCACTGTCGATAAAGGTTTCCACCTCGTAGCCCGCTTTTTGGAAAGCAGGTCTCAGCCGCTTGCACACTATAGGCTCATCGTCCAGGATTAGAATCTGCGTCTTTCGGTCGCAGTTCGCACATTGGGGCGTCATCGCTCACCTCCGTAAGAGTCTGAATCTTCTGCATAAAATCGGATAAATGAAGGTCGACCCGTTCATCGTTGATCATGCTGATATCGAGTTGGCGCGTGTAGCCTATCAAGCCGCCCAGGACCTTCATCCTGGAGACCATCCTCTCTTTGGACATTTTCTTGATCCTGCCGACAACCAAATCTCCATGGATCTCGACGAGAAAATCGAAGCACTCCATTACTTCGGCTATAAACCTCGCCCGGCGCGAGCGGCGTGTGACATTGGAAACACCCCCGAGAAACCGGAAATAAATATAGTTATCGTTCAGCGCGTCTCCAATGTATGCATCCAGCATGTTGAAGTGATAGCCGAGTCTGAGGTGCAGGTTCATGTAATGATTCGATATCACGGCCAGGTTGCGGCCTACCTCCTCGGGGCTGGCCAGCGACGAGCTGAATGTCCGGGTGAAGCTCGACATTAAGCTGCCCAGGTCCACGGCAACGGGATTGGTTTCCCACATGCCGCTTTCCAAAAGTCCCCCCAGGAGCGCTTTCATCGGCGTTGATTCAATTTGTTCGAGCGTCACGGTCCGGGCCTCGGCAGGCGAGCTCGTGCCCTTTTCGATATCGATTATCACCAGGCCGAGTGGAATGACGAACTCCAGTCGTTTCGGCGTCTTGTCGTGTTGTTTCCGGTAATTTTCGCTCAGATCTATGAGCCTCTCAACCGCTTTTTCATGAACGAACCGGGTGATGTCATGAAAGGTTCGGCAACGGGCCGCTTTGAAAGACTCGCTGTGCGGGTCGACAAGGTTAAGGGGGTTTATTTTCTTTAGGATCCTCCTGAGCATGCGGTACTCATATGATTCCTCAAAGACATCTTCCTGGGTGATCTCAAATTGGCTCAGCTCCTTGACCGTTCCTTCATAAACCACGTTCTGTATAGCATCCAGGGTCACCTCATCCCCTGTTTTGAGAACTTTGGTGGCCACCCCTGTATCCACCACGGTGGGGACCCGGTACTCGCGCGCCAGAGTGGCCATATGCCCGGTGGCCGAACCTACGTCTGTAAGTATGCCCCTGGCTTTGCGCATGATACGCGAGTATTTGGGAGAAGTGTAGCGAGCTACCAGAATCGCCCCGTAGGGGAAATCCTTCAGGTCGTCATCACCCTGGGCCACATAGACCTTTCCCGACGCCACACCCCCCTGGACAACTGTCCCCTTGCCCGAGAAAAGCACCTGCGCCGACAGGCTTGCATGGTCGATGTAGAGCCGATGGCGCTCCGGTTGGTTAGGTTGAACGTTAAGAGGCCTTGATTGCAGGATGTAGACATTGCCTTTGCTGTCAAAGGCCCATTCAACGTCCTGGGGACGTCTGTAGTATCTTTCGATCATTATGCCCGCCTGGGCGAGCCTCTGGATATATTCGGCCGAAAGGCAGGGCCTGTCCTGCAGATTCTGAGCAACCTCATCCCAATCCGTCCCACCGTTCTGCTTCATGACCATTTTGCTTACCTTGTGCCCTGACTCGGTCGAGATGACACTGTGGGGGGGCAGCCTTTCCAGGAAGAAGGTATCCGATTCTGCGAGGCCGCCCACAACGGCCGGCCCAAGGCCCCAGGCGGCGCTTATCACCATGGCTTCCTTTTCCAGGGGAAGCGGGGCGTAAGTGTACATCGCGCCGCTGACTTCAGCCTCGACCATCAACTGGCACCCGACCGCCATGGCCGTCTCACTTTCCCGATATTTTCTATGGAGCCTGTATCGCCAGGCTTCAGGCGTGTAGGCCCCGGCTATCACCCGCCGGTAGGCTTGCGGAATACCCTTTCTCGGGACATTGAGAACGCTCTCGTACTGTCCGGCAAAACTGAAGTCGCTGTCCTCGCCCCAGGCGCTGCTCCTTACGGCAAAGCTCAAAGGTTCTCCCTGCCGCCTGCCGCTGATAATATCAAGCATTGCGTTTATGTTCGAAACTACATGCCTGGGAATGGCCGCCTCGAAAATGCGCCCGCGCACCTCCTTGCACATGGCTTCGAACGCGGTCTCGTCCTTTAGGTCCACCGTGGCAAGACAATGTTCTATGTGCTTTAGCAGACCGTTGGCTTCCATGAAATCGAAGAATGCCCTGGTCGTTATGACAAAACCATCCATGGTGGGCAGCCCCAGCGTATTGCGTATGTCCCCGAGATTGGCGAACTTATTGCCCACCTCCTCATTGAGATCTCCATTGAGTTCGTCCAGCAGAACCGCCGGCCTGGTCATGGGAAAAGCGCGCCTTCCGGCCAGTTCCTCCTGGATATCGTGCTGGATTCGCTCGAAAGCGATAAAAAGATCCACATTCTCGTTCTGGGTCATTACGGACAGGTCTGAAATCAGCTTGAAAACGAGATCGCCTATTTTCTCACTGATATCCAAGACATATTGGCTATCAAATACGTACTCGCCCCCGAGCTTGTCACCCATGTCAGCCATGAGTTCCAGAATACGGTTGTTCCGTTCCAGGATGCTCCTGAATTTCTTGAAAAGCACCGAGAAGGGAAGAGTAGGTTTGTGAGGCGACCGGAAGGAGAAAAACTCCTTCAGGCCGTGAATTAAATTCATTCAACCCATTCCTTCATTAATGCAAATCCTGGTTGCGGCTAGCGGGGAATTTGGCTGCGGCCGTCTCCCCCGCTGGCGCCGCCGAAGCCGATCTCTACGCTCCGCGAGGTGGGTCCCACCGCTCAATGGCTCCCCCTGCCCTGAAAAACCAGTCCGATTGCAAGACCGGCAAGCAGGGCTATAATGGTCGCTAGGATGCCGTAGAGCGCCGAGTGCCCGAAGGCAAGTCCGGCGAGCAGGGCGGGGAAACCAACCAGCTTGACCGTAACCGGCTGTTCAGCCCGGGCGATGACCTCTCCGTTCCTCACCGCGTCGAGTTCGACCATATAGGCGCCGGGACTCAGGCGAGAGGGGATCGGTACCTCTGCCAAAAAGGTTTTCTGTCCTTCGGATGCACTCCCATAGGAGATATTTCCGAACATCTCCCGGTACAGTCCTTCCTTTTGT
Organism: Syntrophobacteraceae bacterium; assembly: GCA_049515795.1. GTDB lineage: Bacteria > Desulfobacterota > Syntrophobacteria > Syntrophobacterales > Syntrophobacteraceae > SbD1. The sequence goes on from JBEKTT010000047.1 coordinate 27,205, forward strand.
TTCAATTTGAGAAATTCCTCGAAGGCGTCTTCGTGCCCGCCGCCGCTGGTTTCTATCAGGACGGATCCCTTGAGGCCTGAGAGCCTCAAGATCCTGATCGAGGCACCCCCATTGGCTTCGAGGCGCTTCAAATCAACGGCCGATGAGACCAGGCATACACTGGGCGCCCCTTTGAAGGTGATTGAATCGAGGTTCATCCACACGATGCCCCCTACTTTTCCCCTCTGCTTCATGTGCAACTCACAGGATGTGCCCATGAACCGGACGATGGCTTCGCTGTCCGCTGGAAGCGATCCCTTTGCGGTAAGTGTGGTCCCGTTGTAAAGCGCGCCAATGTTGATGGCTTGAGGCTCGGCCGTCATCCGGGCTACGTCCTGCGCCGCAGCGGTGGAAACTGTGAAGAGGCAGAAGGCGGCAAAGAGTATAAAGTGTCCGATCTTCATTTTTTAATGTCCCCCAACATAAGCCAGAAGTACTTCGGGCCGGGCAAGCAACTCGTAGAGCATCTTGACCATTACCACCAGCACCAGTGAGGCCAGGAGTATTTTGAGTTGGTCCCCTCGCAGTTTCTTGCCGAGCTTGGCCCCGAGCTGAGCGCCTATAGATGATCCAATGAGCAGCACAAGCGCCAGGATAAAATCCACCGTGTGGTTTCTCCATGCCTGCATGATTGTAACATTCATACAGGTGAAAAGAATCTGGAACAGACTTGTTCCCACGACGACGTGCATGGGCATCCGCAGCATATAAACCATTACAGGAACCATGATGAATCCGCCGCCCACACCCATTATCGCCGCCAGGATTCCAACAAGTACTCCAAGAACTAGCGGCATCAGTACTGAAAGCCGCACACCGGATCGCTTGAATTCCATCTGCCAGGGCAGTATTTTTACCGCGCGCCCGTACAACGATTCTTTTTTGACCCCGGGCGCGTGGGCGTGGGGCCTTCCCTGGGTCTTGCGCAGCGACTGAAGACTTTCGGCGAACATGTAGCTCCCGATGATTCCGAGCATGAGCACATAGGAGACATTGATCAGGAAATCGGCATTGCCGAGCTGCCGAAGGACCTTGATGATCTGGACTCCCACCGTCCCCCCGGCTACCCCGCCGGCCAGGAGCAACAGGCCCATTTTGAAATCGACGTTGCCCAGACGGAAATGCGCAAGGGTGCCCGATGTCGAGGCCCCGACGATCTGGTTGGAGTCCGAAGCCGCAGCCACGGTCGGGGGAATGCCGAACATTATCAGAAGCGGCGTCATCAGAAACCCTCCGCCGACCCCGAAGATGCCCGACAGCAGGCCTACTCCGCCCCCTAAGCCCAAAATTACGAGCATGTTGACGCTGTTCCCTGCGATTGGAAGATATAGGTGGAGTGGAATGCTCATGACTGTTGCTCTCTCCTTTGCTGAAGATTTTGCATTTTGCGGGGGCTTACCAGCTCGACCCGGCACGCGATACGATGCTGAATTTTGCGGATTTGCGCCATATCCCGTTCCGAATGAGGGTCTTCATCATCGGGATACTCAGCTATCACCAGAGTTATCCGATTCTGTTCGACGAACCGGATGACTTCTTCCTCATAGTTGCCTTCCGAAATGAAATAGTCGATTCGAGCACCTTCCGACTTGGCGGTTTCGATGAGCAGTTCGAGACGTTCCCGGGTCCCGCATGGAGCGTTATGCTCTTTAGTGCCTGCGCCCTTTACCGGAGGCGGGAGCACCAGCAGGGCGCACAGCTTCGCGTCTATCCTCCCAGCCAGCGAAATCGCCCTTGACCACGCGCCCCAGGAACCGCTCCGGCAGTTCATGCTAACCAGTATCCGTTCCATATCATCTCGTTCCTCTTTGCATCGGCTCTCTTTAGGCAATCAATGTGCCAAACCGGCAAAAGCAGGGCATAATGCGGGTTTCCTTGAAATGAATGCTGACTTGTGATAAGCGTGTGACGCGCTGACTGTTTCAAAATGAAATAACACTCCCAGTCATTATGGATTCATATTCCATTTTGGAACAGCACCACCGGAGTGGACGTTCACCGCAGAGGCGCAAAAACTTCTCACCACAGAGGCACAGAGGGCACGGAGAAGAGCTATGAAAGATTTATTAGTCAGTTTTTTGCCTTCCTCTGTGCCCTCTCCTTGACCGGACTATGCCCCGCCTCTGTGGTGAAGGCTTTTTCTGTTCTTTGCCACTGCGCTTTCTGCCTCTGTGGTGGAACAAGCATTCGCGTCTTCGCGTGCACCAGAAGCTTGCCGAATTGGGGGAAAAATGACGATGGCACGCGGTCCCTTTTGGCATCGTCCGCGCATTCTTGGCAATCCGGTCCTGAAGTGGCTCTTGGGTTCCATAAAAGGGCAGATATTTATCGTCTTCGCGGTAACGTTGATCTCCATTTCCGCCCTGACGCTCCTCAACCTTTGGAATCTCTCGACGGTAAAGGGCCGTCTTCTCCTGGGAGAGCGCTATTATGAGCTTCTTAACAACATGCTCGAAATGCGCCGATTCGAGAAAAATTATCTTTTTTACAATGACGTGGCGAGCATCCAGGAAGGAAAATATTATCTCAAGTATATCGACTCCCTCGTCTCGGATCTCTCCGGGGACATCATAAACATTACGGACCTGAAAACGTTCGAAAAGTTCCGGAACGTCCTGGGCGACTACCAACGGACGCTCAGTCTCTATGAGACCGAAGGCAGAGCAGCCGCCGACCCCGAGCAGATACGCCGGCAAGGCAAGGAACTAACCGATTTTGCCGATCAATTCCTCAGGATAAAACAGGAAAGAATCCGCAGGGCCATCGTGAAGGTCTCGGTCCTTCCGTTCGCTTTCCTCGGTATTTTTTTTCTGCTCATGTTGTTAGTGATAAAGCTGGTGACGCTTGGTTTGCTCCGTCCTTTGGGGGTGCTTCAAACCACTATCCAGGGCGTGGCCAGGGGTAACTACAGTCCCACCTCCTATGACGGATTGCAGACCGACGAGATGCATGGACTGATAGGCGCCTTCAACCGAATGGCCCAGGAACTGGAAGCCAATCAGGAGCACTTGCTGCAGGCCAGGAAGATCGCTGCACTCGGCACGTTCACCGCAGGCATCGCTCATGAGCTCAACAATCCTCTCAACAACATTTCTCTAACGGCCGAGACCTATCTCGAGGAATACGGCGGCCGGATGGATGCCGAGGCTAAGGAACTGATCCATGACATCCTCACGCAATCGGAGAGAGCGTGCGAGATTGTCAAAAACCTCCTGGACTTCTCGCGTACGGAACGTCCGGAGCGCTCTAGCATCGAGGCCAGGGAAATCGTGCGCAGCACCGTCGCTCTCGTGAAGAATCAGATTATGCTCGCCGGAATAAGGCTTGATGTGAAAATCCCCGATGCGCTGCCGCCTGTTCGCGGCAACATAAGGAGTTTGCAGCAGGTCTTTATGAACCTGCTGCTCAACGCCATACAGGCCATGCCCGAGGGGGGGGCCATAACGATAAATGTGGCGGCCGAGGGTCCGGACTTCGTTCGTTTCGATATCGGGGACACCGGGGTAGGAATGAAACCCGAGGCGCTCGAGCATATCTTCGAACCTTTTTTCACCACTAAGAGTGTAGGCTACGGGACCGGTTTGGGATTATCGGTCGCCTATTCAATCGTAAAAAGACACCAGGGGCAGATTACGGTAAAAAGCGAAATCGGCATGGGGACTGTATTCACGATATTGTTGCCGGTTGTCCGTGCGCAGGATTAGGCCGCCGGTCAGGATGCGGAAAGATGCGAATATGCAGCAGGTACGGGTGGCGATAGTTGACGATGAGGTGACCGTATGCAGTCGGCTGAGCCGGGCCCTTTCAAGGGAGGGCTACGAGGTGGAGGCGTTTACGACGGGACGCTCATTTTTGGATCGCATGCAGGCGGAGCCCTTTGATGTCGTATTCTGCGATTTGAGGCTTCCGGATACAGGCGGCATGGAGGTCCTTGCCCGGAGCAAGGCAGTCCGGGGCCAAACAGAGGTGATCATCATCACCGGTTATGGAAGCATAGACAGCGCTATCGAGGCCATCAAAAACGGCGCGTATCACTATGCGGCAAAGCCTCTGAAGCTCAATGAAATCAGGGTGCTGGCCAGGGGGGCGCTGGACAGGATCAGCATGCGGCAGGAGAACCTGCGCCTGCGCGAAGCCTTGAAGAGTTCGGCCGGCCTGACTACGATCGTAGGCAGCAGCCCGGCCGTAAAAGAGCTCTTCACGATGATTCAAAGAATCGCCGAGGTAGACTGCAATATTTTGCTCCAGGGCGCAAGCGGCACCGGGAAGGCCCTGGTGGCGAGGGCTATACACCGGTTGAGTCTGAGGAAGGATCATCCGTTCGTATCTTTCAATTGCGGCGGGTTCACCGAGGAACTCATCAGCAGCGAGCTTTTCGGCTATGAGAAGGGGGCGTTCACCGGGGCCGCAGCAACCAAAATCGGTTTGCTTGAATCAGCTTCGGGAGGAACGGTATTCCTGGACGAAGTCGGCGAGATGCCTCCTACCATGCAGGTAAAGCTGCTCCATGTGATCCAGGAGAGGCGTATTCTGCGTGTCGGGAGCATTCGCCCGATCGATCTGGACATCCGGATCATCGCCGCCACCAACAGGGACCTGAAACATGAAGTCGCGCAGGGCAACTTCCGCGAGGACCTTTTCTACCGGCTGAACGTGGTGACGATACCCTTGCCTGGGCTGAGCGAACGCCGCGACGACATACCGCTTCTTGTCAGTCATTTCATCGAGAAATATTGCCTGGCTTTCCGAAAGAAAGTCACGGGCATTCAGCCCCAGGCGCTTCAAATCCTCATGAGCTATACCTTCCCCGGAAACGTAAGGGAATTGGAGAACATCATCGAGCGGGCGGTCGCCCTGACCGACTGCAATCAGATAAGGCCCCAGGATTTGCCCCAGGACATTCAGCATCTCGAGTTCGATACTATCGAGGGGGAAGGCCTGCTGACCCTGGACGAGTTCGAGAAGCGCTATATTGCGAGGGTCCTTGAGACGACGGGCTTCAACAAGGGCCTCACCGCACAGATATTGAACATTCCCCGGACCACTCTCTGGCGAAAGCTCAAGGAATATAAACTGGGATGACTAAACCGGTTCGGAGAGTGGGCGTCTCGCAGCCTGGCCCCTTGTGGGCGGACTCCTTTAGCATGGTGATGAAAAAGGGTTCTCAGGTGGGAGAAACGCCTGAAAATTGCTAATGATTTCGTCATTCCGGCGGAAGAGACTGTGTCGTAATTCAGTAAAGCCCGGGCAAAATCTCACGGGATCAGGTTTTGCTTCCCCCTTTTGTAAAGGGGGATCGAGGGGGATTTTAAGTGCCTATGTAGTATCGGAGAATCACAATCCCCCCTGACTCCTTTACAAAGGGGGAAAATACGAAAAATATTACGTTTGCGCCGGCTTATTCGGCGATCATATTGTTATTTTGCCGCACAAGTACGTGACGGCACAGCCTCCGATGGACACTCTGTCCCCTCTGTCTCTACAGTACAACTCACCCCCTCGCTTGGAGAGTTGAAATGCATGAAGATCTTTCTTGCCGAGCCGTTCGGCCCAATAGGGGATCAAACTACAGTGAGCCGAGCCCGTGACGGGGTCTTCCGGGATACCTGCTCCGGGGGCAAAGAAACGCGAGACAAAGTCGCATTTCCTTCCCGGGGCTGTCACAATTACCGCGAAACAGTCCATCTGAGCGACTGCGGCGAGATCGGGCCTCATACCCCTGATAATTTCTTCGTCCTCAAACACAGCCATAAGGTCCCGCGAAAGATAAATTTCGGTCGGAGTTGCCCCAAGTATCGCGTTGATCCTGTCGGGAGGGGAATAGGGGACAGGCCTTCGCGAAGGGAAATCCATGAACAGAAGCCCCTCTTTTCGTTCCACTGACAACCTTCCACTCTTGGTCATGAATTCCACCCGCTCCGCATGTGAATCAACGAATTCGAAGATGACGTGACCGCTGGCCAAGGTGCCATGGCCGCACAGGTCAACCTCAACCTCTGGTGTGAACCAGCGTAAGTCATAGTAACCCTCCCTACGGACAATAAAAGCTGTCTCAGGAAGATTATTTTCCTCGGCTATAGACTTGAGAACGTTATCTTCCAGCCATTGGTCAAGGAGACAGACCCCTGCGGGATTTCCCGAGAAAACCACACTTGCAAATGCATCAATCTGGTAAAATGTTATTTCCATCATCTTTTCCTTGCGGTCAAAAGGTGAGATCACCGGCACGCATCTTTCTAAAGGGGGGTAGGGGGGATCTTAGCGAGGATGCGCACCCAGAAATTTGCAGAGTGAAGGGTGATATTCTCACTCTTCGCTCCTCCTTTGTGTTCTGGTTGACCGAGGCTGTCTTTATCACGAAGAAGGAGCGCAGCGGGGTGAAACTGCCTGCTTTAATGTCAGGCGGCTGTAAGGCGCTATCTGGTGCTTTTATCTCCACGCTCCGCGAGGTACCCATGGCAGGCTCGACAGAACCTTAGTGCTCTTCGTGTCCTTCGTGGTTAGAAAATCATTTTACGCTGGGAACCACGAAGAGCGCGAAGGAGGCATGAGGAAAGGGTGCGGCAGACGAATGTTCTGCCTGTCAACTCTTAAGTTGACGGCTATGGGCTAAAGCCGGTAGGAGGATTGACCAGATTATTCTCACCCCTCACCCTTTCGCCCTCCACCTTCGCGTCTTCGCGTCTTCGCGTGAAACCATGCTTTGCGCCTTCCGCCCTTGACTCTTCACTGTTAACTCTTCACCCATCACCCCTCACTATTCACTCTTCACTCTTCACGCTTCTAAACGCCGCCACCAAATCTTTAACAGTTTTGGGCGGGGCCGGGAAACCCGGTTTGGCTTCCATTGAGATCGCACCCTCGGGGCATCCGGTAGCGCACATGCCGCACCCGAAACACAGATCGGTGTTGAGAATCTGCACATTATTTTCATCCATTGCCAGGGCTTCGGGAGGACACCGTTCGATACAGGTTTCACACGAGACGCAACTCTCGGAATCAAAAACGGGCTGAAATCCTGAATTGAAAAACAGGCTGGGTTTGGGTTGCTTTAATACATTGGTGACAACGTGGCAGTGCCAGCGGTCGCAGTTGCAGATAAAATCAATATCCTCCGTCGTGTTGCGGCTCATGTGCAGCAAACCGGCTTCCTCGCACCTGTCCAGGATATCTTTAGCCTCCTGTTTGCTTATTCGCCTTCCGCCCAAACGCTGGACGAGGTGTTCGGCGAGGTCTCCGAACCACATGCAGACTTCGAGCGGCATTCCGTGGATGTCTTCCCCGCGCAACTTGGCGGCCTGGCGGCAATAACATGTTCCCACCCCGATGGAATCATACTTCTCGATATAGTTCATGACCTGATGATAAGTGTGAATGACATTCCCGGCTTTGATGGTTCTGGCGACGGGGATTACACGAGTCGCCGGATAACTTATTTTCTCGATGCCTTTCGCAGACTCATAGGCTTTCTCATACACATGGATCAGTTCCGCAATCCTTTTGTCCTGCTCCGTTTCTCGACCGGATATGAACCGAAACTCAAAGATGCCGGGCATGAACGGTATCCCCTGGTAGAGCGGCGCGCCGTCGCCCTGAAAGACTAAGCACAATCCTTTATCGGCCATTGTCTCGAGAATCTCTGCAACCTCCTTTTCATCCCGGTTTATTCTGCCGGCAATCTCTTCGGCCGTAGCCGGTTTTCGCGCCAGCACATTGTTCACCCCGGCTTCTTCGGGAGTAAAGAGCGCCTCCATAAGCGTATAAAACTCCGGTATGTCCACACCTGTGAAAGGGCCTCCGCGCTTCGTCATCACTTCGAGCATTTCTTTATATACGTTTTGAGTCATTGCCATCTCCTTTGTAAACGTTGATCACCACAGTTCCTCATGTCCCTGCGGGACACCCCAAACCATGAAAAGACCCGTAGGATGGGTGGAGTGAAGCGCAACCCATCAGGTCTTTTCGTAGCAGAGACACAGAGGGCACAGAGAAACGAAAATGGTCATGCAGGAAAACCGGAAGCAAACAGGGATCTGTCTTTTAGTTTTGTCTGTTCGCTCAATTGCCTTCCTCTGTGCCCTCTGTGTCTCTGTGGTGGAATTCGTCTCTCTGCGCCTTCGGTGAATTTGTCTCCGCTCTCTGCCCTTCGTTACAGAATCCCCAGGTCCTTGCCCAGTTCCTTGTGGGCCTTTGGGAAATCCGGCTGGAAATTCTGGTAGGGAGTCACCGGGTAGCGTGCCCCTATCGCTTTTCCAGCTTCCTTGAGCGCCTTGGTAAGTTCCGGCAGGAATTTGGCCGGAAACGCGAAAGCTACCTCGTCATCTTGTGTTCCGGCGAAGATCCGCTCGCCTTGGCCCGGAATCACCATTCGGGGGGATTGTGTCTTGAAGGGGGCGATAAGGCACTCGTCGCATTCCACCTTGCCCCCGAAATGCCCCTGAACCCGTTCTCCTGCCATGTACGACCAGGCTTGAGCCAGGCGCATGGCCTGTGCGGGATTGCCATACATGAGGATTGTGTCCGGATCGAAGGATGCCCGCTCCAGCGGCGCCAGAACGATTGTTTCGATCTCTCCGTTTTCAAACCGGCTCATGGAGGAAATCTCTTTGCGGGCAAGATCTCCGGTGCTTGAAAAGTTGATCTCGCAAAACAGTCGCGCGAGGGAAGCCTGCGGGTCGGAAGACCCGCTGAAACCGAATACGATCGCACCGGGAACACATATCACATCCTCTTTGGCAAGCCCCACCGTCCAGCCGTAATTTCTGGCCATCGTAACGCCCTGGCAAATAGCAACCCTTTTCCCAAGGGCTGTTGAAGGGCGCCGTGTCTTCTCCGGGAGATCGGCTTTGTTTTTCAGGAACTTGGCCGCCACAGGGAATGTCTTCAGCCTGAGATCGTTCCGAAGAAACTCGGCAGCTTCTCTAAAATCACTCATGGTTTCACTCCTTCCTTGCTGGTGAGTTCTCCTAACAGTCCTAACCTCGTAGATTAACTTATATAATACCCTGTTCAAAAAAAAGAATCGGCTCTTTCCGCGCAACCATGCAGAACGCACAGACATTAAACGTGGTGCGGTTGGAGGCAAACCAAATGTTAAGCGCACCGAAAATTAAAGTGACAACGGTGTCAGGGTTTCACTCTCAGTCCTCAGTCCTCAGTCCCCAGTCCTCAGTCCTCAGTCCTCAGCACTCAGTCCTCAGTCCTCAGCACTCAGTCCTCAGCACTCAGTCCTCAGCACTCAGTCCTCAGCACTCAGCACTCAGTCCTCAGTCCTCAGTCCTCAGTACTCAGTCCTCAGTCCTCAGTACTCAGTCCTAACCTCATTTCCATTGTGGTTTGCGTTTCTCCAGGAAAGCACGCATGCCTTCTTTCTGGTCCTCTGTACCGAAGAGCATGGCAAAAAGACGGTTCTCATAATCAAGGCCGTTTTCAAGTGTCATGTCCTGGGCCTTCAGGACAGCGTCTTTGGCCATGCGGGCTGCAAGCGGTGGTTTGGCCGCAATCGTGGCAGCCAATCGTTTTGCTTCAGTGAGAAGTTCTACGAAGGGCGCCACGCGGTTGACAATACCCCATTCCAATGCTTTCCGGGCGTCGATAGGTGCTCCTGTGAGCATTATCTCCATCGCGCGGGCTTTGCCGGCTGTGCGGGTCCAGCGTTGCGTTCCGCCCGCTCCGGGGATGATGCCGACATTGATTTCCGGCTGGCCGAATTTAGCAGTCTCCGATGCCACGATCATATCGCAGGCAAGCGCTAGTTCGCACCCGCCCGCAAAGCAGTAGCCGCTCACCGCTGCAATCACTGGTTTGGGGCAGTGGCGCAACAAGCCGAATATGGAAGACGTGAATCGGTCGAGTATATCCTTCGGCCCGCGTGAGATCATTTCATTGATGTCTGCACCTGCGCAGAAGGCCTTTTCGCCGCCGGCAATGATAATGCAGCGGACTTCGTCGTCCTTGACAAAATGTTTCAGAGCTTCGGCAAGCTCGCCCAAAAGGTGATCGTTCAGTGCGTTGAGGGCCTCAGGGCGATTGAGCTGTATGATACCGATTTGATCTTCGACGCTAGCGACTATCGTATCGTAGGCCATAGGGTCTCCTCTCTATCCATGGTGGTTTTTGATATACCTTGCGATCTCCTTCGCCATAATGGGTGATGAAAAAGGATTAGAATTCCCACATCAGGACGAAAGACCCTGTAGACGTCACCCCGGCGAAAGAGACTGTGTCGCAAACGTAATATTTTTCGTCTTCCCCCCCTTTTCTAAAGGGGGGCAGGGGGGATTTTGATTCTCTGATACTACATAGGGACTTGAAATCACCGTCGATCTCCATGTTGTGTCTTATCGGCCACCTGCCTGCTCGCCCCTCAGAGTCATACATGTACAGCTCGCTCGGGCAACGAGCCGTCTCTTTTCGTCAAACACGTCACACATGACCAGGCCGACGACTTTGCCCGCCTCGACGACGCTGCCTTCGGCTCGAAGCTTAGCCTTCCAGACGGGCTTGAGGAAATTGATCTTGAGCTCCAGTGTCGTAAAGGTTTCTCCTTCATCCAGCGTGCTTGCGTAGGCCATACCCATCGCGGCATCGCCTACGTCACAGAGCACTCCTCCGTGCAGGGTCCCCATAGGGTTCGTATGCTTTTCAGTAGCTTCAAACTCTATGACGGCCTGCCCCGAACCGATAGAAACGAGCTTGAAACCAATCAACTTTGCGATGGGAGGCGGCGGGACCGAACCGTTTAGCATCATTTGGATGTGATGCGGCAAGTTGATATTGGATTTTCCACTCATTGGCATAACCTCCGGACTATTCTTTTACGGGGATCCTGGACTCGCACGGAACAGCGGTCTGGCACAGTCCACAAACATCGGTTTCAATCCCGAAATTGTTTCTTACGTATTCCGATGTGACCTGCGCCAAGTAATTAAAGCATTTCGTCTTATCGTGCCCAAGTTCGCTGATTGCTCCTGCGGGGCATCGCTTTATGCATTTCCCACATGTGCCGCGAGAGAAGTGAAGGCAATACGCATGGTGATCGCTATATGGCCTGTTACTCGGTTGAATGGAGATTTCGGCAATGACTGAGCCGCAGCGCATGGCCTTGCCGACCGGTGTGATGAGACCGTCGCAGAGCCCGAAGGTTCCCAGGCCGGAAACATGGGCAGCATGTCGCTCGGACCAGTTTGATGCAAAGCCGTAGCGTTCTGAGACTTGCCATTTCCAAAAGGGTGCAAGGAGGGGGGCGACGGCTTTGAACCCGGCACTGTTCAAAGTCTCTGTTACGTGCCGGCGAAGCGCCGAATTGAAGATTTCGCCATACCTTTTGGCCCTTGCCCACCTTTCCGAAGGGTACTGGGTCTCCTTGCGGTTGTCGGCTTTGGTGGCTTGAGTCTGGGGCAGTATCCAGCTAATGACTGTAAGCTCGTCCGCCGAGGCATTGACATCGGGGAATGACTTTTTGAAGACCTCGATGGGGGTCATGTAAAATGAGCCGACATCCTCTTTGATCGTCTCATAGAGAGGGTCGCCGCCATTTGAGAAGCCCACGAGCGGCTCGCCCCATGCCCTGTCGTCGCCTTCATTCCGCAGGGAGTTTTCCGGAGAGACCTGGCAGAACTCCTTAATTGTGCTCTCCAGCCAAACGGACAAATCACCTCTTGCTTGTTCTTGTTGATTTGCGCAAGGCATAAACTACCTCCTAGATTCAAATCGTGGTATGAAAACCCCCCTCGCCTCAGTGTATATGCACGTATTTGCTCAAAAAAAAGGACTAATTCACCGCATTTGTTCTTTTCTGCTCACTGCTCACTATTCTGCGCTCTCTCCATGACCTGTCTATGACCAGTCCTCTGGGGTGAATTGCTTTTCGCCCTTTGGTTGCGGCCCCGGCTGCTCTGTACTACTAACGTGCAGTTTTTTGAAATTTTGGCAAGCATATGAGGCTAAGCCGTTGTTTTCTCTGCGTCTCCGCGTCTCCGCGTGATATGGTTTTCGCCCTTTGGTTGCGGCCCCGGCTGCTCTGTGTCCTCTCCTTGACCGGACCATGTCCCGTCTCTGTGGTGATGGCCTTTTACTATATCGTGCGAGCCAGCAGGACAATCTCCGACAGATTTTTAAGAAGGCCTCCCAGGCGATCCTCGCCGAGTCCCTTCTTGATATGCGCCTGGGCCTTCTCCCATAAGGGAACGACTACAAGCAGGGCTTCCTCGCCCAGCCCCGTCAGGGCCACCTGGCGTTCCCTGCGGTCGCTTCCCTGGTCGATCCGGATGAAGCCCTTCTTCTCTAGAACGGTCAGGTTTCGGGTGAGTGTAGTCCGCTCGGTCACCGTCATCTCTGCCAGTTTGCTCAGCGTAACGGGCCCTCGCAATTTAGCCGACATAAGCAGGGAAACCTGGGTGGTTCTGAGGCCGCTTGGCCTCAGCAAATCATCGTAGAGCCTCGTGACGGCGCGGGCGGCCCTCCGCAGATTGTAGCAGGCGCAACTCCGCCCTATTTCCATGCATTTTGCGCTATCCAACGTTTTCGTCGTATCTTCCATTAGGCCCCGAATCCTGCCGCTTCCCGCTTCCCGCTTCCCGCTTCCCGCTTCCCGCTTCCCGCTTCCCGCTTCCCGCTTCCCGCTTCCCGCTTC
>JBEKTT010000048.1:0-39612 GCA_049515795.1 Syntrophobacteraceae bacterium
CTTCGTTCAGGACAAATTCGCCTTCTCCTGTTTTCTGACGGTGGTCCCTCACGGCATCCTCGGAGTCGATGCCGATAACGATTTGTATAGCCTCAATGAACGCGTCACGGAGGTGGGGTGCCGCTACTACGGTAAAATGATGACCCTGTTCAGTGAAGTGGACGAGTGTATTGCCGCCCTGGATTTTCCCTGCCCTGTCCCCTATGTATTCTCGGCCGGGGTTATCTACGCCAACCTTGTGGGCGCCAACACCGATTTGTTCGATCTCGAATTGCCTCTTCCCGCATACACGTGGTACACGGAAGCGTTCTACGGCAGAAAGGGCTTTCCCCTCCTGCCGGAAATCCCAAGACTCAACCCCGCAATCAAAATGTGCCTGCACAGCTATGCCTGGACCGGCTATCCGAGTGCCTTTTTCAGCGAGCATATCCCGACTGTAGTCGTCGGGCAGGAGCAGGCCGACCTCTTCAACCGGGACCCGCAGAACCTCAATTATATGAAACATGCCGTTTTGTCGGAATCGACCAAATCGGCCATGGAGTTTGCCCGAAAGATTACAGGCACCGAAAAGGTGCTCATTTTCGACGGTGCGCCGGGCGGAATCAACTTGAGCCAGCCGCTTCGGGATTTACTGCTTGCCAAAGCCCCTGAAGTAAATCGGCGCGTGGAGCAAGAGCTTATTCCAAAATGGCTGAGGCAGCGTGGCGTTTTGACACAGGCCACGGTCGCCGCCTGATTCCGGGAACCCGGGAGCAAGAAGCAGGGAGCAGGGAGCAAGAAGCAGGGAGCAGGGAGCAGGGAGCGAGGAGCAGGGAGCAGGGAGCAGGGAACGAGGAGCAAGGAGCGAGGAGCAAGAATTCCCGCTTCCTGCTCCGACATTGGATGGGCGTTAACAAGACGGCTTCACTGGCGAAAATGTTTTCAAAGGCATGGGTGCAAAAAAATGACACCTCGGTTTGCAGGTCGTATCGAACGGGCTCAGAGGGCCATGGCCACGGCGGAACTCGACGTCCTGGTCGTGACTAACAGGGAAAATCTTATCTATTTTACAGGGGCTACCCAGATCGAGTGCCTGGCCCTTCTCATACCGAAGAAGGACGAGGCATGTGCTGTAGCTCTCTGGCTCGATGCCGATTACATTCGCGAGCAGTCGGGACTTACGACCCATGCCTATTTCTTTCCCCGTCAGACCCTCGGTCCTGCGATTTGCGAAAAAATCCTCTCCTTCGGCTACAAAGACCCGCGAATAGGCTTCGAAAGATATTTCGTTGATTTTGCCGTATATGACGCTTTGCGGTCGACATTTACCGAGCGGAATTTCATCGGGTCTGGAGACCTTTTCTACAGGCTGCGTTCCGTGAAGGAACCCCAGGAGGTGAACCTGATCAGGCGCGCCTCTGAGGCGGTCTGCAAGGGCATGGACGCGGCGATGAAAGCGGTCCGGCCTGGAACGGCCGAACTCGATGTGCTTGCCGAAGCTGAATACTCAATGCTTCGGGCCGGTTCCGGCGGTTCGTCTTTCCGGCCCCAGGTGGTTTCGGGAGATCGAACCCTGCTTGCGCATCCGACCGCAAGCTCCAGGAAAATACGGGAAGGCGAAGTGGTTGTAGTACACCTTGGGGCGACATTCGAGGGATACTGCTCAAAAATGGCCCGGACTGCCGCCGTGGGTGCTGTGCCCAAAGAGCAGGCCGATGTTCATGCTCTGCTCCTTCGCGCCCTGGAGAGAGCGGAAGCAACTTTGAGACCCGGGTCCACATCGGGCGAAGTAGATGCGGCTGCCCGTGATGTGGTTGAACAGGCAGGGTTCGGCAAATCCTACCTTGAGTCGGTCGGCTATGGGGTCGGACTTCGCCAGTCTGAATTCTATCCGATCATCGGGCGTGGCCGCACTGAAATCATAGAAATCGGCATGGTGATCGACCTTCTCCTTCCGACAATTTATCGCAAAGGCATTGGCGGCCCAAGGATTACGGACGTCATTCATGTGGGCGAAAGGGAGAACCAGCTTCTTACCGACTATCCACGTGATCTCGTAAGAATATGATGCCTCGAAAAATTATCGCGTGCGCCTTCAATGCCGGCACGAGGAGGTCAGTACCTCCAATAAAGTTTAATTTGCGGGACGCCACACTAGTGCAGTGTCAACTAAGTTCCTATATGTAAGGACCTATAGGCCGTCATTCCGGCGAAGGACGGAATCCAGCGTCTCTTCAGTTGGTTAACAGCTCTGGACCCCGGCCTTCGCCGGGGTGACGATTCCTTGCAACATGTGATAACTTTGTTGACAACGTACTAGGACATGCGGGAGGAGGCCAACCGCAGCAGTTGGTAGATGGTAAACGTGTAGGGCGCCTCGCTCTGCAACTGGTGCGACCGGGATAGCACCGCCCCACAGATTTCTTCCAACTCCAATGGGCGGTGATGCTCAAAATCCACCAGCATCGAGGTTTTTATCGGGTCAAAGTGGCGGACCAACTCAAACATTTCCTTGCAGTCGGTTTCGGTCAGCGACACCCCATCGGCAGCGGCGGCGGTCGTGGCCTCGGCCATCAGTCCGTAGACAATCTGCGACAGCCCGGGGTCGTGCATAAGCGTGCCGGTATCCAGCCGGGTGAGGGCGGATAAAGGGTTCACGCCGTTATTGATGACCAGCTTGCGCCACAGTTCAAGTTGAATGTTGCCGGTCACTCGGGTGGGAATGCCGGCGTGGTTGAAAACAGCATCCAGCCGCCTGAGCAGTTCTGTCGAGTTAGAAGCCGCCGCAGCCGTCGGCCATTGGCCCAGCACCACCTGCGCCGGGCCAACGGCGTCGATGACGCCCGGCGAGGTCAGGTGCGAGCCGATCCGCACGGCCAGCCCTCCTAGAACCCGCTCCGTGCCCAAGTGTCCGGCCAGCACTGCTTCGTTGTCCACTCCGTTTTGTAACGACAGCACCGGGGTGGATGACTCCCCGAGCCAGTCTGCAAGCTGACGGGCGATGGCATCGGTGTCAATCGCTTTGACACAGAGAATAATCAAGTCCGCTTCGGGTGGTGAGGAGCTTTGGAGAAATTGCTCCAGCGAGCAAGCTCTCACCGGGGCGTCAAACCGCCATTCGGGATGGTTAACGCGCAACCCTCGGGTTTGTAGCACTTGCAGGTGAGTTCCTCTGGCAATAAAGGTAACCATCTGGCCATTGGCTTGTAGTCGCGCGCCATAATAGCCACCAATCCCGCCTGTGCCGATAACTACAAAATGCATGGCGCATTTCCTTTCTTTCCGGCGTTGAATTTAGGTTGGCGGTGACCAATGTGAGATCATTGACAGAAGACGGTGTAATGGACCGGATGCGAGCGATCTGGACGGCATCCCATAAAGGTTTGCAAATGTGACGGACAGGGAAGGGTTGATCGGTGCCCTTGTGAAGTCAATGTTCAGAGGAGCAATGCCGACACGATCTTTTGGCCATCTATTCCAGGTGGTCCAACACTTGTCTGACTCTTGCCGCAAGATCATCGCTCCCGAAAGGTTTCCTAATGAAATTTACTCCTTCATCCAGAAGGCCGCGATGGGCAATCACATCGGCGGTATAGCCCGACATATAAAGGCACTTGAGGTTCGGACGGACGACTCTAAGATGTTCTGCCATTTCCCGGCCGTTCATCTCCGGCATCACCAGGTCCGTGATCAGCAGGCGGATATCTCCCGGATGCTCCCCGGCAAGACGTAGGGCGAGTCCCGGAGTCCGTGCCGCAAGCACCGTGTAGCCCAGATTTTCGAGAATCATCTTGCCGAGGTCCAGGACCGATTCATCGTCCTCGACCAGCAGGATGGTTTCCGTGCCTATCGGGCGCTTGCCGGCCGCCTCCTCAGATGGGACCTGTGCGGTTTCAGCCTCGAACCGCGGCAGGTAGATCTTAAACGTGGTTCCTTTCCCCGGTTCGCTGGCAACATAAATAAAGCCGTCGTTTTGTTTAACGATGCCGTAGACGGTGGACAATCCCAGCCCGGTTCCCTTGCCCATTTCCTTGGTGGTAAAAAAAGGCTCGAAGATCTTCTCGCACACGTCCCGACTCATACCCATTCCGGTATCGCTCACGGTCAGCAGGACGTAATCTCCGGGAATGAATTCGGGGGTCTCGGCCCTCTTGGAATCATCGATCACAACGTTCTCGGTCCTCATGGTGACCGCGCCTACTCCGGAAATGGCATCGCGGGCATTGACCGCAAGATTGGCCAGGATCTGGTCCACCTGGGAGGGATCAATTTTGACTTTCCAGAGATCCAGTCCCGGTACCCAGTGGAGGTCGATATCCTCGCCGATGAGCCGCCTCAACATCTTTAGCATGGCCGAGATCGTTTCGTTCAAATCCATTATCTTCGGGATGGCGGTCTGTTTGCGGGCAAAGGCCAGCAGTTGCCGGGTAAGGTCCGCTGAATGCTGGCCCGCTTTGAGGATCTCCCTGATGTTGTGCTGGAGTTTGTCAGTGGGAACGTCCTGTTCCAGGGCCATTTCCGCCCGGCCGATGATCACGCTCAGCATGTTGTTGAAATCGTGCGCCACGCCGCCGGCCAGCCGCCCCACCGATTCCATCTTCTGAGCTTGAAACAACTGTTCCTCAAGTTTTTTTCTTTCCTTCTCTCCCCGCTTGCGTTCGGTGATGTCGTGCGTTAGGCCCAAGAGATACTGCTGCCCGGCCGCCTCGACCACCTCCGCCGAGACAAGTACATCCTTGATCTCACCGGATTTCCTGCGGCACTTGGTTTCAAAATCCTGTACGCTGCCTTGTCTTTGCAGTATTTCGACCATCTTCGCCCGGTCTTCAGGATTGGCATACGTTTCCAGTTTGGACGCATTTTGGCCGACGACCTCCTCATGTGTGTAGCCAAATAAGCCCAGAAATGCATCATTGGCGTCGACGAATTCGCCGTCGCTCAAGCGTGATATACTGATTCCGACGGGACTGGAGCGAAAGAAACTGGAGAAACGTTCCTCGCTTTCCCGCAACGCCTTCACCACCTGGTTGCGCTCGGTGGTGTCCTGAACCGTACCCAACATCCGGACAGGTCGACCGCCGGCGTCATAATGCCAGAATCCTCGGCCCTCAACCCAGCGGAGAGTGCCGTCAGGCAAGACAATCCGGTACTCTGCCTGATAGGTCGTCCGCTCCGCCATCGCTTGATGAATCCGTTCTTCGACCCAGGGAAGGTCGTCGGGGTGCACCCGATCCCACCAGTCCCGGTAAGTTCGCATGGAGGAACCGGTAGAAGGATAACCGAAGATGGCCTCATACTGTTTCGTCCAGACGATCTCGTTTTTAGACAAATCCCAGTCAAACATGCCAATATGCGTTGCATCGGCTGCTAAAGCGAGCCGCTCTTCACTCTTCCGCAGCTCGTTTTCCGCCTGCGCCCTTTGGAATGCCGTACCAAGTTGCAGGGCGGCCTTTTCAAGCATCTTGACCACATTCGGGGGAAGCATATTCTCACGATGATCGGCCACATGGACTAAACCGAGTATCTTGCCTCCGCCGCGAAAAGGGAACAGTCCGACCGTCTCGTATCCTTCCTGGTTGCACCTGTTTCGGGTCCGCCCCTTCTCTTCTTCGGAAACCGTGGCCAGAAAACGGCTGGTGGCGTTGACGCAAAACGCCCCGCCTTCGGTAAAAAAAGGGAGACTGGGATCAACATCGCCCTTCATTACCTTAATGCACATGCACTCATCCGTTTTCAGGGAAAGAGGGCTTTCGGTCTCATAAAACTTCCGGCTGAACCCCTGATAGGCCTGATATGGAATGTTCAAGTTTTCGTCCAGCACTCGGATCCCCACAGCATCGCAGCCGGTATAGTTTTTGATCTCAGAAACATATTCCTGCAGCAGCGGGGCTATCTCCGTATGCTCGTGCATAATCTCAAGAAAGCGAAGGGCAACTCGCAGTTCGTCCTCCGCCCGTTTGCGGTCGGTGATGTCACGGATAATGACGATCATTCTCATTGGGTTGCCGTCAGGAGAATGAATGACCGCGGCGTTTACCTCTCCGATAAAGCAGGTCCCATCCTTCTTGACCAGTGTGTATTCAGTACCTGTGAGAGTGCCTTCTGTCAGAAGACGCCGTATATTCGTAGACACCTTTTCGTGCTCTTCCGGGGCAATCCACGATAATATACTGCGTCCAAGGATCTCGTCATCAGGCGAATATCCAAACATTTGCAGGGCCTTAGGTGAACCGAAGGTGAGCAAGCTATTCACGTCCACCACCGCGATAGCGTCGGGGGATAAGCTGACAAGCGTGCGATACAACTCCTCGCTCTCCCTAAGCGCTTCTTCAGCCTGCTTGCGCTGAAATTCTCCGTCCAGGTTGTCGAGGGCAAATTCTATGTCTCCGGCAACCTTTTCGAGCAGCCTGACGTCTTCGCCGGTAAACCGGTCAACCTCATCAGAATAAATTGAAAGCGCGCCCCACGGCCTTCCCGCCCTTCTGATAGGGAATGCAGCACAAGAGGCGATACCGAAAGACGCCGCCCGATCATGCCATGGAAGGGTCAACGGGCTATGCAGGAAGTCGTTATGCACGGAAGGGCGGTCTTCGCGAATGCATATCCCGGTTGGTCCGTGTCCCTCGGGGCGATTGTCGGCATAGACCGTTATGCCTCGGACGTACTCGCCGATCCCTCCCCAGAAGGCTGTCGGCACGACGGCGTTGGTCATAAGGTCCACCTGGCCTATCCAGGCCAGCAAAAAACCTCCCCCTTCCACGACATCTCGGCACGCTTGCGCCAGAAACTCTTCGGGGGATGTCGCCCACACCACTGCCTGGCTTACACGGCTGAGCACCGAGTAAAGCCGGTTGAGGTGTTCGATCTCCCGGGTTTGTTTGGCGCGCTCGGTGACGTCACGGGTAATGACGATCATGCTCATTGGGTTGCCGTCAGGAGAATGAATGACAGCGGCGTTTATCTCTCCGATAAAGCAGGTCCCATCCTTCTTGATCAGTGTGTGTTCAGTAGCTGTGGGAGTTCCTTCTGTCAGAAGACGCCGTATATTCGTAGACACCTTTTCGTGCTCTTCCGGGGCAATCCACGATAATATACTGCGTCCAAGGATCTCGTCATCAGGCGAATATCCAAACATTTGCCTGGCCTTAGGTGAAGTGAAGGTTAGCAAGCCATTCAGGTCCACCACCGAGATAGCGTTGGGGGATAAGCTGACAAGCGTGCGATACAACTCCTCGCTCTCCTCCAGCGCCTCCTGAGCGCTGTTGCGCTCGGTTATGTCAAGAACAGTCCCTGTGGCCGCAGGCTTCCCTTTATAAACGCCTGTGGCCCCGTAAACCTCCACATGGAATATCTGTCCGTTTCTCTTCAGCCCCCTGAATGTGTAATGAACTGACTCGGCTTCGCCGGATATTCGTCTTCCGACCTGTTCTTCGACCTTGGCCAAGTCCTCCGCATAGACCAGGTTCTTAAAAGGCATGTCGCTCAGACATTCCTCGACAGTGTAGCCGAACATTTGAGCGAACTTGGGATTTACATACTTGAAGACGTCGTCCTGTATGATATACATGCCTGCAAGGGCCTGCTCTGCAAAGCTCTTGAACTTGTTTTCAGATTCAAGGAGCGCCTCTTCAGCCTGCTTGCGCTTGGTGATGTCGCGAATGTTGCATTGGATGACTTTGGTATGGTCCACCAGGTAAACATTGCTTACAAACTCCACGGCGATGGGCCGCCCGTCGAGGGTTTCCAGAGGCAGATCCTCGTAACGGATGTATTCGTTATCTTGCAGGGTCTTGAAATCGTCCTTGGATGCGGCAATGTCCTTGAATAAACCGAGTTCCCAGATATGTTGCCCGCATATTGCGTCGTAAGAATAACCGAGTAACTGCAACAGGAAAGGATTGACATCAACCACCTGGCCCGTATCGGCATTGAGAATCAAAATGCCGTCCTTGGCTGATTCAAAGAGCCGCCGGTAGCGCTTCTCGGATTCTTGCAGCGCCTCCACGGTGGGGTTGGCTACGCTAAGCTGGCTTTCGGCATTTGTGCCTGTCATAGTCACAACATCCATCCCGACCGTCTTCTTAGAAGGGTTTAAGGCATGTGATCCGATCCGTGTTACTTTGAAGGTGTTCAAGAAAGCGAGGAATACACATATCACACGGGATCTAGAAAGTTGAGCGATAAGTTACATTTATAGCGACTCACTCAACGCGCCGATTGGTATAAATGTCAAGTAGGTGGGGGGTGTATTTTTTGAGCAAACAAACCGTATATGGGAGCTACATACACTCTGGCAGAATTTTGGGGTTCATCCGGCTAATGAGTACCTCTATCCGGGTACGGGTTTGCCGGAAGACTCGTTTAATGTTGGATTAGCAGGACCAGGACGCGAATCCCCACAAGCCCCAGGGCCAGCGACAGGCTGCGGACGATCCAGAAGCCCTGGATGCGGCCGGAGAGGTATGCGCCTATGGGCGCCCCCAGCAAGACCCCGATGGACAGCGACAAGGTATGCCTCGCACCTTCCTGGAGCGTCCCGGTCCAGATGTGCACCAGTGTGCCGGTCAAGGCCATGACTGCGAGGATGAAATGAGACGTGGCCGTGGCGACGTGCACCGGAAAGTCCAGAAAGTAAATCAGGGCGGGCACATGGATGATGCCGCCTCCGATCCCCAGAAAACTGGAGGCGTATCCCACTACGAAGCTGATGCCGATACCGACCAGCGGGTTGAAATTATAATCAAAGGTGTCTCCCGCGGCCGACACCAGGTGGCGCGAGATATTAGGGTGGTGCTGCTGATGCTTGGCTTGTTGGGCTTTAACGATGGGGCGTAAAAACAAAAACAGGGCAGCACCCAGTAAGATCACCCCGAAGATGCCGTCAAACAGGCGCCGCGGCACAACAGAGGTATTGAGCGCCCCGATGATGGCCCCGGGAATGGTAGCGGCAGCGAACATCAATCCAGACTTGTAGTCAATCCGGCGCATCATGGCGTAAGACTCAGACCCGGCCAGCGCGTTGAAGAAGACCACCGCCAGGGAAATGGCAGTTAGTTGATCGGGGTTTGCTTTGGGATACAGCAGAAGGAGCAGAGGCATCAAGATGAAGCCCCCCCCTGCACCGATGAGCGTACCGTAAAGTCCTACGGCAAATCCCAGACCAATGAGCCAAAAATATTCAGCCGGACTGAATGGTCCCATTCTTTTCTCCCGTCCCCGCCATAGCGCTCCTGCTTCTTTTGAGGAATTCTACTAAAGGTCATTTTAAAAAGCCAATTGGAAAGCCGGTTCAATTCTCATGGGCGGCTTTGGTCGAAGAGCATAATTGATTTGAGCAGCCACGCATGGAATATGTAGTAATGTATTGCAGCAAGTCTATGTTACGAGGTATTAGAGAGTTCATATTCGCTTGAGGCCCTGTTTGCCTGATCGACACTCCTCGACAGGTGGGACGCTGCCTATGAGTATATGTTGCATGGCGTTAAATCTTTGACGCCATTCTTAGCATTATTTTTTCAAAGAGGGGGCGCTTTCGCCGCAGCCATGCAGGCAGTATAGACGGAAAGTGTGGTGCGGTTGGAGGCAAGCCAGAGGTGACGCGCTTGAGAAAGTGAAGTGAGTATGGCGTCAAAATCTCGCTCCGCGAGCGTCGCGCAGCTTCACTTTGTGAAGTGCGCTTGCTGGCCTCCCTTAGCGACGTGCGAGCGCGTAGCGCGAAGGCCGACCGTACGAGAGGTCTATCGTGCGCGCTGGGCGGGAGCGGGAGGCCTTGCTCTCAGTGAAGGCGCAAATGGAAGAGAAACTGCTTGAAGGATTTCCGGTCATAGTGGAGTTCCCCGTGACATGGGGGGACATGGACGCGATGCGGCACGTGAACAACGTTACCTACTTCCGGTATTTCGAAAACGCTCGTATCGTCTATTTCGATCGGATCAAAATGTGGGAATTCATGGAAAAGACCGGAATCGGCCCCATCCTCGCCTCCACTCAGTGCAGGTTTCGCGCCCCCCTGAGCCATCCCGACGTGGTCTCGATCGGAGCATCCGTGTCGGACATTGGCCGGGACCGGTTGACGATGAAGTACATTGTGGCCAGTCACCGGCTCTCAAAAATTGCCGCCGAAGGCGATGGGGTGCTGGTTACCTATGATTACCGAAACAATCGGAAGGTCCCCGTGCCTGACGAGCTGAAACGAAACATCCTCGATCTCGAAGCCACAAGCAGGTGAGGGCTGATTGAAGCCCCAAGCCGGCCAGGCCGGTGCTCCCCAGGTGTTGGGCCGGATTGATGGTGCAGCGCCTTGTAATGGGTGTGGCCGGCCGGGGCCCGCGCCGCCGGCCGGCACTTTTAGAATACAAGACCAACGAACCCAATATCTGCCTGAAAGCCGGCAACCTTTTCATGCCCGGAATCGGCAGGCAAGCGAGTCTTGGAACTTCGCACCCTCTAAAGGCCCTGCAGTGAATCCGACTGCACAGTGCAATTAAGGGCTTGTCCGTAAATAAAACCTTTGCGCTCGCATCCGGCTTTTGGCCGGCTTTGGCCGCTCCTCAATCGCAAAATCCTCGACGTAGCACAGCTACGCCTGTGGTTTTGCTCAATCTTTGCGACCAAATCAGTCTCAAAATCCGGCGCAATCCCTAATACCAAGTTGCGTTCAAAGAGCGACGAATAAGCTGAAACTGAGCGGGGGAATGATTCCCCCGCACCCCCGCAGGATTTCGGCCGCGCGCGCTACGCGCGCGGCCGAGCGCTCGGCGCTGTCGGCGGCAAGCCACCGCATACGCGGGGCCGCCGCAGCGCCACATTGATCTCGACGCTCCGCGAGGCGGAGGGGGTGTGTGGGGCGTAAAGAATTCAAGGCTCCGCCAGGTATCACTTGATACTTTCTTGGACGCAACTTGGTATAAGAGGCTTATTTACGGACAAGCCCTAAGAGTGGACCTTTATTCTTAGCAGCCCATTACGCCGGCATGAGCCCCATGGCTTTCCAGTAAAAACTGCTGACTACGATTGCGACAATAACGGCAATGGCGTAAAGCAGGCCGGCAGTTGCAACCTGAGAGCCGGTCCACCCTCTCGATTTGGTCAATGTGTCGCTTATCATGATAAAGGGCTGCTGGTAGGCCAGAAAGAAGCAATTCCCCGCAGCGATGAACGCCACGCTGACCATGACCGGATTGAGCCCGAACTTCTGAAGAAGAGGGATGAACACGGGCGAAAGGATGGCAAAGGTCGTAAAACCCCACGGAATGTCTATAAAGCGAATGATCCACAGCACGACCGTGAGGACCAGAAGAAACACCAGGGGTGAACCAGCCGTAGAGAGCACGGCCGGCTCGATGATCGGCTTGGCCCAGTCTGAGACGCCCGATTTGCCGAACATGGCCGACAGGCCCACGACCACTCCAAAAAAGTTGATGATATCCCAGTTGACTCCGGTTCCGATGTCGGAGATCTTGATGATTCCGAAGAGCATCAGCGCTATGAAACCCATCAATGCAGCCTCAGGCGTCTTGATCCCCGTCCATTTGTCCGTGGAGAAAAGTATAAGGGCACACGTGAGAATGACAGCGCACACGATTTCATCTCTGGTGATTTTGCCCAGAGCCGCAGACTGTTCTTTGAATGCCTCTCGACTCAACTGAAGCGGTTCCGCAGGCTTGAAAACGAAAAAAAGAAGACCAAGGAATAAAACAGTGATAAGAAACCAGGGAAAAGCCATGTACTGAAACCACATTCCCGGTGTGACAATCGCCCTTATCTCGGGAGGATAAAACCCCATCATGAAGATACCCCACAGGGAACCCGTCTGCCAGCCGATGCCGGGGAGCAGGGCAGTAGCAAAGGCGACAAAACAAATGAAAGCACAGCCCCTGGACTTATCCGGCAGCTTGCACGCCTCGACAAGGCTTATGGCAATGGGCATGACAATGGCCATTCTCACCGTGATGGATGGCGTGAGGGCCGAGAGAAGCAATCCGATAATGAACCAGCTGATGGTCAAGCCCATGTAGGTGGGCTGGAACGTTTTGAGGACCATATAGACGATTCGTTTTCCGAGCCCTGTCTTCATCAGGGCGAATCCATAAAAGAGTGCGGGGATCAATACCCATACGGCGGGAGATGTGTATCCCTTGGTTACGACATCTATGGGCAGCTTCAGCGAGAGGGCCCCGGCAAGGATTATGGCCCCTCCCACAAAGTAGGGAAGAGTTGGGGGCCTGAAGATCCAGAAGGAAAGACCAAGGAGCGTTGCTGCGATCATGCCGTTTCCCTGGGCGGAAAGACCGGGTATGGGTTTTGCGATAATAATGAAGGCCGTAATCAACGCAGAAACAATAAGACCCAACGTTATCGGATTGAGACTTGCCGTCCGCTGCCGCCCTGCTTCCGGTGCTGCAGCTTTTTTCGACTGATCCATGAGAAATCCTCCTTCGTTGCTTCAAAGTGTTAACACCTTCAGGGCCGGGCGGGGGTCCTGTCCTGCTGGAGTTCAAGGATCGTGACGCACCCATGAGAAGGTTCCGGAAAGCAAGCTGCCGGAACCTTTGACCCGGGGCCGTTTATGACGGTTCAGCGCCTTTTCCGTCATGACAATCCATCGCTCTACGGGCGGGGGCCGTCTCCGTATGCTACGGTATTGTCAGCCCGACGATATCGGAGACATTGATCTCCAACATTTTGACACTGACAAGTACACGGGCTGCATTCCTTTTCACCGCTGGAAATTGATCTCCCATTTCACTGAGCGCCAGCGCGGCCTGCTTGATCCGTTGTATCTGTTCATCGAGTTTTTCCATATCCGGTTGTGCCGTCATGAGTTGTTCCCTCCACTGACACAGGGGACTAAGGTGTTTTTCTCAGGTCCTTGAACCGTCGGGCTTTCACTTCATACCGGGGCAACTTGCCCAGGTCGTGAAACTCAATCGAGTAGGCCAGGTTGGTTTTGAGCCTGAGCTGGTGTCTCAATTGATCTTCAATCCGCCCGGCGTTGTTTTCATTTCCAGGCAACAGCTCCACCTTGAGGCTGATAGTATCGGTCTCGCCGAGCTTATCCACGACCACTTCATACTCGTCGCCGAGGCCGTCTATGCTCCGGACCACGTCTTCAATCGCGACCGGAGACAGGAGAACGCCCCTCACCTTGGTGATATCATCCACACGGCCCAACACCCCGCCTTTGATCAGCCGAAATGTGCGTCCGCAGGAACACGGATTTGTATCCCATTCGATCACATCCTTGGAATCGAACCGAACACACGGCATGGCCATCCGGTCCAGCGCAGTGATGATCATCTTTCCTCTGCGTCCCGGTTCGTCTATGATTTCTCCGGTTTCAATGTCTTCGATTTCAACCAGAAATAACGCATCGTTGACGTGCATGCCGCCCGGCTGGTCCAGGCATTCGTACGACCATGCGCCGATCTCGGTGGCGCCGGCATGGTCGAAAACTTTCGCATTCCATGCCTCTTCCATTCTCTTTTTCGTTGCAGGAACGCTTGCGCCGGGCTCACCGGCACAGGTTATCCTCCTTATCCCCAATGTCCCTGGGTCAATGCCGACCTTATTTTTCGCCGTATCGGCCATTCCCAGCATATAGGTCGGGGTCCCCATCATCGCGGTGGCTTTTAGTTCCTGTATCTTTAAGATCCTGCTCTGTGTATCCAGTACACCACCCGGCACCACTTCGCATCCGATCTTTTCGGCAGCATAGTGTCCCGCCCAGAAAGCCACGAAAATATTGTATCCGAAAGGGATGAAGACTCGATCCGAGGGCCTGTATCCCTGCGCCCAGAGGATGAACGCCCAGCTCTCGGCCCACCAATCCCAGTCCTGCATCGAGTCGGCCTGATAAACCGGCTGCCCGGTGGTGCCGCTGGTTTGACGAAAATTGCTGACTTCCTCCAGAGGAACGCAAAGACAGTCTCCATATGGATAGGGATCTTTGCACTGAATGCACCTCATCATGGATTTTTCCACTATGGGTACATGGCGGATATCCTTAAATTCCCGGATATCCGAAGGAGTGATGCCGGCTTCATCATACAGGGACCGGTGAAACCTCGAATTTTCGTACGTCCATCGGAATATGGATTTGAACTTCTTCAACTGAAGGGCGTACAACTTCTCCAAAGGCAGGGTTTCCAGTACCGGGTTCCAATAAGGTTGTTCTGAAATCATGGACTCATCTCCTCGTATGATAGACTTATGTAATACCCTGCCGATAAGAAAAAAGATGGCCAGCGGTGAAAAATAAAGAGCGGGCGCTTTCGCCGCAGCCATGCCGAGAAGCAGGACTGAGGACTG
This sequence comes from Syntrophobacteraceae bacterium, assembly GCA_049515795.1. GTDB lineage: Bacteria > Desulfobacterota > Syntrophobacteria > Syntrophobacterales > Syntrophobacteraceae > SbD1. Next base: position 14,290 of record JBEKTT010000048.1, read on the forward strand.
AGGACTGAGGGCTGAGCAAAAGCGGCGACCGTGCGCGCAGCCATGCAGAACGCACTGACATTAAACGTGGTGCGGTTGGAGGCGAGCCAGAGGTGACTCGCTTGAGAAAGTGAAGTGAGCATGGCGTCATAATCTCGCTCCGCGAGCGTCGCGCCACTTCACTGTGTGAAGTGCGCTTGCCGGCCTCCCTAAGCGACGCGCGAGAGCGTAGCGCGAAGGCCTACCGCACGAGAGGCCTATCGTGCGCGTTGGGCGGGAGCGGGAGGCCTTGTACTCCCTTGCTGCTTTTTCTCCCCAACGCCAAACTGCAAGCCTCAACGGTGACGAATCAAACTTCTTCGGGAGCAGTGAATTCAATGCTCTGCCCGGCTTCCGATCAAATGGAACTTCAATTCACCCGCATTGGCTCTCTCCAACCCACCAATGGCTGGAGTGAATAAGCGACCCGAGCGGAACCCTTGTTTCGGGGTCCACGGCTGATATCAAGCCGCCTGCATTATCGGTGCAGCCAATTTGTTGGTCCGTGGGCGCCGAAAAAACAATCAATGCCAAGAGCAGAATCGAACAGCGAGTTCTTCAGAATTGAAACTGTAGATTCGCCAGGATGGGGGAAACGTTCAACGAGATCCATGTGATCGGGATATTGAGCGGGATCGATTGACAAGCACCATACTGCAGGCAGAACCGGATATGGGAAACCGCCTGCCGGGATGCTGTAATCATTCATGCAAGTTTCCACTCCTGCATGTGTGTCTTTGTAATGATAAGAAAAATGATACCGTGTTCTCTTCCGCCTTTCGGCATCAGGGATTGTTCGACGCACGAACCGGCTCTGCATCCTTTTCGGATTGAATGCGCAGAGTGTCCCTGCCGGACGAAGCAGCCAGTCCAGAACTGCTGTGCACAATGCCTTCCAGTTGGGAGCGCAGCGTCTTTGCGGCAGCGACCGTTATATCCGCCACCTGCCTGAGTCTTGTCAGTCCCATATTACTGGCAATTCCCACGACCCAGATGGCCATAGGCAGACCACGCCGATTATGGAGCGCAGCCGCAACTGCGCGGATTCCCGAAAGATATTCTTCATCGTCTATGGCATACCCCCTGGAGCGGACCCGATGCAACTCGGCCAGATAATCTTCCATATTTACTATGGAGTGGGGGGTATACTGAGGAAGACCCCTCTCTCCGATCAATTCCCCGATCCGCTCAGCACTCTCCTGGGACAGGAAGACCTTTCCGGCTGCTCCCGCAAAAAGGGGGATGGTCGTACCGGCAGGCGCGGATATCCTGAACGATTCCCTGGCTTCGGCCGTTGCCGTGATCATCACGCGCTTGCGAATCCGAACCCCCAGGAACACCGTAGCGCCGACATGGTCCCGGAGCCCATCGATGATGGGCTGGGCCAGCCGACCTACCTTTACATAGTTCCAATCGGTAAAGGCTAGATCGGCGATCAACGGGCCGAGAAAAAGTTTGTGGGGATCGTTTCCCGGGATGAGCGCCTTTTCCCTCAAGAGTGCGTGAACCAGGCCATGCGCGGTGCTCGTGCTGCATCCCACCCTGGCAGCCAGCTCTACGAGACGCAACCCGTGCTGCGACTCAGCAACAGCGCGCAGCAACTGGAAGGCTTTGTGCACGGCCGGCGCCTTGTATCCGTTCGGGGGCAAATCATATTCTTCTTTTTGCATGTGAAATTCGGTATCGCGAATGATTATGGAAAAACGCCAATAAAATTCATTGTAGTGAACAAGATAGCCGACATGCTGAAAAAACCCAATAAGAATATTGCTCTACTCCACCCAAAGCTGATACGTTGGCGAGTATGAGAAAATAAGCCTCCTCTTAGATTGCTCACTATACTGAATACGATTGCCCACGCCGACCACATCCGAACTGAAAAGAGGGCATCACAGGCATCTGCCATCCCTCGGTTATTGATGTCCGGGATCACTGGGAATTTTTTAATGAAAACACCTATCCGCCAAAAGCCAGGTGGATAATTTCGATGATATCGCCTTCGTTTACGATGGTGGCGGAGTAATCTCTGATGTGAATAAACCTGCGGTTGAGCTCAACTATCATGTCCTGCCGAACGGTCTCTCCCAGGATATCCAGGAGTCTCGCAATCGTGCTGCCGACAGGGACTTCCAGCTCCATACCGCTTGCCGTGATCTTCATGCCTTGCGCCTATACCGGTTTACGTTCGGAAACTGTTAAAGTGTCATCCGGAGTTTCACGATGGACACTATCCTCGATACGACAAGCGCTTTGGGCGCTATCGATGCTTTTCACAAACCGGATTTTCCCCCGTCCGGCGAAGAGCACAGGCGGGAAATATCCTATTTTGCCTTTTCCCTGTATTCCTTGATTGCCCCGTAGACCCTCTCGGGCGTCATCGGAAGCTCGTAGATCCTGACCCCGACTGCGTCATAAACTGCATTGAGGATGGCCGGTATGGTGGGCATAATGGCGCCCTCGCCGACTTCCTTTGCCCCGTAAGGCCCGTTTGGCTCATCGCTTTCCACAACGATGGCCTTTACCGGCGGCATATCCAGTGCGGACGGGATTTTGTATTCGGCCAGGTTGGCGTTGATGATCCGGCCCTTTGCGTCAAACTTGACCTCTTCAAACAATGCCTCGCCAAGCCCCATGGAAATCGATCCCTGCATCTGGGCCTCGACCGAGGTTTGGTTTATTGCAAAACCGCAGTCATGAGCGTCGATCATCTTTTCGATGGTAATCCGGCCGGTTTCTTCATCGACATTTAGTTCCACCACCTGGGCCGAACACCCGTAGGCAGGAGAAGTACCCACGGTTGCCCCCTTGTAATCGCCGCCCAGCGCCGGAGGCTTGTATTTGCCCGTCCCCACGATGGTTCCCCTGGACAAAAAAGCGATTCGGGAGGCTTCCCTGAAAGAAAGCTCATCCCCGGGTCCGGGATTGTCCGTCCAGCCTCGGTGTTCCATGATGTAGCGGGTCCTGAGGGCGGTAAAGTCAGGTTTTTTCTCTTTAAACACCACAAGGCCGTTCCTGATATCCATATCCTGGACGGGAACATTCAATTGCTCGGATAAAACCTCCAGCACCTGGCGTTTGGCATCTTCGGCGGCTTCTTTTGTCGCATGGCCGCTCATAAGGGTCTGGCGGCTGGAATATGCTCCAAGGTCTACACCGTAATCCGTGTCTCCCGATTCAATCCTCACCCACTCCAGTGGGATTCCCAACCCTTCCGCTGCAATCATAGCAAGCGTGGTGTCCGAACCCTGACCGATTTCAGAAGATGCGGAAAGGACCAGGGCCGATCCGCCGTCTTCGGCCAGTTTGACTATTGCCGTACTGTGGAAGGTATCGGAGCGGTAAATGGGATAGCCCGCACCGGATACGAAGAACCCGCACGCCATGCCGATGCCCTTGCCCCTGGGGAGTGCGCCCTTTTTTTTATTCCAATCCGAACCGTCTCTCACCGCTTCGATGCATTCCCTCATCCCGAAGCTGCTGGTGTTGAATCCGTTACAGGTAACGTCTCCGGCAACCAGCATGTTCTTCAGGCGAAGTTCGATGGGGTCGATGCCCAGTTCTTCGGCAATCATGTCCAACTGCTGTTCCCAGCCGGCGCGGGCCGCCACACCGCCGTGTCCGCGCTGTGCGCCGCAGGCGGGCAGATTGGTGTAGATGCGGTATCCGTCATATTTCATATTGGGCAATTTGTACGGACCGCCAAGGAGCGACCCGGCATAGTAGACCGTGGCGATCCCGAAGCTCGAGTAGGCGCCGCCGTTAAGATAGCATTCATGATCGAGCGCCATGATGGAGCCGTCTTTTTTCACGCCGGTGGTGAAAGTATGGAAGAACTGGTGTCTTCCCCGGCTGTGCAAAAAGACCTGCTCCCTTTCGAAGATCATCTTAACCGGCTTTCCGGTCTTCATAGAAAGAAGGCATGTCGCCAGTTCCAGGTGATTTGCAGCGGCCTTGGGGCCGAATCCGGCGCCCACATAAGGCTTTACCACCCGCACTTTCCCTATGGGCAGGCGCAAAACCATCGCCACGGTGCGCTGTACATAGTGCGGCGCCTGGGTGGAGGAGTAAAGGGTCAGATTTCCGAAGTGATCATAGTATGCGATACACCCCTGGGGTTCGATAAAGGCCCCATCCTGGCGCTTGTTTACAAAGCGGGTGGTTTTTATGAGGTCGCATTGCTTGAATGCCGCTTTTACATCGCCGAATTCCTGGTGCACTTCGGCACAGATATTTCGGGGATATTGGTCGTGTATCAGCAGAGCGCCATCGGCCATTGCCTGCTCGATGGTAAGGAGCACGGGAAGCTCCTCGTAGTCCACCCTGATAAGGGAAAGGGCGTGCACGGCGGTCTCAAGATCTATTGCCGCAACGGCTGCCACGTTGTCCCCGATGTGTCTCACCCTGTCATGGCAAAAGATCGTCTCATCCTGGCGCGCGGGGCTTACGCCGTACGGTACGGCCCCAGCCTCCTTTGCAGTTACCACTGTTTTTACGCCCGGAAGTCGTGTGGCGGCCGAAATATCGATGCTTTTTATCCGGGCGTGCGCCAGGGGGCTTTGCAGCATTGCGCCGTAGAGCATACCCGGCATTTTCATATCGTCTACGTATACTGCGCGCCCGGTGGCTTTAGCAGGCGAATCGACTCTGGTTGCCCTCGAATTGATAACGTCAAAGTCACCCATTTAAATCTCTCCTTGGCTTATCCATTGACCTGTTGGCCGTTTATCGACGATCAGCTACCTGCCCACGGATTTCACGGCTTCAACGATTTTCTGATATCCGGTACACCTGCAAAGGTTTCCCGATAAGGCGCTGCGAATTTCCAGTTCGGTCGGTTTGGGATTTTTATCCAGCAGGTTCTTGGCGGAAAGGATCATGCCCGAGGAGCAAAACCCGCACTGGATGGCCCCGTGTTCGATGAACGCCTTCTGAACCGGATGCAATTCCCCATCGGTTTCCAACCCCTCGATGGTGGTGATTTGCCTTTGGTGGGCCTGCACCCCAAGGACCAGGCAGGAATTAACCGCGTCACCGTCCATGATCACCGTGCACGAACCGCAGTCTCCCAGGCCGCAGCCCTTCTTGGGGCCGGTCAGCCCCAGGCGGTAACGCAGCACGTCCACCAGGGTCTCGTTTGGTTCCACTGCGACATCATATTCTTTATCATTGATCGTCAGATGAATGAGTTTAGCCATGAACCGTCTCCTTGTAAATCAATCGGACCGCCAACTATTGCAGTGTCAACTAAGTTCCTATATGTAAAGACCTAGAGGCCGTCATTCCGGCGAAAGCCGGAATCCAGCGTTTTATCAGGTGGTTAAAAGCACTGGACCCCGGCCTTCGCCGGGGTGACGATTCCTTACAACATATGATAACTTTGTTGACAACGTACTAGTCCTTTACCGCCTCTTTGCATGCGGCGACAAGCGTTCTACGGATAAGCACCTTCACCATGTCCATCTTATATTCCGACGAACCCCTGAAGTCATCTATGGGTGTGCAGTCCATCGACCGAACCCCGGGCTCGCATGCGACAATAGCATCTGCTGCCCTGGCAAAGAGGGCCTCGCCCGGATTTTCACCGACCAGGGTCTTTTCGGCCGATGGCGCCCTCAGAGGGGTCGGACCAACACAGCCCATGACGATCCGTGCGTTTTTGATCGGACCGCCGGGGCCTTCGAGAGTGATAAAAGACGCCACATTTACAATGTTGCAATCACAAGAGCTTCGAAGGCCCAGGCTCATATAGCCGGCGCCTGAATATGGAGGCGGAGCATCCACTTGAATTTCCGCCAGGACCTCATCGGGTGCGATTTCGGTCAGTCCCGGGCCCAGGAAAAATTTATCCAGAGGCACAATCCTTTCCCCGGATTTTTTGACGAGGACGACCCTTGCACCGTAAGCCATAAGAGAAGGGGGCATGTCTGCGGCAGGCCTTGCGGCCCCGAGATTTCCGCCGACCGTGGCGCGATTGCGGACAAGAGGGGAGCCCAGTGCTTTTGCCCCGGCGCAAATCGCACCCCATCTTTTCCCGATCGCTTCCGATGCAGCGGTATTTGCAATCGTGAAGCATGATCCGAGCCTCAACATGGCGGAGGATGAGTCCAGTTTTTTAAGTTCCGGGATCCTGGCAATGGAAACCAGCCGCTGGGGTGATGCCAGATTCTTTTTCATGTTGACCATCAGATCGGTCCCGCCCGCGACCACTTTAGCCCTTGTGCCGAATTCGGACAAAACCTGACAGGCTTCCGCCACTGTTGCCGGCTCATCGAAATCAAACCTGGGCAAGAGCATCTTGTTTCTCCTTAAAGAGTAGCTGGATCCAATAATTCACCACAATCTACGTTCACAGATTTAAATTTTCGTGAATTCCATGGCGAAAGTTCACCATGATGAATTTTCCTAATACACTTTGTAGCGCCAGGTCAAGTATTATTTATCGATTTGCGTGCCAATACTGCATTTTAGTGACACCGACGCTTTCCTGAAAATTTCGGGAGAATAATTACATATTTCACTATAATGAATTATTCAGCATGAAGCAGTCCAATGCCGCATTGAGCGAATATCCCACCAGGATTCATGACATTATCCGGCTGAGCCCCTGCCACTATCCGGCCCGGCGCCCCGCCGTTTTTTATTGAAATCGTTAGAGCCAGGTATTACGTTCCTGTTTGCTTCAGGCCCTGTTTTCCTGATAGACATTTTTTGCCATTGTGAAGGTGCGCATGAAACAGGCACTGCATGAAGGTTTTCCGGTCATTGTGGAGATCCCCGTCTATTGGGGGGACCAGGATACCTTTCACCACGTCAACAACGTTACCTACTTCCGGTATTTCGAACACGCTCGTATCGCCTATCTCGATCGGATAAGGACCTGGGAGTTCCTCGAAAAAACTGGAACCGGTCCAATCATGGCATCAACTCATTGCAGGTTTCGCGCCCCTCTGACCTATCCCGACGTCGTTTCGGTCGGAGCGCGCGTATCAGATATCGGGCATGACCGGTTCACGATGAAGTACCGTGTCGTCAGCCAGCGGCTTTCAAAGATTGTGGCCGATGGCGATGCGATGCTCGTTTATTATGATTACCGAAATAATGCGAAGGTCCCCGTGCCTGCCGAACTGAAAGGAAGGATCCTGGATCTCGAGGCCGCAAGCAAGCGAGGGCTGACTTAAGGCCGTAGCGGGCGGGCCGGTTGCCGCCCCCGTTCGAAAAACCCGCGCCGGATTGGCGCCGCATGGCTGAAAGCCGGACCGGGTGCCGGCAGGCAGGCCCGGCAAGGGATCAAAAAACCCATTCCCTTACCCGCTGCAAATTTGCCGGAGCGGTTTAAAAACCTGTTGACACCCTCTTTTAAAATAAGCTACATCGTAGCGGAAATATAGCTGGTATAAAAGCCGCAGCCCTCTTCGATCACGTTGCCGGACATATTGACGGCCACGATTCCAACCGACCGATATTACCGTTGAAACCGCCCGGTTATTCGGCGTCCGGGGTCGGGCTGAAAGCGCCGGCAAATATTTTGGCGAATGGCGCCGGTTGGATCGCCGCGGGACAACGGCGTGAGGGCAATCGAGCCGGTCGGATATCATTTCCGTTAGATTTTTCAGGGAGGAGAAAAATGTCGTCAGCGCCCGATAAGCTCAAGGCTTGGCAGATGGTCCAACCGGCCGCCCGGAACAAAGAAACGGGAGAAACGAGACCGGGAAAGCTCGAGATGGCGGAAATACCTGTCCCCGAACTGAAAGCGGGCGAGGTCCTCGTGAAGATTGCCGGTTGCGGCATATGCCATACGGACCTCGGCTACTTCTACGATGGTGTGCCCACGGTTTCCAAGCCGCCTTTGACCCTGGGGCACGAGATTTCCGGCACGGTTGTCGCCGGTGACCAGCGCTGGGTAGGCAAGGAAGTGGTCATCCCGGCCGTTATGCCCTGCCGGGAATGCCATCTCTGCAAGATTCGGCGGGGAAACAGGTGCCTCAATCAGAAGATGCCGGGTAACAGCATTGGCATATATGGCGGTTTTGCCAGCCACATACCGGTCCCCGGTCTCGATCTGTGCGAAATAAGAGATCGCAGGGAGATCCCGCTCGAGCACCTGGCGGTAGTGGCCGATGCGGTAACTACTCCCTTCCAGGCCGCAAAACGGGCATCTTTGGAGGTGGGCGACAACGTGGTCGTTATTGGGGTTGGCGGCGTAGGGCAGTATGTGGTGCAGACCGCCAAGGCCCTTGGGGCTGGTACGGTAATAGCCGTCGACATTGTTGAGGACCGTTTGCAGAAGATGCTCAAATACGGAGCGGATTTCGTCATAAACGCCGCCGGCAAGGGTCCCGGGGATGTGGCCGGGGAGGTCAGAAAAATCCGCGAACAGCAGGGGCTGCCCGGATACGGGTGGAAGATCTTCGAGGTCACCGGCAGCAAGGCCGGCCAGGAAACAGCGCTGAATCTGCTCAGTTTCATCGGCAAGCTGATCATCGTTGGCTTCGGAATGCAAAAAGTGGAATACTCGATGAGCCGTCTGATGGCTTTCGATGCGGAGATTATCGGGACCTGGGGGTGTTTGCCCGAGTATTACCCGCAGGTGCTCGAGATGGTGATCACCGGGAAGATATCGATTGGGCCCTTTGTTGAGACCCGTCCGATGAGCACAATCCGGGAAGCTTTCGAGCAGTCTCACCGAACGCCCCCGGACCGGCGAATTATTCTAATTCCTGACTTCTAAGACGGGAGACGGAGGACGGAGAATATCTGTCCTCTGTCTTCTGTCCTCTATCCTCCGTCATGAAAGGAGACAATGCGATGGCCCTGGAATGGATGCCAAGGGATAACGGCGCAAAAGATCACATGCTCCACACGGATGTCCACTGGGGAACTGATGCGGACGCCCCTTGCGTGGTATATGAAAAGCGGCCCCTCAAGGACCCCTCGGGAAAAATTGTCGAAGGTCTTTACACGGCCTGGATTCGGCTAAACAATCCGAAGCAGTTCAATTCCTACACCACCGAAATGGTCAAGGGCGTCATAGCTGCCTTTGAAAATGCTTCCCTGGACAGGAGTGTGGCCTCGGTAGTTTTTACCGGCACAGGTCCCTACGCTTTTTGCACGGGCGGCAACACCAGGGAATACAGCGAGTATTACAGCCAGAGGTGCGAGGAGTACGGCCAGTACATGGATTTGTTCAATCACATGGTCGATGCCATCCTGATGTGCAAGAAGCCCACTGTCTGCCGGGTGAACGGCATGCGGGTGGCGGGCGGCCAGGAAATCGGGATGGCGTGTGACATCACGGTGTCCTCGGACCTCGCAATATTCGGTCAGGCCGGACCCAGGCACGGATCGGCGCCCGATGGCGGTTCCACCGATTTTCTGCCCTGGTTTCTCACCATAGAGGACGCAATGTGGAACTGCGTTTCCTGCGAGATGTGGTCGGCATACAAGATGAAGATGAAGGGCCTGATCACCAAATGCGTGCCCGTACTCAAGGTGGAGGGGAAATGGGTGCGCAATCCCATGATCGTTACGGACAAATACGTAGAAGACGGGGAGATCGTCTTTGGCGAGTCCAAATCCGGCGCGGAGTTGCAGGAAGCCCGGGAATTGGTGAAAAAACACCAGCCCGAAGCCGATTTCGAAATGCTGGACAAAGAGGTCGACAATATCGCATGGCGGTTTGCAAATCTTTTCCCGGGTTGTCTGATCAAGTCGATCGACGGCATTCGAATGAAAAAGAAATACTTTTGGGACATTGCCAAAAACGCCAACCGGCATTGGCTGGCAGCGAACATGGGTGGGGAGGCGTTTCTAGGGTTCGGCGCTTTCAATTCCAAAAAGATCACCGGCAGCGATGTCATCGATTTCATCAAATTCCGCCAGAACCTTGCAGAGTGCAAGACCTGGGATTTGGATATGTTCGCCGAAGTGCTTGCGGAGCCCAAAAAATAAGCGGCTCATGGTTTGTTTACTCGGGAGAAAAGATATGGGTAAAGTTGGAATCATCGGCGTCGGGCAGAGCGCTTTTGTCCGCACATACCCTGGGTCGATTCGCGAGCTGGTGTTTGAAAGCTTCCGGGAAGCCATGAAGGACGCGCGGATCGGCAGGACCGATATTGACGCCACGATCGTCTGCTCCGCACCCGAATACGACAGGCAACGGTCCTCGGCGGGAGTGATTGCCGAATACCTTGGCTTGAACCCGCAGCCGACATTCTATGCCGAGACCCTTTGCTCATCGGGCAGCACGGGCCTCAAGCTCGCCTACTCGCTCGTTGCATCCGGTTTGCACGACGTAGTGATGGTCATCGGGTTTCAGATAATGTCCCAACTGACGTCGGCGGAGTCGCAGGAGCGCATGGGCCGGGGTGCGGACATACTGTGGGAGTCTCCTTTCGGGACCATGATGCCGGCATATTACGCGATGCACGCCCGAGCTCACATGGCCAAATTCGGAACGACCCTGGAAGACCTCGCGCTCGTCCGGGTCAAGGCAGGCACATACGGACCGCTCAATCCAAATGCCGTATATCGAAAACCGGTCACGATCGAGCAATTTCAAGACCCAGGCAGTTTCCTGTGCAGTCCCGTGGCCGCCCCGCTCCGGACCGGCGATTGCTGCGCCAATGCGGACGGCAGTTCTTGTGTTATTGTCGCCTGCGAGGACAAGGCGCGCGCCTTTTCCAAAAAGCCGGTCTGGATCAAGGGAATCGGGTCTGCCACAGCTCCTGTCAACATGGCCGGGCGAGATCGGCTAACCGGTCTTGCGGCGACTGTTGAAGCCGCCGGGCAAGCTTACCGGATGGCCGGCATTACGCCCGCTGATGTGGACGTCGCAGAAGTACATGACTGTTTTACTATCGCCGAGCTGATGGCATATGAAGACCTTGGTTTTGCCGCGCCCGGCGAGGGAAAAGACCTCATCCGCTCCAGGGAAACCTACAGGGAGGGCTCCATCCCGGTGAACATCGATGGCGGCCTGCTTTCCAAGGGACATCCAATAGGTGCGACAGGCGGCTCCCAGATCCGAACTGTTGTGCTTCAGCTCCGGGGAGAGGCCGGGCAAATACAGGTGAAGGACCCTGCCTTCGGTCTTATCCACAACATTGGCGGCGTGGGTCTTTATGGAAACGTCACAATCCTCGGTGTCGATTGACAACCCTGTTTCACGGAGCACATGATGGCAAAAAATGAACTGGATGCGCGATTCGCAGAATTCGGGACCGTCAGTTTCGCCAGTGTTACCCAGGTCAACGATTTTATCGGCTACCTGGAAGAGGGCAAGTTGATGGGGACCCGGTGCAAGACGTGCGCTAAGAGTTTCTTTCCCCCCCGCGCCCACTGTTATCAATGCCTTGCCGGCGACATGGAATGGTTCGAAATCGCCGGAAAAGGGGAGTTGGTGAGCTACTCCACCTTGCAGTATGCGCCGGCAGGCTTTACCGAAGAAGTCCCATATACGATCGCACTGGTGGATTACGGCGAATATAAAGTCTTCGGACGTATCGACAAATCCGTTCCCGAAACCGAACTATCGGTAGGAACTAAGATGAAGGCGGCGGTCGGCCGAACCCCCAATGGACGGCTCACATACGCGTTTAAGAAAGCCTAGTGTAGTGTCAACTAAGTTCCTATATGTAAGGACCTACAGGCCGTCATTCCGGCGAAAGCCGGAATCCAGCGTTTTTTCATGTGGTTAAAAGCACTGGACCCCGGCCTTCGCCGGGGTGACGATTCCTTGCAACATGTGATAACTTTGTTGACAACGTACTAGTGTCCTGAGTCATTAATTAGTTCCCGAATTAAGGGTAGGGTGGGCAAAAGCAGAGCGTTGCCCACCACTAATTGGTGGGCACATAAAACGTGCCCACCCTACGAAATTTATGCAATGAAGTTGTGACTTGGGCCTAGCAGGCTGTAAACTTTATTTCGAAGGGATGACTGACACCAAGCGCAATATCGAGCCTGTTGCTGCATGCAGTGCCCTTGCCGCCCGGAGCGGTTGAAAAAATCCTCGGGGGCAATGCCGCCGGATTGTTGGGCCTGAATTCCCAGGCGTCGAGCGCTATCATCGGGGGGGCCGCCTGGCTTCAGGGCCGTTTTGCAGGCCATGGAGCACTCGATGCCGTCCAATGTGCATTTATGGCCCTGACTGCCGGTAGGCATCCCTCAATTTCCACCACCCCGCCCGCCGCGAATTCTTCATCGGGTTCACAGCGCCCGGCCAAGTCAGGCCTCATTTGCAATTACCAGCAGCAGCGGCAAGTTTTCTTCTTGACTCCGGAGATAGCTAGTATATAACTATGTTACAGCTATATTGTAGTTAATGCTGACCATTGAGCAGCATCCGGGCGCCCCTGAATCCATGGCGTAGATTTTGGTCGAAAAATAACTTAAGCGATTTAAACCTTCACCAGGCGTGTGAAGGCCGTTTTGAGTTAAGTGCCTGCAATCCATGATTAATAGAAAAGTATGCCTCGGATTCATTTAATCTGGAGGGGATAAAAAATGAGGTGCGCAGAGACAGGGTTTAATTTAGAAATTGATTTATCCAGAGGAAGCATTGATAAGGTGGAAACCGACCCGGGATTAACCGAGCTTCATCTGGGGGGTCTGGGTACCAACGCCAAGATATTATGGGATAGGGTTCCCCCTGAAACCGAACCATTTTCTCCTGATAATTTACTCATATTCGGCACTGGTCTTTTATGCGGCACACCTGCTATTGGCGCCAATCGCACCATTGTTTCCACCTATTCGCCTCAGACCTTGTTAATGGCGTATTCAATGATGGGGGGATTCTGGGCGCCGGAATTGAAGCATGCCGGTTACGACAAAGTGATCATTCGCGGCAAGTCTCCCAATCTGGTTTATTTGTGGATAAACGATGACAAAGTGGAAATACGTGATGCCTCTCATTTGCAGGGTAAAGGCGCAGTTGAAACTGAAGGACTTATTCGACAGGAGTTGAAGGAGCCGGGCGCCCAGGTGGCTGCCATCGGCCTGGCCGGTGAAAACAGGGTCTATTTTGCTTCCATCGAGCATGGCAGGTCCAGCGCCAGCCGAATGGGAATAGGCGCCGTTATGGGAGACAAAGGGTTGAAGGCGATAGCTGTTCGTGGAACGAAGGACGTCAATATTGCCCAACCGGCTGAATTTATAAAGCTTTGCAACGAAGTGCTGCAATACATAAAAGTCCGAGAAGAAAAACCAATCCCGGGGGTAATGCCCATTTTAGCCGGGCTTGGGTCACCGCAAGAGATGAAACTCATCGATGAGGAATGGCACACCACCAATTTCATGTGGGGAAATTCCCGCACCCGGAGAAAAGATTTTTGGAACAAGGAAATCGAAGAGAAGTGGAGGGAGACTCAGGAAAGTGTGCGGACGCGGTTAATAAGTTGTTATAACTGTCCGATGAAATGCGGGGCGACAATTTCCGTCCCCGGAATTTCGACCTACATGATGAAATGCTTCTCGAAACTTACTTATACGATGGCGGCCTATTCAGACCTGGATTTTGGTTTTAGAATCGCTCAACGTGCTACGGAGTATGGAGTGGACGCATACTCGGCCCCGCAAGTTATGGCCTTCGCCCTTGAGCTTTATGAAGACGGCATTTTGACTGACCGGGACATGGCAGGAATGCCCTCCGATAACGAGGGGAGATTTTACTGGTTGCTTGACGGAATTGTTCGGCGAGAAGGGATAGGCGATGTGTTGGCCAATGGCACTTATTGGGCGGCCAAACAGATTGGCAATGGGGCAGAGAAGTACGCTCATAATAACATTAAGAAACATGAGCAACTGCCTCTCAAGCTGGGAATGTTGAATCCCATTTATTTCCTTATGTATTGTACCGGCGAGAAGATAAACATTACCCAGATTGAAGGGCAGTTCCCCCAAGCGCCTTTTCCTACGAAAGAGGAGAAAGAAGAGTTTGTAAAGGATTGGATCCAGGTTCCTGATGAAAAGTTCAAGCAATATTTTCTGGACTGGGAACTGCGCGGAGACCACTCAATGCCATATTACCCTACTGTTGAAATGTGCTGTGAAATTGTTGACTGGCAAGAGAAGATGCACCACCTTGACGACGCCCTAGGGGTGTGCGCCGGTCTGTCGTCGTTTCCCCTGAAGCCTCCCTATCATTTACACAATTACCCGGCTTTTATCTCGTCAGCGACCGGGATCGATATGGATGAAGCCGGACTAACGCAAGCAGTCAGGAGGAACCGAACTCTACTTAGGGCCGTTAATGTAAGAAGAGGCATGAGGAGAGCTGATGAGCAGCCGCCTGAGGACCATTGGAGGAAGAGATTTCCCGAGCTTGAAACCAAGCTCTTGGACGAGTATTACAAATTAAAGGGTTGGAATAATCAGGGAATTCCTACTGAAGAGTCTTTACATGAATTGGCATTGGATTACGTTAGCGAAGACTTGAAACAGCGAGGGATTTTAAATAATGAGCAAAGTTAAGAAGATAGTCAAGGTAATCAAGATCGATGTTGATAAATGCAATGGCTGCAGGGCATGCGAGGTAATCTGCTCCGCCTCTCACGCTGCGCCAAAATATAGCAGCAACAATCCGGCGAGGTCTCGCATTCGGGTGGTTCGCGAGCCGCTAAACGATATATATCTTCCTGTGCACGCCGGTGAGTGTGCTAAAGCCGAATGTAATGGCAGAGACAAATATACGATTGAGGGAAAGGAATATGACGAGTGCGCCTTCTGCAGGGCTTCCTGCCCTTCCAGGGACTTTTTCAAAGAACCCGATTCCGGTCTCCCTCTAAAATGCGATATGTGTGAAGACGATCCCGCACAAAAAGAACCCTTGTGTGTTCAGTGGTGCTTAGCTGATGCCTTGACTTACGAAGAAATTGAAGAGGAAGTAGAAGAAGAAAATGAGAAGCTGGGGGACGTGGAGATAGGATTGGAATCATTGGTAAATAAATATGGATGGCAAAAGGTGGCGGATACCTATGCCCGAATGTCAATGTCAAAGAAGGGCTAAAACATTAAGCCGAAAAAAGAGGATTAAGAAAGACAGTGGAGACTGTAGCCCCCTTCAAAGAAATCGTAGAAATCATAAAAGCCAATGGTGGAGATGCCTTCAAATTCTGCTATCAATGCGGATTATGCGATGTTGTTTGTCCGTGGAACAGGGTTACAACCTTCAGTATGCGCAAGTTAATCCGGCAGGCTACATTCGGTTTGACTGAGATAGAAAGTGAAGATATTTGGCGTTGCACTACCTGCGGAAGATGCCCTCAGCGGTGCCCCCGGGGTGTGAAACAGATAGAATCCGGGGTATCCTTACGCAGGATTGCCACTGAAAATGGGATTTTTCCTACTCCTGTCCGTCCTATCCGCGGCATAAGCGCCAGCCTGGTTGCTGAAGGCAACCCCTTGAATGAGGAACGGAAAAATAGGGCAAATTGGGCGGAAGGTCTGTCTGTAAAAACGTTCACCGAGGGGATGGAAGTTTTATATTTTCCCGGCTGCTACCTCAGCTATGACCCGAGATTAAAGAAGGTAGCCAGAGCCACAGCCGATATCCTAAACCGGGCGGGGATAGATTTCGGGATACTGGGCCCCAGGGAGAATTGCTGTGGAGAAAGCATTCGCAAGACGGGCGATGAGGAACTGTTCAAACGCTTAGCCAAAGAAAACATTAAAACTTTTATCGATAATGGGGTGAAGAAAATCCTTGTTTCTTCCCCTCATTGCTATCACACCTTCAAAAACGAGTATCCCGAATTTAAGGTGAACTTTGAGGTGGTTCATATCTCCCAATATTTACTTGAGCTTATTAATGAGGGAAGGCTTGAGTTCACCACGGAGTATGGGAAGAAAGTTACTTATCACGACCCATGTTACCTGGGTCGACATAATGGCATATATGACGAACCCCGAGAGGTCTTAAAGAAGGCGCCTGGTTTAGAACTCATTGAGATGGCTGATTTGCGCCAGGATAGTCTCTGTTGCGGAGGGGGCGGAGGCAGGATTTGGATGGAAACTCCAAAGGGTCAAAGATTCTCCGACCTCAGATTGGAACAAGCTATCGGGGTAGGGGCTGAGGTGCTTGTTACTGCCTGCCCGTATTGCATCACCAATTTTGAAGATAGCAGGTTGAACCGGGAGGATAGTGATGTGATAGAGATTAAGGACATCACGGAAATTATCCGGGCAGTGATTTAGGGAACCGAAGAAACCTGATAAGGCCTACCTATCCCGCCCCGTCTCGCGGGTGGGTGGGCGGGCTGTCGAGAATGATCGGCCGGCCTTCGCGCTGCGCGCTCACGTGTCGCTAAGAGAGGGCGATTATATAAGTCTATCATACGAGGACGGACAGAAGTGGAAAAAGAACTGGAAATGCTTAAAGAACAGATTCTTAAAAGTCTCCCCGGCAATAATTTTGGAGATGTTATGGTTGTGGGGGGAGGCGTCAGCGGTATTCAAGCCTCTCTTGATCTTGCCACCGCCGGTTTTAAGGTTTACCTGGTTGAGAAAGCGCCGAGCATTGGGGGCCATATGGCCCAGCTTGACAAGACCTTTCCTACCAATGAATGCTCCATGTGAATACTCTCGCCCAAACTGGTCGAGGCCGGCCGGCATCCCAATATAGAGATCCTGACTTATACTGAGGTTGATAGTATAGTAGGCGAAGCAGGAAACTTTAAGGTTTCGTTGACTAAAAAACCCAAATATATTGTAGAGAGCAAATGCACGGGTTGTACTACCTGCGTAGAATACTGCCCGGTCAAATACCCTGATCAATTTAATCAGGAAATATCGAAGAATAAAGCCGTCCATATATACTTTCCTCAAGCAATTCCCCTTGTCGCATATATCGATGAAAGCTGTCTTTACCTTAAAGATAAAAAATGCCGTATTTGCGAAGGAGTATGTAAGAACGACGCCATAGATCTTGATCAAGAGGCGGAGAAGGTTGAAGTAAAAGTAGGGGCGATAATTCTGTCTCCCGGACTTGAGCCGTTTGATCCTAAATTAAGGGAGGAATATCGCTTCGGAGAGTTTGTCAACGTGATAACCAGTCTAGACTATGAACGGCTGTTAAGCTCCACCGGGCCGTTCGAAGGAGAGATAAGGCGCCCCTCTGACGGAAAGCATCCGCAGAAGCTAGCCTGGATTCAGTGCGTAGGTTCCAGACAGGTCATCCCGGGCGCTAACAGCTATTGTTCGGCTGTATGCTGCACTTATACCCAGAAACAGGTTATTTTGACAAAAGACCATGACGCCGAAATCGAGGCTACGATATTCCACAACGATATTCGGTCCTATGGCAAGGATTTCGAGCGATACTACCAAAGAGCAGAGAGACTTCCCGGGGTTCGATTCATAAGAAGCTATGTATCCATAGGAAAAGAGATCCCTGTAAGCAGGAATGTCACCATAAGTTACGCTACTGATGAAGACGGAGTAAAGGAAGAAGAATTCGATATGGTGGTATTATCCGTTGGATTGAACCCTCCTGCGGATTTCAAGGGCCTGGCAAAAAAGTTCGGCATCGAGCTCAATTCTCACGGATTCTGTAAAACCAATCCTGTCAATCCCATGGAAACGTCTCGCCCGGGAATTTTTATCAGCGGAGCCTTCCAGGGTCCCGTAGATATCCCCGAGTCGGTTTTTAGCGCCAGCGGAGCCGGCTCACAGGTTGGTGAACTCCTTGACTACAGGCGGGGAAATCTTTCCACAGCAAGGATATATCCGCCCGAAAGGGATGTCTCCGAAGAGGAGCCAAGGATAGGGGTCTTTGTGTGTCATTGTGGTGCTAATATTGGAAGGATAGTAAATGTTCCTTCCGTAGTTGAATATGCCTTGACCCTCCCCAATGTTGTCTACGCTCAGGAACAGCTATTTTCATGTGCTACTAATTCTGCCAAAGAAATAACAGACATAGCAAAGGAAAAAGGCCTCAATCGAGTGGTTGTCGCTGCCTGCAGCCCCAGGACCCTTGAACCGTTATTCCGGGATACCGTTCGGGAGGCGGGAATTAATCAATATTACTACGAAATGGCTAATATCAGGGAACATTGTTCCTGGGTCCACTCTCGAGAAAAGGAAGACGCCACCCAGAAGGCAAAGGACATAGTCCGGATGTCGGTAGCCCGAACTGCCTTTTTAGAACCTTTGCAGGAACTCGAGCTGCCGGTAAATAAGACGGCGCTGGTGGTTGGCGGAGGTATAGCCGGCATGACTTGCGCTCTCTCCATAGCCAACCAGGGACATGAGGTTTACCTGGTTGAAAGGGATACAGAGCTTGGGGGAATAGCACGAAAACTGCACTATACCCTGGAAGGGCTGGATGTTCAGGCCTATTTACGTGATCTTATACGAAAGGTACATCAACACCCCTTAGTACATGTATATACCGCTGCTGCAATCACGCAGGCTACAGGTTATGTGGGAAATTTCGTAACCAGGGTGAAGTCTGAAAGAGGGCTCACACAGATAAAACATGGTGCAACCGTCATAGCTATAGGCGCTGATGTATATACACCTACCGAATACCTTTATGGAGAAGATGACAGGGTCATGACCCATCTCGAGTTGGAGGAGAAAATCGCCAAAGCAGAAGAAAGGGTGATTAACTCCCAGAGTCTGGTGATGATCCAATGTGTAGGTTGTAGACAGGAAGACAGAAATTACTGCGCCCGAATATGTTGTAGCCAGTCTGTAAAGAACGCCCTGAAACTAAAAGAGATAAATCCCGAGATGGATATCTACATTCTCTTTCGAGATATGAGAACGTACGGGTTTAGAGAGGATTATTACCGGGAAGCCTCAAATAAAGATGTCAAATTTATCCGGTATGAACCGCAGGATAAGCCCCAGGTGGAAGCTATTGTGGAGGAGGGCCGGTCTGTCTTGAGAGTTACCGTGACCGATCCTATTCTGGGTCAGAAGCTTGCCATAGATGCTGATTCACTCGCTTTAGCCGCCGCTGTTATCCCCTCCGCAGCAACCAGGCAGGTAGCCGGATTATTCAAGCTAGCTTTGAGCCCGGATGGCTTCTTCAAAGAAGCGCATGTCAAACTAAAACCTGTCGAGTCTGGTACGGACGGCGTTTATCTGTGTGGAGCAGCTCACTATCCTAAGTTTATACAGGAAACGATTAACCAGGCTTATGGGGCTGCAGGCCGAGTCTTGACGCTTCTCTCACGTGATACAGTCATCGCCTCCGGCTCTGTTTGCGAGGTGGATGAGAATAAGTGTATTTCGTGTGGGGCATGCATCACGGTGTGCTCGTATGGCGCCATAGAGTTTCATGATACGCCGGAAGGCAGAAAGGCCATGGTTAATCCAGTCCTCTGTAAAGGAGATGGTCTCTGCAACACAAAGTGTGCAACAAATGCTATACAACTGAAGCACTTTACCGATGAAGAACTCATGAGCGAAATTGATGCGGCGGCATCAGACCTATAGAAGTCTACTAATGAGTAAAGCAGCGATTATTGCCTTGGGAGTGAGATAATAATGAGTGCAGGACTTAAATTTAAACCAAAAATATTAGGTTTTGTATGCCATTGGTGAGCATATGGCGCTGCTGACCTGGCTGGAGTTTCCAGACTACAATACACAACTGAAATGAGGCTTATTCGCGTCATGTGTTCCGGTAGAGTTGACCCGGCGTTTGTACTCCGGGCTTTCTCGAAGGGCGTGGATGGGGTATTTATAGGCGCCTGCCATTTGAATGAATGTAATTATACTACTCATGGGAACTACCTGGCATTAAGCATGGTTAATATATTTAGAAAAATAATGACACTTATAGGGCTGAGCCCAGAGAGGTTAAGGATCGGATTTGTGTCCGGCAGTGAAGCAACCCTTTTTGTCGAAGGTGTTAATGATTTTGTCCAGAAGGTGAAGGAGTTAGGACCTCTTGGCAAAGGCGAAGGAATAAACCAAAATAGATTGAAGTTCAAACTTGAAGCGGTTACAAAGCTAATCCCATACATTAGGCTGGTGGAAAGGGAGAGGCTGAGAGTGCCTTTTAAATCGGAAGAAGAGATCAATAACTTCTTCAGCAGTGACGAGGTGAACAGGTTATTTAATGAACTAATTGCAGATAAATTGGCAATAAGCCAAATTATGTTACTCCTGCACGAAGGGCCCCTTTCAACTGGAGAAATCTCTGAGATTTTAGGCTTGAAGCCGTCTGAAGTATCAAGACACCTTAATAGTTCATCAAGGCACGGATTGGTCTGGTACGATGAAAGCAGGAAGCGCTTTGCTGCCGCCTAAGGTGAAAGAGCAGGCAGTGGATTATGGGGAGAAGAAGATTAGGACAGAGGCTATGGATAACGATAAAATCGATCAGATTATTGATAAACATGGGTGCGAAGCCAGCTCACTAATTCAAGTATTACTGGAGATTCAGAGCGAAAATCATTGGCTTCCCAAGGAAGTATTAGAGAAGGTAAGTAAGAGATTACAAGTCCCATTAACCCGGATACAACATATTGCCACCTTTTACAAAGCCTTTAGTTTAGTTCCTAAAGGTCGTCATGAAATTCACATTTGTATGGGTACCGCCTGTCATGTTCGTGGTGCGCCGCGTGTCCTCGACACGGTACAGAATATGATTGGAATTAAACCTGGCGAAACGGACCTGGATTTGAAGTTCAGCCTGGAGACTGTTAACTGCCTCGGCTGCTGTGCTTTAGGACCGGTGATGGAAGTCGATGGAAAGCATCACGGCAGGATGGCGCCGGCCATGACAGCAGACGTGTTAAGAAACTGCGATTAGGGGAAAATTATGGCGCGGATAAGTTCACCCGCTGAATTGGAAGAACTCAGGAAGGCCATCTTATCGAAAAGAGACCCAAATAAACGTTGTATTACACTGTGCTCCGGATCTGCTTGCCATGCTTCCAGTAGTGAAGAAGTCGCTGTGAGTATTGAAGAGGAGATTAAAAAACAAGGATTAAGCGGTGAGGTAGACTTCAGGAAGACTGGTTGCCATGGTTTTTGTGAGAGGGGTCCGATTATCGTTATTCATCCTGAGGAGATATGTTATCTGCAAATAGAGCCTAAGGACGTTCCTGAAATTGTGTCCCAGACGATTAAGGAGAACAAGGTCATAGAGCGTTTACTCTATACCGACCCCAGCACCAATGAAAAGATAATTCATGAATCTGAAATCCCGTTCTACAAGAACCAACAGCGGCTTGTTTTCGGTTCCAACGGAAATGTCGATCCTAAGAGCATCGATGACTATCTGGCGCTCGGTGGTTATTCCGCGTTAGCCAAAGCTCTTTCCCGGATGACTTGCGAGCAGGTATTGGATGAGGTCAAAAAATCCAAGCTGAGAGGGAGGGGAGGTGGCGGCTTTCCCGCAGGGAGAAAGTGGGAAGAATCTCGAAATGCCCCTGGCGAAATAAAGTATGTGATAGTCAATGCAGACGAGGGAGACCCTGGAGCTTATATGGATAGGAGCCTTCTCGAGGGCAATCCTCACTCAATCCTCGAAGGGTTGACCATCGGGGCCTATGCCGTCGGGTCCCACGAGGGCTATATTTACGTTCGACAGGAATACCCTTTAGCGGTAGAGAATGTGACTATCGCTATCAGGAAAGCTGTGGAGTACGGTTTTCTTGGGAAAAACATCCTTGGCTCAGGCTTTGATTTCAACATTAAGGTGCACCAGGGGGCCGGCGCTTTCGTCTGTGGTGAATCGAGCGCTCTGATGACGGCATTGGAAGGCAGGGCCGGCGAGCCCAGACCGAAATATATCCACACCGCCGTCAAGGGCCTTTGGGATAGACCCAGCGTTTTGAATAATGTTGAGACATGGGCTAATGTGCCGCTTATCATCAATAAAGGCGCTGACTGGTTTACTCAAATTGGAACCGAAAGAAGCAAGGGTACGAAGATTTTCTCCCTGGTAGGTAAGATAAACCATACCGGCCTTGTGGAAGTACCCATGGGCATGCCCCTGAAAGATATTATCTACAAGATAGGCGGTGGAATCCCCGGAGGCAGGAGGTTCAAAGCAGTGCAGACGGGTGGACCGTCCGGAGGATGTATCCCCGAGGAGCTGTTGGATTTGGAAGTTGGTTTTGATGAACTCACCAAGGCCGGTTCAATGATGGGGTCGGGTGGGATGATTGTGATGGATGAAGATACCTGTATGGTTGATGTCTCCAGGTACTTCCTTGACTTCCTCACTGATGAATCGTGCGGCAAATGTGCCCCATGCCGTGAAGGCATCAGGCAGATGCTCAAGATTCTCACCAATATCACCAAAGGAAAGGGAAAAGAGGGCGATATCGAGCTTTTGGATGAGCTGTCCGAGGTAGCCAGAGATGCCTCCCTTTGTGCTTTGGGTAAGAGCGCCCCTAACCCGTTTCTAAGCACGTTACGTTACTTCAGAGATGAATATGAAGCACACATCAGGGAGAAGAGGTGTCCGGCTTTTTCCTGCAAGGAGTTAATCGCGTACTATATTGATCCTGATAAGTGTAAGGCATGTATGATGTGCCTCAGGGAATGCCCTTCAGAGGCGATTGAAGGCGGCAAGAACCAGATCCATGTAATTGACCAGGATAAATGCACAAAGTGCGGGACTTGCTTTGAAGTTTGCCCCCCTCGTTTTGGTGCGGCGAAGAAGATTTCCGGCGAGCCTGTTCCGTCTCCTATCCCTGTGGAAGCAAGAATTATAGTCAGAAAGAGTAAAGAAAAATGAGTGAAATCCTTTTACAGATTGATGGAAGAGAGGTCAAAGCCAGGGAAGGGATGACCATTCTGGAGGCAGCACACAATGTAGGGATATCTATTCCTGCACTTTGTTGCCACGAAAAATTAGAACCTTATGGGGCTTGCCGAATGTGCACGGTAGAAGCAGAAATTAGCGGCTGGACAAAACTCGTTGCTGCCTGCCTTTACCCGGTAGAACAAAATTTGGTGGTAAGAACCAGGTCCGAAAAGGTAGATAAAACTCGCAAAATGATCTTAGAGCTATTGCTGGCTCATGCTCCGGATTCCGTAAAATTGCAGGATTTGGCCAAAGAGTATGGGGCAGACAAAGACCGTTTTGAAAAAGAGGCCTCATTTTGCATTCATTGTGGTCTATGTGTAAGATACTGTGCCGAGGTCAAAAAGAAAAACGCTCTTGGATTTGTTGACAGAGGAACAAGGCGGGAGATAAGTTTCATCCCGGAGATAGCCGCCAGGGAGTGCTGGAACTGCAAAGAATGTTTTCCGCTTTGCCCTACATCGGCACTGCAGGCATCATTCGTTTTAACCGAAGCGCTCATATCTCCCTCATCTTCTTGCGAACCCGAGTCAGAGGAACAGGCAACTATTAATACAAAATAAGTAAACGATCTGTGGTGGGAAAGGAGAGAAGCGATGAAGCTTGAACTCGGGCTTCCAGGGCAATTTAACGCGGCCGATTATTTTGTCGATAGAAATGTTCGAGAGGGCCGCGGCAATAAAGTGGCTGTTCTGTGCGAGGATCGATCTTTAACCTATGCACAACTCCAGGCCGGCACGAACCGGATCGGCAACGGGCTTAAGGGCCTCGGTCTAAGGATGGAGGACCGTGTAGCGCTTCTGCTTCTCGATACCGAGATATTTCCACAGGCATTTTTCGGGACCATCAAGATGGGGGCTGTGCCCGTCTGCCTCAATACGCTCATGCGGCCTTTGGATTATTTGTATTTCCTTAACGACGGCCGCACAAGAGTACTGATTATCGATGCCGCCCTGCTCGGTGTCGTCGAGCCGATAAGAGAAAAGTTCCGGTTCCTCGAACATACCGTTGTGGTAAACGGGCCGGCGCCCGAATGGGCCATGTCCTTCGATCAACTGATCGAAGGGCATCCGAATCAGATGGATATGGCGCCGACTACTCCCGACGATGCCTGCTTCTGGCTCTACAGCTCGGGTTCGACGGGTGAACCCAAGGGCGCCGTTCATCTGCAGCACGATATGGTTTATTCGGTTGAGACCTATGGAAAACAGGTATTGGGGATTCGGGAAGACGACGTCTGTTTTTCTGCCGCCAAGCTGTTTTTCGCCTATGGACTGGGCAATGCGCTCTATTTCCCGTTCAGCGTGGGGGCGACCTCGGTGTATCTGCCGGCGCGGCCCACGCCGGCCCTGGTCTATGATACCATCCGCCGCTACAGGCCTACGCTCTTTTTTGGCGTCCCAACCCTGTATGCCGCTATGCTGCAGGAAGAGGGCAGCCTCGATGGAGTAAGGCTTTGCGTATCCGCAGGCGAAGCGCTTCCAGCGGACATACTCAGGCGATGGGTGGAACGTCACCACGTTCAGATTGCCGACGGGATCGGCTCGACCGAAATCGCTCACATTTTCATATCGAACTGCGCCGACTGCATAAAGCCTGGAAGCTCGGGAAAAGTGGTCCCGGGATACGAAGCCAGGATCGTCGATGAGAAATTCGAAGATGTGCCCGATGGGCAGATCGGCACATTGCTCATCAAGGGAGACAGCACTTGCGCAGCCTACTGGAATAAGCACGAGAAGACAAAATCCACCATTCTTGGCGATTGGATAAACACCGACGACAAGTATTTCAAAGATGAAGAAGGGTTCTATTACTACGTGGGGCGAAGCGACGACATGCTCAAAGTGGGAGGCATCTGGGTTTCTCCGGTAGAGGTCGAATCCTGTCTTATCGGACATCCGGCAGTCTTAGAATGCGCGGTCGTCGGTGCGCCGGACCAGGAAGGACTCATAAAACCCAAAGCTTTCATCGTTCTCAAGGCTGGGTATTCACCGGACGCTCAAATGGAAAAGGATCTCAAAGATTACGTCAAAAAGCAACTCGCTCATTACAAGTTCCCGCGATGGATCGAATTTATGGATGAACTGCCCAAGACCGCCACTGGAAAGCTCAAACGATTCGAGCTGAGGAAGCTCTCAGAAGGGGCCTGAGGCGGTGGGACCGCCTGCCGGGATTGCCGTTGCGAAAACGCCGCTGCCTTCGGCGGCGGGGGCAAATGTAACCCCGGTTGTTTTTGACAAACTCGGGGCAAGAGCTATCGCGGCGGGCTCGTTCCTGCTGTAGGAGCGCCTTGCGCGCCATCTATTTCATATGTCGCGACACGAATCGCGGGCATGGCCCACCCCTGGTCCGGTCCGGGGTAATACCGAGTTGCGTTCAAGAAAGTATCAAGTGATATTCTTCAAGAGCGTGGGGAGCTGCGCCCCCCACACCCCCTCGCCGCTACGCGGCTCAATGTGGCGCTGCGGCGGCGGCCCCGCGCATGCGGTGGCTTGCCGCCGACAGCGCCGAGCGCGCGGCCGCGCGCGCCC
>JBEKTT010000049.1:0-39076 GCA_049515795.1 Syntrophobacteraceae bacterium
AACGAGAACGCAAAAGACCCGGAAATCAACAGGAAAATGACGATCCCCAAAAATCCCCGCTCAATCCGCATCTTCAGAACCATCGTTCATTCTTTCCAATTTAGAGGAAGGGTGAAGCTGAAGGTGCCGCCATCGCCCAGCTTGCTGCGAATGCCAATTTCGCCTCCGTGCGCCTCGACGATGTACTTGGAAATGCTCAGCCCAAGGCCAACTCCGTCAACCTCGTCCCGAACACCGGATGCCCTGCAATACTTATGAAAGACAAGGGTTTGCTCAGCCTCAGGAATCCCCGGCCCTCTGTCTGTGACCGAGAACACCAGATGGGGGACTTTAGCCGAGTCGTCCCGTCTTACAGAAACCAGAATTGCGCTCCCGTGCGGTGAGGACTTTATAGCATTTCCGATCAGATTGAGCAAAACCTGCTGCAAATTGTCCGGATCACAGTAAAACTCCGATATTCCGGGTTCGATTTCCGAATGGATCGAGATATCCTTTGCCTCCGCTGCGGGAATCAATCGCGATATCGCGCCCTGGACGAATTCGCCAAGATCGATCTCGCGCGGATGGATTTCTACCGCTCCCGCCTCCAGGCGAGATATCTGCATGAGATGGTTGAGCAGCGTCGTAATACGCTCCAATTCATTGCTGGCTATCAGCAGAAACCGCCTCTGCCTTTCATTTATGTCCCCCATGACTCTTCTTCGGCAATCAAATTCACCGATTCGCGGATCGAGGTCAGGGGCGTTCGGATTTCGTGGCTGAGCATCGATATGAAATCCGACCTCATGCGCTCTTCTTCAATGAGTCGGGCGGCCATGTCGTTGAAAGTACCCGCAAGCTCGCCGAATTCGAACTGCTCCTGGTATTCCCGGTAAAGACCGTCCCAGGGATTTTCATCACCCCCGTCCGCACCGAGCCACAGGATGTCGAACCGGTTGGTTTCGTATTCTTTCTGGCCGCTTACGGAATATTCTTTATACTCTTCTTTTTTTAGAAGGTCGTATTTTTTTTCATTCTCCGCCATCCACCAGAGCGTGTCGATCATCTTCTTAGACGCGGTTGCAATACGGTATTTTCGGTTGGCGATATCCTCGGAGATTCTGCCCAGTTCCTTAGTGGTGAGATCCTTTTCCTGCACGCAGGCGAGATATTTCAGGAAGCGTTTATAAAATAGTTCGTGTCGCGTTTCTCATCTATATTATAGGTGACGATGGAGAGCGCATTCAGGGCGTCCATGCCAACACACCTCTGAAAGCAGCATCCCGTTTCCCGACCGAGCAGCCTCCCCATCCTGCTCTTGTTTATCAAGTCGTCGATACTCTGGTGGATATGGGCGGACCGGTTGACCTTCTTTCCCGTCAAATGGGACCGAACGATCATGATCGCTTCGAACTCGGGTCGAAGGGCCAATTCGTAAGCCTTAGCCACAGCCTTCATCGAAGGACGGATAATGGGATGTTCGACGACGTTCTTTATCCTTTCGCCCCGAACACCTAGACGACCACGTTCAACTCCCTCAGACTCTCCTCGTATGCCTGTGGCGTCATCATAGGATCGACCCTTTTTTCTAATAATCTTCTAGTAGTCACCGCCAAAAAACCACCGCAACGCACCTTTTTTTATCTGTTCTTCTCCAGTCGTGCACGTGCCAAAACCGAGTGAACATACTGTAACGATTTCTGGTCCCATCTTCGCGACGGCGGCGGTCGTCGCTTTGTGTGCATCCAGCATCATTTTTGCGCCGCGTGTCACCATTGCCTTGCCTTCCGTCATTGTGCCGCCGGTCATCATGCTATCGCCTTTGGTCACCATGTTATAGCCGTCCGTCATCATCTTGTTGGCCGACGTCAACTCTTCGCTTTTCATTCCTTTCTTGGCCACTGTATCCATTATCATTTTGTTTCCATCCATCATCTTCTTTGCGCCTTCCATTATCGCCTTCTGACCTTCCTTGATTCCCTGGTCACTTTCCGCAGCTTGTAAATACCCAGCGACAGCAAAAACGCCAATGGACAGAAGGACGATTAAAGAAGTTGCCAAAAATCTGCTGCGACTTTTCATTTGAATAGCTCCTTTATCATCTATCTTCCCCTCCTGCCGGCCAGACGGGCAAGGCAAGGAGGGGGAGCATTGACTGTTTCTAACCCATATAACCTATGCGCTATTATCGAATAGCCACCGTTGACGCTGAGCGTTTTTCCCCTCACCCGGTTCGATACGTCCGAGCAGAGAAAGACGTTCATGGCGTAATTCCAGGATAAAGATCGCCACTTGCGCCACGGCTAGGGCCTATCGAATAGCAAATGCGCTTACCGGTGAACCGGTTGCGCCCTCCAAAGGAATAGGCGCAAATACAAACAGGAACTCATAGACCTTATCCTTGGCAAGTTCCCGCAAATCCAGGTTCTGGAGTTGCCCGATTCCGTTCACGCATTCCAGATAGCAATGTGAAGGAAATGGATAATCGGGATCTTGCGCCGGGACGACATCGAGCGCTCCCCAGGTATCGGCTCCTACGATGCTTACCTCCTTGTCAGCAAGATATTTGATGACCTTGAGGTCTACACCGGGTTCACCTGCATTGTAAATCTTGGGATCACCCTCCCACCCTTCAATCCACCCGGTATTGAATAAAACCGCGTCCCCTTTCTTAAGGGGGGCAATCCCCGCGTTCTTCATACAGGTTTCAAGATCCTCGAGCGTAATTGCCTCGCCTGGCTTCATGGTCTTGACGCCTTTTAACCCTGCCGCGTCTATCAGGACTCCCCTGGTCACATAAGGCACCATGTGCTCCGGGCCGAGTCTTTTCAGTCCGTGCGAGTTCGCTCCGGGATATTGCTGGAAATTGACCCCATTGTACCACCTGAAAACGTCGTCTTTTTTGTCTTTCATTCCAATATGGCCGAGACCGTCGAATTGAGTCCCCACCTGCGCAATTTCTCCGACCAGGAATTCATCGTTCCATACGACGCCCTGCTTCCCATACGGGCCTCCGGTGGGTAATCCAGGGATAGTCAGGCTATAGGTGCGTCCCCACGGAAGCGGCATGTGATTGGTATAGGGTAAGGCAAGCCTGTAAATTTTGCCTGTCTTGGGTATCTTGAGGGCGGTCATTATTACGTCTGGAGTTATGAGATTATTGGCGCCTCTATTATCCTCAGGTCCGTACTTTGAGGGCCACCATTTTTCCGGCAGGAAGCCTTCTGCCGCTCCGGCGCGGCAGGTGCTGGCATGGTACACACCGAAAGAAACTGCCGCCAGAAACACCGCCGCAAAGACAATCATACATGCTTTGATCCCGGGTCTTTTCATAATCGTCCTCCCCTTTTAGTTTTTGTTTAGAGCATGTTTAAGCAGGCAGTTTCCGTCCTACCTGGCTTTCCCAATTGTTATTTTCCCCTCCTTTCTGCCGGGCCGCTTCCGGAATCGGTTTGGCGGCAAACTGCACCTTCTCAATGGATGTACCAACCACTTCGATACCCTTCATGCTTCCGAGGCCTTTCTCATGCGCCTTTCTGATATGACCGATGGCGGCAGCGTCAAATCCCATAACAGTGCTTCCCACCGCATCAACAGCAACATAATCCGGACCTGCTACGATGGTATTCACTGGTTGTGCATCCACCTTAAGAGGTCCCAAGCCTTCACCGGCATAGATCCCGGACACAATCCCGTAATGGGACCTGATCCGCTCCTTGGCAATCGAAGTCATGTCAACGATGACATCCGCGATATTCGAATGGGGCAGCCCTGACTTGTAGCTTCCGTACACTTTGTTTGCCGGGAGGCCGACAAAGTTTTTCATGGTCATAGTGGTTCCGGCCCACATGTGGGTCTTCATAGGGGCGACGCTGATCAGCGTATCGGCCTTACCGACAATATCGAAAATCGCGTATTCGGGGAGCGCCAAGGCCTTGTGAGGCTTCATCATTTTGTAAGGGGTGCCGTCCAAATAGAGAAGCTTTACGGCTGGGTCCTTCAGTGCAGCAACGCCTGTTTCGTAACCGGCTTCCTGGAAGAAACTGTGGCAATTACTGGCATTGCTCTCTGCGATGATGACCGTCTTGGCACCCTGTTCCCGCGCTATCTTTGCTGCAGCGATGACCACCCGGGGATCGCTGATCGTTGCCACGGCGCGCGCGGCAGAATAATTATCCAAAAGGAAAAACCCGAGATGAGGTGCCTGCACGACGTTGGGCTTGATAAAAACAGTATCACCTTTTTTTACAGGAAGCCCGCCGGTAAGTTTAAAGGCACTTCTGAGCATCCTTTCGATCTCGGCCATGCTTTCGGGTGTCCAGCTTAGCTCCATCAATCCCAATTTTTGTTTCGATTTTGCCGTGTCATCTCCCCAGACTGACATGTCAAACTTGCAGGCAGTCCCCAAGTCCATGTCGCTTTTTATAACGGCGACGGCCGATTTTGTCGCAGCCTTGAGTATTCCCGGGGCGCCACCCAAAGCTGCGGCCCCTGCGATTACCGCTGTGGTTTTTATGAAATCCCTCCGGTTCATCTCTTCCATGGCACTACCTCTTTTCGTGGTTAGTGGTTAGATGTTGTACGCCGATTTATTGCAAAACCTCACCCCCAATCTTTTTTCATGTCGTAATGCCATCCCGCCAGATACCCATCTCGAAGTACTTGTTCACTTCTGTGTTGGTTCGTACTTCACCGTTTGCGACCTTAAGGATCAGCTCGAGCAGATCATCCGTCAGCTTTTCCATAGGCGTACCGCTAAGCAGTTTCCCTGCATCAAAATCATTCCACACCTTTTTTCGATTATAGAGGTCGCTGTTTGTCGTCACCCGAAGGAGTGGCGCCGCAAACCCGCCCGGCGTTCCGCGACCGGTTGTGAAGAGAATGAGCGTGCACCCTGCGGCTACTTGGCCAGTAATGCTCACAAGGTCATGTCCAGGCGCCTCGAAAAGATTCAATCCGGGCACTGATACCCGCTTGCCAAACCGGATCACACCAGTGACCTTGGCTTTTCCCCCCTTCTGCGTGCATCCCAGGGACTTCTCTTCAAGTGTGGAGAGCCCACCCGCGTAGTTGCCTGTGGTGGGATTCTTGCTCACATCGATACCGTATTTCCTGTAATAGGCCTTGAAGTCATTGATCAACCCCACGATGTCGTGAAAGACGCTTTCATCCACGGCCTGGTCCATTAGAATCTGCTCAGCTCCGAACATCTCAGGCACTTCCGTCATCACCGACGTTCCCCCTTGAGCGGTCAGGATATCGGTGATTTCTCCCACAAGCGGGTTCGCCGTCAGACCGGAAAAGCCGTCTGATCCCGCGCAGTTGGTGCCCACGATCAGCTTGGAGATCGGGACAGGTTCTCTTTTATAGTTTAGGGCGTGTTCGTGGAGTTCGCGCAAGAGCTTCATGGATTCCTCGAATTCATCTTCCACGTCCTGGTAGATAATGAACTTTATGCGCTTTGGATCAAAATCCCCGAGGGCCGGTTTAAACGATTCAATGTCGTTGATCTCGCATCCCAGCCCGACGAAAAGGACCCCCGCCGCATTGGGGTTCCTCGACATACCGGCTAGGATCGACTGGGTGTAGAAGAGGTTCCGGCCGTCCTCTGCACATCCGCATTCATGGGTAAACGGAATGAACCCATCGAAACTTTCAGAGGCAGGCATCTCTCTGTCCGCCATGGCCGCTAATTTTTCAATGGGGCCGTTGACACAGAATACGGTGGGAATAATATAGATGTAGTTTCGTATCCCCACGCTACCATCATCACGCTTGTAGCCATTGAACGTTAATTCCCTCAAAACTATTGGATTCGTGGAAGGAGCGCGTTCCGGATGGTATTCATAGGATACGGATTCCGTGAGGGCTGACCTTATGTTATGAACGTGGACCAACTCCCCTTCCATGATATCCCGTGTCGCAATACCGATTGGATAACCGTACTTGTAAACGACCGCGTCTTTTTTGATTTCTTTTAACGCAATCTTGTGAGGAACGGAGATATCGTCCATCACGACAATACTTCTTCCTTCAATATCAATGGCCTCCTGTTTCGCAAGCTGTCTGGCAGCCACCGCAACGGAGTCTTTTTCATTAATGACGATCACATCTTCGGTTACGTGCATGCTTCACTTCCTTTCCTTCAAAGCAAAGTTTAACGTCCCATCATCGCAACTGTCAGGGACTACTTGTTGACAAGCTTAGACGGGACGAGAGTGATCACTAATGCTGCACCCACGAATGCGGCAAATGCCAGCACGTACACGCCGCTATTTGTACTGTGTGTCAGGTCGGTGAGCCATCCGACCAAGTAATTGCCCAAGAATCCGGACAGGTTGCCTATGGAGTTGACCACGGCGATTCCGGCGGCTGCCGCGGTGCCGCCCAGAAAGGAAGTCGGAAGAATCCAGAATGCCGGCAACGCGGAGAGGCTTCCGGCCATGGCCAGGCTAAGGAAGATGACTGCAAGGATAGTGTCTTTCCCGTAGATCGTGCTGAGAATAAGGCTGATGCAACTGATTGCTGCGGGCACCGCACAATGCCAGCGCCGTTCCTGACGTTTGTCCGAGCTGCGGCTGATCAATATCATGCCGATCACCCCTGCGGCAAAGGGAATGGAGGTCAGCAAACCAACGTTGAGCACGCTCTTGACGCCGGTCGCCTTGATAAGCGTCGGCAGCCAGAACGTCACCCCATACATCCCCATTAAGAGACAAAAATATATGAAGCTCATCAGCCATACCATGCCGCTGCCGAAAGCTTCACGTAGGGAATGGCTCTGTTTTGCCTGTGATTCTGCCTCGACATTCTTCTCCAGAACGTGCTTCTCTTCTTTGGACAACCAGGTGGCATTGCGAATTCTGTCGTCAAGATACAAGTACACCATAATGCCTATGACGATAGCTGGAAGCCCCTCCAACAAGAATAACCATTGCCATCCGGCCCAGCCGAATTTGCCGGCAAGCGACTGCATTATCCATCCGGAGGCCGGTCCACCAATGACGCCGGAGACCGGATTCGCGGCTATGAGCAGGGCGACCATCCTTCCGCGCCAGTACGAAGGATACCAGTAGGTAAGGTACAGGATGATACCGGGAAAGAAGCCTGCTTCGGCGATGCCTAATAGAAAGCGCATGAAATAGAACATCCCGGCCGTAGTCACGAACATCGTCGCAGCAGAGATAATCCCCCAGGAGATCATGATACGGGCAATCCATTTTCGGGCGCCGATGCGGTGAAGAATGATATTGCTGGGGACTTCGAAGAAGAAGTAGCCGATGAAAAAGAGGCCTGCACCTAGTCCGTAGACGGTATTAGTCAACTTCAAATCCTGAAGCATTTGAAGTTTGGCAAAGCCGACGTTTACGCGGTCGAGGTAGGCGATGATGTAGGAGATGAACAGCAAGGGCATCAAACGCCAGGTAACCCTTGCGTATAATTTCTTTTCGACAGATTCACTGCTGACGAAAGGCACGCTGATACCGACGCTATTCTCTGACATGTCACTTTCCCCCTTCTGTGGATTTTCCACGCATTTGGGAGATCTTCATGGTGTATGTGACTCATCGCGTGTGTACACCCTGCCTATGTGGCGTAGAGTTTTTGGGCTGGCATCTATTCAACAAGCGCTGCCAGTCTTCGTCCACCTGCATTTGAAAGTGCAGACAGTCCTCAACCAACATTTTTTTGAACCGGCGCTGAGATTTTAAATACGCATCCACACCTATCTTGTCGGCCATGGGACTTAACTGCCAGATTTCGCCGTCGAACACTTCATAAAGCGGAAATACGCGGCTTTTGACGGCCTGTCTGGCAACCTCAATAGTCAATTCAGACGCGTGCCCCCAACCGGTCGGGCACGGAGCAAACAAATGGACAAATCGTGAGCCCCTGATGTCCTTGGCTTTCTTAAGCTTGTCGTTTAGATCCTCCGGTGCACCGATGTTGACAGTGGCTGCATAGGGGATACGGTGAGCCGCCATGATTTCTACGATGTTTTTCTTTTTCTGGTCCTTCAGGGCTGAGTCGGGTGTGGTGGTGGTCCACGCTCCGGCCGGTGTTGCAGAGGAGCGTTGGATACCCGTGTTCATGTAAGCTTCATTGTCGTAGCAAATAAAAAGGATGTCGTCGTTTCGTTCCGCCGCGCCGGAAAGGGCCTGCAAGCCAATATCAAAGGTACCGCCGTCACCCGCCCAGGCCACGACGGTTGTATGGTCGTTACCCTGAATACTCAAACCGGCTTTGACACCGGCTGCGACGGCCGCTGTGGATGCAAAAGCGACCGAGACCACCGGCACGGTCAGACAGGTGTAAGGGTAGATACCGATCAAGGTGGACCAGCATCCGGCTGGCATCACCACAATTGTATCTTCGCCCAGGGCACACAGGGTCTGGCGCATGCCCAGGGTCGCCCCGCAACCCGGGCATCCGTAGTGACCGGGCGTGAACAGGTTTCTTTTCCGTCGGGCATGTTCGTTCATGGCAGCACATCCGCCCAGAGCGTCGTCCCCGCTTCGACTGCGGTTCCGGCCCCGGAAATTGCCTGTTGCACCAGAGGGACAATTGTCTCAACGGAGATATCTTTTCCGCCGACGCCGGCAATAAAGCCTGTCAATTTTACATCTCCATGGCGGTCAAACAGGATTGCTTTCAGCTCCTGGGCCACAATGCCCTCAGCGCCGAAAGAAACATCCCGATCAATAACGATCACGTGTCGGACGTTTGCTATCGCTTCCTCAAACCCATCACGGGGGAACGGCCGCATCATCGCAAGACGCAGGCTGCCGACCTTTAAACCTTCTTCCCGCAACCTGTCGACTGCCAGCCGCATGGCGCCGCTGATAGTACCGATGCCGATAACACACACATCGGCATCTTCGGTTTGATATGCTTCCACCGTTGGATGCAGGCGGTTAAAAAGGTCGCAAAATCTTGTTGCCGCCCTGTCCCAAACCTTTTCCAGCGAAAGGGTGTCACAATGTCGTCTGTATTTGATAGAAGTAAACAGGTCTGCCCCGCACACATTGCCGAAGGTTTTGGGATCATCCACATCAAGCTTGCTCGAAGGCTGATAAGAAGGAAGAAAAATATCCACCACTTTTTGGTCCGGCACGTCCACTAGCTCGGAGGTGTGAGTCAAATAAAATGCGTCCATATTAATCATAACCGGCAGTAATGCCTGTTCAGCAACATTGTAAGCGATCAAGATGGCGTCAAGCACATCCTGGGCATCGGCACAATAATACTGGCCCCAGCCGGTGTCGCGCTGCGCCAGCGAATCGGTGTGGTCGCAATAAAGGTTCCACGGGGGGGCCAAGGCACGGTTGCAGTTAACCATCACGACCGGAACCCGCGCCCCGGCAGCGTAGTGGAGCATTTCATGCATGTAGACCAGACCCTGAGAGGAGGTTGCCGTAAAGGCCCTGGCACCTGTCAGGGAAGCGCCGATACAACTGGCCATGGCCGAGTGCTCTGACTCCACCGGCATGTACTTGGCCTTCAGTTCGCTCCGACCGATCATGTCGGCTAGATTCTCAACAATAACGGTCTGAGGGGTAATCGGGTATCCCGACACCACTTGGACCCGGGCCAGCTTTGCGGCCAGGGCTGCGGCTTCGGTCCCCATCATGACTTTTTTCATGCGCTTATGGTCTCCATCGTAATTACCCCCCTGGGACATTCATAGGCACAGATGCCGCATCCCTTGCAGTGGTCCAGGTCGACCGTAACTGCGGTTTCATCTTCATCCAGCCGGATGCTGGCGTCAGGACAAAACGAGACACATTGCAAACAGAGGTTACAGGTGCCGCAGGACAGGCAGCACTCCGCCTCCTTCAGGGCCCGCTCCCACTCCCATGTCCCCTGTTTAGCTTTTGCCCGTCCGGCAAGATCGGACGGCAAAAAGTGCTCAATTTTAATATCTTCCATGTTCACCATCTGCCGGGACAGGTGCGGGGTCGGCGCTGCCAGCCCCAGTTGTCCTGAGGGCATGACAAGACGATCAAAGGCCTTCCGGGCCATCAGGCGCCCGGCGCCGATGTAATGGGCGATCATGTGCGCTTTGAATGGTTTCAGGTTTTGCGGTAGTTTTGCTGCGATGATATCGCTATCTACGCTTTTATCGGCGAACGGATTGAACGCGACTGCACCGGCGGGCACGCTGAAATCTTCTGAAAGACCGGTCGGATCTAAAATGACAAGGTCAGCCTTCGACACCACTTCGCCGGGTCTGTCAAAATCGACTGCAACGCCGGTTTCCAGTTTGATATCGGCAAGACGGATCAAACGTCCGATTTCATTCACCAGCAACTGCGGGTCAACTTTTTCCGGTGAAAGATCAACAAGCGCTCCCCCGGCCTGGTCTCGCGGATCCAAAACAACGACCTGGCACCCCCAGCAGCCTAAATAGAATGCACAGGACAGCCCCAAGGGGCCGGAACCGATGACCGCCACTTTTTTATCTATTTTGCTATTTTTCTCAATCGTTACATCCGTACCGAGATCCGCTAAAAACCGCTCGATTTGTTGGATGGATATGGCCCGATCGATTTTTCTCCGAACACATTTTGCCTGGCAGGGGTGATAACACAAGCGGCCAGTCAGACCCGGCAACGGGTTATGGGCGAGCAGCAGTGTGAGAGCACTTTGAACGTGCCCATTTCTCAAGGCATTAAGATAATCAGTAATCGGAACGGCAGCCGGACAGTTCTGACTGCACGGCGCCAACTTGTTCGCGGCCACCGGTGTTAGATAACGCCAGTCGCCGGTCCGGTTCCACGCCATAGTGCCGATGGTTGACGGCATTATCGGAAGGTCTGATACACTTTCGATTTTTTTCTCAGACTCCATAAATATCTCCCGATATTTTGAATACTGCCTCATATGCCGCCTCGGCGGCAGCCATGTTCTGTTTGGGATCTACCGGCACGCCTGTTTCGATGGCTTCCAGAAGGTTTGAAAGTGCTAAATTGCCAGCCAACCTGGCAAAAGCACCTATCATGACGGTATTTATGACAGGGGCCGCCTTTGAGCCCAACCCATATTGAAGCGCTATTTTAGCGGCATCCACGCCGGCCACTCGAAAGGAGCCTTCTATGGGGATGGGGATCCGGTTTTCACTATCCTTGCAATTGAACAGGATCAGCGCCCCCGGCTTGACGCCTTGAGCTACATCCACTTTGGAGAGCAAAGAAAAATCCAACACGATGACTGCATCGGGATGTTTGATTTCTCCGCGTTCGACGATAGGAACCTTATCCAACCTGACAAACGCCGAAACAGCCGCCCCTTTTCGTTCCATACCGAAAAACGGAAAGGCCTGAACGTAGAGCCCCTGTTTGAAGTAGGCGTTGGCCAGAATTTTTGAAGCGACAACAGCGCCCTGCCCTCCTCTTCCATGAAACCGAATACCAACCATTTCAGTCACGCCTGCACTACGAACGATGCCTGTTATGTTTACGGCTCGCGAAACGAACTCGAGATGTTCCGAGCCGTTTCTGATAACAATTTTGCAAACGTTTCGCCGGTTTTTACGGCTACCCGATTTTTCGGAGCTGAAATACTGATGGCCACCACGCATTCTCCATTGGGGCTCAGTACCGGTGCGGCAACACAGTAGACCCCCACCAGGGTTTCCTCATCATCGATGGCCAGCTGGTTAACCCTGACTTTTTCGATTTCTTGAATCAGCGCGCCCACGGAACTGATAGACCTTTCGGTTAGTTTCTTGAGCCCATTTTTTCGGCCGTAAATCTGTCGGATGTCCTCATCACTCATGTATGAAAGAAATATCTTGCCGGTTGCGGCACAGTAACCGGGGAATCGTGCGCCGGCCGATGTCGAGATGCGAAGCATCTCTTCGGATTCCAACCGGTAGATATAGCGGATTTCATTATATTCCCACATGGCAGCGTTAACCGTTTCCTTGCACTTTTCGTGGAGATCCATAAGAAAGGGGGCTATGGCGTTGCGAAGGTATTTTTCCCTTTTGGAGACCATTCCGATTTCCAATGTCCGGACGCCAAGACCGTACAGTTTCGTACTCTTGCTCTGATAGAAAAATCTCCGTGCCTTAAGGGTACTTAGGATTCGATGAACCGTTCCTTTACCCATTCCGAGTTTCCGGCTGATCTCCGTAACGCCGAGATTTCGGCCCTCGTTAATCGCCAGTTCCAGAATTGAAAGGGCTTTTTCGAGTGAGGTCACCTGGCAGTTGTTTGCCGATTTTGGCTGGATTTTCGATTTTGATAGTGTCGATTTCACGGTAAGCCTTTCCCCGGATAGATATTGACATACAGATAAATGCAGTCAAGCAAAATCGTTCTATATACTTAAAGTTGAGTTCTAATATACGGAACGCCCAATCGTATCTTATTTTATTTTCGTTTGCCGATGCCTGGTCGGTGGGATTCTTGAAAAAAGCCCGGGTGACCATCACTGGTCTTGATACAGGGCATATCCCCTTGGATTGCGATGTCTTGCCCATGGGAAAAGGGACAAACACAGGTCCACAACTGTGGAATCAATGGAGTACAGCTTGCATTTGAAGCGGAAACGCTTCTTGGGGGTAACGGCGCTGCATTTGGCGAACAGGTGATAGAACACGGACTCGAAGAACTCCGCCGGACGGCCCTGATTGGCATCGGAAAGTGTGGAGGGTTTTACGGTTCTAACGCCCAGGTAGTAAGGCCTGCGGGCTTGCGCTCCAAGCTGTCACGCAATGTCTCGCAAAGAGGTCCTTCCTGACAGATGACCCCTATTTTGGAACTGCTCCTCAATTCAATCCAAAAATCGATATGCCTAAAACGCCTGTCTTCCCTTCAGCGCCCTTTCGACAGTTATACGGTCGGTGTATTTGAGGTCGCCGCCCATCGGTATGCCGTAGGCTATCCGCGTTACGCACACGAGACGGTCTCTTAAAATTTGGAGAAGGTAATGAGCGGTTGCCTCTCCTTCGTTGCTCGGGTTGGTCGCTATGATAATTTCACTGATTTTTTCGGATCCGAAGCGGGCGAAAAGTTCCTTTATGCGGATTTGATCGGGACCGACACCGTCAAGAGGGGCCAATACGCCCTGGAGCA
Source organism: Syntrophobacteraceae bacterium (assembly GCA_049515795.1). Lineage (GTDB taxonomy): Bacteria > Desulfobacterota > Syntrophobacteria > Syntrophobacterales > Syntrophobacteraceae > SbD1. The sequence continues at coordinate 13,062 of JBEKTT010000049.1, forward strand.
CATGATAGCGGCCTTTAAAAGCACCGGATTGCTCAATGGCCAAAAGGTCTGCCGTGCTTTCAACGACGCAGACTTCCCCGGTATTCCGCGCCGGGTCGCCACAAATGGCGCAAATCGGCTCGTCGGTAAAATGAAAACAGATTGAGCAGGTTCGTATATTGCCGCGTAGCAGCCGGATGCTTTCGGCAAGCAACTCGGCCTCGCCACCTGGAGCTTTGACGAGATACATGGCGATCCGGGTGGCGCTCTTTTCCCCAAGCCCGGGAAGTCTGCTCAGTTTACGTATAAGGCTGCTCAAAATCGGTGGATATGCGTTCATTTGCCTTCAAAAAAGCCCCGGTAAGTTCAGCCCCGGAATATTGAGTCCGCCGGCCAGCTTTCCCATTTCGGCGGCGGCCATTTCCTGGGCCTTTCTCAAACCGTCGTTTACGGCTGCAACGATCAAGTCCTGCAACATCTCGATATCTTCAGGGTCTACCACCTGGGGGTCTATCTTAATGCCGAGAACTTCCTGCCTGCCGTTGATCACCACCGTCACCATGCCTCCCCCGGCGCTCGCCTCGACTTTTTTGAAAGCAAGGTCCTCCTGCATTTTGGCCATCTTCTCCTGCAACGCCTTAACCTGCTGGAGCGGGTTGAATCCCTTTGGCATTGTCTTTTTCCTCCGATTGAATTTGAGCGATTTGAGCTTTAAAGGTAAACCTTAACACTTAAATCCTGAGACGGTAAGAAGGCAAATCCATATTCTTCTTCTTACCGCTGGGATCAAGTCCTCTGGACGGTTTCACCTCTATGAGTTCAGCCCCAAGTATCTCAATTGCCTGCTGAACGGCTGGATGATTGACGACGTGTTTTGCGCTCGATGGTTTACCTGTTTTCGGGCCTTTAGCCGCTGATCCCCGGGAAGTTTCGGGCGTTTTCTTTATTGTAATCATCCATTGCAGCCGGGCGCCAAAGAAAGCCTGTGAGGCATCCTCGAGTTTGTGGATAAATTCCGGACCGTCGGCGCCCTTCTCAAACATGTCCGGGACCTCCAGTTCGACCATCTCTCCCGAAGCCTTGACCGCGCAATGCGAAACTTTGGCCCACAGAACGGGGTTGTAGTTTTCAAGGAAGGCGACGAATGCCGGCCAACCCTCGACGGCTTTTACGGCGGACACCGGCGAGGCCTGCTCCGGCTCCCGTATCGCTGCAAGTGGGAAGTTCGCCTGACCGGGAAACTCCGGATCAGGCGTTGTAACCGGTTCGCACTTGTCAGTAAAGTCTGATGAGAGTCGAGCCGGCCCCAAATCGGGAGTCAAACCGCAGGGAGGCGGCGCAACGGAGGAGGGAGGCGGGGAGGAGGTGCTTTTCTCGAAACCGGGCCGGCTCTCGGAAACAATGCAAGCCGAACCTGTATGTCCCTCTTTGAGACTTTGTTCGATCATTGCGATCCTGTCCAGCACGGCATCGATCGATTCAAGCTTGGGGAGCTGGGCCATGCGCAAAAGAAGCATCTCAAGAGCGATCTTTGGCATGCTCGAACGGCGGATTTGCTCCTCTCCCCTGAGCAGCATCTGAAAATAGACATGGAGCGACTCCGGAGTTGTCCCGGCCGCCTGGTCCTTCAACAATTTTTTTTCGTCTTCAGGCAGATCGACCAGCATTTCAGGCTCAGCGGAAATGGCCGCGAAAAGCAGATTTCGAAAATGGTCGCACAGATGCTGGCAAAATCTTCTGCTGTCTATTCCGCGCCGGTAGACATCTGCGACGATCTCAAGGCAGGCTTGCGAGTTTTCTGAAAGGATCGCCTCTGCGGCCCGCAACACGCTTTGTCTGTCGATTACCCCAAGGATGTCGAGGATTTCCGCCTCCGGAAGCTCGTCGCCGCTGAAGGCCAGCAGCTGCTCGAGCAGGCTCTGCGCATCGCGCATGCTTCCGTCGGCTTCCCGCGCTATCGCGTAGAGGATGCCCTCGGAGAAATCAGCCCCTTCCTGCGAGATGATCCTTTTAAGATGCTCCACGATTTGCAGCAGGCTCAGGCGCCGGAAATCGAACCTCTGACAGCGGCTGAGGATAGTAGCCGGAATTTTGTGAGCCTCGGTCGTGGCAAATATGAAGATAACGTGCGGGGGCGGCTCCTCCAGGGTCTTGAGCAAAGCGTTGAAAGCTTCGGTGGTCAACATGTGCACTTCATCGATAATATAGACTTTATAGCGCCCCTTCGCGGGCATGTAGCGCACAGTTTCCCTCAGCTCGCGTATGTTGTCGATTCCCCGGTTGGAGGCGCCGTCGATCTCGATAACGTCCACTGAGTTTGTATGCGATATTTCGCGGCAGTTCGAACATTGATTGCACGGCGTAGGGGAAGGCCCCTTTTCGCAATTGAGGACTTTAGCCAGAATTCGCGCCACGGATGTTTTCCCCACCCCCCGCGCTCCGGAAAAAAGATAAGCGTGAGCGATACGGTCCAGACGAATCGCGTTCTGGAGCGTCCGTGTCGCATGCGGCTGGCCGATAACCTCTTCAAAGGTCCCCGGCCGCCATTTTCGGGCGATGACTTGATAAGACATACGCGGCTCTAAGTTGCCTGTCAGCAGTCAGCCGCCAGGGCTAAATGGCGGAGAGAGAGGGATTCGAACCCTCGATACACCTTTTGGGCGTACACACGATTTCCAGTCGTGCTCCTTCAGCCTCTCGGACATCTCTCCGCAAAGCGCATCCATCTGCTGGATCAACCTCGAAAAATCGGTTTTTTGCCAAAAATCCAACAATCCCCGGTTCCTGTTCCTGGCTAGCGTCCATCCGGGAACACCGAGACAAATTCCACGCCCCGCGAGGTTTCTGTTCGGAAAGGAGGGATAATCTGGTCTTAATCTGGTCATTCCTTTTACCGCCTTTAGGCGGAAGATCCTCTTACCGGCTTTAGGCGGAAGATCCTTTCACCGGCTTTAGCCGGAAGGGGTACGGCCTCGCGGAGCGTCGAAATCCTGCCTCTGCCGCCCGCCTCGCAGAGCGTCGAAATATCGGGCTGCGGCCCTGCCGCCCAGGGCGGAAAAGGACCCTTTCCGGACGGAAACTAGCTATGGCTCAATAGTGGCGGAGAGGGTGGGATTCGAACCCACGTGCCCTGCTCTTCACAGGACAACTCGATTTCGAGTCGAGCCCGGTACGGCCACTTCGGTACCTCTCCGTAATAGTAATCGTTCCTGACCTGGAGAAAAATCTTAAAAACTTAATTTTAATGTAAGCGCAAAGCAATTTAAACGATAAATCACCCCCAAACGTCCGTTACATATTCCAAAGGAAAAACAGCAGCTTTTCTTCTAGCCGCGGCGCTCTTTGAAGAATCTGTGCAGAATTTCGGCGCAGTTCTCAGCCAGGACCCCTCCCGTTACATCTATCCGATGGTTGAAGCAACCAACCCTTGTCAGGTCCAGCAAGCTTCCCGCTGCCCCGCTGCGCGGGTCACGCGCTCCGAAAACCAGGCGCCGCACCCTGGCATGAAGCATCGCCCCTACACACATCGCGCAGGGCTCAAGCGTTGCATATACGACGGTTTCAGGCAGTCTGTAGTTGCCGACCCTGTTGGAGGCGCTCCTGATTGCCAGGATTTCGGCATGCGCCGTCGGGTCATTTGATGTAATTGGCTTGTTGTACGCTCTTGAGAGGATTTGTCCATCGGCGCCCACGACCACTGCCCCGACCGGTACTTCGGCCAGCAGGTAGCCTTTTTCGGCCTCCTCAATTGCAAGGCCCATGAAGAAATCATCTCGTTGCAAGACTGCTCTCTATCTGCCCACTCAGCATGCCGATTGCCAATAGCACAGTTTTGGTATATAGAAAAGTCATTTCCGTCTATTGATGCGCCGGGCGATCCCGATTACCGTATAGCTGGATCCATGCGCAAATACCCGAAGATTGATCGCGTCTTTGGGGAGACCAGAGCCAAGAAACCGCTTTACGGACGGAAAAGAATTACCTTGTGGTCCCGCTTCGGCTATTGAGCAGGACCGACCCCTGATTGGCCCCGTACAAGGCTGAAGGAGCCTTTTGCATGCGACGCAACCCGAATGCCGAATCAGGGCCGACTGGCTCCGAAGCCAATCTGCCGTTTCCAAGAAAGTATGCCTGTGCGGATTGCCATGTCTGCCAGCTTTGCAGCGACTCCCGTTGTAACTGCTGCCGAAGCGCAAAGACCCCGGGAAGCTGTCCAAAAATGAGCTTCAGTGAACAGATCCGGCTATATGATCAAATTAATGCTAACGATTGTTTCCTGAAAAAAAGGTGCAAATGAGTTCGAAAAAAGCTTTGCCTCGTTTACGACGCTTTTTTGTTTTTGCGGCGCTTGTAATAATCTCAATCACCACTTTCCCACCGGTAGGCGCGGGGCAGATTCAGAACCCCCAGGACCGCCCGACGCTCTGGACCGACACAGTTCCTGCCGCCGAACCCGAAAAGGCCCGCCCGGAAAATGACCTGAGTGAGTGGGGCTCATTGGCCCTTTGGCGCCGCTATATCTGGCAGAGTCTGCCCACCGAGAGCTTAGTCGGCCCTGACCCTGACCCAATCAGCGAAGGTTACCAGAAAAATGACTGGAAACCCATCTTTATTGACTTTCGATTCACGCTGAACCAGGGAGCGGCGCTGCTGCTCGCCCGCCTCCGCACGCTCGAAAACGAGGCCATAGACCCCCGCCCCTTCAAGCTCGATGAACTGTCCCAAAGCCTTGACAAGCTCGATAAATGCCGATCCGCTCTCCAGGCCGCAGACCCCGGAATCAAGGACAACAGGGCAGAGTCCTTTTTCGATGCGCACCCATCAGCGTTTGCCTCTGCTGCTTCCGCAAATCAGTCCTCAGAAACGGCCCCACCACCAGGGGCAGACCCCGAGGTGATTCTGGAAGAATACGAGGAAAGCTTCCGAGCCGCCAGCGAAGCCGATGTCCGGCTTACCACCGCTTTCTTTCTCTTTGCAAGGGAAATGAACCCCTTTTTACCGGAGGAACAGAGCCTTAAAGCCCTTTCGGGCGAGATTCCTCTTTCGAAGTTTTTCACAGAACTTGAGCCGAAAACATTCAACTATGAAGCGCTGCGTTCCGCCTATCAGAGCTATAAAAAGCTCGCGGCCCAGGGGGCCCAGCAGCGTGTCAGTATGCCCTCCAAGGCTCGTCACGGCGAGTCCGGTAATCACATCCGCGACTTGCAAAAAAGGCTGCAGCAGGAAGATTTTTATTCCGGAAGTATTACAGGCGTCTATGACTCTGAGACCCAAAGTGCGGTGAAACAATTTCAGGCGGCCCACCTGCTTGACCCCGATGGTACTGTCGGCAAGCGGACCCAGGAATTGCTCAACGTCTCCTTTCAGCAGAAGGCAGACTGGATCGCGTATGCTATGAAAGCCGAGCGCCAAAGCCCTTCGCGCGTGTACAGCCGGTTTGTTCGAATAAACATTCCGCAATTTGTGCTGGAGTATTACAAAGACGGGCAATTCCAGGAAGCCCACAAGATCGTGGTCGGCAAGGAGATCGGGGAGAAAGTAAAATTTCGCGGTAAAATGGTCGGAGAGAACCAAACTCCAACCCTGACCAGCTCAATTGAACAGTTAATACTTAATCCGCGCTGGTATGTTTCGGACCGAATCCGGCTGGAGTTGGACGCCGAGGCCAAATCCGATCCGCAGTGGTTTACAAAGCACGGCTATGTGAACATGAGTTCACGATATCCCTGGGGGGCCCCCAGGCTCTTTCAGAGCTCTGGACCCAAAAACGCGCTCGGCCGTGTCAAATTCGAATTTCCCAACCCCTACGCCGTTTACCTGCACGATACCCCGCTCAAGCATCTGTTCGCAAGATCGCGCCGGGATTTTTCACACGGCTGCATACGGGTCGATAATGCCCTGGAGCTTGCCGAAACACTTCTAAGAGATGACGCCAGCCCGTATGCCGAGAAGATAAAATCGGTCCTCGAGGGATCTAGTCAGCTCTTTGTGAAGCTCTCAAAACCCGTTCCCATTTCGATAGAATATATTCCGGTGGTTACCGCCGGCAGCTCGCAGATCGTTTTCGCGGGAGACCTTTATGGGATTCTTAAAGAAGACAAATAGCCGCCAAAGATGAAAACCTGATCTACAAGTAATTTTCGTCTGTTCCTAGAACTCCGATTCATTTTAAGTTGCTGTTTTCACAGAAATATTGTCTCTTAGTTCATAGTTTAATCGATCTTCATATATTACTATAAGGGAGGTTATTTTAATTTGAATAGAGGAGTTACCGCACCTCAATGCATCAAAATAATTCATCTGCCGAAACCTATTGCATGATTCCTCCATATCAAATCTTTTATCTAGTGCTTTCAATTGCTTAATAGTTAATCTGAAATAAATCAGTCCGATTCTGAAAAAACTGTTTGACATTTGCGTACTTTTTTTGGTAGTCAAGCGATATCTCCTTCAAACAATTGATATGTTCAGACTTGGCAAAGGATGGGGACTCCTGAAAGTCAACCTATGGGGGGCAGTTTTATGGGGGGCGCCAGAACTCTAAGAGCGTTAATTTGTGCCATGGTCCTGACGACCGTATCTGTATTTTCTTCCTTAACTTTTATCCAAACATGTCAAGCGCTTACCGTCTCCTATGGACGCCCCTACCAAGGGCGCCTGGATAATGGCGTCGTCTTTCCAGATCAATTTCCGGGCTACCATCTGCGCGATGAGAGCAGGTCGTATACCACCCCTGAAGTGGTGGGCGCTCTGCTCGACGCGATAGAGGCTGTCCGGACTCAGTTCCCTGGCACCTGCGATCTTTTCATCGCAGATTTTACCTGCGCCGGTGGCGGGTCTGCCATCCATCACCGCTCTCACCAGAATGGAAGGGACGTTGACATCGGGATGTACGCCGAGGGCAACCGCCCGCTGAATAGTTTGGTTCCGATGAACAAGGATAACCTTGACGCCGCCAAAACCTGGTGCCTCATTGAAAACCTGATTGCTTCGCAGCGCGTTCAGTACATTTTCCTGGACCGGAGCGTCCAGAAAGTACTTTATGAATACGCGCTCACTCGCGGCTATGATCAGGCCTACCTGGAGCACGTTTTCGGAAATGTACGCGGCTGCTTGATCCAGCATATTCGAAATCACATCGACCATATGCACGTCCGGTTTTTCACTCCGTGGTCCACTCTTGCGGCGCACATTGGAGCCGATGAACTTGAGAAACAAGCCGTTATCGAGATGGCCCAGCAGTCGTATCTGCCCAGGAAGGTCAATTACTATGTAAACGGCTCTGAAAAAGGGCTTGACCAACTCGCCAATAGCTTCGGGGTTACCACGGGGGATCTTTGCAGGTGGAACCACATAAGCCCAACGGGCGTGCTCGTTCCCGGCAGTTGCCTCGTTTTCTACAAGAGGAGTTTTGAGAGCGAGCCCGTCCTGCTGGCGCGTTCTCTGCAACCCGGCTTCATTGCCCAGGCCATGCCCGTCAGGATGGCTTCTCTACAGCCCGAAGCCGTGCCATCGAGCAGCATATCGGATTCAACTTCTTCGCAGAATGCTGAGCTGGTTGTGAAGGAGCAGCAGTCGCAGCGCCCGATCACTCCAACTTCCACATTCCGCACGTATAAAGCCAGGAAAGGCGACACGCTCGACAAGATTGCCCGTCGTAACAAACTCGATGTGAAACTTCTTTGCCGGTTGAACGGGATCAATAAGACCGCACCCTTGAAGCCGGGCCAGAGGGTAAAAACCGGCGCTGTCAAGATTTATGCGGTTGCCGGCAAGACCGCAACCGATGCGTCACCGAGTGACTCATCATCTTCGTCGGCCGGCTTTTCCTCAAATCCCCAACAGTCCGGCTCCGCAACCGCCGCCTATTTCACCATGAAAAGGGATGGGACTCTGCAGGACGTTTCAAAAAAGACCGGGATCCCGGTTTCCTCACTGTGCCGGTTGAATGGACTTGGCCAAGACACCCATCTTAAGCCGGGCCAGAAGATAAAGCTCGCACAGGCTGATCTGGAGAACGAGACAAATACGCACAAGAGGGGACGATCATCTTCATCGATTTGCTTTGCATCCGATTCAAAAAAGCCCGACTCCCCAACCGCTGCTTATTACACTGTGAACAATGGTGGGACCCTGCAGGACGTTTCAAAAAAGACTGGGATTTCGATTTCCTCACTGTGCCAGTTGAACGGGCTCGCCCGCAATGCCCGTCTTAAGCCCGGCCAAAGGATAAAGCTCACCCAGGCTAATCTGCGGGTAAAACCCTCCTTTGGCAGCGCTGCATGCTCAGTCAAAGGTTCCTCAAAAAAACCTGCGGCAGTTAAGCAAGACAAGTCCGACAACAAATCTTCAAAACATCTTGACGCAAAAGCCGCGTCTGCCAATAAAACGATATACAAAAAACCGGCTGTAAAGAAAACGGGCAAATCCGGCAAACCTGCGCCGGCAACAGTTCAGAAAAAAACACCGGGTTCTGGGGCCAAGCTCAAAACAGCGGCTAAGCCAGGGAAAAATACTGCGCTTGCAAAGAGGTAGATTCGTTCGGGGCCGGGAGGGAACTTCTCTTGACCGGCCCTTTTCTTTTTTCGCAATATGAGATATAAGTAAAAACTTGAACGGGCGCTATTCGGTGCCCGTTCTTTTTTGCACCGCACTTGTCTGGAGTTCAAATGTCTGACAACACCGCAGAAAAAATCGCTCTGCTAAGAAACATCGGCATCAGCGCGCACATAGATTCGGGGAAAACGACTCTCACGGAGCGAATCCTGTTCTACACCCGGCGCATTCACGCCATACACGATGTGAAGGGCAAAGATGGAGTGGGCGCCACAATGGATTTCATGGAACTCGAAAAGGAGCGGGGCATAACCATCCAGTCTGCCGCGACTCATTGCTCGTGGGGCGACCACCCGATCAACATTATCGATACGCCGGGTCACGTCGATTTCACCATCGAGGTCGAACGCGCCCTCCGGGTCCTCGACGGGGCCATTTTGGTGCTGTGCGCCGTCGGCGGGGTCCAGTCACAATCGGTTACCGTTGACAGGCAGATGGTCCGATACCGGGTTCCCAGGATCGCTTTCGTAAACAAATGCGACAGAACGGGCGCAGACCCCTTCCGGGTAGCTCGCCAGCTCCAGGAGAAGCTGAACCAAAATCCGGTGCTGCTTCAGGTGCCGATGGGCCTGGAGAAGGATCATCGAGGGGTAATCGATCTTGTTTCCATGAAGGCGCTCACTTTCGAGGGAGAGCATGGCGAGGAGTTGCTAGAGTCAGAAATACCGGCGGAATTTATCGATCTCGCGCGGGCAAAAAGGGAAGAAATGCTCGATGCGGTGTCTCTATTTTCCAATGAATTGACAGAGGCGATTCTGGCGGAGGAGCCAATATCCGAAGATATGGTGCGGGAGGCAATCCGCACGGGCGTGCTTGCCCTCGGGCTTACTCCCGTTCTCATGGGTTCGGCTTACAAGAACAAAGGGGTCCAGCCGCTTCTCGATGCCGTTGTCAATTACCTGCCAAGCCCGCTCGATGTCGACAACGATGCCCACGACCTGGACCGGGAGGAAGAGCCGGTCATGCTCGCAAGCGCGCCCGATCAGCCACTGGTGATGCTTGCGTTCAAACTCGAGGTAAGCCGCTACGGTCAGCTCACATACGTTCGAATCTACCAGGGGAGCCTGAACAAGGGCGACACCATCGTCAACACGAGAACGGGTAAACAGGTGAAGGCAGGACGCCTGGTGCGCATGCACGCCGATGAGATGGAGGAAATCGACTTCGCGACAGCAGGCGACATTGTGGCCCTTTTCGGGATCGATTGCGCCTCCGGGGATACTTTCACAGACGGACGGGTGAGATACGCGATGACCTCGATGCACGTCCCGGTCCCCGTAATTTCGCTTGCCGTAAAGCCCAGGGATAAGAAGGCCGAGATGAACCTGAGCAAGGCGCTCGCCCGTTTTTCCAAGGAGGACCCCACATTCAAGGTTTACCTCGATGCAGAAACCTCCGAGACCATAATCTGCGGGATGGGAGAGCTTCACCTGGACGTCTATGTAGAGCGGATGCGCCGCGAGTACAACGCCGAAATCGAAACCGGCATGCCGAAGGTCGCTTATCGCGAATCGCCAACCCGCATGGCGCAATTCAACTACACCCATAAAAAACAGACGGGAGGTGCGGGCCAGTTCGCCCGGGTCGCCGGGACCATGGAGCCGCTTTCCGAAGGGGATTTTGAGTTCGTCAACAAGGTTACCGGCGGAGCGATTCCCACCGAATTCATACCGTCATGCGAGAAGGGATTCAGGGCGTGCCTCGCCAAGGGTGGCTTCGCTGGATTTCCGGTCGTCGGAGCACGAATCACCATAAATGACGGCGCAGCCCACTCGGTCGACTCATCAGACCTGGCTTTCCAACAAGCCGCGATCGGGGCCTTCCGCGATGCCTACCGCAGGTCGAGCCCGGTGCTCCTCGAACCTATCATGCGCGTGGTGGTCGAAACCCCTTCCGAGTTCCAGGGCGCGGTGCTCGGGAGCCTGAACCAGAGGCGCGCAATAATTCTGTCTACGTCTGAAGACGGTGTTTTCTCGGCCGTAGAGGCCGAAGCGCCGCTCTCGGAGATGTTTGGCTACTCCACTGTGCTTCGCTCATCAACCCAGGGCAAGGCCGAATTCACCATGGAATTCTCGCGGTATAGTCTGGTCCCGAAAGCTCTGGCCGAGGAGATCATAAAAAAAGAGACGGAAAACCGAAAGTAACGCATCAACAGTGGATCTATTTCAGCCCTTTGTAACTTTCCTGGAAGACCTTTTCGTCAACATTACCCGAATCGGGACCACCGCAATCCGGGGTATAACAGCTTACGTTTACGAACTCGCATTTAGCCTTGCAGGACGGACATGTTTCCGGCGGTGCATCGAGACTGATCGTATTGCCGCATTTATTACATTTCCAGGCTTCCATGGCTCTCTCCCTCTTGCATCGGGTATGCAATGATGCTTACAAAGAATCTCAATCACTTACAAATATTTCGACATCGGGAGTCACCAATTTAAGGACCGCTTTTAATGAATGCAAGCAAGTCAACTGCGATCTTATTCTGTTGGAGAACGCTTATTCTCGCCAAAAGTCATTCACTGGCTGAATAAGGCTGAGGTGCGAGGCTGGGGATGGTCGAACTAAATTGGCTTCTGTTCTGCTTTCTTTTTCTATATGTGGGACAGAGCCTGTTCAATATCTGGGTTGAGCGCATCAACCTGATTCATTCCCAGCGACGCGCTGACAAGGCGCCGGCCGGGTTCGAAGGATTCATCGACGAGTCAAAGCTCGTCAGAACGACGCGTTACGTGCGGGCAAAAACCCAAGTCGGGATCATAGATGAAATCGTCTCGGATGTGACGCTCCTTGCGATCCTGCTCTCAGGATTGCTGCCCCTTCTCGTCCGTTGGTCCGACAAACTCGGGCTGTCGATGATTGCGGCGGGGGTCCTTTTCTTTTTTGTTCCCGGACTCATTCATTTCCTGGTTGAGCTTGCTTTCAGCTACTATAATACCTTCGTCGTGGAACAGGAATTCGGCTTTAACAGATCCACCCTCAAGCTCTGGACGCTCGACCATATAAAGGGGGGATTGGTCACGGCCGCCCTTTTTGCGGCGATTTTTTCCATCCTCCTGCTCTTCATTGCATGGTCGCCCCGTTTCTGGTGGTTTTGGGGTTTTCTGCTTCTCTCAGCCGTCCAGTTGGTGATGGCGATCCTTTATCCCGTGGTCCTGGCTCCGCTCTTTAACAGGTTCGAACCGGTCCGGGATGAAGAACTTTTCGCAAAGATCAGTGCGCAGATGGAAAAAAGCGGTATCCGGGTGAAAAAAATCCTGCAGATGAACGCGGGAATCAGGAGCCGCCACACAAATGCTTATTTCACCGGAATTGGAAAGACCAAACAGATCGTGCTCTTCGATACGCTGATACAATCGCATACCCACGAAGAGATCCTTGCGGTGCTCGCCCACGAGGCGGGCCATTTCAGGAAAAAACACGTCCTTAAGCAGCTTCTCATCTTTGCATCCCTTTCACTGGCGGCATTCTACGCCACCTGGCTTTTCATCCAATGGCCGCTTGTTTTCTCCACCTTCGGATTCAGCGCGCCGCTGCCCTACGTTGGGCTTTTCCTGGCCGGAGTCTTTTCGCGCAAGGCCGGATTTTTCCTCCAGCCTCTCTATATGATTATATCGAGGCGTTTTGAAAGAGAAGCCGACATTTTCGCCGCTCAGATGCTTGGAGGCGGCGCCGCTTTGGCCGGCGCGATGAAAAGACTTGCCGCCGATAACCTCTCCAACCTCAACCCGCATCCGCTTTATGTCTGGTTTCACTACTCCCATCCACCCATTGTGGAAAGGGTCGCCCTGCTGGAGGGAAGCGATGGCAATCCTGACAGCCGGGAGGCAATTTTCAAAGGCACGGACCTCTAGACTATGACAGGCACTCTAATCAATATGGGCGCGATCATCGCGGGGACGGCGATCGGCTCCCTGGCTGGATCAAGGCTCCCTGCGAGGATGCGCCGGATCGTGCTTTATGCAATCGGCCTGGTGGTGCTTCTGATCGGCTTCCAGATGGCCGTTCGCACGCAGAATGTCCTTGTCGTGCTCGGGGCGATACTGATTGGCGGCATAATCGGCGAGTTACTGCGAATAGAAGAGAGGCTCGAGCAACTGGGGCAGTTTTTTCAGAAAAAGTTTTCGAAAGGCTCGGAACAGTCGATCGCCGAGGGATTTGTAACGGCGAGCCTGGTATTCTGCGTGGGTCCGATGGCGATTCTGGGTTCTATTTCGGACGGTCTGAGCGGCGACTATAGGCTGCTCTCCATAAAGGCCGTTATGGACGGATTCGCTTCCATTGCCTTCGGGGCCAGCCTGGGATGGGGAGTTGGACTTTCCGCGCTTTCCATTCTGGTCTACCAGGGAGGGATAACCCTTTTTGCAGGCAGCCTTCCCGGCGCGCTAAACGAAGCCATGATCACGGAAATGACTGCAACCGGCGGTTTGATTATAATCGGCATCGGCATTAAACTGCTCGATCTCAAAGACCTGCCCCTCGCCAATTTCGTCCCCGCAATCGCGGTTGCGCCGGCGATCCTGGCGCTTATTCCCTTATGCAAAGGCCTGTTTTAAACATCTGTAACAAGGAATACACACCTCCGACACACTCCCGCCAAATTCTTTCTTTAAACTGGTAACATCATTAAAAGCAAAAGGATTTGGCATTGATAAATTTCAGGCTAAACAGCGCCTTTTTAAAGTACATTCTCCACCATGCAAAGCCCATGGACCATAACGAGGTCTGGAGGTACACAAAACAACAGTGAGTATGTTCTGCGTGCTCCTGCTCGCTTTATTGACGCTTTGCGCCATCGCCTATCTCTACTGGCGCTATGTCTGGTTTTTTCGAAATCCCGCCCGAAAAATCCCCTCTGAAGGCTCCGGAATTCTCAGCCCGGCGGACGGCTCCATCGTCTACGTGAAAGAAGTAGCTCCGGGCGAAGAGACCATCACGATCAAGCAGGGCGTCAAGGCGACCGTTGACGACATTTGCAGGGAAGCGGTGTCGGCGCCGAAGGTTCTGATCGGCATTTTTATGAGTCCTTTCAATGTGCACTACAACCGCGTCCCGCTCTCGGGAACCGCCTTGTTCATTCGTCACTACCCGGCCTTGGGGAAAAATCTCTACATGGCGGCGATGCACCTCAGGACGGTTTTCCGCCGCCTGCCCCTCTACAGGAACAGCCTGCACATCATCCAAAACGAGCGGACCGTAACGGGAATCAAGGGACTCTACCGGGGCAGGCTCCTAAACTGCTATGTCGTACAAATCGCGGCAAAAAGCGTCAATGGAATCGATTCATATATCGAACCGCAGCAGCGGGTGAGCGCCGGACAAATCCTTGGTATGATCCGGATCGGGTCCCAGGTGGACCTCATCGTCACGGCCTTCGAGGGCATGAAAATCAGAGTGCGGCCCGGAGACCGCGTCCGTGCGGGAGAAACGATATTGATCGAATAATGGAGAAGCGCTCTTACGAGCGCGCGTTCGAGAAGACCTGGCTGACGTACCGGGACTGGGGCAATTACAAAACAGATCCGGAGCTGGCGGGAGCAATCCAGAGACCGGGCTTTTCGTGCCCGAGGGTTTTCGGCCTTTAATGGTTGAGCGTATACAGGAAACAATCGTACGGACCTGGAACGAGCTTCAACACGAACTTTACAAGGACTCGTGGAACGCAGAACTTGGCCGCTATCGGTCCCGTTGCGCCTTCCGGGGGCTATCCGATGCCGGCTACCGGCTGGAAACGACCCTTATTCGTCTGAAGGGCGGCTTTATAGAACTTGAAAACCACCTGCTGCGCAATTTCAAGAAATACGCGCATAGAAACGTCGTGAGCGGAAACTCGATCTGGCATTGGCTGGCCGTGGCGCAGCATTCAGGCCTTCCCACAAGGCTTCTGGACTGGACCTGTTCACCGTTTTGCGCCCTGCACTTCGCCACCTCGAACCTGGATAAGTTCGACACCGATGGCGCAGTCTGGGCGGTCAACTACGTAAGGACACACAGGCTGCTGCCCGAAAGTCTCAAGCTCCAGCTCGAACAGGAGGGAGCCAATGTTTTCACCGTGGAGATGTTGTCCGAGTCCGTGAAGACCCTGCACGAGCTGGCCGGCCTTTGCGAGCTGCCTTTCGCCCTCTTTTTTGAACCCCCCTCGAGGGACGACCGGATTGTAAACCAATTTGCATTCTTTTCGATGATGTCTGATCCCAAAGCGCTCCTGGACGACTGGGCCGTGCAGCACCCTCAAATCGCCCGCAGAATCATCATCCCGGCGAAACTGAAGTGGGAGATCCGCGACAAACTCGATCAGGCCAATATCACCGAAAGGGTGCTTTCCCCCGGTCTCGACGGCCTGAGCAGATGGCTCAGGAGGCATTACAGTCCCAGGCAAGACGGCATGCCCAAAAAGAAGGTTCCGGCAGATCACCGGTTCTTTAGTTTCTCTCGGAAGGCGTCAAATGAATAATCAGGGGTGGGACACTTTTAAACGGGACAACCTTGCTCCGCATGCGGGAGGGTTTCATGCACAAGACCTATGTTCTGGATACCAATGTATTGCTGCATAACCCGGAAGCCTTGTTTGCATTCGAAGACAATCATGTGGTCATTCCCCTCACGGTAATCGAAGAAATAGACAGCCAAAAGAAAAGGCAGGACGAAATTGGAAGAAATGCGCGGGTCGTTTCGAGGGAACTCGATGCCCTTCGCTCATTGGGGCATCTTTCCGAGGGGGTGCCGATGCCTTCGGGAGGAAAGCTCACGATCGAACTCAATCACTCCAGCATAATAAATTTCCCGAAGGGATTGGATCCCGAGAAGCATGACAACCGAATTCTCGCCGTGGCCTTCAACCTGAACCACGCAGGGCAGGGAATCGTAAGTCTGGTAACCAAGGACCTCAACCTGCGCATCAAAGCCGACGTTGTAGGCGTGCGGACCGAGGATTTCTATAACGATAAGGTGGACTACGATCACCTCTACTCCGGTGTTGCCGATAAATATCTGTGTGCCCGGGAGCTGGACAGGTTTTACCAGGAGGGGAGGTTGAAGTTGTCCGGCTGCCAACCGCTCCCAAATCAATTCTTTCTGCTGAAGTGCCACGAGAATTCGTCACAATCGGCGCTTGCACGATACAGCCATGGCATGCTGATGCCCCTGTGCCATGCGGATTCAGTCAACTGGGGGATCAAGGCCCTGAACAAGGAGCAAAAATTTGCCCTCGAACTGCTCAGAGACGATCAGATAAGAGTCGTAACCCTGGTCGGCCGGGCCGGAACGGGGAAAACCCTGTTGGCCCTTGCCGTCGGGTTGGAAAAAGTTCTCGAGGAAAATGCCTTCTCGAGGCTGCTGGTCACCCGGCCCGTCATCCCGATGGGCGAGGACCTGGGCTATCTGCCCGGGACAAAGGAAGAGAAACTAAGGCCATGGATGCAGCCGATATATGACAACCTGGAGTTCCTGATGCGAAATTGTCCAGAGCCTTACGGAGTGCTGGATGATTTGGTGAGAAAAGGGACACTGGAGCTGGAAGCGCTCACCTACATACGGGGACGCAGCATCCCGAAACAGCTTATTCTTTGCGACGAAGCCCAGAACCTCTCGCCCCACATGATAAAGACACTCATTACCCGCGTCGGTGAAGACACCAAGATCGTTTTCACCGGAGACCCCGAGCAGATCGACCACCCTTATCTGGATGCGAGCAGCAACGGCCTGACCTATCTCGTAGAGCGCCTCAAAGGGGAGGACATAGCCGGGCATGTAACGCTGGTCAGAGGGGAGCGGTCCAAGGTGGCGGAGTTGGGCGGCAGATTGCTTTAGCATCTGCCGCCTCGGTCATCGTTCCAACAATTCCAAAATGACGAAAAAATTACCGTTCGATCTCTGAGTTGCAGGTGATTGGTTTGGGAAAACGCGTCACTTTTTTGTATCGCATTGAGATTTCTCACAAAAGAAACCTCCTTGCAACACAACTGTAACATATATCCGTTATCTTCTTCGTCAGCTCGGTCGATGTCCGCCGCAAAGCCAACAGGCCGGGGCGGTGGAGTTGAAGCGAATACCCTTTGATATAAAGGAGCATAAATGAGCTGCTATTTGCACCATGTTCCAGGGAGAATCAGAATCAAGATTCCAGGTATAAAGGGAAAACCCTTCCATGTGCAGGAACTGGAGAAAAAACTCCAACTCATCGCGGGAGTTTACCTCGTAAGTGTCAATTCCATCACGGGAAGCGTCCTTGCATATTATGATGAGAGATCAACAGATGCCTGCGCAATAACGGATGTGGTGAGCAGAGAAACCGGGGTTGACCTCTCCAAGGCTCCTGCTCCGGATAAATATATGGACGACGCATTGTCAAAAACCGGTCAAATGGTCGGAGAAAAGATAGGCAAGGCTGCTCTGGGCATAGCGATCGGTCAGATATTTGAAGGATCACCCCTGGCGCTGCTTGCAGCCGTCATTTAAGGGGAAGAACGGACCAAAGCCGGATTTTTAGAGAATATGCCGGTATTGTCCCCGCCGGCTGCTGGTATCAAAGCGGCCGTGGCCATGCTTTTTTCATTCCTCAGGAAAACCTCCCAAGAATACGGCATTATCCCTCGCATTATAGACTTATATAATACCCTGCTCGATGTGTGAGCGCGTAGCGCGGAGGCCGACCGCAGGATATGTCTATCACACGCTATGGGCGGGAGCGGGAGGCCTCGTATTTAGACTTATATAATACCCTGCTCGATGTGTGAGCGCGTAGCGCGGAGGCCGACCGCAGGATATGTCTATCACACGCTATGGGCGGGAGCGGGAGGCCTCGTATTTTAGACTTATGTAATACCCTGCTCGAACAAAAATCCGCGTGACATGATAAGAGCGGCGACCGTGCGCGCAGCCATGCAGAACGCACAGTCATTAAACGTGGTGCGTTTGAAGGCAACCCAAATGTTAATCGCACCAAAAAGTAAAGTGACAATGGTGTCAGGGTTTCACTCTCAGTCCTCAGTCCTCAGTCCTCAGTCCTCAGCACTCAGTCCTGATAGCGTAGCGCGGAGGCCGACTCGGGGTCGCCGCACGATCTTACCGATGAGCTGACCCAAGTCGATTCCACATGAAAGTGTGGCGGCGGAGGTCACCGCCCTCAGCCTGATCCCGCCCCGGATATGGGGAACCCGTAGGCGCGGGGGATGGGCACAGGTCACCATCCTTCTGCCTATTAGAGATCCTGGATATGAATCTTCATGGCCACAAAATGCAGGTGGTAAGATCCGGGACATTCGTGTTCGAGGTCATTTACGCGCAGCAGTTTCATGGGGGCGAGCAGGGCAGCCAATTCCGTCTGGTTGCAGTAGAAATGGGGGTGGGACTTATCCGGTTCTCCTTCGAAAACAAAGGTGTCAGCCGCTACCTCCCGTCCATGGCCAAAGAGGTGGTTGTTTTTCGAAAGCATCGTTCCCTGGAAGATGCCTCCGGGACGCAGCACGCGATGGACTTCGGACAGGGACTTTTGGACTACGTCCCGGTTGCCGTGGTAGATCACGTTCCAGGCAAGCAGGTAATCGAAGCTCTCGCCGGCGCAGGGCAGGTCAGTCATCAATCCAGTCACGAAATGAATCGGCCTCATTTGCTTTTGGGCAAGCGAGCGGGCGAAATCAACGCCGGCGTTGCTGCCGTCAAGGGCAAGAACACTGTATCCCAGGGAAGCCAAAAAGAGCGAATGCCTGCCGATACCGCACCCGAGGTCCATGACTGTCGATGCACCGATATTCCCCAGGAGTTCCGCTATTTCCTTCACTTCCGATTCGGGCTTTAGCCAGTCGCGCCGCCCTGTCTCAGTCTTCCACCGCTCATCCCATTCCATATAGGCAGTCGCCGTCGCTTCCGGGCTCAACATCAACTTCTTTCGAACCTCAACTGATTCTTGCCTCATAGTCAACGGGGCTTTCTACACACTCCAGGTTACGGTTTCATTGCAAACCGGCGAAAATTCATCGTCCGATAAAATTTATTCCCACCTCCTTTTGCAAAAACCTTAAGAGCGGATTTTACGGGTGTGGCGGCAAAATGTCCAGCCTTACATGTGGTTTTTGGCGCCTGAGATCGGTCTCTATGCTAAGCAGGGGAGGGTTTCCCCTCCCCTGCTCCCCAAATGCGCCTCAAATGCGTCTATGCCCAGCTTGCAATATTCACCAATAGAGGTTCATAAAGTTTCCGGTCGATGATGCTGAGGTGGAAGTACCGAAGTTTGCAAGCAGGTCTTGGAGAAAAGTCTGCAGGGCCGTGCTGCTGTTGGATGTGCCATTCGTGCTGTTTGAGGCGCTTTGCGTGCTGCCGGATGTACTGTTCGTGCTGCTTGATGCGCTGTTGGCGGAACTCGCCTGAATCGCTGAAACCAGGTTATTGTAGTCCGATTGCAGCGTGCTGAGGGTGCCGTTCGTAGAGCTGGTGGAGGCAGCGGAGGAATTGGCCCCCAACTCCTGAATCAGGCCTTGGATCTTGGCCGAAAGGCTTGGGTAGGAGGATGTCGCCGTCGCAGGCGATGCGGACGTAGTAGTACTAAGGTTTGCAGCCAGGTCTTGGAGGAAAGTCTGCAGCGTTGTGCTGCTGTTGGACGTGCTATTCGTGCTGCTTGATGCGCTGTTGGCGGAACTCGCCTGAATCGCTGAAACCAGGTTATTGTAGTCCGATTGCAGCGTGCTGAGGGTGCCGTTCGTAGAGCCGGTGGAGGCAGCGGAGGAATTGGCCCCCAACTCCTGAATCAGGCCTTGGATCTTGGCCGAGAGGCTTGAGTAGGAGGATGTCGCCGTCGCAGACGTGGAGGTCCCGCCGCCGGTTGAATTGGATTCCGACTTCACGGCTGCAAACAGATCATGCATAAACTTTCGGAGCGCATGTCGAGCGCTCTCGGTGGAGGAGGTGGAGGAGGTGGAGCTGCCGGAAGTCGAGCCGCTGGAGTTTCCTCCCGCGTTGCCGGCGCCGCCTGCCGGCAGTGGGGGAGGCGCCATCGAAAGCCCCATCTGGCCGAGCGTCGCCTCGATGGCCTGCATGAACGTATTACCCCCTCCTGAATTCGATTGACTGCCCGAGACCTGGCCGCTCGAACCCGCACCACTGTTACCTGACTGGTTGAGCGGGGAAAGATATTGCGCGTAGAGAAGATAGTTGTTGTTGATTCCGGAAACGCTCATGGCTTGCTCCTTTAACTGCAATGTTTTGAAAATGCGCGACGCGCCGGGGGAAATGTCTGGTTACGCCGCATGTTTGTATCTGTCCTTGCGAATTTGTTATTGCAAATTACACATAAATTCCCTTTTTATCTTTGTCTGAAGGCAATAATCGGACCGATTTGAAAAAAATCATGTGCGGATGCGTCAAGGACCATGTAAAGATTTGTAACCGTCGTTATGTTTAATGCCAAACCGGCGTCCGGCGCGGCTCGATGGATAGTAGGGTC
Organism: Syntrophobacteraceae bacterium; assembly: GCA_049515795.1. Lineage (GTDB taxonomy): Bacteria > Desulfobacterota > Syntrophobacteria > Syntrophobacterales > Syntrophobacteraceae > SbD1. Next base: position 33,094 of record JBEKTT010000049.1, read on the forward strand.
CCTATCGTAAACCTGTGGGAATTCGAGGCTCTATTGAGTTGCGGATAAAGAGGAAGTTAAAGCTTCATCTTAATGGCGGAATTTTTTGCTGACGATTGCAAAAAGTGCCGGTCGGGTCGGCAAATTCTTCCATAGGCAGGTCCCCGTCAAGTCCCTGTGCAGGTGTCTTCATCAAGGTACCGGTGTCAACCTGCGTCGAGAACACGGCGGTGAATAAGCTATCCCGCCATGGCTTGCGCAGTCCCGCGAAAAAAATGAGCGTCACGGGCAAGAGCCGGAGACGGTCATCGGAAGGGCTGCATCACAAAAGGCGGCGGACTGATGTGCCGCAAATTTAGAACTTGTAGTTCACACCGATCTGGAAGATGTTGGCCGTTGTCTGCCAGTCGTATATAATATGGCTCGGAAAGATCGGTGGAATCGAACCGGCAATGGCGGACTCGCTTCCGAGGTCCATATACAGATACTCCGCCTTGACGGTCCAGCACTTCGAAAGGGCGTATTCGACGCCTCCGCCCAAGGCCCAGCCCACCTTTGTAGTGCTGAGCGATGCGGGGTAGCCATTTATCGGCCCATAACCATTCGCCGAGTAGGACACATCGCCGTACGCAAGACCGCCCGTCGCATAGATGAGCACGTTGGGCTTCACGGTGTAGCCCAGCCGCGGACGCAGTGTTCCGAACCAGTTGATATTCTCATGCGCTGTACCAACCGTCCCATTGAAGGATCCCGGGTAGGGGGAGATGCTTTGGGACCCGCTCATTCCGGACCCCGAAAAGTCGGCCTCGATTCCAACGACGAAGCATCCCATTTGATAGTTGTAGCCGGCCTGTACGCCACCAACGACCCCGCCCGGATCGGGACTCAGTGTAAACCCCGGAGGCACAGAGGCAGGCAGCCAGGTACTGGTCGTAACCCCATCGCCCTGGCCGTAGCCGAGGTGGACACCGACATAAGGCCCGGTCCAATTAAAGGACGGTGCACTCTCCGCCGCCACAGCGGTTTGACTGAAGACCAGCACGCAGGCCAGTGACAGCAAACACGCAACGTACGATAATTTCATGGCTTTCCTCCCTTTTCCATTGAACGAAATTAAGTTCGAATCTATTGGCGGAAACGGCTTGTTTACCCCGTGACCATTGATTCTGTCTCGTCTCGATGTGATGCGGTCACCGTGAAAGATAATGACATGATTCCTTTTGTCCAGCCGGTCTACCTCAGTCGGTTCATCTCACCCCGTGGGCAGCGCTCTGAGACTTGGCGAAATTCACATGAATAAGCGACCCCGCCACGGCTTGCGCGGTCCCGCGAAAAAAATGACCGTCTCGCTCAAGAGCTGGAGACGGTCATCGGAAGGGCTACATCACAAAAGGCGGCGGACTGATGTGCCGCAAATTTAGAACTTGTAGTTCATACCGATCTGGAAGATGTTGGCCTTTGTATTCCAGGTGTATCCTTCCGCCAACGGCGCGTACGGTGGAATCGCACCGGCAATCACGGACTCGCTTCCGAGGTCCATATACAGATACTCCGCCTTGACGGTCCAACACTTCGAAACGGCGTATTCGACGCCTCCGCCTAAGGTCCAGCCCACCTTTGTAGTGCTGAGGGACGCGGGGAACTGTTGGACAACAAAGTTAGTATTCGCCGAGTAGGACACATCGCCGTAGGCAAGACCGCCCGTCGCATAGACGAGCACGTTGGGCTTCACGGTGTAGCCCAGCCGCGGCCGCACTGTTCCGAACCAGTTGATACTCTCTTGTGCTGAAAGAATACCCGCGACAGGAACGCCGCCGCCAAAAATGATGGGTGAGACGTTTTGGGACCCGCTCATTCCGGACGCCGAAAGGTCGGCCTCGATTCCAACGACGAAGCATCCCATTTGATAGTTGTAGCCGGCTTGTGCACCACCAACGATCCCGCTCGGATGGGGACTTAGTGTCGACGGTACCTGGTCACCGGGGATCCCGGGGGGCAGCGGGTCAACGTAGGTATCCGCATTGCCCCAGCCGTAGCCGAGGTGGACACCGGCGTAAGGCCCGGTCCAATTAAAGGACGGTGCACTCTCCCCCGCCGGAGCGGTTTGACTGAAGACCAGCACGCAGGCCAGTGACAAAAGACACGTCAAACGCGAAAGTTTCATGGCTTTCCTCCCTTTTCCACTGAACGAAATTGAGATCGAATCTATTTGCAGAAATGGCTTCTTTACCCCATGGCCCATTATTCTGTCTCGTCTCGATGTGATGCCGTCACCGTGAAAAGATACATGACATGATTCCTTTTGTCCAGCCGGTCTACCTCAGTCGGTTCACCTCACCCTGTGGTCAGCGCTCTGAGACTTGGCGAAATTCACATGAATAAGCTATCCCGCCACGGCTTGCACGGTTCTACGAAAAAAATGACCGTCTCGCGCAAGAGCCGGAGACGGTCATCGGAAGAATTAAATCACAAAAGGCGGCGGTCTGATGTGCCGCAAATTTAGAACTTGTAGTTCACACCGATCTGGAAGATGTTGGCCGTTGTCTGCCAGCTGAATCCAGTCTGGTACGGCGGGTTCGGTGAAATCGGACTGACAATGGCGGACTCGCTTCCGAGGTCCATATACAGATACTCCGCCTTGACGGTCCAACACTTCGAAAAGGCGTATTCGACGCCTCCGCCTAAGGCCCAGCCCACCTTTGTAGTGCTGAGGGACACGGGGTATTGTTCAGTCCCCACTCCCCCTGGTATAAAGTTAGCGTTCGCCCGGTAGGATACATCGCCGTAGGCAAGACCGCCCGTCGCATAGATGAGCACGTTGGGCCTCAAGAGGTAGCCCAGCCGCGGACGCACTGTTCCGAAGTAGTTTATATTCTCTTGCGTTGTAAGAACCCCCCCGGAGTATGGGACCCCGGGGTACGGGGGTATAGGGGAGAGGCTTGAGGACCCGCTCATTCCGGACCCCGAAAAGTCGGCCTCGATTCCAACTACAAAGCATCCCATTTGCCAGTTGTAGCCCCCCTGTATACCACCGACGATCCCGCTCGGATGGGGAGTCAGTGTCTCCGGCAGAATCCCAAAGCTAGCTGGGGTGGGCAGCGGGTTAAAGTTCGTATCCGCATCGCCCCAGCCGTAGCCGAGGTGAACCCCGAGGTAAGGTCCGGTCCAATTAAAGGACGGTGCACTCTCCGCCGCCACAGCGGTTTGACTGAAGACCAGCACGCAGGCCAGTGACAAAAGACACGTCAAGTGCGACAATTTCATGGCTTTCCTCCTCGTAAGACAGATTTATGTACAACACTCGGCAACAAAATGCGATATCGATTGCGGGTACCCCTCAGCAATACACCTCGCGGAGCGCGGAGGCCGACCGCGGGATGGTCTATCATGAGCGTTGGGCGCGCCCGGGAGGCCTCGTAAGACAGATTTATTTACAACACTCGGCAACAAAATGCGATATCGATTGCGGGTACCCCTCAGCAATACACCTCGCGGAGCGCGGAGGCCGACCGCGGGATGGTCTATCATGAGCGTTGGGCGTTCGCGGGGCGCCTGTTTTCCATTGAATGAAATTGAGTTCGAATCTATTTGCCGAAACGGCTTGTTTACCCCATGGCCATTGATTCTGTCTCGTCTCGATGTGATGCGGTCACCGTGAAAGATAATGACATGATTCCTTTTGTCCAGCCGGTCTACCTCAGTCGGTTCACCTCACCCTGTGGTCAGCGCTCTCAGACTTGGCGAAACGCACATGAATAAGCGATCCCGCCACAGCTTGCGCGGTTTTACGAAAAAAATGACCGTCTCGCGCAAGAGCCGGAGACGGTCATCGTAAGGATTACATCACAAAAGGCGGCGGACTGATGTGCCGCAAATTTAGAACTTGTAGTTCACACCGATGTTGAAGATGTTGGCCGTTGTCTTCCAGCTGTCTGCTTGCGTGAAAATGGTCGGCAAAGTCGGATAGGCAGTTGCGGACTCGCTTCCAAGGTCCATATACAGATACTCCGCCTTGACGGTCCAACACTTCGAAATGGCGTATTCGACGCCCCCGCCCAAGGCCCAGCCCACCTTAGTAGTGCTGAGGGATGCGGGGTATTGTTCAGCAAACGGTGGCCCCCCTGGTACAAAATTAGTATTCGCCGAGTAGGATACATTGCCGTAGGCAAGACCGCCCGTCGCATAGATGAGCACGTTGGGCTTCACGGTGTAGCCCAGCCGCGGACGCAGTGTTCCGAACCAGTTCGTATTCTCATGTGCTGAAACAACACCAAAGGCGTATCCCGGTATTGGGGAGACGCTTTGGGTCCCGCTCATTCCAGACCCCGAAAAGTCGGCCTCGATTCCAACGACGAAGCATCCCATTTGATAGTTGTACCCGGCTTGGGCGCCGCCGACGATCCCGCTCGGATGTGGACTTAGTGTCGACCCCGGGGGATAGATACTTGCAGGGACGGGCAGGAAGTTCATCGAGGTATCCGCATCGCCCCAGCCGTAGCCGAGGTGGAACCCGGCGTAAGGCCCGGTCCAATTAAAGGACGGTGCACTGTCCGCCGCCGGAGCGGTTTGACAGAAGACCAGCACGCAGGCCAGTGACAAAAGACACGTCAAGCGCTGCAATTTCATGGCTTTCCTCCATTTTCCATTGAACGAAATCGATCTCGAGTCTATTTGCGGAAACGGCTTGTTTACCCCATGGCCCATTATTCTGTCTCGTCTCGATGTGATGCCGTCACCGTGAAAAGATACATGGCATGATTCCTTTTGTCCACTCCGTTTACCTCACGGAATCCTACAAAAAAGCAGCGCTCTTGAGGGCTTGGAGTGGAAAAGGCCTCCCGCTCCCGCCCCGTCTCGCGGGTGGGTGGGCGGGCTGTCGAGAATGAGCGGTCGGCCCCCGCGCTACGCGCTCACGTGCCGCTATCAGGACTGAACTACGCTTCGCTCCCTGAGGACTGAGGGCGAAACCTTGACACCATTGTCACTTTACTTTCTGATGCGTTTAACATTTGGCGTGCCTTCAAACGCTCCACGTTTAATCTCTGTGCGTTCTGCATGGCTGCGCGCAAGGTTTGCCGCTTTTGCTCAGTCCTCAGTCCTCAGTCCTGCTTCTCTGCACGGCTTGCGCGGTTCCACGAAAAAAATGACCGTCTCGCGAAAGAGGCGGCGACGGTCATCGGAAGGATTACATCACAAAAGGCGGTGGACTGATGTGCCGCAAATTTAGAACTTGTAGTTCATACCAATCTGGAAGATGTTGGCTGTTGTCTGCCAGGTATATCCCATCTGGTACGGCGGGCCCGGTGGAATCGGATTGGCAACGCTGTACTCGCTTCCAAGGTCCATATACAGGTACTCCGCCTTGATGGTCCAACACCTCGAAAAGGCGTATTCGACGCCTCCGCCTACGGCCCAGCCCACCTTTGTGCTGCTCACGGATGCGGGGTATTGTTCATTCCCCGCTCCATAGTTCTTATTCGCCGAGTAGGACGCATCGCCGTAGGCAAGACCGCCCGTCGCGTAGATGAGCACGTTGGGCTTCACGGTGTAGCCCAACCGAGGACGCAGTGTTCCGAACCAGTTGATACTCTCTTGCGTTGAAAGAACACCCGGGGCAGGACCGCCTACATGAGGGACGGGTGAGATGCTGCTGTACCCGCTCATTCCAGACCCCGAAAAGTCGGCCTCGATTCCAACGACGAAGCATCCCATTTGATAGTTGTAGCCGGCCTGTGCGCCGCCGACGACCCCGCCCGGATCCTGACTCAGTGTCCACGGCAGGGACGTATTCCCGGTGGGAGGCAGGCTTTGAAAGTTCGTATCCGCATTGCTCCAGCCGTAGCCGACATGGACACCGAGGTAAGGCCCAGTCCAATTAAAAGACGGTGCACTCTCCGCCGCCGGAGCGGTTTGACTGAAGACCAGCACGCAGGCCAGTGACAAAAGACACGTCAAACGCGAAAGTTTCATGGCTTTCCTCCCTTTTCCACTGAACGAAATTGAG
>JBEKTT010000050.1:0-38132 GCA_049515795.1 Syntrophobacteraceae bacterium
GATTTGGAGGATCAAAAAAATTGAAAGCGCATAGGCCGGCGCAATCTCTTCACCCCGCTACGCTTGCTCTTCGTGAATCCTTCGTGCTCTTCGTGATTGACCAAGGCCATCGTTATCACGAAGAGGACTGAAGGACACGAAGAAAGGGTGCTGCAGACGAATGTTTTGCCTGCCAACTCTTAAGTTGACGGCTATGGGCAAAGGCCGGAATCCAGCGTTTTTTCATGTGGTTAAAAGCACTGGACCCCGGCCTTCGCCGGGGTGACGATTCCTTGCAACATGTGATAACTTTGTTGACAACATACTAGGGGCATACGCGTCAAAAGCAAAGGAGGGCTTGTCGAACGAATCTACAGGTATCTCAATGAGGTCAATCTTGCTCCGGTTCGTTTCCCCTGGGAATTCAAGCTCGATGAGGTAATTGTCTAATGAGCATCGGCCATGTATTTATGAAACGATAATCTAGTGCAGCGTCAACTAAGTTCCAATAGGTAAGGGCCTACAGCCCGTCATTCCGGCAAAAGCCGGAATCCAGCGTTTTTTCATGTGGTTAAAGGCACTGGACCCCGGCCTTCGCCGGGGTGACGATTCCTTGCAACATATGATAACTTTGTTGACAACGTACTAGTGTCCTGAGTCACAAGTTCATTGTGTAAATTTCGTAGGGTGGGCACGTTTTATGTGCCCACCAATCAGTGGTGGGCAACGCTCTGCTTTTGCCCACCCTACCCTTAATTCGGGAACTAATTAATGACTCAGGACACTCGCCCAAGAAACTGTATAAACCCTTGTTTTTAAAGGCATTACTATGGACAACCCCAACCTGATCAGCGGTCAGTATCTTTCCCGTCTGTATCCTTTCTGCGGATGGAGAGATATTTTTCCAATTCGGGGATGAACGTATCAGGATCGATCGGCTTTTCGATGTAGCCGGTACAACCAGCCTCGATGCTCCTTTCACGATCGCCGACCATGGCATAGGAGGTGACTGCAATGATGGGTACATCGGCGAATGCTGACTCTGACCTGAAGCGGCTGGCAACGGTATAGCCGTCCATTTCCGGAAGTTGAATGTCTAAAAGAATTAAGTCCGGCTTGGTTTCCATGGCAACCTGGATGGCAGTCAAACCATCTCTGGCCTGGATCACATCATATCCATGGTAATTCAGAAGGAATGTTATCAAATAGAGGTTTTGCTCATTATCTTCAATAACCAACACCTTGGCCTTCATGGGGTTGTCCTCGGCGCTAACGGTAATGTGAAGGTGAACGTGCTTCCTTTTTGTTCTCCTTCGCTTGTTGCCCAAATCTCTCCGCCCAGCTTCTCAACCAGTCGCCTGGAAATGGAAAGTCCCAATCCGGTTCCTCCATAGCTACGGGCCGCGCCGGTGTCGATTTGTCTAAACATCTCAAACAGAGTAGTTATATTCCGGGCGCTTATCCCGATACCTGTATCGGTGATCGAGGTAATGATCCGTATTTCATCCACCGTGCTCTTGATTCGAACTTCTCCATGGTCCGTGAACTTGATCGCATTATTGACAAGATTAATAAGAATCTGTTCCACTCGACGACGGTCACTCACTATATCACGGACTTCGGAATCGATATCCACAACAAGCTTCAACCCCTTCTTTTCCGCCATGGGCCGGATGATCTGAAGAACACACTTGAAAGACTCTGACAGATCGTATTGCTCGATGGAAAGATTCAACTGTCCGGCTTCAATTTTGGATATGTCCAGAACATCATTGATGAGCTGCAATAGATGGCGGGCGCTTTTTTGTACCATGCCCATCTGCTTTTCCTGCTCTTCATTGAGTGGACCTGCCAATCCCTGGAGCAGTATCCCTGTAAAGCCGATAATAGAGTTGAGAGGGGTACGGAGCTCATGAGACATGGAGGCGAGGAAGGCTGATTTGGTCCGGTCGGCAGATTCGGCAATCTCTTTGGCTCGCAACATTTCCAGCTCTGCCTCCTTTTGATGGGTCATATCCGTGATGTGCTCGGCGATATATTTCGGATGACCCGCATCATCGCGGATCAGGAAGAGATCGACCAGCGTGGGAATTTGACGGCCACCCCTGGTGATTACAGCCATTTCACCGGTCCAATCGCCGAGATTGAAGAGGATAGGGAGGATTTCCGCGTGCAGCCTTTGACGCTGCTCCATCCTAAAACAATCCATGAAGTTTCTGTCCTGGCCGGGAGTCCATTGGGTATCGCCGAGCATGTCCAGAAGCGCATTGTTCATATAGATGATTCGTCCATCGAGATCAGCCATGGCCAAACCTTCGCCGGCATTATCAGCTAACTTTCGAAAAATCCGCAATTGCATCTCAGTGCTTTTGAGTTCAGTGATATCGTTCCCAATGCACAAGACTTCGACAAGCCGGCCCGACTCATCACAGACCGGCCTGTTGGTCCATGCGATCCAGACGCGCTCGCCGTTACGGCGTACATTCTCGTGTTCGTTCCTCTCGTATCTTTCAGGATGTGCGGTCAATTCCTGCATCATTTGAACCAAGTCCCGTCCTCCAGTCTCAGTTTCGGGAAGGATGGTTCCAATAACGCTGCGGCCGAGCAATTCTCGTTCTTCATAGCCGAAAAACTTCTCAGCGAACTCGTTTAAGAAGGTCACTCTGCCCACTACATCCATTTTGAGAATGATGCTGTTGGCTTTTTCTATCAAATCCTGACCTTTCTCTTCGCTGAGGATCAATGACTCCTCGGCGAGATTGCGGTCCAGGATTTCCTGCCTCAATTGGGCGGTCCGTTCGACTACCCTGTCCTCCAATTCCGCACGCGCGCGATCCAAGCCGGCGACGGCTTCAGCGCGTTCTTTTCGGGCGCGTAGCGCCATGATGCCGTGGGCGAGATTCTTGCCCAGCTCTTCCAGAAGCCCTACCTCCGCTGCATCGAAAGCGTTCGTTTCGGCAGCATAAATAGCCAGGGCGCCAAAACCGGCGCCCTCAGTCTGGAGGGGTATGGAAATGACCGAGCCGGAGCCAAGCTTACGGAAAAACTCATACCACGGTGCAAAATTCGGATTATTGAGGACATCCCGAGCTATGCAGGGCTTGCCCGAGCGGATGGAAGGGCCGACAGTGCCGCGCCCATACTCGTTGTCTGCCCAGCTTATGTGGAATTGTTCCAAAAGGCCCGCGCCAGGACCAGCATGTGCAACCACGCGCACGGTGCGCGCATCATCTTGCTCGGCATATCCCACCCAGGCAAGGTAGTAGCCGGCCTGACCCACGGCTATTTTGCACACATCTTCCAACAGAGTCTGTTCCTCCGCGGCCTGGACCACAGCCGCATTGCAGTCGGACAACAGCCGTAACGCGCGATCAGTCTGACGTAGTGTTTCCTCCATACTGCGGAGTCTTTTCCTCAGTTCTTCTATTTCCTTGTTAGGTTGCACCTTGGATCTATCCTCTTTACTGTCCACCCATTTCCTCATCCTTCGACTGAGGGAAGAAAACCCGGAATGAAGCCCCGCACTTCGCTTGCCCTTCACGCTAACGGCTCCATTGTGAGCCCGCATCAGGTCCGCACCGCAGTCTCATCTAAGGCTCTTCGAACCAGCACTGCAAGATCTCTCAATGTGACGGGTTTCATGAGAAACCCCTTGATCCCGAGTTTCCCGATCCTCTCGGGGCTGATATGTTCGCTGAAGCCGGTGCAGATGATTATGGGGAGACCCGGCTTCAACTTTAGAAGTTCTCTCGCAAACCCCAGGCCCGTCATACTCGGCATGGTCATGTCGGTGATCACGAGATCGAAGGGTTGGTTCCCAGGTTGATGAAGAAAGCTCTCAAGGGCTTCCAGACTGCTCGTCCTGCATAATGTTTCATATCCAAGGCTTTCGAGCATATCCCTCATTGCGTTAGCGAGACCCGGCTCGTCGTCTACGACCAGGATCCGTTCATGCCCTCGGGGAAGGGAGGGTTCGACTTCGTCCGAAGAGGGCGGGCTTTCGGCTGCAGGAAACAGCACCTTGAACATCGTCCCTTTGCCCGGTTCGCTCTCGACTTCAATCACCCCTCCGTGACCCTTCACGATGCCGTGAACGACCGAAAGCCCCAATCCCGTGCCAACCCCTGCTTCCTTGGTTGTGAAGAAGGGGTCGAAAATGCGATCCATGATGGCCGAACTTATTCCATGCCCGGTGTCTTTGACGATCAACTGTACGTGAAGGCCCGTATGGAGTTCAGAGTAACGATCACCAGCCTTCGGTTCCAGAAAGACATCGGCCAGCGTGACCTCCAGGGTCCCTCCCTGATCACGCATGGCATGAACGGAGTTGGTGCACAGATTCATCAAGACCTGATGAATCTGTGTGGGGTCTCCAAGGACGGTCGAACGACTGCTGATGTCCGACTTGATGTCAATGGTGCTGGGGATGGTCGCCCTCAGCATCTTCAAGGCCTCCTTGAAGACGAGACTCACCTGCACCGGCTTTTTCTCTTTCTCACCTTGACGGCTGAATGCCAGGATCTGCTGGACAAGGTCCTTCGCCCGATTGGCGGCCTTGAGCACCGCGTCTAACTTCTTTGTGGCCGGGAGATTGTCAGGAATGGACCAGCGGGCCAGTTCAGTGTATCCAAAAATAATCCCGAGGATGTTATTGAAGTCGTGGGCAATACCTCCCGCCAGAGTCCCCAGAGCTTCCATCTTCTGAGCCTGCCGCAATTGAATTTCCGCACGCCGCCGTTCTTCTTCCGCCCGCTTGAGTTTGGTAACGTCAAGCACGGAACCGATGAGACCGGCGAGTCTGCCGTCCGGGCTGCAGAAAGTGGCCTTATGAAAGATGACCTCGTGCAGCAGACCATCGGTGAACTGAATTGCAGCCTCATAGCTCTGCGTTCCGGGATTGCTCAAAAGCTCCTGGTCTGCAGATGCATACTGATCGGCCAAATCCTTGGGAGAGAGCTCGTAGGCGGTTTTCCCGACGATGTCCTTCCTCGGAGTGCCGAAAAACTTCTCGAAAACCCGGTTGCATCCCAGGTATCGGCCTCCGGTGTCCTTGTAGAAGACGGGGTAGGGCATGGCATCCATGAGATTTTGCAGGAAAGCGACATTGCTTAGCAGTTTTTCCTCCTTCCCCTTGAGTTCGGTGATATCGACGACGACGCCGGACATTCGTACGGGTTGACCCGCTGCATTGATAAAGAACCGCCCCTGACCCGCTATCCAGTGTTCCGAACCGTCGGGCCAGTTGACGCGAAACTCGTGCCGATACAGGCAGCCTTGCTCTCGGGCCTGAGCCACCTTTATTTCCATTTGGGCCAGGTCATCAGGGTGGATCGATCTCCGGAAAGTCTCATAGCGGCCGTCAAATTCCTCCGGCTTCAGCCCAAAGAGCCGCGCGTGGCCCTCGGACCACACAATCTCGCCAGTTGTCAGATCCCAGTCCCACGTACCCATTTCACCAGCGTCAAGGGCCAACAGCAAACGTTCTTCACTTCGTTGAGCGCGCAGGGTCGCCTGCTCCGCTTCCAGCAGTTTTTTTTCGAGTTTGAGTACAAGGACTTCGGTGTATTCTTGGAGCAGCACCTTTTCTGCATCCGCAGGTTCGCGCGGGGGCTTCAGTTTTTCAGCATCGGCCTGCTTCAGGACTTCTTTGATCCGGGCGACGAACACCTCCGGCTCGGCGGGTTTAATGATGAAGGCGTCAGCACCCAGGTCCAGAACAAGAGATTCATCTTTGGGATCGGTGTAGGTGGCGGTATAGACCACAAATGGAATGCGGTTCAGGCGCTTGTCTGCCTTCCACGACCGCAGGAGTGTGAAGCCGTCCATGACGGGCATGAGCAAGTCTGAAATGACCATATCCGGTGGCGCCTGGCGAGCTTTGAGCAGAGCTTCGGCACCATGCCTTGCCGTGACTACCTCATAACCGCTGCCTGCCAGAAGAACCTGCAACATATAAAGGCTCTCTTCCTTGTCGTCCACTACCAGCAGCCGGATCATAAGACGTCTCCCTTCTTCGACGATTTCCAATAAACGCTGACTCCGATCACATAGGTCTACGGGTTGATCGGTTTCTAGAATAGTCATCGCAGTAGGCAGCCAGGATTTTCTCTGTCAACAGCACTTGAGGATGTCCGCTGAGCAATGAGCCGGTAATCTGTTCCGGCTTCATATCGATAATCTACACGTCCTGCCTCGTCATGCCATTTATAACCAGGAAGGCGCCCCGCGAACGCCCAACGCATTTGATAGACCCTGCGCAGCGGGCGCCTTCCGCGCTTCGCGAAGTACATCGCTGAGGGGTGCCCGCAATCGATATGGCATCTTCTTGCCCAGTGTTGTTCATAAGTCTGTCTTACGAGAAATGGAGGGAATAGTCGCCGGCCGTTCCAGGGGCTACACTTACAATTTGTCCTTTCAGGTTTGCCATTGATGCTATCCCCCTGTCTTTTCGAGTGACGGCCGCCTCGTTTTTATCAGGGGGCTGGATGGTGGCCAATATTGAGAACCCAGCCCCCCTAATTGTCGGGAACATTACGGGGGTAACCAGCACAGGGTTCATGTCTGTCGAGATCGCGATTGTGAGCTTTTCGGGAGGACCGGTCTGTTCTTTGGGGGCCATGCGTTTGAGAGAGGAAAAAGGCTGAAGCAAGAAGGCCGAGAAATCCAACTCCCGCTACGGCGAATGAGAGTGAACGCATGCGATTATTCACAGCATCCTCCAGGTTGCGCCGTTAATAGTAAGTGCGGTATGGTCGAGATTCTTGTCGATGCAGCTCCGGAACTGTCGGGAGTTGATCCGAAAAAGATTGGCTTGTGAGCATCCCATAAGTATCCGGATTAAATTATTATAACAACGTAATTATCTGAATGCAACTACATTCATCCCTTTGATTGGGGTATTAAAGTTGGCCTTGGATTCTCTACCTTCATACTGGAGTTTCGGTTAAGGCGATGACGCTATCATGCAGAAAGGTGGTGACATTCAAGTGCTCTAACATTCTCCGGACTGCAATAAATGGGGAGGTTGATTGAAAAACACAGAAGTTCGAACTCAACCGGTTCCGGTGATGAACCCTGCTAAAATGGTGAGAGCCTAGAAGAAAGGTGCCACAATTGACCTTACTCAAGGCTCTCGGAAGAGGTATAAGACACTAGTGATATTGCCGGAAAGAGAATTAAGGTCTGAAGTAAAATTAGCGACAATGCCCAGGAACCCACTCCCCTTGGCGATTGTGATGGCCGGGGACCCAGTGCTGATGTTTCCAGTGAGCCTCAATCCATTTCCCGTGTTTGTTGTAGTGGCCGTCAACCCAGACCTTTCCGCAAGGAGGGTGGGCGCTTACATCAACGGCTGTGAAAACGGACAAAAGGGCCAAGCAGACACTAAAAATCAGCAGTTTCATTTTCAACTCCTCATTCCTTTCTGATTGGATGTGGTTCGGGTAATTCATTTGATTTAAATAAATCCTGGCGATGGTGAAAACCCATGCTGTTTCCAGCGACTCGTCGGGGGAATTGTTTCGCGCCGGCTGGATAGAAGCTCAATCAGCCACTGGGGTCTTCACACTGAACCAGCTTCGACTTGGTTGCATATTCCGTATTGTGCTTATCCAATAAGTAAATTAATTTTAATGGCAAGATCATAACAGCGGAGTTTGGGGTGACATGTTTGGCTTGAAAAAGCGGCGGCGGGAAAAACTTCGAAAGCAGTCTTTTCCGCCTGCCTGGCTCGAAATAATCGAAAAGAATGTGCCCATCTACCACCGGTTGTCCGGGGCGGACAAAAAAGAGATCCAGGGGCATATCCTTGTTTTCCTCGCCGAAAAGAATTTTGAGGGTTGCGGAGGGCTGGAGGTGACCGATGAGATCAAAGTCACCATAGCCTCCCAGGCCTGTATCCTACTACTGCACCGGGAAACCGATTATTATCCGGAACTCTACTCAATTCTTGTCTATCCCAGCGCCTTCATAGCGAAAGGATATGTGGAATTTGCCCCTGGTTATTATGCCGAAACTGAGCAAGTACATCTCGGTGAGTCCTGGAAGCGTGGCGCGCTGATTTTATCCTGGGATCATGTGCTAGCCAATGCCGGGGATGTTCATGACGGGCACAATGTGGTGCTGCACGAATTCGCACATCAACTGGACATTGAAGATGGCTACGCCGACGGCGCTCCACCCCTGCCCCACCGATCAAGGTATGTCGCCTGGGCCCGGATATTGGAAAAGGACTATTCAAAGTTGCAGAAGGACGCAGAAGAGGGCCGCTCCACGGTGTTGGATGAATACGGCGCTACCAACCCGGCGGAATTTTTTGCTGTTGCCACCGAATGTTTCTTTGAAAAGCCCGTCCAGTTGCAAAGGAAACACCCAGAGCTCTATGAGGAACTGAAGCTCTATTTTCAACAGGACCCGGCGCAAGCAGAGTAGGAGGGCGTGCGAGAATGTGGGTTTCTCCCACTTTCCTCATCTCGGCAAAATCGGCCCGTGAGCAGTAACCGCTCACAAGAGATCAGAAACCGCTCCCAGTAGCTCTTCCCGTAACCTCACAACCCAATCACACGAGCACTAGTGCAGCGTCAACTAAGTTCCAATAGGTAAGGGCCTACAGCCCATCATTCCGGCGAAAGCCTGAATCCAGTGTTTTTTCAGGTGGTTAAAAGCACTGGACCCCGGCCTTCGCCGGGGTGACGATTACTTGCAACATGTAATAACTTTGTTGACAATGTACTAGTGTAGCGTCAACTAAGTTCCGATAGGTAAGGGCCTACAGCCCGTCATTCCGGCGAAGGCCGGAATCCAGCGTTTTTTTAGGTGGTTAAAAGCACTGGACCCCGGCCTTCGCCGGGGTGACGATTACTTGCAACATGTAATAACTTTATTGACAATGCACTAGATCGTGGCATTTACTACGGCTCCTTCACTCTCTCCTGCTCGGCGGAAATCAGTTCTGATCCCGATAATCTTCTGTTCGGGCGATTTTCCGGCGGAAAAATAGCCGATCTCCCATGAGGTACCGTTATCCACCTGAGAGCCATCCAAAAAAGCAATCATACGGTCAGCATCATCGAGATGGGATTTGCAGCGGAAGAAGATTTCGCTTTTGCGCCAAGGGAATCGATTGCGGATTCGGTGACGAGCTCGCAGGGCCAGATTACCTAATATAATATTCCAGAGAACAGAATCTTACAGAGTTCTTCCGTCATAACGTCTGGGGAAAATGATTTCTTGAATACTATTTTCGGCAGGCATGTATGTTCAATTCCTCCCAGCATTGCATTCCTAAAGGCGGGCAATGAAATATCTTTTTTTATATCACCGTTCGAAACGCCCTGGCGGAAGACTTCCATGATCATATTGCTGTATCTGCGGACTTGCCCATAGCTTTCGCTTTCGAAATATCCCGGGTAATTTCTCACCTCTAATAACAGGATTTTTGCCAAAACCCGGTTTGTATCAAAAAGATGAAAATGGGAACGAATGATCTTTTTCAATTTTTTGACTGTCCCTTTTACTTTCTCCAGTTCCTGTTCCAAATCGTCCAGGTAATCTTTTAAAAAATCACTGAGCACTTGGTGAAGCAATCCCCTCTTGTCTCCGAAGTACCTGTATAAGAGCGCTTCGCTCATGCCCGACGTTTCAGCAATTCTTGCCGTTGTAATCGCATTGAATTCCCTGTCCCGGAGAAGCAGTCTGAGCGCTTCTGCGATTTTCGCTCTGCCTCCTGTCATTCTCCGGGACTTTTTTATTTCGGGATTATTTTTGACGCTTTTATTCGTTTTCAATATTTTCTCCTGCGACGACTCTCTTGAACAGCCCCGGTTAATCAAAGGCGCAGGGAGGTAACAACTCCAATATTTCCGGCATGGAAGGTGCGCGCTTCAGTTCTATCTGGTCCTGTAAATGTTTAGCGGATCCGCTATCTCTCTGAGCACTCGAATTTCCTCACGCTCGATGGGGTCTGCTTCTCTTGCACGCGAGATGTCTATATCAAATCCCGTGTTTTCTTTGATCGCCTTCGGATCGACACCGGGGAAATATTGATCTACATACATGATTTTTGTCTGGTCATCGAATTTCATGATTCCCATGGACGAGATAAAGGCAATCGGCCCGCCCGGCAAACCAATCTCTTCCCTTCTCACCATCGTTCCTTCGGGCCATTTCTTAACCATCCAGCCCGGTGTCGTCAGATAATCCACCTTTTCCAAAATGCGCCTCTTCTGATGGACCATGGTGATGATGGTCGCTTTGGCATATCCCCCAATGTCCACAGCTCCAGCGGTGCCTGCCAGCCTCTTATGAGGTTTGTTGTAATCAGTTCCGATAAAGGTCGAGTTTAGGTTGCCATACTTGTCGATCTGTGCGCCGCCGATGAATCCAAAGTCAATCTCTCCGCGCATCAAAGGAAAGAGACCTTCAGGATCCCCCATCTGCCATGATGACCCGTAAGTCAAACGACTGTCCATAATGGAAATCGGGACCTCCTGGGGATTGGCGTCGGCCTGACCCGTCTCTACGATCATCTTCATATCGGGACAATGAAGGAGTTTAGCCAACTGGGTGGCAAGCAAAGGCGCACCGATCCCGATGATCCCGACCTTACCGTTAAAAGGAGCGAGCATACGCGACCCGTATATGATCATGGCTTCGGCCGCTGTAAAATCACCAGCTTTTAGAAACTTTTCGCTCATCATTTTGAACCTCCTCTCATTCTGGGCCGATAACCAAACGGGGGCAATGCCCTGATCTTTTCAAGCCGGGAAGCACCGAGCTTGTCCAGGTATTCCATATGGTCTTTGACTCCGAATACCCATGAATCCGCCCATTCCCTGAATCCTTCCTCTGTGCGCGCCTTGCCCACGTATTCGGTCAGAAAAGGGATATCCATGTCGTAGAAATTGAGAAGTTGCCCTGGATGAGCGCCCCACGGCAATTCCACGACCATGTCCACGCTCGTGCACGGGATCTGGTTGCGGTTGGGGTCTCTCCGCAAATATTCCTCCGGCACAACCTGTTCGGCGGTAATGATGACTTTCCTGGCGGCGTGCGCAGCAAAATGATCGAACACGAGACTCCCGTCGATCCTCACCGTCCCATCTTCACCGACATACTGAACATGAATGATGAGTACATCGATCCTCATCGCTGGATGAAGCTGAACCGTTCCCGTGCCGTAAAAGGGATCCTCCATCAGCACGTACTTTTTTGCCGGAAGCGTTTTTGGGTTACGTGCAAGATTTCTGATTTTCGCGACATTGTCATACGCGGGATTCAACACGTCTGTGCCAAACGTTGTTCTTGTCGCAATAAAGGGAGACCCTGCCATTGCAGCCAGGGCCCCAAGACAGACATCTGTGTGGCCGATATCATCGACGACGATCTTACCCGCCTCGATACTTCGTTTTGTGCTGGGAGAGATGCCGAATGCTCCTATTGCCGAATATGTTCCTCGATACCCAACAACACATCCGGCACCCACCAGCACGTCCTCTGCAAGGGAGCACTCTGCCAGAAGAATCAAGTTTTTCTTGCCTTGACGGATCAATTCATAAGCAGCCCCCATGGGCCGCCGATCTTCAACGACGCCCCCCAAGACAATACAATCGCCGTCCTTGACCTCCTGCATAGCCTCGGTAAGACTGACAACTTTGCTTTTTTTCATTGATGAACCCTCCTTTAATCCGACCGGTTGTTTCGATCCCCATCTACTCCTTCCTGTTTTTTGGGCAATACTCTTCGGTGTTTATGGTGACCATGCCGTATGATTTCGCGGACGATATCCATAAGGAGGGATCGCACGCAAGCTCTCCAGCCTGGATGCTCCCAATTTATTCAGGTATTCATCTCGAGATCCTATTTTTATAATCCATCCATCTACCCATTCCAGAAACCCCGAACCGCTCTTGGCCTTATGGACATAATCCCGTATGAAGGCCACATCCACATCATAGAAGCTTTGCACCTGGCTGGGGTGTCCTCCCCATGGCACTTCCACGACCATGTCCACGCTCGTGCACGGGATCTGGTTGCGGTTGGGGTCTCTCCGCAAATATTCCTCCGGCACAACCTGTTCGGCGGTAATAATAACTTTATTGGCTGCGTGGATAAAATAATGATCGAAGGCAAGGCTGCCTTCTATTCGGGAAGTGCCTTCCTCGCCTGCCTGCTGAACGTGGATGATCGCCACATCGGCCTTCATTGCCGGTTGAAGTTTCACCTGACCTTCCCCATACAAGGGATCGTCCATGAGAATGAATTTCCGGGTTGGGATCATTTGCGGGTCGCGAGCAACTTTTCGAATGCGCTCAACGCGGCTATATTCCGGGTTGAGGACATCGCTGCCCAGGGTGGCGCGGGTTGCGACAAAGGGACTTCCTGCCATTGCTGCCATTGCTCCCAGAATGATATCGACATGGCCGATATCGTCTACGATGAGTTCCTCAGACTCGATCTTTCGCAAGGTCGCAGGGGAAAGACCGAAATTGGCCATGCCCGTGTAACATCCACGCCATGCGGCGATGCAACCGCTGCCGACCAAAATATCTTCAGCAAGGGAACACTCGGCAAGCAAGATTAATCCCTTTTTGCCCTGCCGGACGATTTCGTATGCAGCCGCCATAGGCCGCCGGGATTCTATCAAAGATCCCAGAAACAGGACGTCTCCATCTCGAATTTCTTGAATGGCTTCGTGCAGCGTGACCAGCTTGTTTTTTCTCATGGCTGCATTTTGCTTTCAGGGTTCCACTGAACAGAATCTTGCACAGTTCTTCCACCATACATCAGGCAAATATGATGATTTGAAGACGATGCTTAGTACCTTATCGATCTTTGAATTCCGGTTTTCTCTTCTCGATAAAGGCGCTCATTCCTTCCTTCTGATCCTCGGTTGAAAAAAGTATTTCAAAGCAGCGAGCCTCGTAAGCCACCGCAGATTTGATGTCCATGTTGAGGCCACTGTTAACGGCAAGCTTCGTCACCTTAAGTGCTTCCCCCGGCTGCTTTGCAATTTTGAGAGCCATCTTGCGGGCCTCTTCCATTAAAGAGGCTGCGGGAACAATTTTGTTAATCAGGCCGGTCCGGTATGCTTCCTGTGCATCCATGAAATCTCCAGTGTACAAAAGCTCTTTTGCCTTTGTGACACCCACTATTCTGGGCAGGCGCTGCGTCCCTCCGGCTCCAGGAATTACTCCAATTTTGATTTCCGGCTGACCAAATGTGGCGTTCTCGGCCGCAATCCGAAGGTCGCAGGCGAGCGTGAGCTCGCAGCCACCCCCCAAAGCGAGACCACCAATAGCCGCAATCACTGGTTTCTCGAGGTCTTCGATGTGGTTGAAAACGGATTGTGCCATTTTCAGAAATCGGTGGGCGTCCTTAGGGGTTTTTATCTGACCGATCTCCGTTATGTCGGCACCCGCGGCAAAATATTTATCGCTTCCGGCGAGAATGACTACCTTGACTTCGTCGTCGTTATCGATTTCCGTCAGAACATGGTCTAATTCTTTGAGAAGTTCACTGCTCAAAGAGTTCATGCTCCCGGGCCGGTTGAGCGTGATTGTGCCGATTCGGTCGCTCTTTTCGTAAATAACCGTGGTATATGCCATAATGCCCTCCTTTCGTCAGCTCTGCGTCACTGTTTGGAAAATTTGGCGGTGGGGACCGCCAGCCGGGATAGCCAAACCCTCCCAGGGCCTTTTTGATTGTCTCAGTACCCTAAGAGGACGAGTTACCGGGAAAATTTCTTCACCAGAATGAATTTCTGCACTTTACCCGTGGGAGTGCGGGGCAGCGGCCCTTCGTAAAAGAAGATTCTCTTGGGAACCTTGAAGCCGGAAATTTCACCTTTGCAGAAGTCGATCACATCGTTTTCCGCGACCGTAGAATCGGGTTTCCTGACAATGACCGCGGTGACAATCTCGCCCCATTTTTCATCAGGAAGTCCGATAACGGCACAGTCGGCCACGGCAGGATGGCCCAGCAGGGCGCTTTCGACGTCCGCGGCAAACACGTTCTGAGCGCCTGTTACGATCATGTCCTTCAATCTTCCGGAGAGATATAAGTAACCCTCCTCGTCAAAGTACCCGAGGTCCCCCGTGTGACACCAGCCATCCTCAAAAGTCTCCTTTGTTTTCTGCTCGTTTCTATAATATGCCGACGTTCCACTGATGGATTTCGCGATTACTTCCCCGATCGTGCCTACCGGTACATCCTTTTCCGATGAATCCACGATCCGAACTTCGTTCCACGGAGATACTTTCCCCTGGGAGGACGGCTTCCGTTCCTTGTCTGCGGGGCTCGCGTTAATGATGATCGCCGTTTCCTGGAGACCGTAAAACTCGTAAATTGTCCGGCATATTCGCTTTTTGACCAATTCCTGCACGGGTATCGGGAAAGCCGCCCCGGCAAAAACGAGCCCCCGCAGGGAGCTGAGATCGTATTTATCCAGATCGGGCACCGCCAGAACTAATTGGGCCATAGTGGTTACCCAGTTGGATATCGTGACTTTCTCGGCCTGCATCACTTCCAGTACGCGTTTCGGCTCAAAGTTCATAGTGACGATCCTTGCGCCGTTGTAGATCGCCGCCCCCATCCAGGCGAACCCCACTCTTCCGAATATTGGGAATACGATCAAGGCCACATCTTCCTCCCTGACATGGAACATCATGGAAATATCGATGATGACAAGGGCGTTATTATAGTGTGTCAGCATGTAGGATTTGGGGATGCCGGTCGTACCGGAAGTGAGATTCAGGTAATAATCGTCTTCTTCTCTAACATCGGCTTCCGGCTCAGCGGGAGAACCATCGGCAATCAATTTCTCGTAGTCGAGTGCGAACCCCGGGATATTGTCCCCAACCCCGACAAAGGTCTTCACGCTCGGGACCTGCTCTCGCAGGGCCTCGGCGACCTGCAGGTAGGCCGTTTCGAAAATGAGGGCCTTTGCTTCGGCGTGAATGACCAATTGCACAATCTCCCTGGGAGTCATTCGATAATTAAGAGGAAGTCCTACAAGACCGATCTTTCCAACAGCAAAAAAGGTCTCGATAATCTCCACGCGGTTCGAAAGCACGAAGGCTACCATATCCCCCTTCTTAAAACCGAAGCTCAAGAGCTTATTGGCAAGGCGGTTAACCCGATCATTCAATTGCAGATAAGAGACTCTTTTGCCTGTCGTAACACAGCAGACAGCCTCCTTATCCCGGTATCGGACTGCGGCATTCTTAAGAAGCCGCCCCACGGCCATCGACGCCGCTGCTTTTGGATCCATATTTTCCTTCCTGTTTAATGAAGTCTTCATTGTCTCGACCGTTTTTACTCAAGGAGCCCGCTGTCCTGCTTTCCCAAAATCTCCTAATTTTTTGCATCGGCTTTACACCTTGATGATGACCGCCTCACCCTGGGCCAGCCCTCCGCAGATGGCTGCAACTCCATAGCCGCCTCCGCGGCGTCTCAGTTCATATGCCATTGTCATCGTGATCCTTGCAGCAGTGGCCCCCACAGGATGTCCGATGGCAATTGCCCCGCCGTTGACATTGGTCTTGTCTTGCAGCTCTTTCCATTTTTTCGCGTCATCTTTTGCGAGGATCTTGGTGGAAACAAGCGGCATAGCGGCAAAGGCTTCATTGATTTCAATCAGCTGCATGTCGTCAATCGTCAATCCCGCATAGTCCAGCGACTTTTGAATTGTAAAAGCGGGAATTGTTGCGATTCCACGTGGTTCCGTTGCTGAAGCGACGATGTTTACGATGGTAGCCAGCGGTTTGAGGCCCCTCTCTTCAGCCTTCTTCCTCGGCATTATGAGAATCGCGCTTGCCCCCGCGCCCATAGTGGGGGCATTTCCCGGCGTCACGGTGGGACTTCCGTAAATCGGCTTGAGTTTCGAAAGCGCTTCGATGTTCGTGTTCCGTGGCGACTCGTCCTTTTCAATTACAATGGGTTCCCCTTTTTTTTGAGGAATGACGACCGGCATGAGTTCCTCACCGATCTTGAACTTACCTTCCGCATAGGCCTTCGCACATTTCTCCTGGCTTCCGAGGGCCCATGCGTCCTGCATTTCCCTGTTTACACCGTACTCAAGCGCCACTTCCCCGGCATCCTTCGCAACGGGGTTGAATCCTTTGGCCGTATAGCCAAGCTCAAAGAGGCAATCGATCAACTTTATATGCCCCAACCTTGTACCTCTTCTCAGACCGGGGGCCAAATGCGGCGTTCGTGGCATGTTTTCGGCGCCCACCGCCATGGCGATTTCCGCTTCCCCGGCCTTAATGGCTCTTACGCCAAGACGCAGGCAAGTAAGGGAAGAACAGCATGCCCGGTCGAGACTCACTGAAATACTTTCAGCAGGAAAGCCGGCCAATAGAGTCGCCTGGCGTGCAGGGACGTCCGTTTCAAGCGCCGCTTCGGCGAGAATGCAGGTTCCATAGCTTATATCGTCTACTTCCTCAGGCTTGATACCCACCCTCTGAATCACTTCTTTCATGACCATCACGCCAAGGTCGATGCTCGGAACTTCCACCATTGCCGAGTCGAACCTGCTGAACGGAGTCCTTACGGCGCTTACGATTACTATTTCATCTTTATTTTTCATTCTGTCCTTCTCCTTCTCCTGAATGTATGAAGAGTGTCATAGACTTTTTTATCCCGCCATATTGAACCGGATAAGCCATGATGCCATTCCGGATATTGCCCGGAATAAGATATTTTCTCCTCTATCCAGCCGCCATCCGGATGGCTCCGTCCAGCCTTATGACCTCTGCGTTGAGCATGGGATTTTCTATAATGTGTATAGCAAGGCCGGCGTATTCATCCGGCCTGCCGAGCCTTGAAGGAAAGGGTATCATCTTTCCAAGGGCATCCCGTGCGGCTTGCGGCAGAATATCGAGCATCGGAGTCTCCCTCGTAAACCATGATGTTATTCGGCTTATAGATTGTCCAGTGCCGCAATTAATCCAGCGTCCATCCGGAAACTCCGGATGGAATGCTGGCAGTTTCCGATTCGAAAAGGACCCTTTCCGGATGGAAACTAATCCAGTAGCCTTCTGAAACCTCGATCCTCTTGATCGTAAGATGTCTTGATTGGAGGTCCTGCTCTCAACCTCGATTCCACTCCCAAAAATGGATGCAGTTCCGGAACCTCCGCTAAGCTTCCTTCGCAAGGATCCATTTGGCTTCTTTGCGAAGCTCCGCTCTGAAATCGGGATGAGCAATGGCTATTAAAGCCTCCGCCCGCTCGCGCATCGATTTATAGTAGAGATCTGCGACTCCGTACTCGGTGACAACATATTGGACATACATGTGCGGGACAATCACATGGGCGCCGGGGGACAATCGGGGCACGATAGTGGATACCACCTGGCCGTTCTTCAACTTTCTCGTGGAGGGCAGTACGTTGAATGCCCTGCCGCCTTTGGACCAGGCTGTGCCGATGACAAAGTCCAGCTGTCCTCCCGCAGCCCCGACGAGGCGGTAGTCCACTCGTTCGGAGTTCAAATGACCCATGAAGTCAACCTCCAGGTCCATGTTGATGGCGACAAGATTGTCTATTTCTCGAAGGACATAGGGAGCGTTTATATAGGAAGTCGGGTAAAAAACGCAGTCCGGATTTCGTGTGACGAATTCATACATATCGTGGTCGCCCATGCAGAAGCTTGCCACCGTTTTGCCCTGATGAATTTTTTTCAGCCTGTTGGTGACAATTCCTTCTCTGACCAGGTGCGGCAGACCCATGGGAAACATTTCCGTATGCACCCCCAGGTCTTTCTTCCCCTTGTCCCGGAGCAGCCGGACAATGGCCTCGGGAAGTGTGCCGATGCCCATCTGTATGCAATCCCCGTCTCTAATATATGATCCCACATGTTCTGCAATCCTGGATTCGATTTCCGTTGGCTCCCCTTTTCTTTTGAACTCTGGAATGGGACTTGAGTGCTCGACAAAGAAATCGAAATCCGAAATTGGCATCCAGTTCTCTCCGTAAACGACGGGCATTTGGTCATTGACCTCTGCAATCACAACTTCTGCTTCCTGAATCATTTCAGGAGACAGAAAATTTGATAACCCAAGATTCACCACCCCGGCCTCCGGTGGACAGACGGACACCATGGCCACATTGCATAACTTTCCCATTCTCGGGCCGGCATCGGAGCTGTTTACAGATTGGTAATCCACGAGTCCCGCCTTAGCCAGTCCGCGATTTAATGGATTGAAGAGAAGCGCGCTGTAAGTAAACGAATCCTTGACGCTTTTCATGAATTCAGCATCGTAGAGTTTCATCGGGCGGATCGGAACGGCATCGATGATCCTGACTCCCCTCAACTCTTCTGCCCTTCCCAGAAGGGCGTCCACCAGATGAGATGTTGGGGAACCAAGAGACAATCCAAAGCCCACTACATCCCCGGATTTGACCTTCTTTACTGCTTGCTCCGCAGTAAGAACTTTGTTCTTATACTCATCGTTCCAGGTCATGTAAGTCCTCATCTCTTCCTCCTTTTCCCTTTGTACATCCGTCTTCCGCGTTCGACGGTCAAACGATGGTTTTCCCCCTCTTCAAAACCCCATCATCCGCCCGACAATGACCTTCATTACTTCCGTTGTTCCTGCAAAAATCGCAATGACACGGGCATCCCTGGCAAAACGGCAGATGGGGTATTCTTCCATGTAGCCGTAACCTCCATGGAGCTGGACGCAATGGTAGGCAACGCGATTAGCCATTTCGGGTATCCATGCCTTCGCCATGGATACTTTCTTCGCGATCTCTTTTCCTTCCAGATGGTCAGCAATCAGCGAATCGACGAAGGTCCGCCCGAGTTCGATCTCTGTTGCCATCTCTACGATTTTAAAGGTATTATGTTGGAAGGAGCCGACCGGGCTTCCGAATATCGTCCTTTCCTTGCAATACTTGACCGTCATATCGAGCATGGCTTCCGCCATGGACTGGGCCATGAGACTTGCGATCAGCCTCTCCTGCTGCAGCTTCTGCATCAGGTAATAAAAACCTTTTCCCTCTTCGCCCAAAAGATTTGAAACGGGTACGCGGCAATCCTCGAAGAAAAGCTCAGCTGTATCCTGGCTGTGCCATCCCATTTTTTCCAACTTTCTCCCCCGGCTAAACCCGGGCGTTCCCGATTCGACACAGATCAGGCTAACCCCCTTATGGCCCGCTTTCGGGTCTGTTTTAGCAACCACAATCACGAGATCTGAAAGAATGCCTAACGAAATGAAGGTCTTCTGCCCGTTGACTATGTAATGATCGCCGTCACGAATCGCGGTCGTACGGATCGACGCAAGGTCTGAACCGGTGTTGGGCTCCGTCATCGCAAGCGCGGTTATGATTTCGCCGGATGCACAGCCTGGAAGCCATTTCATCTTTTGCTCTTCATTTCCAAAACTGTAGATATAGGGAACAATGATATCGCTGTGGAGAGGGGCCACCAGCCCTGTGATTCCTCGATAGAACAGCTCCTCGCAAATGATAACGGAGTACAGGAAATCAGCCTCGGACCCGCCGTATTTCTCCTCAAGCCAGGGACATAAAAAGCCATTTTCACCCATCTTGTTCCAGACTTCGCGGGGAACAATCCCATCTGTTTCCCACTGATCGAAGTGAGGCGATATTTCCTTATCGAGAAACTTTCTCAGGGAATCGCGAAAAATGCGGTGTTCTTCACCGAAGGGCTTTCGTTCCATAGTGTCGTCTCCTTTAGGAGGGGTTGTCCGATGTATTTGCTCAGCAAACGAGAAAGATGTTACGGAAGGGCGGCTCAAACATGTAGAGTGACACTCACTTACTGCACCTGGCCGCAATTGTCAAGAACTTTTATGGTTTGTCACCCAGATTATTGAGAGGCAGAGAGTTGTGATGGTAAATCAAAAACCTGGAGCTTTATATCATACATCTTGCTTTCTCAGTTTTAGGGCCGTTACATTAGAAAAACCGAGAAACCGCTTCCATCAACTCCTCCCTGCTCCTCACAATCATATCGCACGAACACTCGATCATCGAACTCACAATGGCGCTTTCACTCTCTCCTGTTCGGCGGAAATCAGTTCTGATCCCGATATTTTCCTGTTCGGGTGACCTTCCGGCGTTGAAATCGATTGGCCCCAATACTATCTTTAGATAAGTTTGATCGCTATTTTTCTCAATATTTGGAGGTTATCATGCGAATGCTTTTAAATGTAATATTCCCCTCTGAGCAGTTCAACGAAGCAGTCAAAGACGGTAGCGTGGGCCAAAAATTGGGCCGCATTCTGGAGGACATCAAACCTGAGGCAGTCTATTTTACAGAGCAGGACGGCCTCCGAGTAGCAATCCTGATCATTGATATGGCTGATCCTTCCAAGGTCCCGTTCTATGCCGAGCCATGGCGTCTTGCCTTCAATGCAGACGTCGAATTCCGAATTGTGATGACGCCTGAGGATCTCCGGAAGGCCGGCCTGGAGGAGCTTGGGAAAAAGTGGTCCTGATCGGCGGGAGAAGATGGATTATAAGCCGGTTTATCTGTCTGACTGAACTTTCGGAGACAAAGCCTCCTCAAATCGAGTTTAGTGGTAAATCCAATAGGTTACAGTGAGAAAAATGTAGAACCTATAGCCGGCGGCTCATTATTTCAGGGTAATGTCACTTCCCTATGCGTGCTGGGCCTGCTTTCATAAGTATGACTGAAAAAGTGATCGTGATGACATATTTTTGTGATGTTCGCAGCAATTCCGAAATACTTCCCAGATTGAACAGGCGGGCTCCAGAGATCGTGCAGATCGAACTATCCAATAACGACGGCATGGAGATGATGCCCCACCTTATACCAAGTTGCATTCATAGAGCCCCTAATAACCCCAAACTGAGCGGGGGAAAGTTTTCTCACTTTAAAGATGCCCCGGGCCCGCCAGCATTTCGGCGCACACGCGCAAGCGCGTGTGGCCGAGCGCTCAATCTCGACGCTCCGCGAGGCGTAGCCGCAGGCCGCCGCCGATAGCGCAACACTGAGCCGCGTAGCGGCGAGGGGGTGTGGGGGGCGTAGCTCCCCGCGCTTTTGAAAAACATCACTTGATACTTTCTTGAACGCAACTTGGTATTAGACAGGATTCGGCAGATAGAAGTCAGTTCCGGCATCCATTATCCAGCCACATTTTAAAAGTCGTGCGTCAGTATTTCGATGGCGCGGCGGCAGATTTCCCGGGCATAGTCAGTCCACACTCCCTGGCCCCAGAAGCGATAGCAGCTTGTTTGCGAGGTCAGCAGATGAAACAGCGCATTTCGATACCGGTGTTCACCGGGAGGGACGTTTTGCCTGATGACTTTTTCGAAAAAGAGGGAGCTGACCTTTTCCATAGGGCCCAACACATCTTCGTAGCCGCGCACCCAGGAAAGATTGTTCGTCCAACTGCCGCCCTCCATGTGGAAACGATGGTCTTCTTTTCTGAGTTCTTCGATAGCCCGCTCCATCTTCTCCGGGCCGTCTCCGGGTTTGAAGCGTTCCCAGATGCGAAATTGCAGAATGGGCTGAAGCGCGGGAAAATCCTCCTCCTTTATACCAAGCGAGAAGAGATACTCTAAGTACTCGGTGACGTTCACCATGGGCACATCCGAACCTGAAGACTCGCGAATAACCTCCATGTACTTGGGCGGGAACTCGTTCATCATCACACCGCCGTTTTCGCCGTCGGCGATCTGCGTGACAATCTGCGGGATCTGTCTTCCGGCAAGTTCCAGGCGGGAAAGCCCTTTGGCTTCGTAATACGGCTGCATCTGGCCGACGAGTTTGGTGTCGCTCCCCTGCGTCTTGATTATGGCTACGATGCTCGCCGTTTCGCCTTGAGAGTTGCGGCAAACGAGGCGATGCGGGATATGCTTGCGCTCCGGCACCCAGCCGTTCTCGGGCCGTTCCACGGAATGCTCCTGGACAAGGACCCACTGGTAGCCGCAATCTTTCAATGTCTTTACAAACTGGTAGGCCACATCGGGGTGATTTGGAAGAGCCATCTCCGAGGGAGAAAAGCCGCGCACTCGACCGAGGGCTTCGAAGCCGAAGATGGAGGCGAAGTGATTTTGCCAGGCTTTGACATGCAGTCTATAATCCTGGAAAGGGGTGGAAGGAGCAACGGCATGCCCCCAGGGGGCTCCCAGCCATTCCACTGCGCGTCGAAAGTTGGGGTTCAGCGTGATGGTGTTAAGGCTATCGAAAACATCATGTGCCCCCATCCTGCGAAGGCCATGCAGCAGGGTGCCGGAGTAATCCAGCATCACGCGCGGCTGTTTGCCTTCATTCATCAACTGCGGAATAAACTCACCCATGCGCCTGTAGCACGATAGAAAAACCGAAGCGTTGTGGTTGTCACCAATCCCCTGGTTATCCATCATGTATTTGAGATTGCTAATAATTTCTGCATTGCTCAGGTTGACTCCGCCAGCCGGGATGAGCGGCTGGTGCATGTGCAGCGCAATGGCGCCAGCGCTCCGGATGCGCCCAAAATCAATTCCGCTCTCATGCAGGTAGATTACTTTCCCTTTGTTGGCACTCATGGCTTGTGCGCACAAATGCTCTGCTCCGGAGATGTTCGGTAGGCCGCTAATGTATTCAGGCAAATCAGTCACAGGCAGATATTCATTCCTTTCATTCTATTGAAAATCAACTGACCGAGACGCCGCTCGATGCTTTCGATTCCCGTTTATTTGTGGCGGATGTGCTCGTAAATTGCCATATACTTCGCACCTGGGCTACTCCAGGAGAAGTCATGCCGCATTCCGTTGAGAACAAGCCGGCGGAACTCGTCCGGATAGTGATGCCACAGGCCTATCGCACGGTCCAGCGCCGATTCGACAGCATGATAATCGGTCTGGTGAAAGACATATCCATTGCGCTCGTCTGGCGGTCTATCGCCACAATAGTCCCGGTCGAACACGGTATTCACCAAGCCGCCGACGGCACGCACGATAGGTATGGTGCCGTACTTCAAGCTGATCATCTGGGGCAAACCGCACGGCTCGAACAAGCTTGGCATGATGAGCATATCCGCGCCGGCGTATATCATGTGAGAGAGTTCTTCGTTGTAACCAATCTCCAGGTGGCAGTCCGGATTGTCGTTGAGATAATTTTTGAGATGCCGGAAATAGGCGTTGATATCCATCTCCGGGCTGCTGCCCAAAAGTACGAATTGGGCATTGTGCTGCAAGCAGTAAAACAGCGCGTGCCGTACCAGGTTCAAGCCCTTCTGCGGGTCCAGCCGGCCTATGTAGGCAATGATTGGTTTGTAGTCCTTGCGCAGCAATAAGCTGTCCCGCAGGGTCTCTTTGTTGCGGTATTTCTCCTGGACGGTTTCCATGTTGTAACGGGCGGGGAGGTGGCGGTCAACCTCAGGGTTCCACATGTTATAGTCTACGCCGTTGAGCACACCATCGAATTTCACACGGTGAATTTGCAGCGTTCGTTCCAGACCGAAACCTTGGCTGGTGCTGCAAGCCTCCCACGCGTGTTGCGGCGAAACGGTCGTAACGAAATTCGCATAGACAATGCCGCCCTTCATCAAGTTCACTGCACCTGGATTGAAGTTGTCGCGCATGCGGTCATAGTGCATGAAGTGGGATGGGCGGCCTAAACCGGCAGCCCACAGCACATCTTCAGTGGTGACGCCCTGGTGCTTGAAATTGTGGATGGTGTAGCAGGTCCGCTGATTCGACATCCCTGAGCGATTGTACATCTCGAAGAGCAGGACCGGGACGATTCCGGTTTGCCAGTCGTGGCAGTGGATTATGTCGGGGCGGCGGTTGCTCTTGAGCAAGAATTCCAGTGCGGCCTTGCTGAAAAAGGTAAAACGCCTGGCCTCATCCGCACATCCGTAAAAGCGGCCGCGGTTAAAGAAATTGTCCTGCGAGTGCGGATCGATAAAATAGCAGCGCAGGCCATGCACCTCGCCGGACCACACCGAACAATGAACCCAACCGCTATACCAGGGCACCCACAAGTCATGATAAACCTTCTCCAGGGCCCAGATTTGGTCATAGCGCATGCAGTCATACATGGGTAGAACGACTTCAACATAGTTGCCGCGCACCTGCAACTCGCGGCTGAGGCCATACACCACGTCGCCGAGGCCACCCACTTTGGCAACCGGGGCACACTCCGAAGCGATTTGCACAATGTACATTCTATTCTCCTAAATTCGCAGCCGGGACTCCAAGCAATGTTAGCCTTCCCAGGCAATCCCGGCCAGGACTAGTGCAGTGTCAACTAAGTTCCTATATCTAAGGACCTAAAGGCCGTCATTCCGGCGAAAGCCGGAATCCAGCGTATTTTCAGTTTGTTAACAGCACTGGACCCCGGCCTTCGCCGGGGTGACGATTCCTTGCAACATGTAATAACTTTGTTGACAATGTACTAGTTATTGAAAATATCTAGCCGCACTGCGTTTCTTTTTCGCGCTTAAGGAAGATCACGCCCAAGGGTGGCAGGGTGAGCACGATCGAATGGGGTTGCCCCTGACACGCCCCGGGTTCCGATGTGACCGGATCGAGGTTGATCGTATTGCTCCCACTGTAGAGTCCCGAGTCGCTGTTAAGCAGTTCGCGGTAAACGCCGGGCGCCGGCACTCCTACATGGTAGCCTTGGCGAACCACCGGCGTGAAGTTCGATACCACTATGACAAAATCATTCGGGTCCCGGGCCCTGCGAATAAATGAGACAATGTTTTGGTCAATATCGTGGAAATCGATCCACTGAAACCCCTCCCAACTGAAATCCATCTCATGGAGCGCGGGTTCGGAAACGTACAACCGGTTAAGATCTTTTACATAATGCTGGAGGTTCCGGTGGAATTCAAAATCGAGCAGCATCCAATCCAATTCGCGGTCGTGGTTCCATTCGTTCCACTGTCCGAACTCACTGCCCATGAAGAGCAGCTTTTTGCCGGGGTGTCCATACATATAGGCGTATAGCAAACGCAAGTTGGCGAACTTCTGCCAGTAGTCACCCGGCATCTTGGACAGCATCGAACCCTTGCCGTGCACTACCTCATCATGGGAAAAAGGCAGTGTGAAATTTTCGGTGAAGGCATAAAGCAAGGAAAAGGTCAGGTGGTGATGATGATATTTGCGGTGGACAGGCTCCTTTTGCATGTACTCGAGCATGTCATGCATCCAACCCATGTTCCATTTAAGATCGAAACCCAAGCCCCCCACGTAAGTCGGGCGGGAAACCATTGGCCAATCGGTGGATTCTTCGGCAAACGTCAGCACGTCCGGTACCTCCTGGTGCACCACCTCATTGAAGCGCTTGATGAAAGCCACCGCCTCCAGGTTTTCCCTCCCGCCGTATTTGTTTGGAATCCACTGGCCCTGCTCCCTCGAGTAGTCCAGGTACAACATCGAGGCCACGGCATCGACGCGGATGCCGTCAATATGATACTTGTCCAGCCAAAACAACGCGTTGGAAAGAAGGAATGCGCGCACCTCGTTTCGCCCGTAGTTATAGATGAGCGTGTCCCAGTCCTGGTGTTCGCCCTGGCGTGGGTCGGCGTGTTCGTAAAGGTGCGTGCCGTCGAAAAACGACAACCCATGGCCGTCTTTGGGAAAGTGCGCCGGTACCCAGTCCATGATAACACCCAGTCCGGCCTGGTGTGCGGTATCGACGAAGTGCCGGAAATCATCCGGAGTTCCATACCGTGAGGTAGGGGCAAAGCAGCCGACGGGCTGGTATCCCCACGACCCGTCGAAAGGATGTTCCGTAACAGGCAGCAGTTGAATGTGAGTGTAACCCATCTCCTTTACGTACGGCACCAACTCCTCGGCCAGCTCGCGGTATGTGAGCCAGCGATGGCCGAGGTCCTTGTGCGGTGCTTTCCTCCATGAGCCGAGATGCACCTCGTAAATGGATATGGGTGCTTCAAATTTTTGACGTTCTTTACGTGTGTGCATCCAATCGCTATCGGCCCATTCGTAGCGATCAAGGTCCCACACAACGGATGCCGAATTTGGGCGCATCTCGGTCGAGAAACCGAAGGGGTCGGCCTTCACGGCCATGTAACCACGGCGGGTCTTAATTTCATATTTGTACAACTCCCCCTGAGCCAAATGGGGAATGAAAATCTCCCACAGACCGCTCACACCTCGAGGGTTCATGGAGTGGCGCCGCCCGTCCCATTGATTGAAAGCTCCGACCACGCTCACCTGCTCGGCGCCGGGCGCCCACACACTAAAATGGACACCCCTAACGCCACAATGCTCAATGATGTGCGCACCAAGCTTGTCGTATAAGCGAATATGATTGCCTTCGGAAAAAAGATGTAGATCATAGCCGGTAAGGACCGGAGGGAACCGATAGGGATCTTCGGTCACATACGTCCGGCCGTCGTGCAAGGTGACCGAGAGTTTGTAAGGGAAAATCTTGGTCTCACCTGAGAAGACGGTTTCAAACACGCCGTCGGCATGTATGCACTGCATCGGACGCTCCGCACCGAAACGCAACACGGAAACGTTTCGTGCCTGCGGTTGGAAGGTGCGAACAACCAGCCCCGGCCTTCCGGCCAGTGTCACATTATGCAGCCCGAGAATGTCAAACGGAGTGCTGTAGCAGCTGCCGGCGATGGCCGCAATGGCCTCGGGGCCGGCTGTCGATTCGAAGACAACCTGGAGGATATACACCGTCGAAGCCGGTGCAGTAAGCGGGGCCTCAGTGGCAGGCTCACCGGCATCCGCCTCGGGGTTGGCAGGCTCACTCCGAGTCCTGCTGGGAGAACCGGCTGATTCAAGCGCGTTCGAGGTGGAAATGGCAATGTCACCGAGTCTGTTATCCAAATCTTTAGCATGTTCGACAGCATCGGCCACGGGAGCGGCATCTGCAACAATCATACGGCATCTCCTTTGCTTTTCTGCTCCTGAACTCCACCTTTTGGCTTCGAGCACCCCCCGACAACACCCTTCATCAGGTTGTCAGAGTTCAATCCGCAGAAATCGCCCTCTTTCTTTCATATGGGCTGTAGTAGGTCATCCCTGATAGGTTTCAGGTCGTGAAAGACGGCGCAGTGCCGGCAAAGAACAGCGTCAACATCAGGGAATCAGGCCGCGGCTATAGACAACCTGGCCCCCCAGCTTATTGGACGCATACGGCTCTGAACATAAGTTAAAAATGATTTACCAAAGGTTTCAGAAGGCTAAATCATTGGAACCCTAAGCTCAAATCCACGCTTTAATATGATATAAGTAAAACAAATTCCGCCACAATAATCAAGGCAAATTTTCAATAATTTCCAATCAGGGTTCTTCCAGCTACCAGACTTAAGACATTAGAGTAAAAGTGGTTTTGGATTTAGGCTACGCTATCTTGAATGCAAATTAGTTACGGCTGCGTTACAAATGTGTTGAAGGCATACTACTGTCATGCGTCACAAGTTCATTGCATAAATTATGTAGGGTGGGCACGTTTTATGTGCCCACCAATCAGTGGTGGGCAACGCTCTGCTTTTGCCCGCCCTACCCCTAAATCGGGAACTAATTAATGACTCAGGACACTATCTCAAAAGCATCTAAGAACCCGGCTCAACCGTCGCCACGAAAAGTCGCCATCGAAGAAAGGAATAACCTCCTCATGATCGGATCGCCCGAGTCAGGCAAGGCAATGCTCGCTCAGCGTATCGAACATTAGTTGGCTCATCAACATAAGCTAGTGCAGTGTCAACTAAGTTCCTATAGGTAAGGCGCCCCGCGAACGCCCAACGCGAGTAGTAGACCATGCGTAACGGGCGCCTTCCGCGCTTCGCGAGGCACCTTCCGCCTAAAGGCGGTAAAAGGAATGACCAGATTATCGCTGAGGGGTGCCCGCAATCGATATGACAATTTCTTGCTCAGTGTTGTTCATAAGTCCGTTTTACGAGGACCTTCAGCCCGTCATTCCGGCGAAGCCTGCCCCGGAAGTGTCTAGTCCGGGGGCCGGAATCCAGCGTCTTTTCAGTTGGTTAACAGCACTGGACCCCGGCCCCCGGACTAGACACTTCCGGGGCAGGCTTCGCCGGGGTGACGATTCCTTGCAACATGTGATAACTTTGTTGACAACGTACTAGAATAGTTTGAGAAATAAAGATCTCTCCTCGCACTTGAGAAAATGAGGCGCCAAAATCTTTGCCATTTTTGGATCATACTGAGAGTATTTAGGATATATAGTGTATTTTTTTGAATAGTAGATTAAGGCGCAAAGTGGCGATTGACGTGAGTCTTATAAGGTATGGGTTGACGGGAGAAAGTCGATCCTGAAGCATATTAATGCGTCCTGAGACGTTTTTTCGAGCATTGCCGGACACAACATGCGATTAATCCGGGTCCCTTCTCCATTCCATCGATCACAGCGCCATTGAGATGGTGTAAGGCCGGAGTCAAGAGGGATGAAAAATCGAGCGGCGCAGGAAGCACAGGGTAGTACAACACCGAGCGGGATCTCATAATCAAAGAATCAAGCAGGATGATGCTCTTATGATGCTTACACCGGCAATTTGTTCTTGTGAACGGGTTTTAAACTTCGGCCTTTAGCCAAAACCCCTTCAGCCCAAGCTGATTATCTCATGAGGCCGGCAATAGGTTTCACCAGTTCTCGAATTGTCCCCGTCTCGACGGCGTCTAGAAACTCTTCGCCAAGATATGCACTGGCCTCGATGACTTCATTCCAGTACGCGACACGTTCTTCATCACGCCCCTTGAAAAATGGGAAATCCTCCCTGTCCGGAATCCTTTTATACGGTATACGCTCTATGAACTGTTTCGACGGGGAGACCAGGAGCAGACGGTCCACGTTTGCTTCCCGAGGCTTCCGCCACGGAAGGCGCTTATCGAACCAGCCGGGGATGATACGATCCGTGTAATGAGGGAAAAGAATCAATTCATGAGCAGTGTCGTCATCCCGCTGGATCGGTAGATCAAAGTGGTAATCTATGATCCCACCGTCCCGATACGTCCCTCGTGGAGCATCGGGAATATTGTTCACCCCCGGCATGAGCAAGGGGACCGAACCCGAAGCCAGCAAGACATCTTTGAGGTTTTTTGCGGAAAGGGGTATCTTTTTTGTATCCACGTCAGACATTTCACCGAGCGGCGGGGGATTCCTGGGGTCAAAAAAAAGCACCCTGTCGAAGAAAAACCTCAAGCCGGCCCTGTGAACGGCATTGTAAATGGCTGCATCAAGCAGCCCAAGAGCCAGCAGCACCTTATTGTCACTGGCGACCGGCCATTTGCAGTGAGCGGTGAAAACGCCCAGTCTGAAGAATGGGTGATGCAATATCTCTTCGATTCCACTGCCGCCCAGCAGTGCCTCGAGCATCTTCGCACATTCCAGGGTGATTTCTTCACGCTCGGGATTGGGTGAATAGCGCTGGGCAGTATAGGCTGAGAGAAATCGATCCAGGGCTTCTAAAGGGTCGTTTTGCGAAACCGCCGCAAATCGCCATGCGCCGATGGATGAGCCTAACAAAAAGAGTGGTTCAGTCCTGTCACTGAACCATGATGAAAAAATGGCGCGGTCCAGGCCGTGGAGAACCAGCCATTTCGGCCCGCCGGCAGCTCCGAGCACCGTCTTGACCATGTCGGGACTTAGCCCGTTTCGGCTGATAGCATGCATGGCCTTTGTGCCTGCATAAAAAACGAGATTACCGGACATAGCGGGAGTACTCCGAGGTAAACGGACCTGAGTGAATGTATGATATTTCTCTCATTTTTTTAGCCTGAATAATGCATCAACTTGACTATCTGCGATGCCGAACCTCATTTTGAGGTGGATTCCGCCCGGAAAAAATCCTTGAACAACCCGATAGACCACAAAATCATAACGATTTCCCGATCGACAATACAACCAATATCTCAGTGGCACTGGTTTTTTGCGATTTCAGACGCACCACTATCGCCGGAGTTTTTATAGCCCGCTTTCCGCCTGTCAGAGTCGAGGTTGTCGTGATAGAGAAACTTTCTACAGCTCTCCTCGACATTGAAAAATGGGGCGCCAAAATCTTCGCCGTTTCCGAATCATTTGTTTACCGATTCGCTGCAAATTGGACTCTTTCGAAATTGGCAAGGTGTCTTGAAAACCTCTGAATTCAATGCACAGTAGGGGAGACGTATTAAATTTATTTCGAAATAGATGAGTGGCGGTCTCTCTCCCGTTTTGAAGAACACAGATAAGTAATATATAACTCACCGTAATGTCCAAATTTATCGCGTAAAGTTTCCCTTTTCTCGTAACATGTTCAATGCTAAAAGAATATGAACCGTAGCGGTTTGGATCCGTTCTCACGCTTGGAAGCAGGGATGAATGAGCGAAATAAAATCACAATATTGAAAGTAGGCCACTCTGGCGACCCTCTTTGCGTTAAGGTAGGACGAGGCGTCTTCAACCTTGAATCCGTGCTCAATTACCTTTCCCAGCCTCTAAATAGCATTTCAAACGAGATCACAATCGACTTGAGCCAAGTGGGCTGGATATCTCTATTTAACTGGTGGGCTTTTACATGCATTTTGCACGGCCAATTAAAAAATAGGCCCGATCTAAAGATTCGTCTGGACTTCGTCGGGGGAGGGGGAAAAGAACTCATTCCATATGGTGAGTGCGCTAATTACCGCACAGGCCGTATGATTTCACCGCGTTTCAGTGATGGTGAATATAATGATTCTTACTCGGTTCATCGCGTGCTCAATTTCGTCAAATCATTGGAGGGGCCTAGAGGATTTGAGAACGTTGCGCGGGGACAGATTGTGCTTGCACGCCAAAGCTTGGCGGAGGCCGAAAGACCTGGATGGTATCGAAGGGACCCTGATGTTGAAAACAGTATAATCCTACCGCGTACGAGCGTCGGTGCCAAGGAAATGTGCCTCAAGTTTGCAAGCAGAAGTCAGATCGAGCTGTGGCGGGAGGCAATGGCCACCAAGCGTGTACCTAATGCTGCCGTTTTCCAAAGCAGCGAGTTTTGGCGTGTACTGTGCCATGAACTTGCTCGAAATGTCGTTGAGCATGCGGGAGGCCCCGGATTCATTGCTGGACGAGTGGTATTGCCGCAAGCAGGTAAGTGGCCACATTGGTGCCACGATGTTTATGGGAGGGCGGCATTAGACCAGTTGAACTTCACCGAGGAGCACGGTTTTGTTGAACTATGTGTGTCGGATGCTGGGGTAGGCGTCCCGAAGACGATTGAGTCATCGTACAGGAAAAGGTATAGAGAGCGGCATGGAACAGATCTGCCACATGAATCCATTAGCCATGCGGATTTGCTCAAGTTTGCATTTGACGAACTTAGCACGAGCAAGGATGCCGATAAATCGTGGGTTACGGACCGGCACGCACTTGGGCATATACTATTCATCGTCGAAAAGTATGGAGGCATCCTTACTATTTGCTCAAAGAACGCGTCACTTACTTACTGTGCTGGCAAGAGCAAGTTCAAAAGGTGTACCACCCAATTGGGATTTGAACCTCAGATTTCATCCACCATGAATCCCGCCATTCCTGGTACGCATCTTCAAATGCTTATTCCTTTAACGCCCTTAAGCATCAAGGATAGTTCCAGCCGGTCTACGTTTTATTTACCTATTCCACCATCTTTTCACGTCGATCACCGGCATCCTGTTGGTCCGTTGGTTCCTGTGCGCGATAAATTGGGTGTGTTGTGTATGGGCATCGAAGGCGATGACACTTTCAAGTTTAAGGAAGCCAGCCGAGCCCTTGCTCGGGAGCTTCTACGGGGAAGTCACCCTCGTAGTCAATTGCTGGTTTTCGATTTTAGCGAAGTGGATTGGGTTCCGGCGCAATTCGAAACATTTTTATATTTGATGCAGAATGTAATCCTGAATCGCCTAGTATTATTTACACAGGTGCCACAGGAATTAGCGGAGCTGGTAAACTCTCAAGAGGATGAAGATCGCCCCACATATCTTCCTGACGCCATGCGGGAAGATATCCATAAGAGAGCTCTTGACCGTGAATTTACTGATGGGAGGTTTCTCGAAACCTATAGCTCCATGGGTGCATTGGTATTGGCGCTTGGTCCGGATCATGGAGAGTATCTTTTCGGCGTGAAAAATAGAGAGCTTCGGGCAGCCTTGTTGGAGTTGATCAATAATGAACGTCAGACGCTTCAAGATCTTTGCGAAGCCCATATGATCGATCCACATGTTCTGTCAGCTGTGTTACATCACGCATCCCAATTGTTCAGACCCGACGATTTACAAAGGTGGGGAAGCGTATTTGTTCGGGGCGAACCCGATAGGGACGATCTGGAGGTGCAACGACTTCGCGCGATTACCGAGCATTTCGATACCGTGGCGAAGCATTGTGACGCCTGGCGCGGGCGGAACAGGAATTCTAAGCTTCCTGGAGAACGCTTTTACCTCCCATCGGAAAATGCTGTCTACATGGAGTTCTTTGAGTCCAGTAGGATCCTAGCACGCGAGAGGTATGTCCTTGAAGTTGCAGA
Organism: Syntrophobacteraceae bacterium; assembly: GCA_049515795.1. Classification (GTDB taxonomy): domain Bacteria; phylum Desulfobacterota; class Syntrophobacteria; order Syntrophobacterales; family Syntrophobacteraceae; genus SbD1. The sequence goes on from JBEKTT010000050.1 coordinate 32,413, forward strand.
GCGGTTGATTTATCGGCTGTGCCGTGGGCTCGGTGCTATACTTACTCAGGGATTGACTCTGAATGACATCGATATACTTGCATGTTCTACGACGCCTACTGTGATGATAGCTGAGGCTATTCGCAGGGCTTGGCCTGTTGAGCGAGAAGAGAAGAGACCGGTGGTGATCGATTACGGTCCTAGCCTCTTCTGGGGGGCCGATCCAGCCCATATTCTGAATGCAAGAGAAGGCAATCTCCGGGCAGTTGTTGTGCAAGACCTGTTTGACGAAGGTACACTTTCAAGAAAACTCGTTAGCTTGGCTGAGAAACAGGGCATTAATGTACTATTCGTGCTGAGTTTCATTCGCTTCTTAGACGCAGCTAAATGCATCGGTGATAAGGCCCAACCTTTCCCGCCCGAGTCTTGTTGGGGCGCCATGCATCCGACGGTGGGTAAGCCAGTCCATGCTATGATCGGGTTGCGGCGTCCAGTTAAGACATCGAAGAACAGTGTAAGTGACTGGGGTGTTGGTGAGCGCTATCGAGACTACGTTGTGGACCCTCGATCTCTCAGGCCAGTTCCTCTGCGATCCCTTCGACTCGAGTCTGGATACAGCGAGGAACGCTCCCTGACCAAGCGCGACTCGCATTTGAAAGAGATCGATATGGACGATGGCGTCTGCCGGCTAGCCGCTGGGCATTACGTATACGGCCACCGACACTTCGCCGTGGTTGTGGATATTCGCGGTGTTCTGACCGGTAGAATCGGGCACAAGATCATCGCCTGGCTTGCAGACGTATGCTGCGACCACAAGGAACGAGACGTACCATGGGAGCAGAAGCGGCCAAAATCCCTTGATGGTGAAGTGTCGGCAATTCTTCTACCTCTGCACAGTCAGATCCACTACATACTCCCTGGCCTCCAAATGGAACTGGCTCAGCGTGGCAGACGCGTACCGCACTTCTTTCTCGATGCAACTTCATTTGGAGGAGGGGTCGAGACCTATGATATTCCCTACCAGTTGCAGGACCAAATCGAAAAGGCAGCCAAAGATATCAAGACGATAATGAACAGTCAGGACTCTGACAAGGAGAAGCTAACGAGGATCAAGTCAAAGCAGTTGCGCCTGTTGTTTATAGATGACGCTATTTTTTCGGGCAGGACGATTCAAACTGTATTAGATAGCTTAAGAAAACATGTTCTACATATTACACGACACGTTTATAGAAAAGCGGTCAAATATCAAGGGCCTATAGACTGGATTCGTGCGTTTGCGGTACTTAACGAGCTACCTATAGCAAGAAGCGCTCTTTGGCATCAGCTCCGTGATTGCTCTGCAAGCACTGGATTTCAGTTCGATGAGTACGCACCATTCATTGGGGTTGCAACCTTTTCGGCCGCAGATTGCCCTGCATGCAGGAAGCGGGAGCAACTTGAACATCTCAACCACCGCATCAGAGATGTTGGCCCCACGCATGCGGCTGAATGGATTCGGGAGCGCGAGGAACAACTAGCTGCCCTTACAACCGAGGGTCCGTCCTTTCGCAAAACCCAAAGCCGCGCGCTACCCGATCCTATAGATGTTTTAGCTTTACCTGGAGGTGGAGCGCCAGAGAGGTATAAACCCATCCATGCGGACTCCGCAATTTGGCGTTTCTATGAACTTATGTATCTCTCGTATCCTATTGGTGACGTCCTTAAATGCCTGAAGACTACCCAAAAAGCCGGACTTGATCATCCCAATTTCAGAGACGAATACGCTCGATTCCGTCTGGCCGTCTACGATTGGTGCATTCAGAACTGGCATCAAGTTCGCCTCTACCATGCTGAAGAACAGGTACTCGGTGCGCTTGTAGTCGAGGTTGAGAAAGGTGAGTCCATTTTTGTCGAGGTCATTCACCGACTCAGCAGCGTCATCCGTGACGAAAGCGTTCTAATATTTGTCAGATGGTCAATTGACACCTTAGCTGAGAGGGACGCTGACTGGAGATGTATCGCCACTAAGGCAACATTGGACTTGGACACCGGTTTGACACTGCTATTCCTTGCCTTACACCGAGCAGATCTTGAGGAAACAGGGCTTATAGACTATCTCCGCGAAAAGCAGGCTGGCATGCCCAGGAAATCAAGCTTTCTTGCTATTCTGTATTTGCGCCTAACTCAGCCTAAGGTAGCAGACCCCGGCTGGGCGCTGACCACTATTGCCGAGACATGTTTTCGTGGCCGTTTCGGAGACACCGCAGAGGAGCGGAGAACGGCGGACCACGAACTGCTTGGTCGCCTCGTCAGTGGCACTGCGAGAAAACCTCATGATTTGGAGCTAAGGCGAAGGCTTGATGGAAGCCTGAGCGCCTTCATTTCGGCCGTTGAAAATCTTCAGCCATACTTTGGTGATGATCTTTTCTCGTCCGTTGTCTCTGCAGCAAAAAAGGTGCGAGAGTGGCTTCGGTTGCCATTGCCACAGGCATTGAACAACACAACTCCTTTGGTGGAACTCGACAACAGGATGCAAGACAGGTTAGCATGGCGAAGATTCGCCGATCTCTGCCACATGCCTGCATCCCAATTTAAGGAACAACTACAAGTGCGATTGAATCAACTGCGTGGGGCACCCGTGGTCGAAACCGGAAAGGATCTGCACAATGAAGTGGGTCCGAGACAGTGTCAATCCGAAACGAACCCGTACGACTCTATTGAGCTTGACGTAGATGTGAAGCCCGAAGTTCTGGGCTGGTGCCTAATGACAGACATCCCTGGCTTGATCGCGTACCTCAGCAATATTGTTCTGGAACCTGCGAAGCATACTACTCCGTCTGGGCCTTCGCGGATTGTCATAAAGCCATGTGTGCCAGGACGCCCCCAATCCCTGACGATTGAAGTACTCACGCGCTTCGGGCCTGCCGCTGACGCACACGCTATGGTATCAAAATCAGCTAAGATCGGACGAAGCGTTGACGATCTGCGGCGCTTTGGTATTGCTGTAACGGGACCTTCATGTGACCCGGATTGCGAAGATGGCCTACGATTTTCACTGATAGTACCCGTCGGATTTCAGCATTGAAGGAGGCAAGCATGTCACTCCATGTTCTCTACGTGGAAGATAGTGAAAGCGATGTCGATCAATTGAAAAGGGAGGTGGAATTTGGGAATGAAAAGCTGCCGGTATGGTCAAAGACCTGTCTTACGTCCATTTCGCACCCCTCTTTGTTGCCAGATGCACTTGCCAGCCATCCGGATGTTGTGTTAGCTGACGTTTACTATCAGCCGGAAGGGACATTCCCCCCAACAAAGGAGACGGATCACCTCGATCAAATTATCCAGGAAGTAGGAAAGTGGGATAAACAGTCTCCACATGGCTTTCCAACACCGGTCATCGCATACACAGGAAGGGGTCAGGAGACCTTAAAGAAATGTCTTGAACGACGAGGTGATCTTTATGACATCTGGTCCAAGCTTTCCGCAGGCCCGGAATACGTCACATGGCGATTTCAAAGGCTTGCTTCTGAATTACAACGATACAGACCTGATGCTACCATCCAGAAACTGATTGCTGCTATGCCATCAGAGAAGTGCCCGCCGTGGCACACGCACATGCTGAGTTTGATTAAAAGCTATGGCGAAGGCCATACCGAGCACGAACAGGTCGAGAAATGTCGAGATTCTTTGCAGAGCATACTCGACGACTTGGACGCAAAACACTCTGTGGCGCTTATGTCATTGTGGGATGGTTTGGCAGCGTCCGAGCCTCTGCTGAGAGCAGCTTCGCCTAGACTCCGCGGAATTGCACGCCACTCAATAAACGTGTTCTGGGTTGGCTATTGGCTGATCAATCATGCGCTTCTTCGAGATAAGATATCCATGCTCTGGGAACAGATGCGAAATAGTAGAGCTGATGTTCCGGATCTAAAAGCTGTTGAGCCAATCAATGGACTCAACGCAGTCTGGTTGCTCGCCAGTTTGTTTCATGATGCCGGCAAATTTCATGAATGCGGCAAGACTATCACGGAAGTGTCCAAGGAGTTCTTCGAAAAGTTTTGTTCACAAGAGATGGGAAGTCCATCCTGGGTCCCCGGAAAGTCCGACGCGCTTTCGAAGTCCATCGAACAAGTGTTCTTTAGTATATCTAGGAAAGCACACGACCCTATGGTTGAAGAGATAAGGAAACATATCAAGAGGTGTTCAAAAGAGGAGAAGCCTGACCATGGCGCGATCGCTGCAGCGTATCTGGTCAACATCGCTGGGGGACCGGGCGCTAACGATCTGTTCAGCCAGTATATCACTGAGGCAGCCAGAGCGATATTGCTGCATAGTTGTCTGCCTGGCGTGTTTCACTCTACTCCTAAGGATAGGCGTGATAGTTGCGTGCAGATTGAATGGCAACGAGACCCTGTGGCAAGCCTTCTTTTGTTCTGCGACCAGATTCAGACATGGGATCGACACGATTCGAAAAAGGAGATCAAGGACCACCCAGATAGAGCGGAGCTCTCTTATTTGGATGCAGAAGTTGTGGAGGCGACTAAGAAACCACGACTCAGGGGCTGCATCGACTATATCGCCCCCAGCAGGGTTGATATGTACCCCGAACTTCGGAAGGATATTGCGTCAGCTCTCAACAAGGTGATCCTTGAAAAACCGAAGGACACCTTGCTGCATATATTGCAGGGAGGAAACTGGCCCTTCTCAGTTCATCTCGATTGCGCCCTGAGCGGAGATAAGCTTAGTATTGACATGGACTTTGAATGATTTAAATGCGTAAGCCTGTTTAGGAAATTGGATGTCGAGAATGTGTGAGGATGCTTGGTATTGCCAAAGTTTTCCCGTCGGGACAGAAGCGATTATACTTCTGGATTATCAACTTGCGCCATGTTGATACAAGAGCTAATGCCGCCTGATCATTATGTTTAACCCCTATTGTGAAAATGAAAGCCTTGGGATGCAAAACAGCAAAGCTAAAGGCGATATTCTAGAGGATGAGGTATTTGATCTTTTTAGTCAACACGTACTTTCTGGAGATTCATTCTTGAATCCAGATAAATGCAAATTTTATAGGCAGAAGGGATATTATTCTAAAGATAGAGAAAGTCTCATTAAGGTTGATGTATCCATCGAGGCATTTACTTCGGGTTCTGATCAATGGTCACTCCTTATTGTTGTAGAATGTAAAAACTATAACCATATGGTGCCGGTGGATGATCTCGAAGAATTTGTTGAAAAATTGAATCAAATTTCGGGCAAGGACGTAAAAGGCTACGTATTTACGAAGGTTGGATTTCAAAAAGGTGCGCTAAAATATGCGGCTTCAAAAGGTATCGCACTAGCGCGACTTCTTCCCGATGACCAGGTTGAATGGATTTTACAGCGAACACCCAGTGCAGTAGCACGAAAGGATAAGAACAAATATGAAAAGAATCAGGTGGAAAAGGCGTTAACACATACAGACTTTATTGGGCAGTGTGAGTCCGTATTTTGCGTGTATGGAGAAGTCAAATCATATTCTTTCTTGAACATCTTGAATGAAATAATTGGTGAAGATTATCGAGATAAAGGCAAAAGTGCTACGGGATCGAAACATGCCCGTAGAATTCCCTATCTGGGGCAAGAGGATATTGAGAAACGTGCCCAGCGCGTACTAGTACCATGTAACATTGTTTTTTTCGTAGAGTTCGGTATAATCGTGGCAAATTCCAGGGGGAGGGATTTGCCATGACACCACGATACCGAGTGACCTTGACGGAACG
>JBEKTT010000051.1:0-38010 GCA_049515795.1 Syntrophobacteraceae bacterium
CTTAGGGATTGCGCCGGATTTTGAGACTGATTTGGTCGCGAAGATTGAGCAAAACCGCAGGCGTAGCTGGGCTACGTCGAGGATTTTGCGATTGAGGAGCGGCCAAAGCCGGCCAAAAGCCGGATGCGAGCGTAAAGGTTTTATTTACGGACAAGCCCTAAACCGCGTTTCGGAAAGCTCCCTGCGGGATTTCTGCAACGTGATCCGGAAAAGTAACAAGCATCATCCAATTTTTTATGCACCTAAGCAGGATATCGTCTTCGGTGGAATAAACTTAGATTTTTCAAAATAGTTACGCTAATACTTTGCCGACAACGTCCAAAGGATTAATCCACAGATGACGCAGATGAGCACTGATATTTCAGCGAGAGATGAACAGACTTATGCCGTTATTGGCGCTGCGATGGCGGTTCATGCCGAGTTGGGACACGGTTTTTTGGAGCCTGTTTATCAGGAAGCACTGGGAATAGAGTTTGCGGCTCGTGGCATCGCCTTCAAGCGGGAGTCCCCTATGCCCGTGTTCTATCGAGGCACACCCCTCACCACCTCCTACCGGGCTGACTTTGTTTGCTTTGGCTCCTTGATTGTCGAATTGAAGGCGCTCCAACGCCTTTCATCTGTAGAAGAGGCCCAGGTCATTAATTATCTAAAAGCCTCCGGGCTCCAGAAGGCGCTATTGCTTAACTTTGGAGTACCGCGTCTTGAATACAAGCGCCTCATCCTCTCCCAAAACCATCTGCGCACATCTGTGACATCTGCGGATAAACAGTTATGAGGAGTTGCCTCTGCTGAACAAGCCAGGGCTGATTACTTTGTGAGTTGCGATGACGTTCTTGTAGATCAATTCAGGTCAACAGCCGACCGGAGAGCATTTCTCTCAGTCAGCCGGCGAATGATCTCATCTCTTGCTTCCGCTGAAACACTTCCGATTACCTGCAATACTTCAGCCTGAAATTGCTGGACCGCCCGCATATCGAAAAGCGCCTGGAAGATGTCGAGCTGCAACTTCAGTTGCTCCCGGATTTCATGCATGGCCTTTAAGGCGAGTTCGCGAGGGTCCTTGAATTTGTACTCGGTGATTTTCTCTTCCTGCCCACGGACCTTGATTTTGCGGACCTGAGATTCGAGTACCTGAAGAGCCTCGTCCTCGCCCCGGTTCCAGCGCATGAGCAGGTCGAGTATTTCGTTAGCGTCGCGGTTGATCTTCTGCAATTGGTCCAGCGCGTTGATTTCGCGGTCGACAATCTTATGGGCTGCCCGGATGGTTACATTCCGGTTTATGGCGATGTTCAACGCCTTCAACCGTCTGGATACGGTAGCTTTGTCCACCCCCATCTTGCGGGCGACTCCGGTAACGGTGTCGCCGTTCCTGATTAATTGACGTAATTGCTTATCATCGATTCGGCTTCTCATGTGGCGACCTTTCCTGTTAGGGTTCACCACAGAGACACAGAGGGCACAGAGGAAGGCAATTAAGCGAACAGACAAAACTAAAAGGCAGATCCCTGTATGCTTGCTTACGGTTTTTCCTGCATGCCCAGTTTCGTTTCTCTGTGCCCTCTCCTTGACCGGACCATGCCCCATAATCTGGTCAATCCGCTTACCGGCTTTAGCCGGAAGCTCTGTGGTGAGAATGTTTTGGCCTTTTCCTGTCCGGGCTATGCCCCATAATCTGGTCAATCCGCTTACCGGCTTTAGCCGGAAGCTCTGCGGTGGATCTACTGTTCTTGTAGTTAACTCTCACAAACAGTTTGGCACACTCTAAAAGGTCGTGCAAAACGGCAACCGGAAACGGCAACCAGAAGCGGCAATACAAACGGCAATAGAAGCGGCAAAAAAAATAATTCCTTTTGGTTCTATCGCTTCGCGAGGAGCAGTGAAGAGCGAAAATCTAACCCTTCTAACTTTACCCTTCTCGCTTCACGCTTCACCTCAAAGACTGTACACACAGCTATTCGGCCCAGGTCAAGCCGTATCATGTGCATATTAAACCGCGTTTCGGAAAGCTCATCGAGGAACTTCTGTAGATGAAACCGGTTTGATCCCGTGAGATATTTAAAAGTCTTGGAACTGAGGTGCATAACGCGACGGCATGTGTTAAGCAACGTCCCCCTCAAATCGCGGCGAGACGATCTGAACCTCCGACGCTGAGATTTTTGTAGGTGTTCCGATGTATTACGCGCTGATTTTGGGCTATCACATCACTTGCGGACCACCAGAAGAAATGACGCGAGTTGAACCCACCGTTTTTGGCTTTCTAATCGAGCCGCAATTCAAAATACCAGTACAAGCAGAATCCAACCGAAGACCATGTAACATCCAGCTTCCGAAACAGACCAGAGTACCGGACGGAGATTACAATTTTTTTGCAGCACCCGGCCAATGAAAGACTGCTCAGCCATTGAAATTTCCTTGATGTTACATAACATAACATGTAATGTAACATTAAAGTGGGAGCTTACCTTGGAGTAAGTAGCCATGGCGCGAGGAAATAGTGGCCGGATCGTGCTCGAAGTGGACGTGGACCTGAAGAATTCCATGTATGCCCGTTTGGAAGAGGACAACTTGAAACTAAAGGCTTGGTTCATTCAGAGGGCGAAGGAGTACCTGGAATCGCCGAAGCAATTAGCGGTTCAGCTCACGATAAAAGACCTCCTGGAAAAGGGGGGAGAGTAGGCCGCGCGTTTACGGCAGCACTGAACCTCTTCAAGGATAGCGGCCATGACCAAAAACAATCATATCGAATGGCTGGAGTCCCTAAGAAAGGGTGGGCAGAGCGCTAGCTGCATCGACCTCTTCGCCGGGGCTGGTGGCCTTTCTGAAGGATTTAGGCTCGCCGGGTTCCATGTCCTTGCCGCAAATGATTTCGATACCCATTGCGCTGCCACCTTCCGGGCAAATAATCCATCTGTACCTTTTTTTCTACAACCCATTGAGCGCTTGTATCCTGAAGATATTCTCCGCGCTGCCAGAATGAGGCCGGGCGAAGTTGATTGCATTATTGGTGGCCCGCCTTGCCAGGCTTTCAGCGTTTACAACCATCAGCGCGGTATGCATGATGAGCGCTCTGGACTTTTCCGGGAGTATCTGCGGATAGTCGCCGGTATCATGCCCCGCTTCGTGGTGATGGAAAATGTACCCGGTATGTCTTCCGTTGAAGGTGGCCGGGCAATCAAAGAGATCACATCTGGCCTTTCATCCCTTGGATACACGGTTGAGAATAAAATCCTCAAGGCTGAGGAGTTCGGTGTGCCACAAGAGCGCAGGAGAATGTTCTTCGTGGGCACTTTGGGGCCTAGGTTCGTCTGGCCGCAGCCGACCCATGGCGGCAGCCTTGCACCTTTCGTTACTGTGGAAGACGCTATCGGGGACTTGCCGGAGCTGAGGAATGCTGAGGGGGTCGAGGAGTCCATTCACGGCCAGCCTGCCCTTTCCTCTTATCAGGCGTTCTTGCGCAATGCATCGCCGGCTCTTTTCAACCATGTGGCCCCATCCCTCTCTAAGATCAACCTGGACCGGATGTGCTTCATACCGCCCGGTGGCAGCTGGCGGGATATCCCTGTCGAGCTTTTACCAACCGGTATGAAACGGGCGAGGCGGTGCGACCATACCAAACGTTATGGCCGCTTGCATCCTGATGGCCTTGCATGTACAATCCTCACCAAGTGCGATCCGCATTGGGGAGCCTTTTTCCATTACAGCCAGGATCGATCCATTACGGTCAGAGAGGCGGCGCGGCTTCAATCCTTTCCTGATTCATTTCGTTTCTGCGGACCGAAGGTCGAGCAATACAGGCAAGTGGGTAATGCCGTTCCCGTGATCTTGGCTGCGGCTGTTGCGGCGAATGTCCTTTTTGCACTATGCAAAGATGAGGAGGCGATGCGCGTTGCCCATCAATCCCTTCGAAGTAATCTGCGAAATCCTTGGCGAACCGGCTCACCTGATGACCAACCCGGCCAATGCCGGTTATCAATGCCCCTTCATCAACTCCACTTGCGTCAAAAGAAGTCAGAATTATAGAGGCATTCCCTATCCGGTTTGCTCGATATTCCGGTCAAACCGTAGGAAAGAGACGCAAGTCAAGGAGCCAATAATCGTCTGTCCAAAAAGGTTTTACGCGGGCGACCTTTTCCATGATATTTTAAAGTATGCATGGACAGGTACTCCCCCTCAAAACCCACAATTCGTTCGCGAGATCAAAATGGCGAGGGTTGGAACTGTCGATTTCGTTGTGGCTGATGTTGATACCGAAGCCGGTAACATAAGGAATTTCGTGTCAGCGGAATTGCAGGCAATCGATATAACTGGATCAGTTGAGCCAGCATACGCTGCAATCACCCTATCACAACCGCTCGAAAGAAAATTTTCCTATGGGTTCAACTACGCCAATGTCAGGAAGAGGTTCGTAACGCAGCTCATCAACAAAGGTTTTTTCCACCACCAGTGGCAAACGAAAATAGTTGCCGTTTTGCAAAGACCCATTTACGAGAACATTCAGCAAGCAGTCCGCTTTGCCGATACTGCCATTAGGGAAAGTAATGTCCTCTTCCTCCAATACGATTTGGCCGAAGATCAAGGTCGAGAAAGTCATCAGTACACTTTACGGTATAGTGGCATAGCCGGGACAACACACAGCGAACTGATGATGCATGCGCTATACAGTAATGCTCCACCAAAGGAAGATTTCTGCAGGCGCATCCTCGCACAAATCAGATCGGGTAGTGGCAAAAAATAACAGATGGACAGGATCACCATATCCCAGAGAAGTGCGAACATGCGGAAAATTAGGGGGAAGGATACCTCCCCTGAAAGGGCCGTCAGACGGCTGATTCGGGCACTAGGGTTCGGATATCGGTTGCACGGAAAAGAATTGCCCGGCAAGCCTGATCTCGTATTGAAGGGACGGAAAAAGGTGGTGTTCATACATGGGTGCTTTTGGCACCAGCACCCCGGCTGTAGAATTGCGCACACTCCAAAATCAAACCTCGAATATTGGGTGCCGAAGTTGGAGAAGACGCAGATGCGCGACAGGAGGAACCTGCAGGAACTCGAAGCTGCAGGTTGGCAGGCACTTACGGTATGGGAATGCGAAGTAAAGGACATTAGTTCCCTGCAGGTCAAGTTTATAAAATTTTTGGTTCCCTCATAATATTCGCTGTCCGTGAAGGAGAATGGAGTATTTTATGGAATCTACCCGAGGTTCTCCGCCAGCCCATAGATTACTGTTGGACCCGAATAATTACAGGTTCCACGATATCGCTAGCTACAGACGCGTAACAAATCGCGCTCGCTATGGAGAAAGTGGCGTTCAAGAGCGAACCCTCCAATTATTACAAACTACTGGGCCGGGCGGGGTCGGGCCAAGCCAAGTACCTAAATAAACAGCCAGAAGATTGAAAGAAGGGGCGGTTTTGCGTCTTAGAAGGTCAATTTCAACGGTGAAATGGGCACTCTAAGCGCCCATTTGCTCATGGGCTAGAGTGGTGATGGTGGGACGCCTGTGAACTTTCCACAGCCAAAATCACCCAGCCGTCACGGTCACGCCGGGTTTATGGGTGGAGTCAAATATGTTGCGCCCGGCCGGTAAAGAATCGAGCCATTTTGGAGCAGTGAACAGATAAGCGGGAAGTAACCGCTAAACAGTCAATAGCCCCTTCCGCGCCTCCGCGTGAAACCAGGCCTTCCGCCTTTCCGTCTTCCACCCTCAGTCCTCAGTCCTCAGTCCTGCTCCTCCGCCCTCAGTCCTCAGTCCTGCTCCTCAGCGGTTTGAAGAACTCCCGGATCTCCCGCGCCAGGACTTCGGGCTGCTCGAGTGCGGCGAAGTGACCGCCTTCAGGCATGACGGTCCACCGCTTGATATTGGTGTAAAGGCTTTGTGCCACCGAGCGAGGGGGGCGCATGATCTCGTGCGGGAACTCGACATAGCCCGTCGGCACGGTGATTTTGGCGCCCTCCGGGATCGGCCGGGCGCCGTGCCTGAGTGCGTAGTAGGGCCAGAAGGAAGACCCTATGGCGCCGGTGACCCAATAGAGAGTGATGTTGGTCAGCATCTCGTCCAGGCCAACGGCGCTGTCCGGCTCGCCGCTGTTATCCGTCCAGGCGCGGAATTTTTCCACAATCCACGCCGCCAGGCCTACCGGGGAATCGGTCAGCCCAAAAGCAAGCGTAGTTGGGCGCGTGCCCTGGATCCACTGGTAGCCGGTCCCCTCCCTGGCCCATTCGTTCATTTGGGCGAGAAATACCTTTTCCTCACGGGTCGGGTTATCGAGCATCTTCCGGTGGTGCCGCACCGCCAGCATATTGAGGTGAATTCCGGTCAAGCGCTCCGCGAACCGGTAACCCAGGCGCGATGTTACGAACGCCCCCCAGTCGCCTCCCTGCGCGCCGAAGCGCTCGTAGCCCAGCACGTCGGTCATCAGCTCGGCAAAGACCTCCGCGATCTCCTCAACGCTGAAGCGCTTCTGTCCGGGCCGGAAAGACAGTGTGTAACCAGGCAGCGAGGGCGCCACCACCGTGAAAGAGTCGGCCGGGTCGCCCCCGTAGCGCACCGGGTCGGTAAGCATGGGAATGAGCTTGTGGAACTCCACCACCGATCCCGGCCAGCCGTGGGACAGCAGCAGAGGCATCGGGTCGGGTCCTTTGCCGTGCTCGTGGATAAAGTGCACCTCTATGCCTGCCAGCGGCACGCTGAACTGGCGGAAGCCGTTGAGCATCGCCTCTTGCGCGCGCCAGTCGAAACCATTGCGCCAGTAGCCGATCAGCCTCTGCATGTAGGCAACACTTGTGCCGGTAGCCCACGGCTCGACCGGCGGCTCATCGGGCAGGCGCGCGCGGGACAGCCTCTCCTGGAGGTCCTGGAGCACGTTATCGGGAACGCTCAGTTGGAACGGCGCCGGTTTTGCTTGACTCATATATCCTCTCTTTGGATTCTCGACAGCCCGCCCCCCCACCCGCGAGGCGGGGCCGGCGGCGGGTGGCCTGTTATTATTGCGCATCCCGGCAGAGCAACAAGTTGATCGCCTTCATGGTCAACACCACCTCATGGTTCTGGTTGAGCACCTCGACCAATGAGCGGACGACGCCCCGATCCGGTTTGGAACGTGATCGGTTGGCTTCCATAACCGTCACGCGGATCGAAAGTTCATCGCCTGGGCGCACCGGCAGGATCCAGCGCAGTTCGTCGATACCGGGAGAGCCCAGGCTCCTCGCCCCTGGGAGATAATGGTCCACAATAAGGCGCATCATCATGCTGGCTGTGTGCCAGCCGCTGGCGATCAAACCTCCGTAAATGCTTCTTTTCGCAGCTTCAGGATCGGTGTGAAAGACCTGCGGGTCGAAGCGGCGCGCGAAGTCAATGATCTCGGCCTCTTCTACGGCGATGGAACCGAACTCGCTCACGGAACCAACTACAAAATCCTCGAGGCAGCGGCCCTCGATTGGAATGGTAGATGTCGAATTGTTCATAGCGCTCCTTAATTGGCCAATGAAAACATAGTGGTGAACGCCTATCTTTTCTTCAGCTCGATATAGGCGATCCTGCCCCTGCCGTTTACAAAAGAACTGAGCAGCCAGCTCACGAGGCTGATGATGAGAGAGCCGAAAACCGCCGACCAGAACCCATAGACGTAAAAGCCGGGAACTACCCCGGAAACCATTTTCAAAAGCAGGGCGTTTATAACGAATGTAAAAAGGCCTAAAGTGAGGATATTGATCGGAAGGGTGATGACGATCAGCAACGGCCGGAACAGGGCATTCAGTATGCCGAGGACCAACGCGGCGAAAAGGGCCGAAAAGAAGCTCGCCACGTATATGCCTTCGACCAGGTAGGAGGTAAGAATAATTGAAATCGTCAGAAGCAGCCATCTTATCAGAATACCGTTCAATTTTTATCCTCCTGTTTAAGGTTTTTTATTCACGCGGAGACGCGTTTTCTGCCCTCGAAGAGCGCGGACGAAGGGGGTTGATAGTTATTGACGACTCTGTGGAGTCCTTCCTTCATGGTTGCGGCGCCAAAGTTGATCAACAATCCCACGGGTAGGTTGAGGAGCCGGATGTAGGTCAGAATCTGTTTTGAGTGAACTGGAGCCAGGGTCTCGACTGACTTCAGTTCGACAACCACGCATCCCTCGACCAGCAGGTCTACACGAAAAGCATCCTCCAACCGTAAGCCATCAAACTCGAAGGAAACAGGCTTTTGTCTCTCTACCATCAACCCCCGTCGCTCCAGTTCGTTGGCTGGATCAAGCTCATAAACCGACTCCAGCAAACCGGGTCCAAGCCTCGTGTGCAGCTTGATGGCTGCATCCACCACCTGACCTGTGATTTCATCAATCTCCTGTCTTCTGTTCATATTCATTTCTCAGCGCCCTCCGCGTCAGGTTTAAGAGTTTTTATTCACGCGGAGGCGCGGAGGAAGGGGCTTGATAGCTATTGACGACTCTGTGGAGGCCTTCCTTTCTTTTGCTCATATACATATATTCATTTCTCCGCATTCTCTGCGTTCTCTGCGTCTCCGCGTGAGACACCCATCCTTATTTAAGCATGATAGCTTTCTCCGGGCAGATCTCCTGGCAACAAAAACATGTGATGCAAATATCGGGATTCACACTCGGGACGATCTCACCCATGGACAGGGCCGAAACCGGACACTGATCGACGCATGTGCCGCAGCCCGTGCACAGGTCGGGGTCCGCCTCTGGGCGCAGGACCGTGCGGCTGTGAATCATTGCCTGCGCGGCGGCGTTATTGATTATCGCTTCGCCTCCAAGCGGCGGAAGCTTGAAATGAGGTATTGGTTTCAGCTCCCCTATGATGTCGATCCCTTTGATATCGCAGTCCCCCAGGCCAAGCTCCCTGGCTCTTTGCAGGAACCGCAACCGGGCCGGGTCACAACCCATCATCGTTGCTATCACCGAGTCCAGGGCTACGGCGTCATCGGAAGCCAGAACCAGGCCTATGTCTCTCAGCTCCGGCGAGGCCGGCCCATTTCCCTCCATGCCGACTACGGCATCCACCAGGAAAAGGTCCGGGACCCGAAGCCGGAAGACATCGACAAGCATTTCATGAAACCGCTCGGGACTGCCGGCCGCCTTGTGGAGCACCGCTTTCTGGGCGCCGGGCAAAATGCCGTAGCTGTTTTTGATTGCCCCCGTGATGACGGTCAGGCCATGGGTCTTGAACTTCGGAAGACTGATGATGACGTCGGCCTCCAAAACGATCCGGGAGACACTCACCATCGGCACAAAATCGGGATTGAAATCGACCTTGAGCGAATCGGTCCCAATGTTGCGATAGTAGCCTTTCGCCGCTTCCATCAGGCCTGTTTTTGTAAAGCTCTTCTCGTTATCGCCGTAATTGAAAAGCCCCGGATTGTCGCCTACGACCATGGAAGCCGGGGCCAGGGTTTCGACTTTGTCAACTACCGCGCGCAGCATCGATGGATGGGTGACAATACCTTCCTTTGCCTCCGATAACCTTAGCACATTGGGTTTTATCAAAACCTTCCTGCCCCTGATTTTGAGCGGGAAAAGATCGAACGCCCGGTCAACCGCTTCACGGATAGTTTCATAGCTTGAGGGGTGAATCATAACCTTCGCCATATTTGCGTCTCCCTTTCTCTATACCTATGGACCTTCTTTCTTCCGGCTAAAAGCCGCTAAGCGGAATGAACAGATTACTCAACCGCTTTTTTCACCACGAAGAGCCACGAAGAAAAAAAACAAGGCAAGGCTTTAACTACCACTATCAATGACAGTTTCCGATCCGGAAAGGAGGCATAATCTGGTCATTCCTCTTACCGGCTTTAGCCGGAACGTTTTCGTTCTGGCCAGGAAATCAAGGGCTTGCGCGGAGGCGTACATAATCTGGTCTTAATCTGGTCATTCCTTTTACCGCCTTTAGGCGGAAGATCCTCTTACCGGCTTTAGCCGGAAGGGGTACGCCGCACAAGAAAGCCCGAAGATTGACACCGCCCCAGGACGGAAAAGGACCCTTTCCGGACGGAAACTAACTGTGCCAGTTCGGTCTTCTTATAAGCCAATCGGAAACCGTTTCCTCTATCCAGCCTTCAAGTCCCCCGGCCAGGTAAAATGCCGGACGCAGCAGATCGTCCAGGGGTGAAACAACGCCCTCGGCGACTGCGGTCGCTGCCAGGGCCGTATATGGATAAATCCGGATTCCGGTGGTGATCTTCATTGCTTCCAATTCGAGAGAATCCGCAAACTCCAGGCTCTCCTCAACTGTTTCCCTGGTTTCTCCAGGCCCTCCGAGCAGAAGAAACCCCATTCTCCCGATTCCGTATCCGTCAAGCATTTCTGAAATCCTGCGGACTTCTTCAGGCTGAAACCTCTTGTTGAGCGAACGCAATATTTTCTTCGATCCGCTCTCAAATCCGAAGGCCACTTCGACGCACCCGGCCCTGGCCATCCTTTCGATAAGGTCCTCCTCGACTTTCCAGGGATAAAGTATGCTGCGCCACTGGATGTCGAGATTTCTCCCGCTCAGCGCGCCGCAAAGCTCACGGGCATATGAGGGAGGAAAATTAAAAGTATTGTCCACAAAGAAAAAATTCTTAAACCCCGCTTCAACGAACCGTGAAATCGAATCGGCAACAATTTCAGGGGACCTTTTCCGCAAAATCCGCCCCTCTATGGTTGCGGTCGAACAGAAACTGCATTCCATCGGGCAGCCCCTCCGGGTTTGGAAGGGAAGCCAGATTTTTTGATTTTTGAATTCCGTGGGAAACGAAAACTGGCCGTTGGGATCGGGCAACACGGAGTCGTCGAGCCTTGTAAGGACCTCGGTCTTATTTTCGCGCAAAGACTCAGCCAAAACCAGATTCGGAACGCCGGCCAGGCCCTCTTTTCGTGAAAGTGCGTCCAACAGCTTCACAAAAGCGGCTTCTCCCTCGCCTTTTATCCCCATGTCGGCTCCAAGATAGGCCAGGGCGCTTCGAGGATAAATGCTGTATCCCGCTCCTCCCAGAACGATAGGGACCGGCGTGAGTCTGCGGCAGGAAGTCACGACATTTTTTACGGCATCCAGAAGAAACCTGGGAGACTTCATGCACTGATCGTCGATGTTTCTTACCGAAACGCCGATAAGTTCAGGATTAAAACCTGAAACGGCGTTTTCAAGTTTTAGTTCCTGAAAGCCGTCTTTCGTCATGAGGTTCAAAAACCTGACTTCATGGCCGGCATGTTCGGCCGTCGCAGCGACGCAGGCCAGGCCCATCGGCAGCACAGGCATCTGGAGTTGTTCCGTATTGGCTGAAATCAGCAGCGCGCGCATGGTTTTTCCCCGGTTTTTTTTCAGGTGCTCATGGTAACATTTTACCGCAAATTTTAGGAGCAAAGATAAATAGGAGGCAAGAACGCATCCGTTATGGCGGCATGTTTTTTTTAATAACTGCCGGTGGTGTGATATAAGCACAGGATTCAAAAATCCTGAATGTGGCGTTTCCGGGCTTTTGCTCGACTGCCGGGCGCAGCAGGTTTTGTAAGTCTTATAATGCTTATCGGAAATCAGGAAAAGGAGCGAAACTCGCCTGATGAAAGTCGCATACTTCAGCATGGAAATAGGTCTAAATGAAAGCATTCCGACCTACAGCGGAGGGCTTGGCATTCTGGCAGGGGACCACATCAAATCGGCTGCCGACCTGAACATCCCGCTGGTCGCCGTAACGCTTCTCTACAAGCGCGGCTACTTCATCCAGAATATAAACCCTTTTGGGCAGCAGGAAGAGATCTACCCTTACTTCGACCCGCGTGCATTCATGGAACCTCTTCCGCTCAAAGTAACCGTAAGGCTCGCAGGTCGAGACGTGCAGGTGGGCGTCTGGAAGCATAACGTGGTTGGGATGCATAACGAGACCGGATCGGGAAGAGTCCCGGTCTATTTTCTCGACACCGATCTTCCGGGAAACGCACCCGAAGACCGGGTCATAACTCAGTATCTCTACGGTGGAGACCAGCATACCCGGATATCGCAGGAAGCGATTCTCGGAATAGGCGGATATCTGGCGTTCAAGCGCCTGGAGCCGCAAATCACCACTTATCACATGAACGAAGGCCACTCGGTTTTCCTCACTCTCGCCATGCTGAAGGACTTTGGAGGAGACGAGGAGCAGGTAAGATCCAAGTGCATACTCACCACGCACACCCCGGTTGCCGCCGGCCACGATAAATTCAGCTACGACCTCGCATCGAAGGTAATCGGGGAATACCTGCCCTCAAATATCAGGAAGCTTGCGGGCGGCGATGTTCTAAACACCACCGTTCTGGCCCTCAATCTGTCGCGCGCCGCAAACGGGGTGAGCCAACTGCACGGGGAAATATCCAGGCTGATGTTTCCAGGGTTCAACATCGGCCACATCACAAACGGCGTGCACCACCTGAGCTGGACCGGCCCTGAATTCAAGGAGCTATACGACAAATACATCCCGACCTGGCGGCGGGACCCTCAACAACTCGGGGACATTTCGATAATTCCGGACAGCGATATAGTCGAGACCAAAAGGAAGGCCAAAAGGCGGCTAATAAGATACATAAACTCCCTGTCCGGCGCAGGGTTTACCGACGAACTGCTGACGATCTGCTTTGCGCGGCGCGCAGCAGCCTATAAGCGCGCAACCCTCATTTTCAGCGACCTGGAATTTCTTTTCAATCTGTCCTATGACCGGGTGCAGTTCGTATTCGCCGGGAAAGCTCATCCGCAGGACCAGGCGGGAAAAGAACTGATCCGGCAGGTAGTAAATATCGGGAAGCAATACGAAAAACAGCTTCAGCTGGTTTTTGTCCCAAATTACAATATCTGGGTCGCGGGCCTGATGACTTCAGGGGCCGACGTCTGGCTGAATACTCCTCGCCGTCCAAGAGAAGCGAGCGGCACGAGCGGCATGAAAGTTTGCTTTAACGGCGGAGTGAATATGAGCGTTCTGGACGGATGGTGGCGGGAAGCGTGCAAAGACCGGATAAATGGATGGGCCATCGGCGACGACGAAGATCAGGCTGATGAAGCGGCCACCGCCGACTTCTACCGGGACCTTGAAGACATGGTTACGACCTACTACGCCAACCCCAGAAAATGGCTCTCCATAATAAGGCGGTCCATCTCCGACATAACCCCCCGGTTCAATACCCACAGGATGGTGCTGGAGTATTTTCGCAGCTATTACAGGTGAGGGAAGACGATTCAATGATTTAGGGATTTAGGGATTTAGGAATCCCTCAATTCATCAATCCCTCAATTCGGCAATTCCTCAATCCCTAACACCAGGTATCCATCAGGCGCCAGACTGGTTGCGAGCATGACTGTGTTGATGTCGCAATGGTCGGTAAAACCGGGTGCTTCTCTGTTAGCCGGATCGAGCCAGAAGTCTTCGATGATTTCCGCCAGAGCTTCATACCGCATCAGGATTTCAACTTGCCTGGCCAGTGATTGTGCCTTGTCGAAAACGCCCGGTTTTCCTTCAATAAGCCGCTGTAATTTTTCAAGAGCATGCAGCCCGATGGAAACCCCCAGTTCCCTGAATGCGAGCCGGTACTGAGCCGGGGCTTCCAGCGAATCCATACTTACATAGGCATACAATCCGAGCCGGCATGCTTCCAATAGGTCCGCTAAAAGATCGGCCTGCGGAAAAGTTCCACTGGCCATCATTTGGGCCGCTCTATAGGCATCCGTTAAAAGGCCGCCAATGCCGAGAGGGTCATCGGTAGTCCAATCTTTTCCCTTGCACATGGCAGCCAGACCTTGGATTTCCCCGCTCAGGTCCGGAGACCCTTCCGAACCTCCGGCCAGGCCTGCCTGAAGCTCACAATAGGTGATGAGTCCGTCGAGAGGGTCGTGATGCCCCATGGATGCGACGAGAGGATACGTTAGGTCGATGCTCATCTTCCAGTACATTCGCCTCTGATCTCCGGAAGAAGGGCCATAGGTGAATTTGGCGTAAGCCGTTTTTGCAAGCTCAACGGCCCACCGCCTGAAGGCCGGGTCCCCCGTGATCGAACTGACGCAGTTGAGGGCGTGCATCCATTTAGTGAGGTAGTGATAATACTGCCCGTCACGATCCCATTCAAGCTGCTCATCAAAGGGATCATCGGGACCCCGGTCGTTCATTTTCTTGCCAATCCTCAGTCCTCCCACAGTGGGGTGCAGTTTCCCTTCCTGCTCATCTAGGCCGCTGACCCGGCCCTTTCGCCGATCGTCGTCACGATGCCGTCCAAGAATGTTATGGACCTGGTCGACAAGCAGGAGTGCGAGTTTTTTGTATTCTTCATCATTCGTTTGCCGGTACAACCCCAGGAAATTGCAAACCGCAAAAGCATCGGTCCACAGGTATCGTCTTGGCGCCTCACTCGCCGGTGCAAGTCCGGTAAGGGCGGCAAACGTGTTCATGAAATCTATGGCGGCGGGTAATCCCTGGGTCTGCTCCATCTATGACGATCCTCGTTTTACAGACTTATAAACGACCCTTAGCGATAATCTGGTTATGCAATTTACCGTTTTTAGGCGAAAGATACCTCGCGGAGCGCGGAAGCCGACCGCAAAATAGGTCTATCGTACGCGATGGACGGGAGCGGGAGGCCTCGTAAAACAAATTTATGTACAACACTGGGCAAAAAAATGCCATATCGATTCCGGGCACCCCTCAGCGAGGTACCTCGCGTAGCGCGGAGGCCGACCGCAAAATAGGTCTATAGCCGCTATGGGCGTTCGTGGGAGGCCTCGTAAAACAAATTCATGTACAACACTGGGCAAAACAATGCCATATCGATTGCGGGTACCCCTCAGCGAGGTACTTCGCGGAGCGCGGAGGCCGACCGCAAAATAGGTCTATCGTACGCGATGGACGTGAGCGGGAGGCCTCGAGGGCAGCCTTTACTACCACGGAAACCGCTCATTTCCCAAATCATTGTCTGATATTGACATTTTCGGTACTACGCAGCAGTTATCATACAACAAGCTCGGCCAGGATGCCGCCTGCATCCTCCACAAATTTCGGGCAGAGTTTTTTTACGAGCATCTCCTCTTTAATTTTGCGCAGCCCCTCTTCCGTGCTGAAATCCGCTCCCAAAAGATCTTTGCAAACAGAGGTCCCGTGCCGTTGTTCAAAACGTCTAACCAGTTCCTGGACAGTTAGACAAATGTCGTTCCTGGCCTCGCCCTCATCTTGCCTTCCGCTCTGCGCAAGCCCCAGGACCATGATAGCTCCGGTAACAGCCCCGCATATCCGCCCCATGCGTCCCACGCCGCCTCCCCAGGGACGGCCGAGCTTTTTGGCGCTCTCGGAGTCAATTCCGTGTGGCTCGCCAAAAGCTGTCAATATTGCCTGGGAGCAGTTCAAGCCATTTTCGAACAGGTGCACCGCTTTTTGTGCTGCATCCATTTTGAGTTCCTTTCGTTTTTTAGTTGACTGATCGCTAATTATGATTACAAGCTAATCTCAATCGAGACAAACGATTTATTTCGAACGGTCTTATCAACAAAAGCGATAGGACGGTGACCCGTGGAAATCCGCCAACTCAGGTCTTTTCAAACAGTTGCGAATCTCATGAGCTTCAACAAGGCCGCTGGCCGGCTTCATTATGCTCAATCGAGCATATCAGCTCAGATTCACGGGCTGGAGGAGGAACTTGGAGTACAGCTCTTCGACCGCCTGGGGAAAAAAGTGCAGCTCACCGAAACCGGGGCCCGGTTGCTCAAGTATGCTGACAAGATATTGGACCTGGTTGACGAGACACACTCCCAGATGACTACTGATATGGAACCGGCGGGTTCACTCACGGTAAGAGTTCCGGAAAGTTTCGCGGTCCATCGGCTGCCGCAGGTGATTGGCGAATTCCATTCCCGGTTTCCCGGTGTGCAACTGAACTTCATAACCTGCGCCCATGAGGGTCTGGAAAAAGACCTTAGAAAGGGCATAACCGACTTGGCCTTCCTGCTTGCGGAGTCGGTCAGCGCATCTGATCTCATGGTGGAAACCCTGGGGTTTGAGACCATAGTACTCGTGGCCGCCCCCCATCATCCCCTGGGAGCAAAGCGCACACTGCACACCAGCGATCTGGCGGGACAGACCATCCTTCTGTCCAGGGTGGATTGCAGTTACAGAAAGGTTTTCGAGCAGATTCTGGACCAGGAAGGGGTCCGCGGCGTCAAAAAGCTTGAATTCTACAGTGTCGAGGTCATAAAGCGCTGTGTCATGGCCGCAGTGGGTATTGCAGTCCTTCCAGAGATAGCGGTGGCTGCGGAAGCCGCTCGGAAGGAAGTTATAATCCTGCCCTGGTCAGAGGGGGGGATAGAAGTTGCCCTGCTGATGGTCAGGTATAGGGACCGGTGGATTTCACCGGCCTTGAATGCTTTCATGAACCTAACGAAAAAAATGATGGCACGATCGACGGAGGAGATAAATGAGATTCAGAGAACTGCTGGATAAAGAAGAGATCATTATCGCCCCGGCCGCCTATGATGTGGTGTCCGCCCAGATCATTGAAAAAGCGGGGTTCCCGCTCGCGTATCTTAGCGGGCTAGGTAACGAAGCCAGTGACCTCGGGTATCCCGACCTGGGGCTGAGCACTGTTACTGAAATTGTCAGGAAGGCTGGAAATATAGCCGGAGTGGTAAATGTCCCGGTTGTCTGTGACGCCGATACGGGTTTTGGGGGAGCACTCAACATCTGCCGCACCGTCCGGATGTTCGAGACGGCAGGCGTGAGCGGTATCCACATCGAGGACCAGACCTTTCCCAAAAGATGCGGAGCACTTCGGGGCAAGCGGGTCATTGACGCGGAGCAATTTGCAAAAAGAATCAGGACAGCAGCCGATGCGAGGAAAAATGGAGACTTTGTAATAATAGCCAGAACCGACTCCAAAGTGGCGGGAGGAATTGATGAAGCCATAAAAAGGCTCAATATGTATATTGAAAACGGGGCCGACATGGCAATGGTCGGTGACTTATATACTTTTGACCAATATTTGCGGCTTGTCCGGGAAGTAAAAGCCCCATTGGTCGTCTGTGCCGCCGACCCTCAACGCTTCTCCATCCAACCTGATTTCACCCTGGATCAATGGAAGAAAACCGGTGTGAAGATGGTCCTCTACTGGTACCTCCCCCTCTTCGCCGCAATGAAAGCGGTGCAAAGGGCCGTGGTGTCCCTTAAGGAGACCGGTTCCATCAAAGAGATCATGGCCGAACTGTTCACATACAAAGAATACGAGAAAACGGTGGATTTGGATAAGTGGTTGAAGATCGATAAGCAAGGCGCCTGAAATTCGCTCAAATTTGAAGGCCTCCCGCTCCCGCCCCGTCTCGCGGGTGGGTGGGTGGGCTGTCGAGAATGAGCGGTCGGCCTCCGCGCTACGCGCTCGCACTTCGCTAAGGGAGGCCGGGCAAGCCCACTTCACAAAGTGAAGTAGGGCAAAGCCCCGCGAAGCGAGACATTGACACCATTGTCACTTTACTCTCTGATGCGCTTAACATTTGGCTTGCCTTCAAACGCACCACATTTAATGTCTGTGCGTTCTGCAAGGCTGCGCGCACGGTCGCTGCTCTTATCATCTCAGGCGCATTTTTTTCGAGCAAGGTATTATATAAGTCTATCATACGAGAATACAGTAAGACTTTTCAGCCTTTTTCCCGGACCACGGTCCGGGACATCTGTTCAAGGGCAAGCATGAGCGCCTGGGTGCCCAACTTACCGTGTCCCTGCGCCTTTACCGCAAGGTGTAGCTGGTGGACCAGCGCCAGGCCGGGAAGAAAAAGGCCCATACGCGCCGACTCCTTGAGCGCAATGCCCATATCCTTGATAAAATGGTCAACAAAAAAACCGGGAGCGAAATCTCTTTGCAGTATACGTGGAGCCAAATTGTCCAGGGCCCAGCACTTCGCTGCGCCGCCCTGGATGGAACTGAGCATCGTCGGCAGATCAAGGCCCGCCCTGAAACCGTATAAGAGGCTTTCGCACACGCCGATCATCGTTCCCGCGATGACGATCTGGTTGCACATTTTAGTATGCTGGCCCGAACCCGCAGGTCCTTGGTGAACGAGGTTTTTTCCCATTGTTTCCAGGATGGGCTTAATGGCCTCCACCACTTCCCGATCTCCTCCCGTCATGATGGAAAGAGTGGCATTGCGCGCCCCCACGTCGCCACCCGAGACGGGAGCATCCATGGCGAAGGCCCCCCGTTCCTGGGCGGCTTGATAGATTTCCGCTGCCAGCGATGGTTCGGTGGTGGTCATGTCTACGAGAATAACACCCCGGCGGGCCGCCCCGAGAATGCCTCCTTTCCCGAAATAAACCGCCCGCACGTCTTCAGGGAACCCCAACATGGTAAAGATGACGTCAGAGTTTTCCGTGGCTTGCCGAGGGGAATCAACCCAGGCGGCGCCCTTCTCGATGAGTGGGAGCGCTTTTTCCTTCGTGCGGTTGAAAACGGTGGTGCTGTAGCCTCTTTCCATAATGTGCCCGCACATGGAAAGCCCCATCACCCCCGTCCCGATCCATCCGATGCGTGTTTTTAGAGAAACAGCCGGAACATCATAAAAGCTGCCGGGCATGACAACCTCCTCGTATGATAGATTTACGGTAGTGCGGTAAAAAAGAAGCGCACTTGCCAGGCATCCCTCTGAAACGTATGAGCGCGTAGCGGGGAAGGCGACCGCGTGGCATGTCTATCGTTCGCGTTGGGCGTTCGCGGGATGCCTTCAAAGTTGACACATAAGTAAGTAATTATGAGGCTAATTGCTGGTGCGCTGTCAACCACCTTTTGACATATAAGCGACGGAATTAATTTGTGAGCACTCATCATGATTCCCAAAGTGGCCTGGTGCGCAAAGCCTGCTTGGGGATCCGGCCCCTGGTGAAATAAAACAAACCACCCTAGCCGGCTCGACCCCTGAAATCCGCCGGCCTGAGCGCATTACTCTTCTTCAAACAAGCGGGATTCAAAGTACTCCTCCAACTCCCTGCATACAATTCTGTCCGTGGGAAAGGCCAAGTCAGGCAAATCGTCCACGCTGAAGAAAGCAGCTTCACTGGCATCCGAGCCCGGGTGGATTTCTCCTCCCGTCCGAGTTCCCCAAAACCAGATCCCAACCGTTTGTGATTCAGGGTCGTGGAAGTTGGATTGAACGGAAAAAACCCGCCCAACCCGCACCGTTATCCCGGTTTCCTCGAAGAATTCACGCCCGGCGGCTTCCCGCACCTCCTCGTCCCACTCGAGGTGGCCGCACGGAATGCACCACCGCCCGCGGTACGAGCCCCTGCGCCTGACCAGAAGGATCTTTCCTCCTTCGACCAGCAGAACTGCGACACCTGCGGTAGGGTTGCGATAAAAAACCTTGCCGCAATCAGGACAAAAAGACCTTACACCCTTTTTTGCCGCTTTCCTTATGAGCGAAGCGCCGCAATGGGGACAGAAGCGGAAGTTCATAAATGTAAGTGCCTCCCACGTAAACCTGGACTTCAACCAGTTTATATGTTACCGCATTATCCGAAAATGCCGGCACTGCCATAAGGTTTTGCAGCCGAACCTCAACAATACTCTTTTTCCTATATGATAAATCATTTACTATCCCATGTGACGAGTGGCAAGTGATGAGCGAAGGCACACCCCCAAACGAAAGGATCTCCTTATGGCTCTCAAGACCTCTCAGGAATACCTGGAAAGCGTAAAGAAGCTCACCCCCAAAGTTTACGTGGGCGGCAAATGGGTTTCGAACCTGCTGGACCATCCGGTAACCAGGTCGATGGTCATGGCCAATGCTGCTATTTACGACCTGGCGCAGCAGGAGCCATTCCAAAGCGTCATGGTTGCCAACTCTCACCTCACCGGAAACCCGATCAACAGAAACGTTAACGTCTGCCGCAACAATCGCGATCTGGACATGCGGCAGGAAATGGCTCTGCTTACCAGCCAGACGGTCGGCACCTGTAACTACCGCTGCGTCGGCTGTGACGCATTAAACGGCCTCGCCTCCACTACATGGGAAATGGACCACGCCCTCGGAACGAAGTACAATGAGCGCTTCAATAGATGGCTTGCCGGCATTCAGGAGAAGGATCTAGCCGTTTCCGGGGCGATAACCGACGCCAAGGGCGACCGGAGAAAACGCCCGTCCCAGCAGGACGAACCGGACGTGTACGTGCACGTCGTCGAAAAACGCAGCGACGGGATCGTGGTCAGGGGCGCAAAGGTCAGCCAGAGCGGGGCGATAGGGGCGCACGAAACGCTCGTTCTTCCCGGCGGGGCGCTCAAGGAAGGCGAGGAGGACTTCGCTGTCGCCTTTGCCGTCCCGAACGGCTCTCCCGGGCTGACCTACATCTGCCAGTACAATGCATACTCGGCCGAAAGGGAGATGGCCGAAGACGAGTTGGAGCTTGGAAACCCGGTATTCGGCCAGCGCGAGACCTCCACAATGGTTTTCGACAATGTTTTCATCCCCTGGGACAGGGTTTTTCTTTGCGGTGAAACGAAGTACTGCGGAAGGCTGATCTCCAGATTCGCCAAAACACACCGTATGAACTGCGGAGGGGCCTGCAAGGTGGGATTTGCCGACCTCATAATCGGTGCGACAGTCCTGGCAGCTGAATACAGCGGTGTAGAGAAGATACCTCACATCCAGGATAAACTGATAGAAATGGTGCGGCTGAGCGAAACCTCCCACGCGTGCGCGATAGCAGCGGCGGTAAAAGGCAAGGAGGAGCCTGAAGGCTCGGGCGTTTTCATGCCCGACGACCTCTTCGGCAACGTAGCAAAGCTGAGCATAGCCCACGGCTTCTGGGAAATCATGAAGATTGCCGGCGATATCGGCGGCGGCCTGGTTGTAACAATGCCACGGCTAAAAGACCTTGAGCACCCCGAGGTCGGGCCTTTGCTCAAGAAATTCTTTCAGAGTGCAGCACCTGCCGGCAAAAGGTTCAAGGTGGCCAAATTCCTCCAGCATTGGACCGCCGGCCTGCACGGCCCGGGCACCTGGCACGGAGCGGGGGCGCCTCAGACCCAGCGCGTAATGATTTCCTACCTCACCGACTTTGAGTCCAAAAAGAAGATGGCAAAAAAGCTTATGCGGATGGAAGAAGATTAGCGGAGGGCGGAAGACGGAGGACGGATAACTGATAGCATGGCCCGCTTCTGAATTGGATGAAGCGGGCCTCAATAGATTATGGCATGCTTTCCTCAAAAACTTCTAATTCGCAATAGTCCGGGTTAAAGTAACGCAAAAGGACTTTCTTTCCGGCTTCTGCCGTTTCAGGGTTAAAGTAAAACTCCGGCTCTTGAATAAAGCCTCTCTTGCCCGGTATGAAAATAAACCTCGAAAATATAGCCGTTGTGCTCAACGAGCCTCATTATCCGGAAAACATAGGCGCAGCGGTTCGGGCGGCCAAGAATATGGGAATATCGCGATTCCTGGTCGTAAATCCGGCTGACTGCGATCTTACGAGGATTTTAAGGATGGCCACTCACCATGCAGAAGACCTCGTTTTGGGCATCGAAGTCCACGGCCGGCTCGAAGATGCGCTTAAATCCTTTCAGTACGTGGTTGGAAGCACCGCCCGAACGGGGTCCCACCGCCAGTTCGTCAAAAATCCCCGGCAGCTTGCCATGGAACTTATACCCATCAGCCAGAAAAACCATGTCGCGCTTGTTTTCGGCCCCGAGGCAAGCGGACTGGCCAATGAACATATAAGGTACTGCGATGCTCTGGTTACCATACCGACAGCCGAATTTTCTTCCATAAACCTGGCGCAGGCCGTTATGATAATGGTTTACGAGGTTTTCACCGCCGCATCCGAAAAAAACGAGGGGTTTACGCCGCGCCTTGCAACCCGCGGCGAACTTGAAGCCATGTACGTTCAACTCAAAGATACGCTGACGAAGATCAATTTCATAAATCGGGAAAATCCCGATTACTGGATGAAGAGCATCAGGCGGTTTTTCAGCAGAATGAAGCTCCGCGGGCGTGATGTGCAACTGATTCGGGGCATTTGCAGGCAGATCGACTGGTACTGTTTCCGAAAAACTGCAAGAGTACCACAAGAAGAAAAGTAAAGGTCCTGCACGAACCTTGCGCCTTTTGCCCATCGAGGCGCCCGCGAACGCCCAACGCGATTGACTTTCGCCTAAAGGCGGTAAGAGGGAATGACCAGATTATCGCGAAGGGGTGCCCGCAATCGATATGGCATTTTCTTGCCCGGTGTTGCTAATAAGTCTGGTCTTACGAGGAGTCGAGGCGCGCTACTCTTCGATCACTATCCTGTGATTCACGAGGGACATGCTGCGAATTCGCCCGTGGACCATTTTTTGCTCTCCGAAAATATTTTCGATCTTGATGTGGTCCCCCTCGTTTTCGACTTTGTCAACCGCCTCCATGATGAGTTGCTCTTTCCCTTCCTTTACCAAGTAAGCATTTGCTTCACACATTATTCAGCTCCTGATGAGTTGGATTCCAAGCATATCTCGAACCGTCTGTAATACTAATATGGTTCCGGGGCGATATTCAATAGCGTTGGAAGGGTCAAGGGTGAAGAGAGAAAAGGGAAGAAACACACCCTTCAGCCTTCCTTTAGGTCCGCTGTGCCGCGCGGGTAAGCGGCAGGGAGCCGTGGCGCAAAATTGGCGCAAACCGGCAGTTGAGCATTCCGTCGAGTTCATCTGCAAAATTTTCAATCCGGTCAATGTTTGTTAGGAGCGTCGGATTTTCAATTCCTTTGGTTACAAACTGGAAAAAGAGCGTCTGCAGCTTCCAGGTCTCCGGCCAGATCGCCAATGAGCGGCAAAGCGTAAGCAGCCGGAACAATCGCCCTGCATCTCCCTTGTCGAAGATTCGGAGCAGCCTGGACATGATCCTCACCATAAACCGTCCCAGCCTTTCGGAGATTTCCACGAGATATAGCGAAACGCCCCATGATTTTGCCTCTTCCTGAAGGGAGTTGAGCCTAGCCATGTGCACCCGGAAAAAGAAGTCAGCAGAATCCCAGGGCGCATCCGCAGAGACGTGCTCAACCTCATGCATCATGATGTCTTCCACCAGGCTTTCCACCTCTTCGCTCAGGACACGCCGGATTGAAACCCGAAGATCGGCTGGAATCTTTATTCCCCATTGCCTGAGTGACAAGAGGAGTGGCTTGTATGTATTGAACAGGCTCCGCTGAAGATCTGTGTAGCTGCCGAATGTTTTGCGGCTTATGTCCAACGCAATCGAGTCCCTCAAGTCCTTCAGAACGTCTTTGAGTCCGAAGTACCCTGTACCGAATTTTTCATCCAGCACGCGCACGATCTTGATCGTATTTTGCTCTTCGATGGAATCCTGGAGGGCGGCAAGAATAGATTCATACTCGCCCTCATTCAGATAGGGCTTCACCGAACAGCGGAAATCCAGCCCGCCGAAACGTGTCACCGCGTAAAGGAAATCCTCTGCGTCAAGCGTTCTGTCGTCTTTAATGGTAACCAGACCGTAGAGGCACCTCACCGGACTCGCCCCTAAATCCTCCTCCTTTTGGGGCAGGATGCTGTATGCGTATATCTGGAACTCTAGCTGAGCGGAACTGGCGAGAGACTGTATGGCGTAATTTGCCGCCGCCTTTGCCTTGCCGAACTCGTTAGGTTCGACCTCACGGAGAAAAACATTTGCGCCGTTTCCGTATTCGGGCATGTTACTGGGCGCCAGTTCCAACAACCTGAGAAACTCCGTGCCCAGGGGGGGCGATCCCGTCTTTTCGGCAAGCCGCATTGCCATGGCGGCGTACTTGAGAATCAGGACCGACTCAAGCTGGCTGATTTCATCGAAAAACCAACCGCAGGATGTGAACATCAACAGCGAAAACCGCTGCATCTCTAAAAGCTCCAGGAATCGCGAGACATTGGATGAGCGTGGACCGCCCCTGAGGTGTTTTTCCAAAAACGGGGCCAGGTGACCCTTCCTGTCCAGTATTAAATCGATATATTCGTCTCTGGCGTCCCAAGGGTCTGCGCACAGGTTTGCCATCTGAGTTTCGAAATGGACGGCCAAGTTGTCTCGAACATATTCGAGCGCTTTACGCAGAGGTGCTCTCCATTTCTGAGTCCAGCCAGGTTTGCCTGCCACATGGCAGCCGCAGTCGCTGCTCCACCGCCCAAGTCCATGAGCGCAGCTCCAAGCCGTTCGTTCGAGTATTTCAACCTCGGCGACGACCGGGAACCGGGACAAGAACCACCCATAATTGACTATCTCAGTCGAGGTATTGCGCTTCAGTTCCTCAAAAGTGGCGGCAAGAGCCATGTCGCCGAATTTGAAATGATGCCCGTAGGATTCTCCGTCGGTGGCCACGTTAACCAGCCAGGGTTCCCCGCTGAGGGGGTTGCGCAAGGACCATGTCCTGTCGACCTGTTCCAGGAACATGGAGCTGTGCTCAAGTAACCGGCCGAAAGCCACACCGTGCGCCAGGGCGGAGTCGTAGAAAAAAATGTGGATATGTTTTCCCTCGCCACAGGCATAACGATAGGCTCGTCCGCTAGGAATCGTTCCGCCGGTGCCATCCCTCCACTGGGTGTCGCCCTTGAGAAAACGCCACCGCGCCGCCTGGTGGGGAGACAGGATGGTGAATTTTATTCCAGCCTCCGCCAGGAGCAAAAGCGTGGCCCTGTCAACGGCCGTTTCGGCCAGCCACATCCCCTCGGGAAGCCTGCCGAAACGGTGTTCGAAATCGCGAATCCCCCAGCGGATCTGGGTGAGCTTGTCTCGCTGATTTGCCAAAGGCATTATGATGTGGTTATAGACCTGCGCTATGGCATTGCCGTGACTCCCGCACGCATCGAGGCTTTGACGGTCGGCTTCCAGAATAGCCTGGTAAACCCAGGGATCGTGGCGCTCGAGCCAGTACATCAGGGTGGGGCCGAAATTGAAGCTGAGATACCTGTAGTTGTTCATCAA
The DNA here is from genome assembly GCA_049515795.1 of Syntrophobacteraceae bacterium. Taxonomy (GTDB): domain Bacteria; phylum Desulfobacterota; class Syntrophobacteria; order Syntrophobacterales; family Syntrophobacteraceae; genus SbD1. The sequence continues at coordinate 24,907 of JBEKTT010000051.1, forward strand.
ATCCAGAATTCGATTCTGGTTATCGACAAGGCGCGACGCAGTGTTTGCCCGATAGCATTCGAGGTTGATGCGTTGGTTCCAGTCATGATAAGGGGCTGCGGAATCCTCACGCTCGACTTCCTCGGTCCAGGGGTTTTCGCGGGGAGGTTGATAGAAATGTGCATGAACACAAACGTATTTTTTTTCAGACGAATTCTTCATCTAGTCCCGGTTTCCGGTTATAATAAATTCGGGTAAAAACAATCCGGCAATGCTCAAGATATCGTTCCCTCGCAACGCGACTTTTAATTGTACCGCTTGCAATTGCTCTTTTCCAGCGTCGTTTGCGTATTTTACGACGGCAACGGTTTATTGATCAATTTGCCTTATCCCGCCTGTTTACAAAACCGGCCTCATTCACTACATTCATGCGTCCGGAGGAGCGGGAAACTTTGCGGTTCCATACTGTTGGCAAAGTGTCGTCATTGATTCGGCATCCCCGGCAACTCATTGCCAATGGATCGTGAATGAACTGCAATCTCAATATTCGCGGCATCTTCTGCAATCGAACGCTTAATCTGAACGCGATCCGCGCAATCGGCTACGATATGGACTATACGCTCGTCCATTATCGTATGAAGTCCTGGGAGCACCGCGCCTATAACTATATAAAAGAGGGGATCCGCCTGACGGGATGGAGTTTGGAAGCCCTGGAATTCGACCCGGAACTTGCGATGCGCGGACTTGTGATCGACACGCAACTGGGAAACGTTGTCAAGGCAAACCGGTTCGGTTACATAAAACGGGCATTCCACGGGACAAGACCGCTCGAATTCGAAGAGCTGCGCAGGGTCTATCAACGCACGCTAGTGGACCTTAGCGAACCCCGGTGGCATTTTCTGAACACACTTTTCTCCATCTCTGAGGCAAGCATCTTCATGCAGCTCGTAGATTTGCTTGATTCAGGGGAACTGCATGGCTGCATTGGCTGCGAGGAGATCTTCAGGAGAGTGCGCCGTTCGTCTGACGAGGCTCACATGGAGGGACGGCTTAAGGCTGAAATCCTCGCCAACCCGGCTCAGTTCGTCGAGCCTGACGAAGAAACGCCCCTGGCCCTTCTTGACCAAAAAAAGTCCGGCAAAAAGCTGCTTCTGATAACCAATTCAGAATGGTCTTATGTGGAACCGATACTGAGTTGCGCGTTCGACCCTTTCCTGCCAAAATCCCTTAAGTGGCGCGACCTGTTCGATATAATAATTATCGGGGCGAGAAAACCCGATTTTTTCACCCTCCCAATGCCGGCCTTCAAGGTGGTCAATGCCGAGGGCCTTCTTCGTGAACACCGCGGCCTTCTGAGTCCGGGCCACATCTACCTGGGTGCGAATGCCCCGCTCGTTGAGGAAAGCCTGGGTCTTTCCGGCGAAGAACTTATGTATGTTGGGGACCACATATTTACGGACGTAAATATTTCGAAGAGCATTTCGAGGTGGCGAACCGCCCTGGTGGTGAGAGAGCTTGAGGATGAGATCGCGGCGGTTGACGAATTTCTGCCCAAACAGGCGGAACTGAGCGCGCTGATGGAGACCAAGGAGCGCCTGGAGTCCCAATACTGCTCGCTCCGGCTGGCCGCCCAGCGCATTCAGCAGGGATACGGGCCGCGTGGGAACGTGAAAATCAGGGACCTCCAGCGGCAAATGTCCGAACTGCATGGCAGGATAGTGCAAATCGATTCCAGGATCGCTCCAATCGCACAGGCTTCCGGGCAGCTTCTCAACAAGAATTGGGGGTTGCTCATGCGAACCGGCATAGACAAGAGCCATCTGGCAAGACAGATCGAGCGCTATGCCGATATCTACACCGCACGCGTTTCAAATTTCCTACACCTGACCCCGACCGCCTTCCTGCGCTCCAGTCGGGGCAGCCTGCCCCACGATCCCGAGTGCATGCCGAAAGAGGCGGGGGACAAAGAGATGCAGTGATAGGGGACACGAGAGGGGGAAACGGAAGAACTGAGATAGCGAAAGGGGCACAGGAAAGGAGCAGGCCACCCGCCACGCGGGGCGTGGAGTCAAATAGAACATTCTACGGGAGTGGCTAAAGACCCGGTGAATTCTGCGAAGGCGGAGCTTTTTTTACAGATTTGTGGGCGGGTCCGGCAGTGCTTTTCGGCAGTTGGACCAGAGCGAACCAGTATTCGCACAGAGACTGCATCGCACTGGCCATCTCATCAAATGACAAGGGTTTCAACATAAACGAGCTGGCTCCGACGTTATATCCGCGCGAGACGCTTCTCTGATCCCTGGAAGAGGTAAGTATTACGACGGGAATTTTTCGAAGACCAGCGTGCGCTTTCAGATCCCTGAGCACCTCGAAGCCATTTTTTCCAGGCATATTTAAATCCAGCAGGATCAAATTCGGAGTCGGAGCATTCGCATATTCGCCCCGATGGAACAGGAAATTCATTGCTTCATCGCCATCTTCGGCCCAGTAGAGGTCCACTTTAAGCCCCTTCGATTTGAGGGCCTCATTAACCAGGATAAAATCTTCCTCGTCGTCGTCAATCATGAGAATGGCAAAAGATTTGTCTTTTTGTTCTGAGTCAGCCATCGGTCTTATCCTCCAAACAGGGGAAAGACAAAAACAGACTGCGCCCCAAGGCGAATCAGGGCCAATTTATGATTGGGAATGCGGGCGGAAATAATCTGCAGATCGGGAACAACATCCGAATGCGCAAAAGTCCGCTAATGAGTGTAAGCGATAATGGAAGGATCGGCAAGTTCCTTGTTGCCCATGAATTAGCGATGCGGAAAACGGAGCAGATTGGAAAGCCTTTCCGGCTAATTCCGGGGAAAAAAGCTCGGGATGGCCAAAACGACCAGCGGTATTAAAATAATCCTGGATATGGACAAAGTGCTGGGTGAAGTTAATCTTGGAGCCGCGAAAAACTTCTAAACGAGCCTGCTTTTTGATGAAATGAAGTTAAATTAGCACGTCCCTCTTTATCAGCCACGGAAAATTTCTGCTTATCCAACGGATGCACCACTTCTTTCGGACAGGGATTGAATTGTTTTTTGGCGATCCCAGCCGGACTCAACCTCAGAAAGCATCTATGAACTTTAAAGCTACGGCTGTGAATCTTTCTTCTCGGCCTTTTTTCCCGGGTTCAAGAACAGATCGAGCAATGATTCCCAGGGCGTGGCAGCAGGAAGGGTTTTCTGGGCAATCGTGGAGAAGTCCTTACCAACATCGAGCCATCGCTCGAATTGCTCATCAAAAGAGGCTTTGTAAAACAGGTAGTTTTTGATGGTGAGTTCCAGATATTTTTCGAAAAACTCTCTCAACACATTTTCGCCGTGTTGGATCACCAGGTGGAGAAAAGGCACAGGCAGAAGGATGTTATGGTTTTTGGCTTCCTCCACAATGATTTGGGATAGAATGAAGGCTGTGACATCTTCACCGGTCTTGGCGTCGATTACCGAAACCTGGCGGCCGGCCCTTATGAGTTCGCCGACCTGTTCAAGGGTTATGCAGGCGCTCTTTTCGGAGTCGTAGATCCGCCTGTTCGCATATTTTTTGAGAACAATTTTTTCAGCCATCATTTGATCCAGCCATGCCGATCTTTGCTGCCAAGCAAAATACTAGCCTATTTATAATAATACATAATAAGGTATAGCGCCACTATAAAATATTTATGCGTTGCATAATTTTCCCTTGACACCTCAATCCAAATTATTATACTTCGCTTCAGGACGGACACTAATTGGAAAAGCAATGGAGGCAGAAATGAACCAGTTTACTTTCGCAAAACAGATGCTCGATTTCAACAGGACTACCTTTGCAAACACCTTTGGCGCCATGCGCTTGTTTCAGGAGCAGTCGGAAAAAATGATAACCACCTTCGTTGAACAGGTGGACTGGATTCCCAGCGAGGGGAAAAAGGCCATCGCCGAAATGGCTGCCACATTCAGGAAAAGCTGTTCGGAATTCAAGAAAGCTGTGGATGAGAATTTCGCCAGGGCGGAAGATCTTTTCGAACGTACAGACCAGACACAGGCCCAATGAGAGGCGGCCGCAGAGGCTCTTTCTCCATTGGGCGTATTCAGATCATGCCGGGAGTTTTGCATTCTTGCGTCAATTGAGCGATTCTTCGCTGTTCCAAGACGTGGGGGCGGGCTTTCGGGCAGCCTCGGGAAAGCGTAAAGTCCGCCCCTTGCATCCCATCCGGAAGAGTAATGGTTCACCTGAGAATGTGGATCTCATAAATTATGAGCTTGGTGCACGCGAAGGTGCGAAAAAGGAAAAAGCGGACGGAGGTTATGAAAATCGCCTGCGGGATTGTGGAGTCTGGACACGAGGCTGCGCAAGCGGTGAACATCTACCCGGAGGAATTATTCCCTGCTCCCTTCAAATCCTTAACTCTTTGAGAGCAGGGCCTGCAATGACGCGCTACAAGGTCGCCCCGCTCAGCCATTCTTCCAATTTTATCGGAAGTTTAGGGGACCAGAAAAGCTTTCGAAAGTGATAACCGTATATGGCCATGGCAACCACCTCGCCGAAAGAGCCCTGGTAATTGGAGATGGTCTTCCTCATGATCTTCCAGTAGTAGTTTCTGGATTTATGGTCGATAATCCCCAGGTACCAGAGTGAGCGGACAAAGGTCAGCAGGTCATTTCTTGCGAGGTAAATCCTGGTCCTTGGGCGGTAGGTCCGAAGAAACGCAAGTATCCGGTTATAATACATTTCCGGAGAATAAACGGAGTTCATGACCCAGCGGTAGCCCTCGATTATTTTTTCCCGGTCCATCCTGGTTACGAAGTTTAAAGATCCGCTTGCATCCGTGTTATCGCCGGAAGATTTGAAGAGCATTCTTCCTTCGCTCTCCAGTCGCGAATAAAGCCGAGTTCCCGGGATCGCGGTAAGCAACCCGACCATGGCGGTTACGATTCCGTTTTTTTGGATGAAGTTTACCTGCCTCTGGAAAACGTCAGGCGGGTCGCTGTCGAAGCCGATTATGAACCCTCCCATGACCGCCAGGCCGTGCTTTTGTATAGTTGCGACCGATTCGGACAGGTTTCGCCTGAGATTCTGCCCCTTGCCGCATTCTTTTAAACCTTCTTCAACGGGCGTCTCCAGGCCTAGAAACACCTTGTTGAACCCGGCCTGCACCATCAGGTTCATCAATTCCGAGTCTTCCGCGAGATTTACGGAAGCTTCCGTTAAGAAGTTAAAGCGCCGCAACCTGCCTTTCTGCCACGAGATGATGGCTCTAAGAAGGCCTTTTACCTTCTCCTTGTTGCCGATAAAATTGTCATCGACAATAAAGACCGACCCGCGCCAGCCACGGGAGTAGAGCGCCTCCAACTCGGCCAATATCTGTTCGTTCCGCTTAACCCTGGGTACCCGTCCATTCATGACTATCACGTCACAGAATTCGCAGTTGAATGGACATCCCCTGGAATACTGAATGGACATGGATACATAGTCGTTCAGATTAATGAGGTCCCACAGGGGAACAGGGACATCGTCCAGGGCTGGGAAGTCGGAGGCCCGGTAAAACCTCTTGGGCCGCCCCATCTCCAGGTCCCTTACGACTTCGGAAAGTATCGACTCGGCTTCTCCGAGGACCAGATGGTCAATATCGGCGAAGTCGTCTGGATATACCCTGAAAAGAGGACCGCCCCCGACCACCCTGGCGCCAAGCGCGCGGCAACGGTCCACGACCTGCCGAGCTGAGTTTTTCTGGGCGACCATAGCGCTGATGAAGACGTAATCGGCCCACAGCAGATCCTCGTCCCGGAGCGCCCTTACGTTTAGATCGACCAATCTTTTTTCCCAGGAATCCGGGAGCATTGCGGCTACGGTCAAGGCTCCGAGTGGGGGAAAGGCCGCTTTTCTTCGCACCACTCTAAGAGCGTGCTTAAAGCTCCAGAAGGTTTCGGAAACCTGTGGATACACGAGAAGAATCTTCATTTAAGCCCTTTATTCTGAAGGGAAACTGCAAGTGGACCACGTAGAACTGCTGGCCAGAAGTTTACAGCCTGCCATCTCCCAGGTCAACAGGAGATCCGCAGCACTCACAGATTATACTGTCCCTTTATTGTTTTCTAGTGGACAATTCCGCACATTTTGGTTACTTGCCTAAAGTATTTTAGCGTTCAGTTTCTTCAATATGGAGGAACTCAAATAGATGGCTCTTGTTGTGCAGAAGTACGGCGGAACCTCGGTTGCCGATGCGAAAAGAATCAATTCGGTGGCAGGACGGGTTCTCGCGAGGCAGAAACAGGGCGACCAGTTGGTTGTGGTCCTTTCGGCGCGTGCTGGTGAAACCGACCGGCTGATAAAGCTGGGGTGCGAGATTGCCGAGCATCCCGACCCGCGTGAGATGGACGTTCTGCTTGCCACCGGCGAGCAGACCACCATAGCCCTCTTCTGCATTGCTGTGAAAGCCATGGGGTCCGAGGCTGTTTCCATGACCGGATACCAGGCCGGGATCATGACAGACGGCCAATTCGGCCAGGCCCGCATAAGCTGGATACAGACCCAGCCCATCATCGAGAGTCTGCATGATGGCAAGATCGTAGTGGTGGCCGGGTTCCAGGGATATGACGATGATGGGAACATCACCACTCTGGGGCGTGGAGGGTCCGATACTACGGCGGTAGCGCTTGCTGCGGCGCTCCATGCCAGCGTATGCGAGATATACACGGACGTGGAAGGGGTGTTCACCGCAGACCCCAACGTATGCTCCACGGCGCGCAAGATGGATAAAATAAGCTACGAAGAAATGATGGAGATGGCCAGCATGGGGGCCAAGGTCCTCCATCATCGTTCGGTGGAATTCGCCATGAAGTACGATGTGCCCATCAGAGTACTTTCCTCGTTCACCGATGCGCCGGGCACCCTTGTTACACGGGAGGATGATACAATGGAAAAGATGGCGGTTTCCGGAATCACCTACAATAAAAACGAAGGCCGAGTAACGATCACCAACGTCCCCGACGAGCCGGGAATCGCCGCGAAGGTTTTCCAGCCGATCTCGGCTGCAAATATCAACGTTGACCTCATTGTCCAGGGGGCAAGCGGTGTTCCGGGCAGGGCAAATATTTCATTTACGGTTCCCAAGACCTCTTACGAGCAGACGCTTGGCATCCTGGGGTCACTTGCGCCCGAACTGGGCGACTGCCAGGTAACGGGTGATCCCGGCATCGCCAAGGTTTCCATCATCGGGCTTGGAATGAGGAGCAACAGCGGAGTGGCGGCCAGGATGTTCGAAACTCTTGCCCGAGAAAACATCAATATCAAGATGATTGCCACCTCGGAGATAAAGATCTCGTGTGTAATCGACGACAAGTATACAGAATTGGCGGTAAGAGTCCTGCATGACGCCTTCGAGCTGGACAAGAAATTGCACGGGGGCGGAAACATTCAGATTCAGGAAGAAAAGCAATAGGCCGGCAACATGCCTGTTCAAAGCCCCTGTCGTATGCCCCGGCAGATGGCTCAACGTTTAACGCAAACAATTCCCTTCGAACGCTGCCTCGGTTTTCAAACTTCTGCTGCCACCTCCAGTCTCGCGTCCACAATGAATTACGGGGATTGTAAAAATGTACAAATTAATCGGGAGAACCGGCGATGGAAGTGAAAATCTACGATACAACACTCCGTGACGGCACGCAGGCCGAGGATTTTTGTTTTTCGGCGGAGGATAAGGTCCGCATAGCTCTCAAGCTCGATGACATCGGCATTCATTACATCGAGGGAGGCTGGCCCGGATCAAACCCGAAGGATGCTGAGTTTTTCCGGGAAATCCGCAACTATCACTTAAAGCAGGCCAGAATCGCGGCTTTCGGCTCAACTCACCATCCGGGTTCGACCGCTGCTTCCGATCCCAACCTCAAGGCCTTGCTCGAAGCAAATACCGAACTGGTTACGATATTCGGAAAAAGCTGGACGGTGCATGTAAGAGAAGCCCTGCGCACGACCCTCGAACGCAACCTCGATCTCATCTCCGGGAGCATTAATTTTCTACGGCAGCAGGGAAAAACAGTCTTTTATGACGCGGAACATTTTTTTGATGGATTCAACGACGACCCGCAATACGCGCTGGCCACTGTTGGAAAGGCGATGGAGGCCGGAGCCGAGTGCGTGATCCTGTGCGACACCAACGGAGGGTCCCTGCCCAGTCGAATCCGGAGCGCTATAGAAGCCGTCAAGGAGAAATTTCCCGATATTGCGTTCGGAATTCACGCTCACAATGACTCGGACCTTGCCGTCGCAAACTCCCTGACAGCCGTCGAGATGGGCGCTGTGCAGGTCCAGGGAACGATCAACGGGGTCGGAGAAAGATGTGGAAACGCAAACCTATGCTCCATAATAGCCAACCTTTGCCTGAAAATGGGACTCGCCTGCCTTGGGCCGGAGCACCTTGAGAGATTGCGACACGTGAGCCGGTTCATACTGGAGATGGCAAACATCCCGTCGAACCGCTACCAGCCATTTGTCGGTCGAAGCGCCTTTGCGCACAAAGGTGGAGTTCACATCAGCGCAGTCGAAAAAAACCCGAAGACGTACGAGCACATCGACCCCAGTCTGGTTGGCAACAAACGCAGAATTCTCGTTTCGGATCTTGCCGGGCGCGCCGCAGTAAAGCGAAAAGCCGAGGAATTCGGCCTGGAGCTTTCAAAGAGCGACCCGGTAGCCATGCAGGTGCTCGAAGAGCTAAAGGACCTCGAAAACCAGGGATTTCAGTTCGAGGCGGCGGAAGCGAGTTTTGAGCTTCTTATTAACAAGACGATGGGTAAGAGCAAGAAATATTTCGACCTTGTAGGCTTCCGCGTAATCGACCAGAAGCAGAGCGAAAATAAGGACCCGGTGGCCGAGGCGACCATCCAGATCCGGGTGGGAGGCCAGCTCGAACATACCGCCGCCTTTGGCAACGGCCCGGTGAATGCCCTGGACAAAGCTTTGCGAAAGTCTCTGGAAAAATTCTATCCCGAACTGAAAAACATGGAACTCATTGACTATAAAGTGCGCGTCCTGCCGGGTATTGCCGGTACCGGGTCAAAGGTGCGCGTGCTCATCGAATCCACTGACGGACAAGACCAATGGGGTACGGTCGGCGTCTCCCACGACATCATCGAAGCAAGCTGGCAGGCCCTCGTGGACAGTATTAACTACAAAATGTATAAAGCAGAGAAAAACAATGGCGCCGAAAAATCAGTAAAGAGAAAAAAAGTGCGCTGAAGCACTGGGGCCTCAGCCTCAGAACTCTACTGGGCCGGCATACCCGGTCAACTCGACGTAGCCTTCTCCCGTCACGGCCCGGCCCAGCGCCCCGAAGCCTTCAGCTCTCACACTTCCTTCCCGGTAGGTTACACGCTGCTGCCGGGGGTTTGTATCTCCTGATCGGCCATATTGGGGAAATTTTTTACCCGCAGATCGAGTGTAATTACCTCCAGCAGCCATAAAGCCGGATAGAGCGCACCCGAATGAGGACTCTTCCAGGTGTCAAGAACCCGTACGCGAAAGTCTTGGGAAGAAAGCCGGGTGGATTTTCCTTCCCTGTCCACGAATGTACCGCTGGATACCGGGCTGTACTCGCCGCTTTTTTCGCGCATCGGATACATCATTAGTTCGCTTCCGTCCGATAATTGCACGACGAACCAGTCCCAGCCGGCCATTCGGGGACACAAAGGGGCGCTCATGAATTCGTGGTCCATCCACGCGGTCCGGTGAACCGGCCTTTCCCGCCCGCCAACTGTCAAGTTGCCAGACTCTTCCAGGCGGGAAATCGAGTAATAACAACTGGCCTCCCTGCTCGATGTGTGAACGCGTAGCGCGGAGGCCGACCGCTCATTCTCGACGCTTTCCCTGACCTGTCTATGACCAGAGACGGGGCGGGGGCGGGAGGCCTCTTTGCACCTCAAGAAACCTTTGTGTCTAGCTGTTGCGAACGAAACGTTTGCTCAGCCGTTGAAAAGTCCAGCCAAGTCCTTAACATTTTTACTAGATGAATATAGAGGAGCGTCAGATGGAAAGTACGTGGATAGAATGCAAGCTGTGCGAAACCCTCGCTCCGAAGGTGAAAGAGCACTCCGCAAGAATATGCCGCCTTTGCGGCGCTCTGCATTGCGATGAGTGCCTCAACGAAGCGGGATACTGCACATCGTGCAGTGAAAAAATGGATTACTCAAAGGATGAAGCAATTCCGGTATGAACCGGCTCAGCGAAAATAAACGGCGTGCAGTCTCTTCACGGGGACTCTCACGCCATTGGTTTCAAAGCGGGCTATCGCGCTCAAGGCGCTTAGGGATTTTCCGCAGATTAGACCTTTTTCGCTGCGACCAACCGGGCGAAATGCTCGAATGAACGATCATAGGTTCTTTCAGCATCCGGTGGGAAGCAACATCCTGGAAGTTGTCTGCTCTGGAGGTGGTACTCAATACACTCGCAGCAGACACCCGACCTGGAGCATCCCCTATAGGTGCATGCACATTTGCTGCTGTTTTGTTCTTTCCTGCATTCCATCAGTGGACCGCAACCTGATGATGGCTTGAACTGTCTTTCCCACCCTTTATGAGAACTGCAACCAGCAGACAAAAGACGATGGCTTCCCAGACAATAACTGCAGTCCAGTTCTCCGTCAGCCCATAAGTGATTCCGCCGCCAATAATCGCAGGAACTCCCGAAAGAACTATCATACCAAAGCGCCATGCCCAGTTCATCAGTATCTCTCCGGATGTGAGGATGCAAAAGAGCGTTTTTATATTTCTAGCACAAGACATTTAGGGATTCAATATTTTTGTATTGCGGCTGGACCGCAACGGGGCGCCAGTGATGGGCGGTGGGGCCGCCGGCCAGGATCTCGACAGCCCACCCACCCGCGAGGCGGGTGGCCGCAGAGTGTGCCTTAGTGTCTCATAAGGTGAAATTCTCCTACGTTCATACGGGTTTCCGGACGGACACTAATTAGTCGCGCTCCTGCATTGCCCGAAGGGAATCAATCATCCTCATGGGCGATGCTTGAGCGCTTTCCGCATTCGATTCCGTATTTTTTGATTTTGTAGTGGATAGCCCTTCGGCTTATTCCCAGGAGATTAGCGGCTTTCTTCTGAACGAAGCCCGCCTGCTGCAAAGCCCGCAAAATCGCATTTCGTTCGCTTTGGTCAAGAGACAGCGAGGAAGTGTCGCCTGTAGCTGCCGGGGACTTCTGCGGTGCATCGGGGAGCCCGGAAAGGCTCAGGTCGCTTTTGTGCAGGATCCCATCGCTACAAAGGACCACGCCGCCTTCCAAGGCATTCTTGAGTTCTCTCACATTCCCGGGCCAGGGATATTCGTAGAGCCATTTGATCGTTTCAGCAGGCAGCTTGACCAGCGGGAGGTTCTGGTTTTTGCAGAAGCTTTCCACAAACTGCTGCGCAAGGACAGGTATATCTTCGCGTCGTTCCCGCAGGGGCGGAATCTTCAGGGTCACTACGCGAAGCCGGTAGTAGAGGTCCTCGCGAAAATTCCCTGCGGCGACATCCTCGGAGAGGTTGACATTGGTTGCCGAAATTACCCGGCAGTTCACCGGGATTTCTCTAAGATCTCCGATCCTTCTGATTTTCCTGTCTTCCAGGAACCTCAGGAGCCTCACCTGCATGTCATGGGAAATATTTCCTATCTCATCGAGAAAAAGGGTGCCTTTGTCGGCCGCCTCGATCAGTCCTTTTTTATCCTTGATCGCGTGGGTAAATGCGCCACGCACGTGCCCGAAAAGCTCACTCTCGAGCAATCCGCTCGGGGTGGAGCCGCAGTCCACAACAATAAAGGGCTGCTCGCGGCGGGGACCTCGCTGGTGCAGGAGGCGCGCCACTCTCTCCTTGCCCACCCCGCTCTCGCCAAGGATCAATACGTTTACGTCGCTTCTGGCAATGCGGTCAACCAAATCGTACAATTCGCGCATTGCCTGGCTTTTTCCGCCCCAGAGCGATTGGCTCAATGGAGGAAGCGCATCGAGCGTGGGTTTTGGCGCGCTTTTTTTGAGCACCTCCTGGACTTTCGAGATCAACTCGCGTCCATTGAAGGGTTTTGTCAGGTAATCAATGGCCCCCGCTTTAAGAGCCTTTACAGCATCCGGGATTGTCCCATAGGCTGTCAGAAACATGACGGGAAGCCCCGGACGGATCTCATGGGCGGCGAAAAAAAGGTCCATACCTCCCATACCCGGCATCTTTACGTCAGTAATCATCAGGTCTACCGGCTTGTTTTTGAGCAACTCGAGGGCTTCCTCGCCCCCTGAGGCGGTCAGGACCCGGTAGTCGATCGAGGAAAGCCTGGCTTCAAGAACAGCCAGGATATTCAGGTCATCGTCGACTACAAGAATTATTGGTTTGGTGGACAACTTCATCTCCGGATACAGGAGATCACTGGGTGGCTTCCTGCTTTTTCTCCTGGTATTTGCGATGTATTTCCTCGAGAGATTCAAGCTGGTGGCGCAGCCGCCGGATTTCACGCTCGCGCAGCTCCAACCTGGACCTGAGAACCTGCATCTCCTTCTCCTTTGTCTGGAGAACCACCCTGAAATCTATCTCTTTAGCGGCCCTGCGGCCTTCTACTCCGGCAGCGCCCTTAATTGAGGTTTGGAGCCGCAGCAGGAAGGGGGTTATCATTCTCGGGTCCTCGCGCCCTTGCCAGGAATTAACCTGCGCGGTCCATTTCTCCCAGCTTGATATCGCGTCCTCGTATTCGTCGGAGGTATTGGCGAGGACGAGCTTGACTGATGAAAGCCCAAAGAGGGCCTGGCGGGCAATTTCAGGATCCTGCGTGCTTTCGCTCAGTATCTCGAATCCGATTTTTGCCCTTTTGTAGTCGCGTGCGTTGAAGGCGTTCATTGCGTCCGCGAGGGCTTCCTGCTCGACATCACGCCGAATAGACTCAGCGCAGGTCGATTTTTCCCCGGAAGCCAACGAGAACGCAAAAGACCCGGAAATCAACAGGAAAATGACGATCCCCAAAAATCCCCGCTCAATCCGCATCTTCAGAACCATCGTTCATTCTTTCCAATTTAGAGGAAGGGTGAAGCTGAAGGTGCTGCCGTCGCCCAGCGTGCTGCGAATGCCAATTTCGCCTCCGTGCGCCTCGACG
>JBEKTT010000052.1:0-37858 GCA_049515795.1 Syntrophobacteraceae bacterium
TTGAGCGCTCCATCCGCCAGACGATGGAACGGCAGCGGAAGAGAGAGGAGCTGATTAAGGCCAAAAGGGTGATCCAGGCACTGAGCGAGTGTAATCATGCGGTGATCCATATCAAAGATGAGTTGGAGCTGCTGCGCGAGATCTGTCACATCGTGGTGGGTGTGGGTGGTTACAGGATGGCATGGGTGGGGTGGGCCGAAGAGGACCGGGATCAAACGGTCACACCTGTTGCTCGGTACGGCCATGAGGAAGAGTATCTTGACACGGTTAAGGTCACCTGGAAAGATGCCGAGAGGGGAAAGGGTCCCACGGGTACTTGCATCCGCACAGGCGTGCCTTGCATCATTCGTTCTGTTGACAATCAAGCGGAGTTTGCACCCTGGAAAGCAGAGGCTTCAAAACGAGGCTATGCTTCAGTCATAGGTCTTCCTCTCCTTCTCGATGGACGAAGGCTGGGAGCCCTTACCATCTATTCCTCGGAAACGGATGCTTTCGATACGGAAGAAGTAGAATTCCTCGTGAAACTATCCGGTAATCTTTCTTATGGCATAGGGGTGCTAGGGCTTCGTAAAGCTCAAATGCAGGCCGAAGAATCGCTAAAGGAAGCCAATATTGGTCTGGAAAAGAGGGTAGAGGAGCGTACTGCCGAACTGGTCAAAGTCAATGCGGAACTTAGGAAAGAGGTAGAGGAACGCAGGCAGGCGCAGGACGAGCTGTTCAATTCGCGTCAGATGCTCCGGTCAGTCTTGGACAACATCCCACAGAGGGTGTTCTGGAAGGATCGAAACTCGGTCTATGTTGGCTGCAACAAACCTTTCGCCCTGGATTGGGGCTATGAGGACCCAGGTGAGCTTGTGGGCAAGACCTCTTACGAGACCGCCTCTGCCGCAATCGCTGACCGATATAGTGCCGTTGATCGCGAGGTGATGGAGGGCGGCAGGCCCAAGATCAACTGTGAAGAACTGCAAATCAGGCCGGATGGTTCTCAGGCTTGGCTGGTCACCAGCAAGTTGCCCATGCATGGCAAGGACGGCCAGGTGATTGGCATGCTGGGAACTTACGCGGACATTACCGAGCGCAAGTTGATGGAGGAGAAGATCAGGCAAACCAATGCCTACCTTGAGAACATCTTTGAGAATTCACCCGATGCCATCACCATTGTGGATAATCATGGAAGGTTTATCAGGTGGAACAAAATGGCGGAGGCTCTCCATGGCTACACCTTTGAAGAAATGAAAGGCAAGTCTGCGTTTGATCTATACGTGGATAAAGATAACCTCGAAAAAATGCTTGCAGGCTTGCGCCGGGAAGGCTCGGTTAAGAAATGGGAAACGAGAATGAAGATGGGGGACGGCAGGATTGTCCCATTTGAAATTTCCGTTGGCTTGCTGAAAGACAGCCAAAACCAAACTCTCGGGAGTGTTGGCGTCGCAAGGGACCTGAGCGGCATCAAGGAGGCGTTCTCCGCCCTCAAAGCTTCTCATGAACGGTTGTATCAGGAAATCGCCGAACGCAAAAAGGCCGAGGAAATCCAAAAGCGACTGGTGGCCCTTTTGGAACAAACTCCTGACTTCGTAGCCTTTGCCGATGCCGTCAACACCAACATTCTCTATATAAACCGAGCAGGCCGTAAAATGGTAGGAATTGGGGAAGATGAGGATGTTACCAGGATAAAGATCACTGATCTCTACTCGAAAGAGACGAATCGGATGATAGTAGATGAGATCATGCCTTGTACTATTCGCGATGGTGTGTGGAAAGGAGAATACCCCATTCTGAGCCGGGATGGCCGAGAGATTCCTGCTTCGAGGGTTATCCTCGCCCACAAGGGGCCCGACGGTAAAACGGAGGTCTTCTCTACTATTGCCAGGGATATCACCGAGCAAAAAGAGCTTATTCGTCAACTGGAAGAGAAGGCGCTGAAGCTACAGAACGCAAATGAAGAGATAAAGCGCGGCATGGTGCAGTTGGTGCAAGCTGAAAAGATGTCCGCCCTGGGTCAGTTGACGGCCGGTGTGGCCCACGAATTGAACCAGCCGCTGAACGTTATAAAGATCATTTGCCAGTCTCTCCTAAAGGATATGGAACGGAATCAGCTTAACACGGGAGATCTTCAGCCGGATTTGGGCGATGTGGTCGGGCAGGTGGATAAGATGGCGCAGATCATCGACCACATGCGGGTTTATACCCGCCGCACAGAGGGGAAAACAGCAGAGGCGACGGATGTCAACACTCCAATGGAAGGGGCATTTCGCTTTCTGGGTCAGCAGTTGCGAAATCACGGCATAGAGGTCCTGACCGAGTTCGAGAGCCATTTGCCGCAAATCCTTGTTGATCCGATCCGTATTGAACAGGTGATCGTCAATCTTATCACGAACGCCAGAGACGCCTTGGAAACCTCGGGAAAAGAATACAAATGCATCAAAGCAAGAACGTATCGAGTAAACGGCATAGTTGGCAATGAAGCAGAGAGCGGGAGTAATTCTCGATCTTCAGCAACCGCCGGTCCATTTGTGGTAATGGAGGTATCGGACAGTGGCCTTGGAATCCCTGAGCATATACGGGAGAAGATTTTTGATCCCTTCTTCACCATGAAGGAGCCCGGTAAAGGAACAGGACTAGGTTTGCACGTAGGGCGCAAGATCATCGAAGAACACGGCGGCAAGATTGAAGTGGACAGCACTTTAGGCGAAGGCACCACATTCAGGGTGGTGTTGCCTGCCATTGACGAGAAGGAGTAGAACAATGGGAAAATGCACGGTCCTTGTCGTTGAAGACGAAGATAGCACCAGGATGCAACTAGCCAGAGTCATCCGGAAAGAAGGATATGACGTGATCGAGGCCGAGAACGGCCAGGCCGGTCTTGAGATCTTTGGAAAGAAACTTCCGGATATCGTCGTAACCGACATCAAGATGCCCAATATCGACGGACTGGAGATGATCCACCACATGCGGCGGATATCTTCCCATGTTCAGATCATTCTCATTACCGCTTATGGTGAGACAGAAACGGTGATTTCGGCGCTACGGCAAGGAGTGATCGACTATCTGAAAAAACCCCTCGACCTGGATTTGCTGTGCCTGGCTCTGGGAAGAGCGCAGGAAAAAGTCAACGAGCATCAAAGACTGGTCTGGGTGCCCGCTTTGCTGCTGGCCGAAGACGAGCAGGCCACAAGGGATCGGTTGGCTAGAGTGCTCGAAAAGGAAAATTGGAAGGTGTTTCGTGCCGCTGATGGTGATGAAGCAGTCAATATCTTTGCAGAGAACAAGATCGACATCGTCCTGCTCGATATCAGGATGCCCAGAAAGGATGGACTTCAAACACTGAAAGAAATGAAAGCTCTCAGTTCCGATTTCCAGGCGATTGTCTTTTCCGGCTATGGTGATGAGAAGACTGCTATCGATGCCATGCGAAACGGGGCCATCAACTTCCTCAGAAAACCGATCGACCTGGACCAGTTGATCGTATCCGTCGAGAAAGCCTTCGAAAGACTGAATACGGAGAGGGCTCTCAAGTACCGTACCAGGGAGTTGGAGTTGACAAAGCAAATAGTCGCCAAGATCACGGAGGAAAAAGAAATCATCCTCGATTTCCGGACGATGCCCGGCATCCCCGCGATGAATTTTGCCAAGAGTATACTCGACAACGTTCCAGGCGGGCTTGTCGTTTTGAATAGAGATCTCAACATTCTCTATATGAATCATTGTGTTGCCCGAATCTTTGGGGCCACGCCCAATAAGATTGACCTTGAGTTTGTAAGCAAACTGTCTGAGTTCGGCATCACTGACCTTACTTACGAAATGTTCATCTCCGCGTTTGAGCAGCTTATCAATTCAACATCAGGTACTCTTGAAACCATTAAAACCGGAAAATACTCTTACATGACTCTGCTGCGATTGAAAATCATGGGTGAAATACAGGACCATGCTATTATCCTTATAACGATGCGCGGAGAACGGAAATAGAACGAGTGGCAAGTTCTCTGTTACTGGAATGGAGTTCAGAGCGTGCTTCGATCTTCCAGCCCATAGCCGCACCGAGTTGGAAGTGGCGGACAATGGCGAAAGAATCTCCGAAGGCTTAAGGGATAAGATTTTCCTGCCCTTTTTCACCACCAGGGAGCCCGGTAAAGGAACAGGACCAAGTTTGCACGTGGTGCGCAAGATCATCGGAGAACACGGCGGTAAGATCGAAGTGGACAGCACTTTAGGCGAAGGCGCTGTCTTCAGGGTCGTGCTGCCTGCATGGGATGAGAGTGACGGATAGCAGGACAATACTGCTGAATCGACAATATCCATGCGGGAGAAGGTAAGCAGGCAATTCGACGATGGTAAGCCCATGAACTCTGGGAAAGCGAGAAATATGATGAGCACAAAAACCGTTCTGGTCGTTGATGATGACAGGATATCGAGAGAACAACTGGAAAAGGAGCTGAAGAGAAACTTCTTCAGAACGTTCGTTGCACCCGACGGCAGGACGGCCCTGCAAATCGTCGCCGAGCAGCCAATAGACATCCTGGTCGTCGATGTTAATCTGCCTGATATGAATGGCATAAAGGTCCTCGAACTCACCAAAGCGAGAAGACCCGGTTGTGAAGCAGTGGTCATTACCGGTTACGGGAACCAGGAGATTGCCATCGAAGCTCTGAGAACAGGCGCCATCGACTACATCGAGAAACCCGTTGATCCGGAGGAGCTTCGTGCTGCATTGGGGAGAGCTCAAGAGAGATTGATCGACCGTGAAAGCCTCTCTTATGTAAATACACTTCTGGTGATCGATGATGAAGAACTGGTCGTCAAGACGCTTAAAGAATTTCTCCGAAAAGAGGGCTACGAGGTATTTGGCGCGCTATCCGGCAGGGCAGGGCTCGAGATTATCGAGCACCACAAGGTTGATGTGCTTATTACCGACGTTAATATGGCCGGCATGGACGGAATCGAAGTCCTACAGCGAGCAAAACATCTCTATCAAGATATTGAGGGGATTCTCGTCACAGGCCACAAGGATGAGCAATTCGCCATAAGGGCTGTTCGGGCGGAGGCTTTCGATTACATAAGCAAGCCGATTGATCTGAATGTGCTCCTCTTCTCGATCAAAAAAGCCATAGAAAGGATCGGTCTCAATCGGAGCAGGCTTTATAGAAACCGAGAGCTGAAACTTACCGCGGAGATTATCTCCAAAATGAATGAGGAACTGGAGAGAAGAATCGAAGAGAGATCCAGAGAGCTGAATCTCACGCAAGCCCAGCTTTTTCAAACCTCCAAGCTCGCCTCTCTTGGTGAAATGTCAGCCGGACTTGCCCATGAGATGAATCAGCCGCTCGGTGGAATATCACTGGTCGCCAAAAACATGCGAAAACTCGAAGAGCGCGGGTTGTTGACCGCGGAAGAGATAGACTCGGCTCTAAACGATATTGAGGCTTCAGTCGTGAGAATGTCCAAAATCATAAAGCACATTCGAACCTTTGCGCGCCAGGACACTCTTAGTTACATTCAGGTGGATGTTAATGAGACCATTGATTCGGCTCTTGGCCTTCTCGGCGAACAGTTGCGTCTGCATGGAATCGAGGTTGCACTGGAACTCGACCGGGACCTGCCCAAGGTCACCGGTGAGCCTTACCAGCTTGAACAGGTATGGATCAATCTCATCACCAATGCCCGTGATGCAATGGAGGAAAAGGAAAAACAGATTGCCGAAGGCGCCCTGCAGGCTTCCGGCTACACGAAGCTTCTCACGATTTCTTCCAGCCTCAATTCAAAACCGGGGAAAGATGGGATTGTTATTCATTTCCACGACAATGGAAGCGGAATAACCGATGAAGACAAGGATAAGATATTTCATCCCTTCTTTACCACCAAGGAGGTAGGCAGGGCAACGGGGCTGGGACTTTCGATAAGCTATGGAATTGTCCAGAAGCATAATGGCTCGATAGAAATAGTGAGTAAGGCGGGCGAAGGAACCACCATCAGTGTGCTTGTGCCGACGGGAGATTAACGATGGCAAAGATCCTGATCGTTGACGATGAAAAGATCATTAGGGATAGACTGAAAAAGCTCCTTGATCTTGATGGTTTCGAGACCTTTACCGCGGAGAACGGTGAGTTGGCGTTGGAGATTTTTGATAAAGAAAAAACGGACCTAGCCCTTCTTGACATCAAGATGCCGGGAATGGACGGCATTGAAGTGCTAAAGCGGATCAAAGAGATATCGAAGGAAACGGAAGTCATCATGATCACCGGGCACGGAGGGCTCGATGACGCCATACGCGCTCTCAAAGAAGGGGCTCTGAGCTACATTCAAAAGCCGATCAACTTTGATGAGCTGGAAGTAGAAATCAACAGGGCGCTGGAGAAACAGGCAAAGCAGCGAAAACTGGATGCCTATATCGTTGTGCTGGAAAACCTGCTCGAAGAAAAGGCCAATGAACTCGGTCTGCGAAAAAGCACGGAAGAAGCTCTGGCAAAAGCCCTCGAGGATGTCGAGGACAAGAACCGCGAACTGACGGAAGTTAACAGCCGGCTTCAGGAAGCATTCAGCCAGGCCAATGAGCTGGCCCTTCGAGCCGAAGCGGCAAATAAGGCCAAGAGCGAGTTTCTCGCAAACATGAGCCACGAGATCCGCACCCCGATGAACGGTGTCATCGGTATGGCCGATTTGCTTCTCGTTACTGAACTTACACCGGAACAGAATGATCTTGCCGAGACGATTCGAAGCAGTGCACACTCCTTGCTCACGATCATTAACGACATTCTTGACTTCTCCAAGATCGAAGAAGGGAAGATGGATATTTCTCCTATCAACTTTGATCTTAGAATGACTGTAAAGAACATTAAAGATTTTCTGATAACGATTGCAAGTGAGAAAGGCCTGGGAATTTCTTGCGTGGTCGATCTTAATGTACCCTCTCTTCTTATAGGCGATCCCGGCAGACTGCGCCAGATCCTTTTAAACCTTGCCGGGAATGCCGCCAAATTCACATCACGGGGCAAGGTGACCATTCGCGCAAGTCTGGAAAAAGAAGATGATAAGCGTGCAGTAGTGAGGTTTGCGGTAACCGATACCGGCGAGGGGATTCCTCACCACCAAATGAACCTTCTTTTCAAACCGTTTTCCCAAGTTGATTCATCGATAACTCGACAATATGGCGGGACCGGTCTGGGACTGGCAATCTCGAAACGGCTCGCGGAGATGATGGGTGGTGAGATCGGGGTCGAAAGTGAAGTTGGGCAAGGATCGACATTCTGGTTCACTGCCGACTTTGCAAAGCAGTCCCAAAGCAATGAACAACCCGGAGCGCCGCCTGTCGACCTCTTCGGACGGCGTATCCTGGTGGTGGACGGTAACGAAATGCGTCGTCATATATTGGGTGAACTCCTCACATCGTGGGGATGCTCCAGCCAAGAGGAATCAGACGGAATATCGGCCCTTGCCGTGCTGAGGACAGCAGTCGAGTCGGGAGATCCCTTCCACATCGTCATTGTTAGCATGGACATGGCGAGTATGGATGGCGAGACGTTCGGGAAGTGTGTTAAGCAAGACACTCAGCTCAACGATACCAGGTTGGTGATGATAGCATCAAGCGGCATACGCGGCGACACTGCGTGTTTTCATGACCTTGGTTTTTCCGCCTATTTGAGCAAACCGTTCGAACCGGGGCAACTGCATGAGTGTTTATTGACCATCCTGGCCAGGAAGTCCGTAGAAGCAAATGCTCGTTCCATGCCCATCGTTACGCGGCACTCCCTTGCAGAAGACAAGAAACGTAACGTTCGTATTCTTCTGGCCGATGACAGTTCGCTGAATCGGAAGGTGGCGCTGAAGATCCTCGATCGGTTTGGTTATCGCGCGGATGCCGTTGCTGACGGGATGGAAGCTGTAACTGCGCTTGAATCGATCCCTTACGACATTGTCCTGATGGATGTTCAGATGCCGGTGATGGATGGATTCGAGGCAACGAGAATCATAAGGGACCCCGCGTTTGTTGTTCAAAACCATAGGGTCCCCATCATTGCAATGACGGCGCATGCGCTAATAGGAGACCGGGAGCGCTGTCTGGAAGCCGGGATGGATGATTACGTTTCCAAGCCTATAGAAGCCGCCAAACTCATGGAAGCCATCGAGCGGCAGCTCTCGCGGACCTCATGCGCAGACGCGGGGGTGTCCGAACCCCAAGGGCCTGCGCAGGCGGTTTCATCTGAAAATGCCGTGCTCAATTTGACCGGTTTCGTTGATAATCTCGGGTTCAGCATAAGTACCTTGCAAGAATTTGGCGAGGAGTTTTTGAGCTGCGCGCCTCTGGAAGTTGAAGACCTGAAAAAGGCCCTGAACAATAACAATACCTCTCTAGCGCACATGCTGGCCCATAAACTGAAAGGCTCATCGGGCACAATTGGGGCAGACTCCATGCGGGATATCTTCTTTCAAATCGAAGTGGCCGCCAAAGCGGGTGAACAGGCACGGGCAGCCATAATCGCCCAAAAGCTGGACGAGGAACTCGAGAAACTAAGAGCGGCGCTGGCCGCTCTGTAAGGAACAGTAAGGTCTTATCGTCTTCCATCCATGATCGATGCGTTCCTGGGTGAAAGCTGGACGAACTTGCTCTGAAAGCCGCTTGAATGCTGCGATTATTCCATGATCATAAGGGGGGCGATGTTTCAGAATGGATGAGATCGAGTATATAGCATCCCTCTGCCCTCGGGCGCCAATGCAGGGATTGGGAGGGAAGTCGCCCCGTATGCATGCCGCGCGCTGGGTTAGCCGAAAAACAGCAGCTTGATGCCCATGAAAAGAAAAACAGGGATGAGGAATCTCAGGAGTGCCTTCCCCGGTATCCTGCTGGAAATTCTTGCGCCGAGTTGAGCACCCACTACTGCAGCAAAAGCAAGGGTGATGGCAGGCTTGTAGGCTATGTCATGGTTGACCATGAACGGAATGAGCGTAAAGCAGGTATTTATGGCGGTAATATAGTGTGAAGTGGCGGTAGCCACATGCACCGGGAAAGAGAGAAGGTAGACGAGTACAGGTACCTGTATCAACCCACCACCGATTCCGAGAAAAGTCGAGAAAACACCGATCAGCGCGGTAATCACCATGCCAAGGCGTTCATCTACCCTGTACTTGTATACGTTCCCACGAGAGTCTCTGATGACCCGCTGGGCGCTATTCTTTTTTTCGGTTAGATCCCAGTCTGCGGAATCCAGATCTTCGATCCCCAGAGTGGGGGAGAAACGCGACCCTCGCAGGTAGGAACGATTCCTGGAGGTTGTGCGACCGAAACCGGCCACGGCGGGGACGGCCTGGAACACCTTTGATTCAGCGGGCTTCAAAAAGATGTAGACTGCAAGTCCAAGGAGGAATACACCGAAGTAGGAGGTAAAAATGTCAATGTGTATATAATAAACCGCAAATGTGCTGATCAAAGAGCCCGGGATGGTGGCAAGCCCAAACTTGGTGCCGCTCACAAGATCGACCCGGTTTTCTTTGATGTATGCGATACTGCCTGAGAGTGTATTGAAGAAAATCACGAAAAGTGCAGTGGCGACCACGGTGGGTGTGTCGTAGTTAAACATCATCGTGATGACAGGTACGATGAGGGGACCACCCCCGATGCCCACCAGAGTGCCGTAGAGACCGACAAAGAACCCAAGAGCTACTAAGCCCAGCGTTTCAACCATTTTGCATCCCAGCGTGGCCCGATATCATCAATTTTCTTTGACGTCGATGGTCGAAACGCCCCGGTCATCCGCAAATCACTGGTATGTATACCAGTCGCGCTCCGTATTGCCCAAAAGCAATTCTTGCTCTTCAGTATCGAGCCGCAAAAAGGCTTCGGAGAACTCCACGAAGACGTCGAAAACCAGCTCCCCATGCACTTCTTCCGCGAGGCTATCCATTACTCCGGACGGCCTTCGAATACAATCGCGCGAGTACGCGCACACAAGATGAATAGGACCTTTGTTGTGCGGGTCGTAAAAAACAAACCGGATCTCCTCGGCTATGTTATCGAGAAACAGATACTCGATGTCTCTCAACAGCGTGGTCTTCTCTTCGTCTGACAGCAGGCCGTAAGCTTTATCGATGGCATCCAGATCATCGCCAATATGCTTAAGAACATTTGCCAGAATTACCGGGTCCATCTTTCTGTCTCAGTTTAAGGGTAACCTCCATCCTGTTCTGGGCATCTTTGAGGACGGTGTGGACTTGCCTGTACAGGTCACCATATTCCTGTAAATGGGGCAGTCTGGTTTCCCTGTCCTGTGAAATCCGGTCTATTCCGGACCTGACGTTCTCCAGCCTTTTGCCAATTATTGCCTTCTCAGTTCCGATCTCATCGAGTTCCTGCTGCAGGTTCTTGATAAGGACGCTGGTTGATTGCTCGTCCTCACGCGCAGTATTGATTTGCAGATGGATTTGGTTGATCTCCGCCGTGAGTGCTTCCTTTTTGGCGGTCAGTTTCTCGAAATTTTCATGAAACTGCTTCCGCTTTTCCTCATAATTTCCAATGCACGCTTCCGCGGAAGAAATAGATATGTCTATCCCTTCGAGTTCTTTGGAAAAGACTTCTATCTGGTCCCTGTACTTTCGATTTTCCTCCTGCAGGAACATTTTCATGTTTTCGAGTTCACGCAATTCATTGATTTCGTCCTGCAGTTCCTCGTAACCATCGAAGCCGAGCTGGATGTCTTCCCGGGTATCGTGCACTGGTTTCTGGTTCTCTTCCATGAGCCTCTTTTTCCTGGCCTTTGAAGGAGTCGAAATGCAAGCAAAGGGTGGGCATGATAAAAGAAATCAAGAGCTTCAGCTATTCATCTCTTTTCACTGCCTGCTCCTCACTGCCGGCTGCTTTGTAAAAAGACTTCTTTGCCTGGAGCTTCGATTCAACCAGAGTGGAACCAATTTCTGCCAGGGCGTCCTTGGATTCTTTCAACTCTTTAAAGAGCTTGTACTTGTCTGTGAGGGCATCACTCAGCTCTTCCTCAAGAGACCTCATCTTTTCCATCTGAGCCAACTTTTCGCCCTTCAAGAGGGTAATCTCGCTCTCGCACCGTTTGATCTTCTCTACGGTCGTTTTGAACCTGGCTTCAAGGAAGTTGATTTCCGAAATCGCATCCTGCTTTTCTTCCCCCAGGGCGGCCAAGCGCTCCTGCAACTGCACAGCAGTCTTTTGCACGTCGATAAGCTTGACCTTCATCCCACGAATAGTGCTTTGGGCCGCATTGCGTTCCTCGACAAGATGATCGATTTCGATTTGAAGCTCTCTTTTGGAAGGAATCTCATTTTCCAGCTGAGCAATGGTCTTCTCCAGCTGAGACTTTTCAGTTTTTAGGAGACCGATCATTTCCCTGGAAGCTTTAAGATCCCTTTCGAGATGAGTGTTTATGTTGAGGACTCTTTCGAGCTGGACCTCCATGTTTTTTATTGTCGAAAACATGTCGGAGATAGTTTTTTCGAGATCGGCGGAATAAATACCTTCTTTCAGGATATCGGGCCCCTTGATCTCGGGCATTACACTTCTTCCGGCCACATCGGAAGCCACTGAAGCTTCTTCCACAACCACTTCCTTAACTTCCTCTTCCACCTCCGATACAGCTTTGCGGACCGGTCCTTTTATCAATTCACGTTCACCGCGGCTAGAGTCCTGTTTTTCCTTGAGAACCCGCTTCACCATGTAAACTCCTTCCGTTGAGGAAGCAAGGGCTCAGGGGAGATTTCCCGCTGCCCCTTTTTTCTTCTTGTAGTAAATCATCTGCGCGTTTTTCTCGACAGATCTCAGTTTACTGTAAAGCTTTTCCAGCGCATGCAGGGAGTCACTGATTTTCTCATCCAGGCAGTCGATGTCCCGAAACCTGGTGGGAACGCCACTCTCAAGGTGGCCGGTCTTGTCCATAAGGATCTCTGTCTCGCCCCTCAGAAATTCGATATCCCGAAGGACACCATCGATGGTCGCCATGTTGGCGTTCACCTTTGCGGAGACTTCTCTATAATCCGCTTCATGCCTGTCTCGCTCCGATTCGAAGAACCGGGCTTCATGTAGCAGGTTGTTTTCCTTGGCCAGGAGCTGAACAGCTCGTTTCTTGAGCTCTTCGGAACGCTGGAAAAGCTTTTGAGCCGCTTTGCGCTTGTCAAAAAGCTGCAGTTGCAGATCTTTTGCCTGCCTAGCCATGGCATGGTTCTCATCTTCAAGGCTCCGCACCTCGGCCAGGGCCCGCTCCCTTTCCTTGCGCAGCGCATCCCGCTCCACCTTGAGATCGCATTGCCTCCCGGCAAGCCTTTTCAACAACTCTTCCCTGTCGATCAGATTCCCTCCCTTCACTTCCGGATGAAGCCCCCTCTCCATTTCGATGGTCGGGTTTTCTCCCTCTTACGATTACTCTCAGCTTCACCAGCTTCGGGTTCGGCAGTCTCGCCCGTTTTGATCTCTTCAGCTTCACCAACTTCGGGTTCGGCAGTCTCGCCCGTTTTGATCTCCCCAGCTTCACCAGCTTCGGGTTCGGCAGTCTCGCCCGTTTTGATCTCTTCAGCTTCACCAGCTTCGGGTTCGGCAGTCTCGCCCGTTTTGATCTCTTCAGCTTCACCAGCTTCGGGTTCGGCAGTCCCGCCCGTTTTGATCTCTTCAGCTTCGTAGCCGTAGCCAAGGCCCCAGGCCGGTTTTTTGATTCCGACATCTTCCGCCGCCGGAGCTTCTTCACCGGAGAATTCAACTTCGGCACGTTTGGCATAATCCTCTGATACCCCTTCAGCCACTGTGGTCGATTCTTCAACAAAACCGGTTTCAGTGACCTCGGTTTCCACCAGGTCGGCCTTTCTCAGCCTTTCCTTCTGCCACCAATCTCTCACTCTTTCGATCGCAAGAGCCAATCCCTGGCCGGATGCATGAACGTCGAAGCTTATATCCTCTCCCGTGATCATCTTTGTGGCATCCAGCGCCTTTTCCCTCACTTCAATGTCGCTGTCGCCCAGAAGTTTGATCAACGGCAAAACGGCGGATTCGTCCTTGATATTGGCAAGAGATGATGCAGCCGCCTTCCGGACCTTTTCGTCATCATCCCTGAGACACTGTACAAGGGCCGGTACCGCATCGGCGTAATCCTTCCAGCCGATGAACGTAGCGGCCGTTCTGCGCACTTCCGGATGCACGTCGCGCAACGCATCAATCAGGAAGGGCATAGCTTCACTGTCACCGGCCAGTTTGTAAAGTCCTCTGAGGCAACCGATTCGCACTCTGTACTTGGGATCATTGATTTTGGCTTTGAAAAGAGGAATAGCGCGGAGATCGCCAATATTGATCAAGGAGTTGATCACCTCGGATGTGAGGCTGGGATCATCGAATCCTACGGCCTCGCAGAGTATGGGAACCGCTGCTTCGTTCCCCATCTTGCCAAGTTCCGCAGCAGCAAGGATCTTTATTTCCTTCTCGGAGTCGAGGAGATCATGTGCCACCTTGTCGAATATCGCCCGCTCCGAAGCGGTTTCAAAGACGCCATGCCGCACGGCCTTATGAACCGCCGATTCGATCGCCTTATTGACCTGCTCATAAGAGGCCTTTTCTTCGACTTTACTTGTCTCTTTGTCGCGCTTCATCCTCCTCAGCGCAACCCTTTTGCTTTCCGCTTCAATCTCGGCGATTCGGTCCTTCAGTCTTTGGATATCCTTCTCATACTCCCGGACATCTGCGAGCAACTTCTTTACCGCTTCGACTTCCAGCGGGTTTTCGGCTTCCGGGCGCGCAGCTCCCGCTTTGCCGATTTCGTAGTACAAAGCCTTGATTTTGTTTTCATAATCCTTGATCTTGGCCTCGATGCTCCTAGCCTCACTCGGACGGATAGTTCCGAGCCCGCCGGTGAACATACCGGTAACTCTCCCTGGCAGGCCGGGTGATTTTTTGACGAGCGAAATCAGTCCTCCAAGTGCGCTGGAACCCACGTCGTAGGCAAAAACAACGGCGCTTCCGCCAGCATTGAGCACTTTGGCAACTCCGCCCGATAATCCTGATCTTTTCGGGTATTCCTGATCCATACGATACTCCTCCTAATTGGTATGCGGATCAATTAGTCACGCGGGTGCGTGCTCCACATTCAATGGAACTCGGTAATGTTGTTTGAAATAGCCAGTCTTGCGTCCGACTCCTTCAAACAACATGACAGTCAAAGCCGGGTATCGTCTTCTATATTGCGTATTGTCCTGTCAAACCTGTCGACGACTTCTCTATGACCCACAACGGCCGCCTTCAAGGACGCATTCATCACTTCGGCATCCTCCTTGACTTTAATCATCGCATCAAGATAGTCGGTGTTCATTTCCAGATTTATATCGATCCTAGCGGCCTCCGTCCTTAGTCTCTCTATCTCATCAGCGACGTTATCGATCCCCTCCAGTTCCTGGATTCTCCCATCGAGATGCTTTAGCCTGTCCAACAGTTCCCTCTCATGTTCTTTCTCACGCATGAAGGCTTCTTCGATCGCAGCTATTCTAGGTTCGAGTGCTTGAACCTCCAACTTTCCGGCATCTATATCACGGCCGAGCCGGGCAAACTCATCCTCCATTGCGCTGATTTCGATCAAGATCGAGTTCCTGGCCTCGTCGCTGACGGCATAATCACCCAGTTCATCTACAGCCTTCACGAGATCCTTTTCCAGCACCAGGAGGGTTTCATGTTCCCTCGCTCCTTCATCCAGTTGCATCTTATGGGAGGAAATCTCATTCTCCAGGGTGGATACTTTGAGCCTGACCTCGGACATGTACTCCTCGAAGTTGATTGAAAGGTTGCCCTGAAGATCCTGGAAGACCTGCGGATCAAAGTGCTCCGGCATTTGCCCTTTGAGCATGTCCCTGGTGTTCTGCATGACGGGGATCTCTTGCTCCAGATTGCTCAACCTTGCATTTAGTCCGGCAACCTCCTCCTCAATCTCTTCCTTTCGGCCACAAGCCTCGGCATAGCTCGATTGAAGCGTCTTTAGCTTTAGAGATTCCTTTTGTATCTCCTTGTTGAGATGCATCGCCTGCAGCCTCAGACCTGGCAGCATTTCGCGTTTTCTTTCCAGGTCCCGAGCAAGAATTTCGAGCCTGGCATTTTCATCCTCAGCAGCACGGAACTCGGCCTGAGCTTCGTCAAGCCGCCTTTGGGATTCGGCCACTCGCAGCTCTAGTTCTTCACCAGCCTCCTGCGTCTCGCGAAGCTGTTGCCCTACGACGGCTCCTCTGTCTCTGAGGTGCACCATTTCCTCGCGGCACTTGCGGATCTCGGTCGAGAGCAGATCTCTGACTTTTTTCGCCTTGTAATACGTATCCGCAAGGTTGGCGATGCTCAGCAGTTCCTTATGCCTGAGATCTGACGCTCCATAATCATGCTTTATCATCTCAGCGCTCCAGGGATTTCTCGATCTTGGCAGTTTTTCTCTTCCAGATCAGCTTACCACACACATTCTTAAATGCCCTCAGTATCAGTATTATCTACATTTTCGGCGCCGGCCAGATGGATCATAGCTTTGATCTTCCCTTCGAGCAGCCTGCATTCGCCGTCCAATCGAGCGTTCTCTGCCATCAAATCCTCGATATACTTAGAATCCTGTTCCTTTGACAGCAGCAGCTCGGCCAGCCGTTTTTGTCCGCCTTGAATGTACGAGATCAGCTCATCGTATACACCAATTTTGTCCTTGAGATCGGAAATGGACTTTTCTTTTTCGGCATTTGCGCTGAGCAGACCCTCGAGCTTTTTCTCTCTGGAGGCGCGCAATCCTTGTTGCTCTTCGATTTTAAGGCCTAGCAGTTGGATCTCTTTCCTCAACTCCGATATGGAACTGTTCACATCTGCTCTTCTGCTCACAAGGGTTTTGGCCTCTTCAAGGGCCATGCGCCGCTCTTCTAGAGCGGGCACTCTTTCCCGGAGCGCAGCCAGTGCGGATGCGTTCTCAACTAGAACGTTCTTGAGGCTGTCTCTCTCCCTAATATGGTTCATCAGCAGTAGCACGATGTCGTTGAGTTCAGTTTCGATTAGATCCTTTTCCGAAACGCTGGCCGACAAGCTACGGGCAATCTCAGAGGAGAGCGTCTCTTTTTTCAGCTTGCATTCATTGAACTCTATCAAAATATCCTGCTTTTCACGGGAAGCAGTCTCAATGGCGTACAAATTCTCCTGCAGACCAGACTCCAGAGTGAGGACGCTCTGGCCCAGTTCCTCTTTTCTCTGCCCAAGCAGTCTCAGTTCCGCATTGGTGCGTTCAATTTCTTCTTGAAGCGATGCGGCTTCATCACCACTTTCAGAACGTCTTTTGCGAAGGCGAGAGGTTTCTGTCGTGACTTCTTTCAACTTTTTTTCAATGACCGCAAACCGGGTATTGAGGGCCTTAACCCGTGCTCTCGTATCTTCAAGCTGTGAGTTGTTGCTGTTGAATTCTTCGGTCAGGCAGGCAAGTTCCTGCTTTACGCGATCCCTAGTTTGGCGCAACTCGGCGACTTCCCGGTAAGCGGCCTGCTTTCTTTGTTCGAATTCGTGCAACAGGTTAGCTCCCAGCAACATACTTCTCCCAGTTCTGCTGAAGCTTAAAAAGCTTCTCTTCCGCCCTGGCCTTTTCCGTCTGGGCGTTTTCAGCAATCGCAGCCATTTTCTTTAGCTCTTCAGTCAGCGAATCCACTTTGGCTTTAAGTTCTTCAGTCTTCCTGACCTCCTCTTCGAGGCTGGAGATTTTCTCTGCTATTTCGGATCTCTCTTTGGCCGCTTGTTCCGCAAAGTCTATAGCAGCACTTAACTCGTTTGCCAGTGTCTCGATTTTCCGGTTCAGTTCGCTTATCCGGCGAGCGGATTCATTTTTGATCCGAACAGAGTCTGCTTCTGCCTCTGCCCTCTTCCTGTTAACAGCTTCAAGATCTTCCGAAAGGGACTTTATCTGTTGCTGGAGATCACTCACTATTTTGCCGGTTTCTCGCCTGAATCGGGCAAGTTCTTCCTGTCCGTCGGCACCTGCTTTCCTTAACGCCTCTGCTTCTGAAAAGGTCTCATTCATAAGGGCGGTGAGCGAATCGATCTTTTTGTTGAAATCGGAAGCAGTCCGGTCAGCTTCTTCTATGACCCTGCGCAGTTCGTTCGCACTTTCCGCTTTCTCCGCCTTTAGTGCCTCGGTTCTGGCGACAACCCCCCCCAGCTCGCCTTCCAATGCACTGATTTTCTCCTGCAATGCATCGTTGTTCCGAGTCATCTCCTGTCTGACTGAAGCAATATCCCGCTCAAGTTCACTCTTGAGTTTAAGGGTGCTTTCCAACTCCTTGTGAAGCCTCTGAACCTCCAGCCTCAGTTCCACCCTCTCGGCATCAATCTGGCGCACATGATTATTGAGACTTTCCAGGATGTTTTCCTGACGGGCTTGAGAGTCTACCACCGTATTTTCATATGAGGCGGTTTTTTCGGCTCCTCCGGTCTCCTTTATGATCGTTCGAAACTCCTTGAGGATCGAAGCCTTTTCCCTCGCACTCTCGCCCTCGGAGGGTTTTTTGCCGGTGATGGATTCGATGCCGGAGACAGAAGGAATCACGTATTCAGTGATTACCAGATCAAAGGCCTCCTGAGCAGCCAATCGGGCAGCCTCGTGCGGGTCTGCAACGGTTGTAACGTCATACCGCGAGAGTATCTTCTTCAATGCGCCGATGACATCGGGCCGGTTATCCGCTATCAGTATTTTTTGCCTCTTTGTTGCCATAGCCGTAGAGCCCCCCTTTTAAAGGCCTTTGAACGCGGTCAGATCGCCGAGTCCAGATCGTCATCCCACGTACTGAAGTATTTTCTGGCCTGTTTTCCTACAATTATGGTGGAAGCTGCATTTATTGAGGCGTTCAAAGGAACGCCCAAAAAAGGAATCAGCTTGTAGCCGATTCCGAATACCTTGGGGCTGACCTTCTCAGCCAGTTCGAGAGCCACATCAGCCAGTCCTCTCCTCAAAAATCCCCCGGCCGCTTTGTCGACCATGGATCTCAGGGTCGTCGCAGCTACATGTCTGGTCACTACAGCGCTTCCGGAAAATCCGAGGAGCGCAAGCGCTACGGCCTTCAGTCTATGTGCATCCATTTCAACTTGATACGCAGCAGATATCCGATAACAAAGATCGATATGAATCTTGGTCAGATAAGCAAGATCGACAGTAGCCCCGGCAATAGCAGCGGTCAGGGTCCCCACGCCGGGCAGCAGCGAAGGAGTAGCCGTAAGCCCGCCAAATCCTCCCGCTTTGATAGCCTCGCGTCTGATCAGCTTACTGCTCACTGCATGA
The DNA here is from genome assembly GCA_049515795.1 of Syntrophobacteraceae bacterium. Classification (GTDB taxonomy): domain Bacteria; phylum Desulfobacterota; class Syntrophobacteria; order Syntrophobacterales; family Syntrophobacteraceae; genus SbD1. The sequence continues at coordinate 18,255 of JBEKTT010000052.1, forward strand.
GATATTTCCCGCCTGGCTTTGCCCTTATGCTTCAGGGCGTACTGTTCGACCATACCGGCCACTTCTTCCCGAATGGAGATCATCGCCGTGTTTGAAAGCCCGAGTATTTCCGCCAGCCAATGATTATTTCTTATTTGCAGGCTGTGCTCACTCGGCATGTTCATTCACGGATCTCCACCGGTTGACTCTCGATTCTCTTTCAGCAATACTAGCTTCGAGTTTCTCCTCAATCTTGTCGAATTCGGAAAGGTACTCGATCGCTTCGTCGTCTGTCGAGATACCACTGACTCTCGGATCGGTCTTTCTGATCGCTACGAGTCTCTCGCCAATTTTGCAAATCACTTTCTTTTTCTTGGCCTGGAGGGCATGAATCTCGTAAGTCAGGCAGACACCCTTCAGTGAAGCCTTCCACCCTTCCAGCATAGTCTCCACCCTGTCCACCAGGATGTCTCCGATATGCTGCATCTTGTATTTGAGATCTCTTTCAGTTTGCTCCATCCGTTCCTCCTTTTGGACTAAAATCACGGCTGCAGTTCATCAACTGACAAGATCACCGGTTCGAAGCAAAAATATCAATGAGCATCAGGAAGCAACCCTCGTGACGGAGCTGTGATGTCTCAGTTCGTCCCAATACTCATCGGGCATATCCTTGCAGAGCAACAGTGCCCCGTTTGCGCCTGCATAAAGAGGCTCCTCCACCTTTCTCACCTTCCCGTACCCAAGGGTTTTTTCCATATGAGCCTCGATCTCTTTTTTCAGCCCGGCAATCTGGCTCCCGCCGCCGGCCAGAATGACGTTCTCCTTCAACCCGTCCTGGAATTCCGGGTCGAAGGTAGCCACAATCTTCCTGACCGCTTCCACTATTTCCGGCACAATGGACCGGCAGGCAGCCCACAGTTCATCTGTTACGTCAAGATTGGTCGGCTTCCCGTTCACGGGCAGAACAATACAGACCCTTTCCCCCCGTTCCGAAACGAAGGCATTTTCTTCCTTAAATCTTCTCATCATATTGATCGTAAGATTGGCTTCTTTATACTTTTTTGTGACCAGATCCAGGAATACCTGATCGATATAGTCGCCTGCCTTGAATGTAGTGGTCTGATCCTCATCGGAGGGGATCGTTCCGTGCATGCGGCAGATGTCCACCGTTCCGGCCCCGATATCGATGATCAGAGTATTGTTAAGCAAGTTGAGGCCATAGGCGACCGTAAACGGTTCCGAGGCGATCAGCACATCGTCGAGTATTCCCCTGGAAATTTCCAGCAAAGCCTTCTTGTTTTGCTTAGTGGCCAGGGCCGGGGCTCCTATCACGCCGCGGATTATCATATCCGGCTGCTTTTCTCCGAGCACCCTCTGGATGATGTGTTTGAGAAGCTCTCTGGCGACATAAAGAGATTTCTTATACTGTTCGGCCTTCTTTTCAGGATCATCGGAGTGGAGGATAACCCCTTTTTCAATGGGCTTGAAGATGTCAAGCGCCATCCTGTTCCTGAGGGCCTCATCCCCAAAAACTACGTCTTTACCGAACATTTTTCGGGACACAGCATCTTTGGGAAAGCCCAAATAACTTGGGATAAAAGATCTCTCTCCGTTATCGCAAGCAATGACGGTGCGAGAAGTTCCGAGGTCAATACCCACATTAAAGACTCTGGCTGCCATTTTCCCCGCTCTTGTTATGAATCGATTAACGATTTGTTTGCTTCTACAATCTTGCGCAGAAGCGCTTGTCTGCCCAGGTCGATCTTGCGAGGCGTCATCGTGGGAACGACGGCGCTGCGTATGACCATACTCCGATTCTCGATCGAGACTAGTTTTGCTTCAATATTTGTCAGTTTTTCATCCACACTTTTGAACTTTTCGTCGAAGTAGTTCTTGCGCCCGAATATTTGGTGGGTCACTTTTTTCATTCCCACGAAGGGCAATGTTATGCCCCTGGCAACGGGCGTCGTAACCTTCCGAACCGAATGCGCCACAACACGGCCTCCGAATTTGAGGGCGCCGTATGATACAAGGCCTGTATACTCGACAGTGGCACAGGTATACTTTCCAGCTTCAACGATAGCTCCCAGTCCGCATGACAAATATCTCATCGTTCCGCCTTCTCTCCCTTCCGCCTGAGGAGGCCCCCTCTCTATATTTGCCGCGCCCTAACTTGAGCAACCCGGCCCCTGGCGCCCTTTCCCTGTCTTGCAGGCGCCTGGTGTTCCTGAGGCTCGACCTGCGACTCTTTCCCCGGGAGTTCCTCACCCCGGGGAGTAAGTTTGATGTTGCCGTTCGCGCCCCCGATATCAACCATACCATCATACATCAACTCATCGACAATGTGGAAATCAAACTCCCCCTCCATGATGGTATTTAGTTAGCTGACATAATCGAGGCCCACCTTGACTAATCCTCTGATTCTGGCTAAATAAATGTTACTCTATGCCGAGTTTGCACTTTCCCCATCCTGGTCATAAGGGAAAGTGGCCAAACGTCAAATTAGATCAGCTCCACTACACCTCATTCCATCGGGATTACTGATCTTATGACTCATCAAATCAGTGGCGATTGCAAGGGGTGCGGCGCATGCGCCAAAAAATGCCCTGAACACGCCATTGAAGGTAAGGTTAAAGTTCGCTTCGACATTGACCCCTTCCTCTGCTCCGACTGCGGAACCTGTTTTAATACCTGCCCCAGGGGAGCCATCATCGATCCCAAAGGGAATCGTTCTCCCAAAAAAGGGAAAAACGAAAAACAGAAGAAAGCCCGGATCGAAATGGATTCCTGCGCTGGATGCCAGACTTGTTTTCTCAACTGCCCCCAGGGCGCCATCCGAGTCATCAAGAAGAACATTCTGACCGCTTACTGCAGTGTCGATCCGGAAATCTGCCTGGGGTGCGGCACTTGCACTCAGTTCTGTATCACAGGCGCTGTGGCTTTGAAAGAACAGGAACAAAACTCCGATAAGGAGTCTCCCCCCGACCCCAATAAGTGACCGGTCCGTACCCAGGCTTCCAGTTCCGCCTATTCCGGCAGAACTTTGAAGTAATAGCCGCATCTCGTGCACTGGTTCACGGTCATCGTAGCCGTCGCCATGTAAGCCCCGAGGAGCAGCATCGGAAGCCCGACAGTTGCTCCAACAATGAACAACGAAAAGACTACACCCAGACCGATCAGGAGCCACGGCCAGTTGCCGGGATATTTTTTGACCGTGACCACGCGCATTTCACTCCCGCAGTGACGACATTTCACCGAATCTTCCACTCAACCCTCCTCATTTATGGGAGTCCTCGCACTCTTTTTTCTCTTCTCGATTTCAGCTGGCGCAAACCCAACGATAACCCGGCCCCACCACCGATAATCCCCGCGATCTTGGTGACAACTCCGGCCAGGATGATCTCGGCCGCGCTGGCCGCCACTGCAATGGTCGCTACGCCGGCCAATAATCCCAAGCCGGCCCCGACAACGACCTTGCTACCCACCTGAGCGAGGTCGGAGACAGTTACCCTACGGGCCGGGACAACGTCCATGAGGTCCATGTCCATATCCATATCCAAGTCATCGGAATCGGAAGTTCTCTTCTTTTTGGCCTTTCGCATGCGAATGGCCTTCTTACCCTCTTCGTAAGCCGCAAGTCTATCGTCCATCGAGATCTATCCTTTCAGATACATAGGCAAAAGAGCCGGTTTCTTTTTGGTCTTGGCCTTTGATTTGCTTTTTTTCAATTTTCTGGCGACGTTGGCTCCAGCGCCGACCACACCACCACCTGCTGTTAGCTTCGCGGCTACTGCATGCCCCAATGCTGCCTTCAGGCCAATGATAGGCCCAACGGCGATACCGGCCACAGTTGCCACCAGCCCCGCTCCGGCGCCTAAAGCCACGGCCTTGCTAATAGTTTTGAGAGGATGTTTCCCGCAATCCTCCGGTTCCTCACACGAGCCGTCCTTTATGGAATGCAATTTACATACTGCGGGACTATAGCCTCGGTATTCACATGCCTCACAGTCTGTTTTCTTCATAAATCCCGTCCTTAGTATTATTTACTTCTCAGTTCCAGTTACCCAGTGGAAACGGATCCAGAAGTCAAAACCCGTGCCGGTTTACAAAAATGCACAGAGAAAAACAATGTAAAGACTCGACATACCTAGAAAGATGAGCATTATCGGCAGCCCTGTCTCAAGGAATTGCTCGTAGCTCAAGGCGTTGCCGCCCACCAGATTAATCCGATAGTTGACGCAGAATTTCTCAACGAGATTGGCAGCCACGGGCCCCGCCGTTGCACCAAAGATCGTAGCCGATGATCCGGCCATAATTCCAAGAGCGAGCGCCCACCAGATGATGTGATGCGGCGGCACTATGGTGAATCCCATCACCACCGGGAAAAAGAGCAGAGTGGTGGGACCGGCGTTCAGAAAGGCCGCCACCAAAGCAGCCGACCACATCAGCATCAGGCAAAGCAGCCATGGACGATCGAACGACAGGGCGGCAATGCCTCTTGAGACGTATTCCAGGAAACCCGAAGCTTCCAACGCTCCTACAATGACCGATAATCCCGCAAAGAACAACAAATCGTTGAATCCGATTTTTCGAATGACGCTTTTCCGATCAACCCTGCAAAACATGAAAATCGAAATCCCGGCGAAAAGTGCAACGGCCGATACGTTGATGGAAACGACTTCGGAAATGGCTAGAAGAAAAACGAGGTGGGCCAGAGCAAAGATCCCTCGCCTGATTGCCCAACGCTGGCTTCCGGTCAGGTGCGGCTTGGGGGTCTCTCTAAACTGTTGGATGGAACGATCCACTATGGCGATCTTTTCAATCCTGCCTTGGAAATAGAGGAGCAAAATTCCTAAAAGCACCAGGCAGATAGGAGTCATGAAGACGAAAAAACGGCTGAACCCGATGCCGGTTTCCGCTGCAATGAGCATGTATGGGAAATCCCCGATCATGCAGGAGGCGCCGCCAAGATTAGACGCGATGATCTCACCGATGATGATAGGGCGGGGATCGAATCCCGCGATGGCCGCAAGCCGCAGCGTCACGGGCGCCACAACAAGGACTGTGGTCAGGTTGTTGACAAAGAGCGAAAGCGAATAGGTCAGCAGACAAAAAAGAACGAAGACGCGCGTGACGCTTGTCCCGGTAAATGCCTGCATTTTGTAGGCAATGGAAGCGAAAAAACCGGCCTCGTCCAAGACGGCCGAAATCATCCCCATACCAAGAAGGAGTGCGAGAGTATCAAACTTGATTGCGAAGAAGGCGTCAACCGGGCCATAAATGCCAAAAACCATTCCCAGGAGCACCATTATGCCGGCAAAGCAAAGGACAATGAGAGTTCTTTTCACAATGCGCTTATAGAGCAGATAGAACATGCAACCAGTGGTGAGAGCGAGGATGCTTATGATGATGATCTGCCTGACGATCAAGCCCAGCCCTATGCTCTTTGTTTGAGGGCTGGTCACAGCTCCCGCCATATCACTTAGTGGAGTGGCCAGGGAGTTGTGCCCGGCCATCCGGTAATTCTCAAAATCCTTTCCCCAGAAAGCCCAGACGAGCAAGAAGCAAATCAGTCCGATGAGCAGAAGGCTTTTGAGGTCAAAGCTTCCCAACCATCGAAACCCGCCGGCAATTGCATCGGCTCGCATTCTTGCAATACGGGCCGTCAGCATCGATCTTCCTCCAGTGGACTCCAAGCGACGATTACTTTGTCAATATCGGCTATTTGATTCAGGAGAGCCTCTCTTACCTTTTGAGCAATGTGGTTGGCCTCCCGGATACTCTGCCCGGGGCTTACGCAGATGTCCAGGTCAAGCCAGATCTTGTGCCCGATCTGCCGGGTCCTTAACGCTGCGATTCGCTGCACGCCATCCACTGCCTCGACGATGGTCCTTACCTTCTTGCCATACGTGCCGTTTACGGAGTAGTCCATCAAGGCTTTGACCGAATCGAGCACGATAAGGGTGCATGATTTTGTGATAAGCGCCACCACCAGTATGGCGGCTATCGGATCCAGAACGCCAAGGCCCAGTTCGGCCCCTATGATGCCAACGAAAACGATGATCGAAGAGATGAGGTTCTCACGGTAAGCCCATGCATTGGCGAGAATAGACCGGGTCTTCGATTGTGTTCCCACACAGAGCAGGTAGCGAGCCAGCATTTCATTGGCAATGATGGAGGTGAGGGCCATCAAGAGAGCGGACAAGTGTGGGGGGCCATACTGAGGGGCGTTCATCAGGTGCTTTACGGAATTCCAGACCAGGACCGCCCCGCCGCATGCGATCAAAAACGTTATGCTTCCTGTAACGACAGCCTCAATTTTTCCGTATCCATAATGAAACTTGCTGTTTTCCTCTTTTCCGGCCAGCCTCCGGCCAAGGATGATTGCCAAAGCCATAACAAAAATGATAGCGGAATGCAGACTGTCGGCGATGCACCCTTTGCTGCCGCTGGTTACTCCCACGGCAAATTTCAGGATGGCAAGAAATGCACCACTGGATAGAGCTATCGAGGCCGCCCACTGCCGGCATTGTTCACACTTTTCGTAGCGCATAAGATTCCGCTCTAGAGATCTTCCTGATCGTATTCGGCCTGACTCGCTTTACTTCTGGATTTTTTCTCCGCAAACGCTCTGAAGCGCTTTTTCAGTTCCTCTTCCCTTCGGATCCCGATGAAATAACGGATCAGGTACCCGCCAATTCCGGCTATGGCGATGATGAATATCAACTGCGTTTCGATCGGGTTGCCCCAAAGCAAACGGAGAGGAACGCGATCGAAATTCTGTATGGAGAACAAGACAGCCATCACTGTCAGGACAATGGTCATTATCGTTTTCATTTTGGGCCTCTGACCTCCTGATTGCCGGCACCGGTAGTGAACACCATTGCCTGTCCGCACAACGGGCAACGGGGGCGGCCAATAGCCGGATCGAACCGATCCGGCTTGACGGTTCCGTGCTGGGGACAGACATATAAAGGCTGCCATACCGGGGCATTAACGGCTGCGGGATGATACACAAACGGCTTGGAGCCCATCCCTGGTTTCCACTCCTGTATTCCCAGGGGACCCGTTTCCAGAGCGGCGGCCAGCAGGGCCTGCGGGCTCTGTGCCTTATCTTTTTCATGGGTAAACACGGCCATGAGCACCAGAGATACGCAACAAAAGACACAACCCACTAAAAACCATACCGCCCGGTCTTGCCGCACGCCTCCAACATCCTCGCTCATCGAACTTCCTCCGGTAAAGCAAAGGGTGTCATCACACGGACATGCCCGCACCGCATACACTCCAGGCAAAGGATGCAGTCCTTTGAGCCGATTTCTTCATATACGTTCAAATCCATGGGGCAGCTAACCTCGCAGAGGTTGCATCCGTCACAGTTGGGTTCGACTTTAAGGCGCACCAGACTGAAGCGATTGAATAAAGAAAGCAGGGCGCCCATCGGGCAAGCCACCCTGCAAAACGGCCTTTTGCTAACGACAAACCAGAAGAGAAAACCAGCTAGGATGAGCAGGGAAATATAGAATGCCAGGCCCCCGGCATCTGCCATGACCGGAAGGCCGGTTGCCGGATTTACGGGATTCCATAGCAGCCAAGGTATCTGGGCCGACAGGGTCCCTGCCGGGCAAAGCTTGGAAAACCAGGGCTGACCGGTCTGATAGGGGATAATGAAAACCAGAAGCAGCAACACCAAGTATTTAGCATAAGTAAATAATTGAGAAATCCGGTACTTACGTGACCTTATCCTGTACATCAGGTCCTGGATGAATCCGAAGGGGCAGATCCAGCCACAGGGCATCCGCCCCACGACCGCCCCCACGGCTCCGATCAGTCCGAGCGCATAGAAAGGGATCGCATGCATGGCTGAAAAATGCTGCAAAGTCCCAATGGGACACGAAAACAAGGCTGACGGGCAGGAATAACAGTTCAGCACGGGAATACAAACCCCTTTAAGGCTGTTCGTGTTAACGGCCCTGGTTGCATATGAAGCAAAAAAACTGTTGGTGAAGACCGTGCTCGCCAACTGTGTAAATCGCCTCAAACTCGAAAGATTCATGCCCTAAGACTTCTTTCGTGGACACACAGTGTCCGGCAGTGGAATGGAAGTGCTCTCATATCCGTAGATGAACTGTGGGCCCCGGGATGCCCTATCTCACCGCGCCCTGAGCGAAATTGCCTTGAGGGCTGCCTGCCCCGCCGGGAGGCAGTCAGCCTCCGCCTCCCCCGAAAGCAGCGAGCCCTGCGGGGCCGGCCTGCGCGCCTTCCTGAGGTCCGTTGAAAGTCATCGCTCCATTACAGATCGGGCACCGCGGCACTCCAGCGGCATCAAAAACGGGAAGGCCTACCGCACCGTGTGCAGGGCATATAAACTGCCCGGCAGATCCTGCTCTTGCGGCCACCTGCCCCTGGTAAGGCGCCGGAGCCGCAGCCATCATGAGGTTGGCCCCCTGCTGCATATTAGTTGTCCACTTTTTCCAGCCAAAAAACACGGAGTAAACCGCCGTAACTACGAGGACCGCCGCGACAACAGCTCCAACGAAGTAACCAAGCCGTTTCGCGTCAATATCATGATATTCCGGCATCCCGATTGCCTCCTGGCGCAATTGCGGATTATCCTAATCCGATACAAGACATTCAGAGGGTAGCCCCATTCCTCCATGTTTCCCCAAAATCGCCGTTTAGAATGCCAAACAGCAATACAACAAGGAAAATGGCCAAAATTATGTACTGATAGACCTTCATTTTCAGGCCTCAAATATTTGCGTCGACAAAGTCGATGACATCGCCGACCGGTATCGCAAAACCAATTCCCGCGAAGTGATTGTCCGGCATGAAGCAGGCCATATTGATTCCAATCACTTCTCCTCTGATATTGATCAGGGGGCCCCCGTCGTTTCCTTCATTGATTGCCGCGTCCGTTTGAATCATGTCAGGGTACCTGATCCCATTGATGTTGATCTTGTGCCGGTTGCTGCTGACTATCCCCATAGTTACCGTTCTCGAAAATCCGAAGGGGCTGCCGATAGCAAATACTATATCACCGACCTTGACCATGTCTGAGTTTGCAAGGATTGCTGCCGGAAAAATCTCGTTGGAGCGGATCTTGAGCAGCCCCAAATCCGTCTTCGGGTCCACCGCGACGACGTCGGCGTCATACTCGTTGCGGGTCCCTGAAAAGAGAGTAACTCGCACCTGTTTCGCTTTGCCAATGGTCTGGAAGGTCGTCACCACGTAGCCCCTGCTGTCGACGATGACACCGGACCCCACGGGGTTCCGGCCGTCTGAATACGGAGATAAATACATAAGCCCGCCGGCCGCACCCGGATTTGCGCCTTGAGGGCTCGCTGTTCTCGTAACGGCCACTACACTGGGCCTGGCAATCGTTACGACCTGGCTGACCGCATCCTGGAGCTGAAGGGCCGTCCTGGGCGAGGGCACATTCCCCGTCTGAACGTTTGCGGCCTGGCCGGACTGGTTCTGTGCAGACAGGTTCATGGCCCACGGCTGATTGGAAGTCACTTCAGGAGGATTTGGAAGCTGCCCCGACGTCAGGACGTCGATATTGATCCAGATGGCCGCGATCGCCAGTACAACCAAGACGACCGCCGGCCACATGAGGTTATTGATCTTGAAACCTTTGTTTCTTTTCATCCGAAGAATACTCCGATGATCATGCACAGGCCGACCATACTGACAACAAAGGTGAAAAGAAACCGCAAAAGGCTGCTCCGCGCCATGACAGACACTTTGGATGCGCGTCGGGCGCTGAAGACAGTTAATAGAGAGGAGATCATCAGCGCCGCCAAAGTTCCAATGACGATAACGTTTGAAGACGGGCTGAGACTCCGCATAACGGCGCCAGAGCCGGTTTTTTGGACGATGGCCGCCACAGGCGTTGGTCCGTGAGCCACCGGCTCGTTCACCATGATATGGCAGATGTCACAGGAGCCAACCATGGGATGAGGCATTGGCACCTGGAGGTTTGCAACGCTCTTTTTGGTAATGGTGTGGCACTCGGTGCAGTCCGAAAACTCCTTGTGCTTCGCATCTTTGGGCATGCGGTCGTTGAGGTTGATCGCTTCCTTCGCGCCCGCTGCGGGAGGAGCAGCCGGAGCAATTGCCGCCGCCGTCATCGCGCCGGTCGTCAGCGTATAAAAATGCATGGCTCGCTTGATGGGAATTGCAAACGCCACGCCGGTCGATGTCCCGTTCGGAGCGTAAATTGCGGTTCCCACCGCAACCACATTGCCGTAAATATCCAGCAGGGGACCTCCGCTGTTTCCCTGGTTGATTACCGCATCGGTCTGAATCATGCCGTTGTAAGGCACGCTATTGATGACCAGGTCTCGATGCGTGTCACTCACGATGCCGAGCGTAACGGTATGCTCAAATCCGAAGGGGCTTCCCACGCTCAGGACCCAATCCCCCATTCTTATTCGATCCGAATTTCCCATCCGGGCGGCAATGAAGCGTTCATTGCCCGCCAGCTTCAAAAGTGCGAGATCCAGCGACCGATCAGCATCGACGATCTGCGCGGAATACGCGGTGTTGCCCTGGGATCGCCACAGATTCACAGTTATGTTCCTGGAATCCTCCACCACATGGTGGTTTGTCAGCACGTAGCCTCTCTCGTCCACAATGAAGCCGGACCCGATGCTTTCGTACAGAAGCGGCGCGTTGTCCTGACCTGCATTCATTCGCTTTTCAGCCCGTATGCTGACAATCGAAGGACGGGCCGCGGCCACGGCCATGTTTAAATCCTGCTGCAACTGCTCCAAGACCGGATCGGCAGCTAAGGTCTGCGATCTATCCACGACCAGAGGACACAAAATGAGCACTATCAAAAGGAGTGGTATCCGGCTTCTCAGCCACATCTCCTCTAGAATCCCTTCATCGCAACCAGGCTGCTTGTCTGATACAGGGAAACCGCATCTGCAGCGCTTCCGACGACTCCACTGTAGACGCAGATGCCGGCACAAGACAGCATTTTAGCCAGCCCGGGGTCGATATTCCCGCAGATGAGACTGCCAACGCCGTTCTGGCCGAGAACGTCCGGCAACTGGCTGCTGTTGGTTCCATTTAGAACGGCAAATGTGTTGTTGCCGGGATCAACCATAAGAATATAGGAAGCACCAGCGGCATCGGCAGCCACGGGAGAATTCAGACCGGGCCCTGCCGCTGCGATGGCGAAACGGCCCGACACCGGGTTTTCCAGGGCCACCTGCCTGAGCTTCTTGTTAATACCCGTATTGAGCTCGGTTCCCTGCGCGGTAAACCCGGGAGGCGGCACACTGATGAAGATGTGCCGGTTTCCCCGAATGACGTCAACGACCGCTCCGGCCTGTCTCTGGGTAGCAGCCACAAACTGCTTCATATCAGGGGTTGGAGTACCATTGATGCCGATCATCACGTCACCCACCTGAAAACCGGCCACAGTCGCGGGCGGGCCTTCAACGTCGCTTACCAGGATCCCTTTTGTGCCCGCCTGTAGCCCCATATCCTTGGCATCGGCAGCGGAAAGTTCCGTCACATCCATACCGATCCAGCTGCCTTCGATGGCGACATCGCCCGGAGGGAGCATGGCAACGGTCATGTTCGGATCGGCGCTCTTTTGGCCCAGCGTAAGACTGACAACCTGCTGCTGGGTGTTTCTCAAGATGGTCAGGCTTAGTTTCTGTCCCGGCCTGTTCTTTTGAACCAGGGACTCCAGTTGCTCCACATCCCTGATTCTGGTTTCCCCGATCCGCCGGATAACGTCACCCACCTGCAGCCCGCAGGCCGCAGCCGGCGAACCGGGGGCAATTTGGGTCACGATCACCCCATTTCGATCCGGCAGGTTGAACCGGATTTTCATTACGGCATCAATGCTCTGCACATCAGCCCCGATCCAGGCGGCGTTTCGCAGCCCCCCGACATTAAGCCCCAGGGGGACGTTGCCCATTCGTGCGAGTAACGACTTCGTCGCCCCATTGCGCTTCACGACCAGTCTGATGGACTGACCCACCTTTTTTTGTCCGATTATCCGGGCAGCCGCATCGATCGTGCTGACAGGCGTTCCTTCGCATTCGATAAGCACATCGCCGGTTTTAAGCCCGGCTTTCTCGGCTGGAGAAGCCGGGACCACACTGCTGACGTAAAGACCGGAACCGGAGGGGATGTTTAACTGTCCGGCAACATCCGGCGTGAGTTCGCTCAAATTAAGCCCGAGGTAGACGTTCTGATTGATCAACTGAATCTGTCCGCCCCCAATGCCGGCGGAAAACGCCTTGTCAATCAACTGAATCGGCTGATTGCCGATGCCCGCCGGAAACTGCAACCCCTCCTGAGCCGCGAGCTGACCGGGAGGATTCACCGGAGCACCCGGCTGCCCGGCCAATTGGATCTGCTGGTTCCCTATACCTGCGGGAAACTTGGGCCCGAGATGATGGGCAAGGTTTCCCCCTTGCTGCGCCTGTGCAGCGTATTGAGCAGCAAGCTTCGCCTCGAGATCGGGCCGTTCCATTTCCGAACCAATAGTGCTCATTTCGCCCACCCACCCGTACATCAGGGCGAGTATGATCACAAAGCCCAGAACAGTAATTGGCGCTAACCAAAGCATAACTCTTTGCACTGCGTCGCCCTTTTCAGAAAAGAGTTTGACCCATCCTGCCCGCGCCCGGATTGGAGCGAACTCCGGTTGGCGGCCCCAACGTCACGCTGGAGTTGACCGCCATGGGACTAATCTGTCCGGCGGCAAAAGCCGAAAGCGCATTTCTGACAGAGCCGGTCACGCCGGGATAGATGGATACCCGAAGAGAAGTCAGAGTGTTGACTGCATCCGGGGAAAAATTGCCTGCGATGACATTGCTCGCCCCCAGGTCAACCATATATTGGCCCGTCTGTAAATCCTGCCCCACTGGCGTGCGTGTGTTGGGGTTCACCACGGTGCTGTACGTATTCTGAGCCGGATCGAAAATAATGAAGTAGGGACTCGCTGCGAATTGGTTTGATACCGGGTAGTTCACGCCTGGTCCCATGGAACCCACGGCCACTTTGCCAAAATTCAGATTGGCCGCGACAAGGCGGGTATTGGCCGGAGCCTGGCCCATGTTTTGCCTCATGGGAACTGCCTCCGCAACTTGGTTTGGGTTGACCGGCATCGTATCGGGGAGGCTGTCAGGCAGCTTGACGTTCAGGTTGCGTTTCTTTTTTCCAGTGTATATGGCAATTTTCACATTGCTCCCGGCTTTGAGTCCGGCCAGAGCGGCTTCGAAGTCGCTTAGGTTCTCCACCCTCAGATTTTCGACGCGCAAAATCTCGTCGCCCTTCTGAAACCCTGCCTTGGCGCCTACGGAATTGGGCTGAACATCCACAACCAGCACGCCGTCTTCATTGGCCAAACCCAGGTTTCGCATCATAGCTGCAGTAACACTTTGCAGCTTTAAACCCAGGCTCTCTGCGGTTATCCTGTTCAGAGCCGCAGCTTTTGCCATCGTCTGTCCGGTATTGCCGGTGGGTTGTACGCCGTCGGTCACTTTGTGGCACAGCAGGCAGTTGCCCCAGTACTTATGAGGCATTTTGGCCTTTACGCGTATAGCAGCTCCGGCCATAACCCTGGATACCGGTTTCCCGGCTCCGGTTGTCACGTGGCACTTGCTGCAATTGCCCCAATAAAGATGGGTCATCTTGGCGTTCACGTCTATAGGTGGAGCTGTAGGCACCGCCGCCGCCGCCAAGGCAATCTCCAGTTCCCGCCTTGGTCCGTTGCCGCAGTGCCATGCGGTCCAGCCCACGACGATGACAATCAGGGCCAGCAGCGCCGCAATAGACACTTTGAAGTGTTTCATGCAGAATTCGTGTTCAGCTTTTTTCATCATATCCACCTTAGACCGCGTGCAACCGGATCCGGACTATCGCCTCTTTCCCTATCTGCCTGATGATGGCTCGCTTCGCCTCTTTCTTGATGCTTTCCCCTTCGATGACGCTCATATGGCCGGGAACGTTCAATTCCACCTGGAACTCGATCTTATTACCCACTTCCCTGGCCTGAACGCTCTTGACGCCCTCGATACTCTCCATTCGGGAAAGCGCCTTAGATGCTTCCTGCAATACCTCCGCATCGGGCGACCGGTCCAAAAGACTCTGAAAAGCAGCGTGAATCTGCTCTATGCACATTCTGAGTATTATCAGCCCGACGACGATAGCGGCGAGCGGGTCCATCCAGTGAAACCCGATCTTGGCGCCCAGAATCCCGATAACAACCGCGATGGACGCGTAGACGTCGGAGCGGCTTTCCCACGCTTTTGCGATCATCGAGGGGCTGTTTATCTGAGTACCCACGCAAAGGCTCTGCCTAAACATCAACTCGTTTATGGCAATGGCAAAGATGCCTCCCCAGAAAGCCGCAAAACACGGAACGATCTGGTGCTTTTGCATGATGGCGACAACACCGTCGTAGAGGATATAGAATGCGATTATGACCAGGAAGAAGTAAATGATGATGGCTACGACGTATTCGGCTTTTCCATAGCCGTAAGGATACCTGTCGTTGGGGGCCCTGGCCGAAATCCTCATTCCGATGATCATGACGATGGTTGCCAAAAGATCGGCACAGGAGTGAATGGCGTCGGCGATCATTCCCTTGCTCATGCCGACCACTCCCAGGTACGCCTTCAACAGCACCATCAGAATGTTGCCGACGACATTTATGGTCCCGACGGAATCAGCGCACTTTTCACAAGCCTTATACTTCATCGCCGGCATCCTCGTGGATCTTCCTGACTTCACCTCCAGGTGAAATCTCCTCTTTTATCTCCTTTTCGAGCCGCGAGGTATGAACAAGCAATACTCCACCGAATGCGATCACAAAAACAATCATGAGAAGTGCGATGACCTTGACGATGTCCATGTTCGGATTCAGTCTCCTGAGCTTATGGATGACATTTCAGAAAACATAGTGCCCTTTAAGCAAGGCGTAGATCATGATGAAAAAAAGAACCTGCTGTGTGTGCAAGATATAGATGCCCTTCTTGACCTTGGCCGGCGGATACTTCAGCCACATCAGAAAACCTCCGAAAGTCAGCCAGCCCATTATGAAAAGCGCGAACATCAGCCAGTTATTGGACCATAATGTTATGTAGCAGTGGAGGCATGCTACAGCGAAGGAGGCCGTGTTCAACCAGATGTGGTAGATGAGCAGCTTATTGAATTGAGCCTGCACTTCCTTCACCTGGTAGTGAATTCGAATCCGCTTCGCCGGGAAATAGACGTTGGCTGCAATGAAGAGAAACATGCAGAGGTTGCCGCTTCCTGTGGCAAGATTATAGTCGGACCTGAACGCATACAGGACGGACAACAACACGCAGACGCTGAGAAAGACGGCCTTCCGCTTTAACGGTGCGGTGCCAAAGAGGCGCGGGTTGGAGTTGATGTCGGTTCTTACACTCATCGTAGAGTTGTTTCCGCTTGGCTTTGGATTAGTTTATTCTCCGGTTCAAGGGTTTAAGCTTGAAAGCAGCCTTGCCCCAGCCCTAACCTGCGAATACAAAATAAATAAAACCCCGGGCCTCCTCTAAATCAGTAGTTTATCGGCTTGAATGCCTTTGCTTCCTCAGTAGCCTTAAAATAAGGATGTTCCCGAAACCCGAAGATTGATGCAAAAATGTTGGATGGAAACATCTGGACGTTGGTGGTGTATATGTTCACCGCCTCGTCTTGTTTAATTCTTTCAGCGGCAAGGTCTTTCTCTATCTGGTCAAGCACGATCATCAATGTCTGAAAATTGGCTGAGAGTTTCAGGTCCGGGTACTGCTCGGCCAACGCTGCAAGATTCAGCAATCCAGCCGGGAGAACGCCGCCGGGGGTTTGCACTCCGGCGGCGGGGGCGGAGCCCGGAGCAGGCGGTTTACTTCCCGCCTTATTGATGAGTCCATGCAACTGCTCGACGTTTTTAGCATTGCTCTTCAGGTCCGGTGGCGCTTCCTCACCTGCCTGCTTATCGTTCGACTGGCCACGCAGCGTTACCACGGCGCTCAGGACCGCCTTTTCGTGTTCCGAATAGTCGAGCACGGCCTTCGACAGGTTTACCGCCGTGTCATTCCGCCTCTGCAGCAGGGCCTCCACGTGCCCCATTGAGGTCAACATGTTTTGCTCGGTCCTGACAAGCAGGTTGTAATAATGGATGGTCACGACTATCAGAAGCAGGGCAAGGACAAGCCAGGCAATTATAATTTTCCTCTTGGACAGAACGGTGAGAGGCTCCAGACGGGTCAAAATCGGTTGGATCCTGCTTAGATAAAACTGAGACCGGGGTCTCGATGAAATGGCCGGGACATCCAGGTCATAGCGGCTCACATAAACCTTCTCGATGATTTGGTTGATCCTGTCTCTTTTCACGTTTTGCTCCAGGCCCGGTTATTCAGAGCTATGCAAGCTTTTTGATGCCGTGTATTACACTCAGCAGGCCGGCCACGATAAACAGCGGCGGGTAAAGACCATGGAAGAAATCAACCACAGTGTAGTACTCGTCATAGAGCCCATACAAACCGACGAACAGAAAAACAACCGCCACGCCCAAATTGATATTCCTCAACGTTCGGTCGCCAAGAACAGCCGCGATCCCGGCCACCGCGCCGACCAGAATAAAGAGTGGTTGGAGCAGACCTTTGATAAACTGGACCACAAAAGGAGTGTTCAGGTAAACCAGGAACAGGCCTAGACTGAAAACTATCAGTCCGCCGGCAATATGATTTTTTCTCATGAATCCTCACTCCTTTCGGCCCTAAGGCCAGCCTCTGACACTCTACCCAACGTTTTTGGCTGCTTAAAAGATTCCGCCGACAGTTGCCGGGTTAAAAACCGCAGAATTCAACATCGTGCAGTCAAGGTGAACAGCCAAAAGGCCGACAGCTTACGGAGATGCTGGACCACGCGGCGCGCCATCGTTTACCCAGCCTATGATCTTGCTGCCCTCGGCGCCGGCGAACCGGTTCATGGGGCCGCCGCGCTGAACAAGAGTCGTCAATAATCCATTGTCCACGTAAACTTTGACGCTCTTGTAGGTTGTCAAGTTGCGAAAAGGTCCTGAGTGACATCGCAGACAGTGCTCAGCCAGAACGGATTTGATCGAGTTCCCGTAGGTAATGCGGTCCCCGGGTTTCCACGCCATGAGAGACTTGCCGGTTTCTTTCGGAGCCGGACCTTTTCCGAAGGCAACAGGAGAGAGCGTGGGCTGTTCAAGCGCCCCACCATCAATCCAGTTAAGGATTGTCTCTGCATCATTGCCCGCAAAAACGGCCATGGGACCTTGCACCATAATCGCAAGCACCCCGCTGTCGGCATAGGATTTCAGACTGTCATAGTCCATCAGGTTCCTCACGGCTCCGCAGTGGCAACGGCCGCAATCGGCCATAATGATCTTCTTGACAGTATCCGAGTAATAGACCTTCATTGCCGCGACCTGTGCCACCCGCGGCATACCCCCCGAGGACTGATCCAGGGGCACGGCGCCGCTCCTTGCGTCCATGACAAAGCAAAACACCGCGACGAAAAGAAAGCTGCCAACCAGAACGGCAGCGGGCGTTTCAGTTGTCCCCCGACGCATCCGGCTTATTCGTCTTCCTCTGCCTGTTCCAGCTCCATGACTTTGGCAAAGCAACTGGCTGCTTCCTTATGATCCCCTTTGCGCTCATACAGGAAGCCCAGGTGCTGATAGTACTTAATTTCAGGCGGATCGAGTTCGACCGCTTTCTTCAGGGTTTCAATGGCCTTGTCCAGTTGTTCCGTATGGGCGTAGGCAATCCCCAGGAAATAATGCGCCTTGGCATTTTCGGGATGTAGATTGAGAAACTGCTCGAATGCTTCGATAGCTTCCTGGTAGGCTTTCAGTTTAAGGTAAATGGTGCCTTTCCGGTAGATAGCGCCCTTATGGCCGGGATCCAGTTTGAGAACCTTGTTGATCACCCCGAGGGCCGATTTGTAGTTCTCGGCCCCTACCAGCGCGATGGCAAGCTGATACTGGGCTTCCGGATTGACCGGTTCCAGCCTGGCCCATTCCTTGAGATGCTCGATAGCCTTTTCGGTCTGTCCCTTTTTCATGTAGTGGACGCTGATGTTCCTGTAGATCTTGGCCCTATCCCGATGGGTCAGGTCGAAGAAGCTGTTGTAGAAATCGAGCAGCCGGCTCAAAACCCGCCCACCGACCAGGAGGAGCGAATGGAGATAAAACATGGGCGATGGCTCGGTGGCATCCGCCGCTGGAGATGCATGCTCCTTGCGCTTTCCCTTCCTGGACCTGGGGCTCTCGCCGATATCGCTGTCTGTTTCAGTATCCTGAAAGTCGCGTTCCTCAAATTCTTTCGTCTGCACCATCCAACTCCTCCTCTTTGCGCTTCAATGGAATGAACCCCGCCAGGGTGGCAATCAGCCCCAAAAATATCATGAAGAGGGGAAGCCCCCCTTTAAAGAAGTCTGCGACATAGTAGTACTCGTCAAAAATTCCCCAGATGCCCAAAGCAATAAAGAACAGTCCCATTATGATATGCGACATGGCATCCCCCCCCCGGAGAAAATGGTGTAATTTAAATGGCTTGCATGTGATGGCCTGCGATAAGTGGCCAGAGAAAGGACTTTGCGCCACCCGGCCAAAACAGCACGAATGACAAGAAATTCTATAGCGGAATGCCATCTCTTATGCAAGATAAAAATCTTGCTGCCGCGCAGCAAGCTCCAAATACTTCGTTCGACTGCACTCTTAGTTGGGCTGGAGCACATTCCGGGTTGAAAGATATATTTCTCTTTTATTCCATGTATTGTTGCCGGGGGGGTGCACTTTTAATGACTTTTTCCAGCGAGGATGGGTAAAACGGCTGCATCCGGAAAGCGTCCACCGGAGCATATCCAGCCGCACCTGAATCGGCCGGCCGATCGCCCTCCCAAAAGCGGCGTTCAGGTCAGAGTGGTCGAGTTTCATTACAAAGCGGAAAATTGGGATAAGCCCCGAAGGGTTGTCTGTAAGATCGAATGGCATATGGGTGAACTTTTCCCACGTGTCGGATTTATTCTGACCAACTCGAATCTTGAAGCAGAACAAATAATCACGATCTGCAATGGTCGGGCTGAGATCGAAAACCGGATAAAAGAGGGAAAAAACACCCTGAGATGGGACAGGACGAACCTGGCAGGGCGTGGAGTTTGCGGCTAATCAAGCCAGGCTTCTCGTAGGATGTCTTGCCTGCAATCTGCTCTGCATGACCCGGGATACGGCGTTCCGGGGTGAGAGCGTCAGACCATCCATAGACTAGTGCAGTGTCAACTAAGTTACTATATGTAAGGCGCCCCGCGAAGGCCCAACGCGACTAGTAGGCCATGCGTAACGGGCGCCTTCCGCGCTTCGCGAGGCACATCGCTGAGGGGTGCCCGCAATCGATATGACAATTTCTTGCTCAGTGTTGTTCATAAGTCCGTTTTACGAGGACCTACAGGCCGTCATTCCGGCGAAATCCGGAATCCAGCGTTTTTTCAGGTGGTTAAAAGCACTGGACCCCGGCCTTTGCCCATAGCCGTCAACTTAAGAGTTGGCAAGCAAAACATTCGTCTGCAGCACCCTTTCTTCGTGTCCTTCAGTCCTCTTCGTGATAACGATGGCC
>JBEKTT010000053.1:0-37386 GCA_049515795.1 Syntrophobacteraceae bacterium
TCAAGTTCCTGGCGTTCTCGTTCCGTCAAGGTCACTCGGTATCGTGGTGTCATGGCAAATCCCTCCCCCTGGAATTTGCCACGATTATACCGAACTCTACGAAAAAAACAATGTTACATGGTACTAGTTTGCGTTCAAGATTGAAGTAATCGAAAAGAGCGGGGAAGTGACTTCCCCGCACCCCGCAAGATTTGGCCGCGCGCGTTTGCGCGCGCGGCCAAGCGCTCGGCGCCGGCGGCGGTTGCCCAGCACTTGCTGGGCGCCCGCTGCAGCGCCATTCTTAAATAGCAGCAAAGCTGCGAGGGGGTTCGGGGGGCAAATGTCCCCCCATCCCCCGAGCTTTTCAGCTTCCTTTGGTACTCACTTGAACGCAACTTGGTATAAGCGGGACGTGGGACGCGGCAACGGATGTGTGATCCGGCAGCCGCCACAGTCTGCCGGATAGTCAATCTACCTGAAGCCATCATGTCTAAGGTGGAGGCCGAACCTTCAACGGGGCGCCTAACACCGGAGATGGGTTTGCCGTGATGGAGATGTCTTCATTGCTGCACGATAAGCCCTATGCATTCCACAACAAAGACCGGATATACCCGACTGTATTATGCAACCCCTTCGGGGCAAGAACCTAGACCCCAGGTGCTCATCTGCCGGAAGACCCTTGATTTTCCCACCTTCTATACGCGTTCACTGCAAGCCCTGGTGAGATCATGGAGCTGTGCGCATAGAGCGGATAAATGATAACAGGCCTCACACTCACACATTGGTCCATTTCGCGTTTTGAATAAAAAACAGTGATTTGTAAACTAATTTCGTGTCTCGTTCGTTATCTTAAATGGAAATGGAGAGTCGATTACCTGGATTTGGCTGTTTGATAAGTCTTGAAAGTAGATCATAATGAATAGAATACAGGGGAGATAAGATCTCATAGGCGACAGGGTGTGTTCTATTCAGGATGAATACTACGGAAGATCTTGAACCAAGAGTTTCCTCCACGCAGGCCGCTCAAGTTTCGGTGCTTGTAGAACGGGCCAGGCGGGGAGACAGGAATGCCTTCGGAGAGTTAATTGTACTCCATCAGGATGAGATTTTCCGCTTGGTGTTTTTTCGCACCAGGTCCAAGATCGATTCCGAGGATTTGGTGCAGGATATCTTCATGGCCGCGATCAAATACCTGCCCCAGCTCAAGGATTCGGACAGGTTCCGGCCGTGGCTTTACAAAATAGCGCTAAACCGGGTGCGCGACTTTCGCCGGAAAAACAAGTTTCTGGCTTTTTTGGGAATAACCGAGCACAGGGAGGAAACCGATGTGGCGGACGTTGAGCCGCACCGCAATCCGGGAGCGCTTGATACGGTGATTCGAAAGGAATTCTGGTCGCACGTCAGCCAGTTATCGAAGCGGTTTTCCCGGATGGAAAGAGAGGTTTTTTTCTTGAGGTTCGTCGATGATCTCAATCTCAGGGAAATAGCTCAGACACTAAAAAGGAGCGAGAGCGCTGTCAAGACGCACCTCTACCGAGCGATCTCAAAATTCAAAGAAGATGCGGCCCTGAGCGATTTTTTGCAAGGAGAACGGCCAGGTGAAAAAAATCAGCCATCTTGATGAAAAACAGATTATCGAGGCCGTGACAGACGAAAGAGGCCTGGATGGAGCACTGCGCTCCCATCTGTTAGAGTGCCCCGACTGCCGCGCTCAAAAGGAAGCGCTTCAAGGCAGGCTTGCGCGGTTTGGAGACATTTCACGCGGTGAGGTGCCTTTAGACTTCAGGAAGCCGAGGGTCCCGGAAATGAGCGCCGGCGTATTGAGTCCGGTGTGGAGAATCCGTCCCGCATTCGGTATGGGCGTGGCTTTCGCACTGATCCTTGCCCTTCTTCTAAGTCCTCTGACGCTTAAAAGGGACAGGCTGTATACGCAGGATGTGGTCTACCGGGAGATGCTCCAGGACGAAAAGTTCATGACAGAAATTGAAAAACTCGAGGAAAACCCTTTGCCCGGCTTCTATGTGGGTATCGGGGACCCCGGTGATGACGAAAGGGACATCCAGACCCCTGGCGCGGTGAATGACGCTAGTGTGGCCCATGACGGCGGATCACGAAATGCTTAGCAAGTCACTGGCAATGCTGGCCGCGATTGTGCTTTTTCTTTTTCCGGCGATTTGCCGGGCAAAGGAGGTCCCTCCGGGAAGGTGGTGGCATCTGCCCTATTTTGCGGATCAGTTGAGTATTACCGATAAGGAGAAAGACGAGTTGGACAAGCTCTTCGATTACAACCGCAACAGGCTTGCCGAACTTAAAGCGCAAATGGATGAGGAGAGAGCCGAACTCTTAAAGGCAGTCGATCAGGAGCACCTGAACGAAATATCCGCAATCACCAAGCTGACAAAACTGGAAAGCACCCGGACCCTTCTGGCCGCAACCCGGTTCAGCTATTCGCTGGGAGTGAGAAAGCTGCTCGGATACGAACGGTACCAGCGGATGAAAACCGTTTATAGAAACTGGAAGGGGTTGCAACAGCAGTGACTCCCCTCCGACGAAAAGCAAACAACCCGCTGCGTACTTCGGGCAATCAGGATGAAATCCGGCTTGACTGCGGCGTCTCTCCAGATTAGTATATACTTTAAGTATATATTTGGGGGAGATGTGTTATGAAATCGGCGAAAGTTTTTAAGAGCGGCAATAGTCAGGCAGTCCGTCTTCCAAAGGAGTTCCAGTTTAGCGGGGACGAAGTCTATATCAAAAAGGCTGGACGCGGTGTGATTCTTATTCCGAAAGATGAACCATGGGAGATGTTCGAGCAGAGCCTCGGCGAGTTCACTAGAGATTATATGGAAGGAACAAGATCCCAGCCCACCCAGGAAGACAGGGAGGACTGGTGATGCTCTTCATGTTGGATACGAACATCTGTATATACACCATTAAGAACCGTCCTGCCGAGGTCGTCCAAAAGGTGAAGGAGTTCAGTCCTTCTGATCTTGTAATCTCTGCGATCACCGTTTGTGAGTTGGAGTACGGGGCTTCGAAAAGTAGAAATCCGGAAAAGAATCGACAGACGTTGGTAAAATTTTTAGCCCCGTTTGAAATTTGCCCTTTCAATGAACAAGCCGGTTCCCACTATGGCGACATCAGAGCGCATTTTGAGAGGAGCGGCAATTTGATTGGAGCAATGGACCTGCTCATTGCTGCTCATGCACGAAGCCTCTCGCTGACGCTGGTCACAAATAATCTGAGCGAATTCGAGAGAGTGCCCGGGCTTTCTACCGTAAATTGGACATGATCCGTCATTCACTTATCGCAACACATCCCGTTGGCGCCTCGCCGCATCTCCTCTTCGGCTTGTCTGTGCTGGAGCCACCGGAGGACCTTTTCGAACTCGTTTTTAAGTTCGCGCAGCGCGAGCCCTCTATGGGATACGCTCAACTTCTGCCCCGTGCTCATTTCAGCAAAAGTCTTACCCATAGGAGGATAGAGGAAAAGCGGATCGTAGCCGAATCCGTTATCGCCTCGCGCCGAGTCCAGGATCAGCCCTTCACAGAAGGCTTCATAGGTCAGGGCGGCGCCGGAAGGCACAGCCAGGGACAGAACGCAGCAAAACCGGGCTTTGCGGTTTGCTTTGCCGGAGAGCGCTTTCAAAAGTTTTGCGTTATTGGCTGAATCGGTTGCCCCAAGCCCCGCATAACGGGCGGAATGGATACCGGGGGCTCCTGCCAGCTCCTGCACCTTGAGCCCGGAATCGTCGGCAAGGGCCGGCAGACCGAGGACCCTGGCCGTAAAGCTCGCTTTCTTGTAAGCGTTTTCTTCGAAGGTCGTACCGTCTTCGACCGGCTCGGCAAGCGGGCCGAAATCGTTCAAGTCCTTGAGCAGAACCGGGAAATCCTTGAGCACGCCTTTAATCTCCGCAGATTTTCCACTGTTTTTTGTGGCGATTACCACAATCGGATCAGCTCCAGGGATGGACATTTACTCACCTGCTTCTTTAACCGATTTAAATGGTTTTCCCCCGAAGAAATGGACGATCCACACGCTCGCCTCATAAAGCACCAGCAGCGGCATCGCCATTAAGAGCTGAGATACGACGTCGGGGCTGGGGGTAAGCACTGCAGCGGCAATAAAAACCAGTACTATCGCCCACTTGCGCTTGCGTTTCAAAAAGTCCGCGCTGAGCACGCCCATCTTCGCAAGAAAGAAGGCGAATACGGGCAGTTGAAATGCAATACCGAAGCACAAAAGCATTTTATTGGCAAACGACAGATACTCCGTGGTGCGCAACATGGGGGTTATGTATTCGGATGAGAAGGAGGCAAAGAATTTAAACGCTACCGGGATGACCACGAAATAACCAAACAGAACGCCGGAAATAAAACAGGAGCTGGAAAATAAAATAACCGGCAACATGTACATCTTTTCGTTTTCATACAGGCCGGGAGCTACAAATTTCCATACCTGCCACAAAATTACCGGAGCGGCAAGAAGTGTCCCCGCGATAAAAGACACCTTCATATAGACGAAAAAAGCCTCCTGGGGCGCTGTGTAGATGAGCTTGGCAGGCTGCCCTGGAGGCATTGCATTGATCCAGGGCTTCATAAGGATCTCGAAAATCCTGGCGTGGAAAAAATAGCAGACGACAAACCCTACCCCTACAGCCAGGCAGCAGATCAATAACCTGGTTCGCAGTTCCTCCAGATGCTGAAACAGGGGCATCTTGCTTTGTTCGTCCGGCATTTAGCTATTCCAATTAACAAGGAATAAGTCTTATAGGTCGTATAAGGCTTATGAGTTTTCCGGTTTGATTTCGCCGGCCTTGGGCGAAGAGGTTTCGGCGGCTGCAGTTTCTGCCTCACCGGGATCAACTGCGGGGGCTTGAGTTGGGCTTCCTTCAAGCATGGCGGCTTCGAATGCTTTCTTTGGCTCATCATAGATCTGCGCTTTGATTGCGGTCCCCTGATCCATGAAGAGGTTTTGAGCCGAAAGTTTTTTCAGAATCACCTCCCGCTGGGCCGAGCGGAATTCCTCTCTTAGTCCGCGGACCGTTTCGTCCTGATCCATCGTATTCTTCAACTCGTCCATAGTTCGTTTGAACTCGGCGTACCCGCGTCCAAGCGCTCTCGCCACACCGGGCAGCTTGTCGGGCCCGACCACCAAAAGGGCGACAACCATAATCACAAGGAGGTGCTCAAAACCTATTCCAAACATGTACTACTCCCTGAATGCTTCCTTGAACCCGATATCCCTTATTTAGGCTCACCCGGCTTTGTATCTTCCGATTTGGTTTCGCCTTCCTTGATCTGCTTCTGCTCTTCTTCCGGTTTGTCGCCGGCTATGGCTTTTTTAAATTCACTGATTCCCTTCCCAAGGCCGCTTCCGAGTTCGGGCAGCTTCTTACCGCCCACCAGAATGACAACACCAAGAAGCAAAAGCACCATTTCGGTCATATTCAGCATGGGACCCTCCAGAGTTTATCTTGCGTAGCTATGCAACCCGCTCAATAGAAAGTTTACACCAAAATATGTAAATAGAACACACCCAAAACCGATCATTGACAGCCAGGCCACTCTTTCTCCCTTCCAGCCCTTTAGATTGCGGGCGTGGAGCAAGGCGGCGTATATGAACCAGGTTATCAGTGACCAGGTTTCCTTGGGGTCCCAGCTCCAGTAGGCGCCCCAGGCCGAATTGGCCCAGATGGACCCCGTTATTATTCCGACTGAAAGCCACAAGAACCCGAACAACACCAGTTGGTAATTGAACCACTCAAGCTGGGAAGCACCGGGCAAAAAAGCAACGAAACCGCCACGCGGGTTCGGATTTTCGGGAAATCTTTTCCTTATCAGGTAGAGCAAACTAACCCCGAAGGATACCGCAAATGCAGCGTAGCCAAGAAAACAGGTCATTACGTGAGCAATGAGCCAGTTGCTCTTGAGAGCGGGGACGAGAGGCTGAATCTTTGAGTCGACGTCTTTTGCAAAAGAGGCGTACGCCATTGCCAGAAAGGAAAACAGTGCCGGAAAGACCCCAAGAGCCCGTTGCCTGACGCGCCATTCGAATACGAGGTAGATAATCATTATAGCCCAGGATGCAAAAACGAGCGATTCGTACATGTTGGAAAGCGGCGCATGTCCATAGCCCATCCGGTATGATTCCACCCAGCGCAACCCGATGCCCGCCGTCTGCATCAGTAGGGTCGCAGCGCCCGTAATCGCGCCGGCGCCAAGCAGAGGCTTGAAGCGAAAGATCGTTCCGGCCAGGTACAGGAACGTACATAGAAGATAGGCGAAAGTAGTCAGGCTGAGCAGAAGAGAACTGGTCATTCAGTGCCCTTTTTACCTGTTTTGTGCCCTCTTTTCTAAAGGGGGGCAGGTGGATTTTTCAGCCGGTTTTCGAGGCCCCTGCGCAGCGCCTCGAACTTTTCTTCGAATACCTGCACGTTGCGGCTCGCTCTTCCGGCAAGGGTAACAATCGTTTTCCCACTCTTTTTATCGGGTTCGATGCAGACCCATAGTTTCCTGTGGCTCGAATAGAACGTCAGGCCTATGGCCAGGGTCATCAGTGTAAAACCGGCCCACACAACCCAGATCCCGGGGTCTTTTTTGACCTGGAGTCCGGTAAACCTTGCTCTATCGGTTTGAGTGACCCGGACCAGGTAATTTTCGATTCTGTTGCCGTGATAAGGCCGGTCGACCAGAATCCACCGGGAGGAAGATTGCAGTCCCTGTTTTCCATAGACGATCTCGATTGCCTGCCCGACTCGCATCAGGTTTTCCTCATATTCGTTTATCATGAGCTGATCGCTTGTGCCGGGAATGGTCACAGGCCGCCGGAACGGCAGGGTCATTGCGATCTTTTTGCCTGAGTCAGGGTCGGTGAGCTCGATTTCGGCCTCCTTCAGATAGGTCCCATAGGAAGCCTGGTAAAAAGTGATCCCCTCGTAGGTCAGCGGGTCGTTTACGACTATGGATCGCTTCAACACTTCCCTGCCATTTTCGATTACGGCCACATCGCTTTTAAACTCTTTCGGCGCGCCCGTATCGTAGAAAGAGACCTCGAACTTGTCGCACCGGACCTCGAACGGAAGCTCAGTAACGCTATCGCCTTCTGCGAGCATCACTTTATCCGAAGTTTCGCCCTCAGTGAGGTTCATTGTACCTTTGAACCCCAGGTAAGACCCCGCCAAGGCGCCAACCAGAACTATCAGCACGCTTAGATGGACCAAGTAGACCATCAGGGTGCTCCATCGCCCCGTTTCACTTACGGCGCACAAGGGACCTAGCCCGCCCACCCGCGCCGATTCTATCCGGCACATCCGGCCGAAAGTTTCGCACACAGCGCTTTCGACAACAGATTGCGTCTGCTCGAGGGGGAGCGCGGCGGCAATCGAGCTGCTCATACCAAACCTGGACAGCTTCTGCGAATCGAAGGGATCTTGGGACCTTCGAATCAAGCGGATTGTTTTGGGGAGCCTCTCTATCGTGCAGGCGACAAGATTTGTGCACAGCAGCAGGAGCAAAATCCTGAACCACATGGAATGGTAGAGATTGTTGAGCGCAAGAAAGTTTATCAAAGAGGCCGTTGCGGGACCAAAATGCTCTCTGAGTTCGGGAAGGCTTATCTCCTGGGGTAGAAGGGTCCCTACGACAGACGCGGCGGCCAGGGCAAAAAAGAGAACCAGCGTAAGCTTAAGGGATGATAGCCAGCCGAGTGCGGCGCCGGGGGCGCTTTTTTCTTTCGACATTCTATATTTTGTCCTTCGGGTTCTATAGACACATAAAGTTGTAATAAATAATCTACATGCTTTTTTCAGACAATAGGATATCGGCATGAATCGGGAAATTTAGCGATTTATGCTCTAGAAATCCGGAAACCCCGGAAGGCTTTCCAGAAATGGAATCAAAAGCCGGTCTGCTTGAGTGAAATCGATTTGTTTCAGTTCGGATATGTTCGCCCACATGAACGCAATATGCTCAATGAGGCGGAGGGTTCCCCCGCAGATTGCGCACCAGTATGCGTGAAGGTCGATTGCAAAGTCAGGCTCCTGCCGGGAGATTTTCTTAAACAGGCCGTGCACGCGTATATCCAGGCACAGTTCTTCCTTTATTTCACGAACGAGCGACTGTTCCAGACCCTCTCCGGGTTCCACCTTGCCTCCCGGAAATTCCCAAAGGAGCCCGAATTTTTTCCAGGGCGGCCGCTGCGCCACAAAGAGCCGCCCCTGCGATGATATCAGGGCCGCGGTTACAATCATAGGGCCACTACAGCTCTCCTTTAGACGGGACCCCACGCTCCGCTGGCCAAGAAAGGCCCGCACCGGGTGAGTCGCCCCGATTGAACCTGTGACTATCAGTTATTACAATACATTTTCGGGCGGGATAGTACAATCGGCAAACGTGAAAAAAACCGCCAGCGTGAAGCAGGGAGCAGACAAATCCCCCTGCCCGCTTCTCACTGTCTTTTTACCAATACTGCATGAATGAAAGGAGCAGTGGTGGAGACGGAATTTGACGTTGTAATTCTGGGCAGCGGTCCTGCCGGGTTGCAGGCGGCCGTGCATGCGGCCAGGACCAGGGCCAGGGTGGCAGTTTTGGGAAAAGTGCAGAGCAGCGCTTTGTATAGAGCTCACATCGAAAATTACTGCTGCATAGATGAGACGGTTTCAGGGGAGGCGATCCTCGAGGCAGGAAAAAATCAGGCGAAAAAGTTCGGGGCACTCCTCCTCGACGAGGACGTTGTTCACCTCGAACAGGAGGTAAACGGCCGATTCAGCGTCAGACTCGAATCGGGAGATTCCCTGCTTACCCGGGCGATAATTCTCGCAATGGGAGTATCGCGCAACCGCCTGAACGTCCCGGGGGAAAAGGAGCTGCTCGGCAAAGGGGTCAGCTACTGCGTTGATTGCGATGCCAATTTTTACCGAAATCAGGTGGTCACTGTCGTCGGCAATGGCAGCGCGGCCGCTTCCGGCGCCCTGAAGATGCTGCTGATCGCCGGCGAAACTCATCTGGTTTGCGGCGTTCTCGAAATATCGGAGCATCTTCGTTATCAGATCGAGAGTAGCAGAATAGAAGTCCATATGGGTCGTAATGTGAGCCGGATTCTTGGAGACAGTGGGGTCCGGGCTGTTTTGCTCGACGATGGGACAAAGATAGAAACCAGCGGAGTTTTCATCGAACTGGGGGCCAAGGGCGCCATAGAGCTTGCATCGGGGCTTGGGGTTGCGCTCGAAAGCGATACAATGCGCTTCGTGGCGGCCAATAAAAAGCAGGAAACCAATGTGCCGGGCCTGTATGCTGCAGGAGACATCTGCGGTCCCCCATGGCAGATAGCCAAGGCGGTGGGCGAGGGGTGCGTAGCCGGGATGGAGGCGGCGACATATGCACGCCGGGCGCGGACCAGGGCTGCCCAGGGATAAGAAGTCGCAGATCTATCAATCGGGTGCGCTCCAAATGTTTGTTCAAGGTTCGACGGATTTATTCCTCGATCTCCTCAACCGATTTCACTTCGATCGTATCGCCTTTGTCACTCTCACTTATCGTGCCGGTGATTTCGACCATTTTGCCTTCCATTTTGGACAGGTCCTTGCCCTTGGCGATGTAATCGCCTTCATCGGTCTCGATTACGAACACCTTCCCGTGCTTGACCACGGTACCGACGATCATCTCTTCCTGAGCTGCTGAAGTGGTTTTGGTGGGCGCAAACGGTGAAAAGACAAAGACCAAAAAAAGAGCTGAGAGTACTATAATGAAACGTCTTAGCATAAATCCTCCTGGTATCAGCAGCTGGGCGTAGCACCTGCGTCCGTTGCCGGTTATATGTTTTCGTTCCGACACTTCCGGATGAACGCTATCGATCTATTGCGGGGTTTTTCAATACCAGAATCGTCCCCCAAAGTACATATCGAAAATGGGATTCAGGAATTTAGGATACGATGCCTCGTATTATTTTTAGTGATTATTAAGATTTGTGTTGAATCCGCTTATTTTTTGAGATTAGAATCCAAACCGATCCGAAACTCATTGATATCGATATCGAACCTGCGACTTGGCATGTGGGCTGCCTGAAAATAGGGGAGCCTTCCGGGTCGAGAGTCGCGAGTCAGGGGACACAAAATAAAGATCCATCACCCTGGGACCCACGACCCTGGACTCGAACGAAGGGTGGGCCCCCGGAGTTGTTAACAAATGGAAAACAGATTCCACTCCGATCTCGAACAGCTCAAAATGACAATCCTCCAGATGGCGACCCTGGCCGAAAAAGCCCTGGAAAAATCTATAAAGGCTCTGGTGGAAAGGGACGACGATCTGGCCAGAGAAGTGTTGGACGGAGATCGGGAAATCGATCTGCTGGAAGTGGAAGTGGACCGCCACTCGCTGAGACTTCTCGCTCTCGATCAGCCTATGGCGCGGGATTTACGATTCATAATCGGCAACTTGCGGATCGCGGTAGAACTAGAGCGCATAGGGGACCAGTCCGTAAACATCGCTCAAAGAGCCCTAATCCTGAACAGCCGCCCGCCTCTTCCCCCCAATCTCTCCATCGAGGAACTGGGCGATACCGCCCTTGACATGCTGCGCACTGTAATATCTTCTTTTGTGAACCAGAATGCGGATCTTGCCACGGATGTCTGCAAAATGGACGATGTTGCCGATGATCTCAATTACCGAATTCTCAAGGATGCTCTCGACTATATGGCCAGCGAGGTGCCCGCCGTGCAAAGGTCGGTAGAGACCATTATAGCCGCCCGATGTCTCGAACGAGCCGCCGACCAGGCGACCAATATTGCTGAAAGCGTGATTTTTATGGTCAAGGGAGTGAATATCAAGCACCATTGTCAGGCAATGAAAGAAAGTGAGTAGGTCAAAGGTTAACGGGGAAAAACCAATTGACCGATTCACCTTTTCACCGATATGCCGATTCACACGTTCGCCTAACTTCCTGGAGGCTTAGATGAAAAAACGCTTGCTCTCATATGTCTATCCCTCTGCCCAAGCAGCGAGACCATAGCTTTCCCCGTCTTCCCATTGACCTTTTTTGCAAATCATGCAGCGCAGGAGCGAGCAGATTTCGCAGTCCTCGGAATAAGTCTAGCCTTCGAAGCTACGCTATTGGATCACCTGCGGGGTCTACATTTCTTTTTCTTTTCAATAGACAAAGATGTACGCGGTGTATGCCCCCGGTTTGTTTGCCGGCAGATTTTTGCAACAGCCTCTTTCAATTCCTAAATTCAGAGAGGGGGAAAAAATATGGCGCTCTACCTTGTTCAGCATGGAAAAAGCCTCTCGAAAGAACAGGACCCCGAGCAGGGCCTGTCTCAGGAAGGCTATGCAGATGTAAACCGCATAGCGGAGGTCGCAGCGGGCTACGGTGTGCGACCTGCGGTTATAAGGCACAGCGGCAGGAAGAGAGCGCGGCAGACAGCGGAAATCTTTGCCGAGGCGCTTCGGGGAGAAATGAGCAAAGCCGAGCCGGTTTCAGGCATTGATCCTATCGATGATGTCACCGCAGTTGCAAATACGCTGAAAACCGGCGATAATCTCATGCTCGTAGGGCATTTGCCTTTCATGGAACGGCTTACCGGCTTTCTTATTACCGGGTCGGCTGAAAAGCTTATTTTCAAGTTCCAGAACGGGGGGATCGTCTGCCTGGACAAGAACCCGGACGCCCAATGGTGGTTCATAAAGTGGACGCTGATGCCCAGGATCGAATAACTCCCAGAGCATTCACCGCAGTTGTCTCCGATGGACGCTGAAAACTGCGGTGGGAAAAGAGGCAATGGCAAACATGAGCGTCGCAAAAATCCGGGAGTCGGTAATTGCCGGGACCTGGTACCCGACCGATCCTGCGCTGCTCAAAAAGGAGCTTGTCAGGTATCTTGACCGAGCCCGCCCGTCCGATCCGGAAGGAGACCTTACCGGTCTTGTCGTCCCGCACGCGGGGTATATCTATTCGGGAAGCGTAGCTGCCTGGTCTTATAAGCTCCTTTTGAAGAGTCGCTTTGACCGGGTGCTCATACTCGCTCCCAGCCACCAGGCAAGTTTCGCCGGAGCGAGCATCTACAATCTGGGCGGATATCGCACCCCCCTGGGCATTGTCCCTCTGGACCGCGAGCTTATTGATGAGCTCTATAAGAACACCGCCATTATACACTACGTCCCGCAAGCCGACTCCAGGGAGCATTCCCTTGAAATCCAACTCCCCTTCCTCCAGATCGTGTTGGACACCTTCAGTCTGACGCCCGTCATAATGGGGACCCATCACTACGATTTTTGCATCGAGCTGGCCGAGGCAATTGCGGAGGCGTGCAGCCCCAAGCGGGTATTGATTATCGCGAGCAGCGATCTGTCGCATTACTATCCTTACGAGAAAGCGATGCTGCTGGACGGGGTTTGTCTGGAGCGGCTGAACTCTTTCGATCCGCAGGGGCTCGCCGCTGAAGTGGAACATAAGAGGACCCAGGCTTGCGGGGCAGGGCCGTTAATCACCATGATGCTTGCAGCCAAAAGGCTCGGTGCGGACCGATGCAAAGTGCTCAACTACGCTAATTCGGGTGATGTGACTGGTGACAGGTCCGGGGTTGTCGGATATGCCGCCGCCGCAATTTACCGGAGCGCCAAAGATGAAGAATCTCAAAAGCCCTAATGCCCGCAAAGCGGGGGTGAATCTGGGATTGAGCGCCGAAGAAAAGGAAAAGCTTCGTGAAGTGGCTTTTCATGCGATCCGCTGCCGCTGCATGGGTGAAGCCATGCCCGATATTGCGGTGGAGACCCCCAGGCTTAAAGAGCCGGGGGGGGCCTTCGTCTGCATCCACAAGGGCAAGGACCTGCGCGGGTGCATCGGAATGATCGAAGCCCGGGCGCCTCTTTGGGAAACCATCAAGAGAATGGCGGTTGAAGCCGCTTTCGGGGACCCACGATTTTGCGCCATCGCCGGTGATGAACTTGACAAGATCGATATAGAGATATCCGTTCTGACCCCGATGCGGCGGATCGGCGATCTTTCGGAAATCGAAATCGGAAAACATGGCCTCTTAATCCGCAGAGGAGTCCGGTCAGGCCTTCTTCTGCCGCAGGTTGCAACCGAACACAACTGGAACCGGGAACAGTTTCTCAAGTGGACCTGTCACAAGGCCGGACTCCCGGAAGAAGCCTGGAAAGACGAAGACGTCGAGCTATATGTATTTTCGGCAGATGTTTTTTGAATCGTTTCAGGGGTTTAAATGGGCAGGTTACTCTACATCAGCGAATGCAAGCGGCGCATTGCCGCCAAGAAAGGATTCAGTCCATGGCGCCGCCGTTTCGGGATTTCGCTTGACGACAATACATCCATCCGCCGGCTTGATAATCCGGTAATCAAGTACCTGGTCCGGGGCAACGAGGATTCATCCTCGGCGTTCTACGAGCTTATCATGGGAATGAAAGGACTTGGCCTCGCTCCTCGGTTCCATTACCTCGACAGCGAATCTAAGATGAATGTGACCGACATTACGCTCTTCCTGCTCGATCTCGTTCGCTTCGAGGCAATGTACCGGATGGGCTGGCTCGATGATTACCCCTTCCTGAAGGTCCCCCTGGCCGACCTCATCCAGGCCTTCCAAGAACAGTTTTCGGCAGCCAGGCATAACACGCCCGCCCTTTCCAGCGCCCATCCGCTCTACGAAGAGTATGTAGCCGAATTTGAAGGTGACCGGCATTCATTCATTCGAAAGCTAATTCCCGAAGCTATAAAAACTTTCTGCGACATGGAAGATGACGCGGGGACGTAGAAACGTATCAGACCCTGAACCGTAGGCCCTTGGACTATGCCTAAAGAGCGTTTCCATCTCTACCTGGCCGATGAGATTGTGAACAGATGCGCCGGTAGCCTGCCGTCAAATGAAATCCACAGCCTGCCCACCCACCTGCGAACTCCGGCGTTTTCTATCGGGGCTATTTCTCCCGACATCTTTTACTACGATTTGCCTTCCTTTTCGTTGTCCTCTCTGGGCAACGCGCTGCATGATCTAATGGACCGGGAAGGAATTTCCATCATTTCCGGCTGGATTGCCCAAACCTCTTCGCCGCTTAAAACCGCCCACGCAAGCACAGTCCTATGGGGGCTTGGCTTCGCCTGCCATTTTCTGACCGATGCGCTCTGGCATCCGGTAATAAACGAGTTGAGCGGCTCGCACCTTTTGCGGGATTACATTGGGGTAAAAAGGCTCTCCGGGATCGAATGCCACCGGTTGCTCGAATCCGAGCTTGAAGCCCTCTGGCTGGCCAGATCACGCACGCCGGAAAGATACGATGAACTTCTGAAGGACTTCAAAAGAGACCGGGGCCGGCTTCTCGAGATCGCATCCTATTATCGCCGGTTCCTGGAATTTGCGGGACTGAGTGCCGGGGTTTCCGAGAGGCGGATTGTCAAATGCTGCCTGTCCCAGAATTTTCTTCTCCGGCTGTTTGCAAGCAGGATGTTGGGAGGCAAAAGGGACCGTCTGCTGCCGCTGCCGCCAACCCGCGCTCTGGGAGCGCTCGTGACGCCTTTGCGGCCCTTCCTGCCCGCTTTGTTCTCACACGCTTTGCCGGAAGATCGAAATCCGTTCAGCGACTACTTCATGGAACAGGCGCTCATTTCTTTGGAGGCCGATTTGTGCTCGCTTGCAAAAGAGCTGGGACACGGTCTTGGGATTTTTCCAGAAACTTTGTCACGCGGAGACGCAGAGGCGCGGAGGCGCTAAGAAACAGGGAGCAGGATGAACAGTACCGGGGTTTTTTGTCTTTCGGATGATCTTTTGGCCATTGCAATTGAAATGGCGTGGTTGTGCCCTTTTGATTTGGCTTTTTTGAAGGACCTTTAGTAAAATTCTCAGAAGAAGGAGAAAAACAATGCCGGAAGCGGCAATAAAGAAGGCAACCTACGACGATCTCTACAGCATTCCTGAAAATATGACCGGAGAGATCATTGACGGTGAACTCATCGTCACCCCCCGGCCTGCCAGACGGCATGTTCACGCCGCTTCAGCATTAGGGAGCAGGGTAAGTGCGCCATACCAATTTGGAGAAGGAGGTGGACCGGGCGGATGGATCATATATTTTGAACCGGAGATTCATTTCGGGGACAAAGATATTGTCGTTCCCGATCTGGCTGGATGGAGAAAAGAAAGACTGACCACCCTTCCCGAAGAGCATCGCTTTATGGTATCCCCGGATTGGATCTGTGAGATTCTCTCCCCGAATACCGCTCAGAACGACAGAATTCTCAAAATGCGTCTTTTTGCCCGGCACCTGGTGCCCTACACCTGGCTGATCGACCCGGCCCTGAAGACACTGGAGGTCTTCAAACTGGAGTCGGGCCGATGGGTTCTGCTGGACGCTTTTGCGAAAAACGAGAAAATACGGGCGGAGCCATTTCAGGAGATAGAAATCGATCTTGATAATCTTTGGTTAGAAAGCATGCCGCAAACATCTCAATGAGAATGGTCCGCAGTGATTAAACGGGAAAGGAGTCACACCAAGTGTGACCCCTAGCATCCCCTTGTCTACTTTGTCACACGTCCGTGCAAAACGGCTTTCACAATTCCTTCCCGGTTGATCCCCTCTGAGCTGTAGAGTTCTTCGGGTTTTCCGGAAAAGCCGTATCTTTTTACCCCAAGCCTCACCAGCCTGCACGGCAGGGAATTTTCGGCCATAATGACGGCGACCTGAGATCCAAGACCTGTATCGATATGATGGTCCTCGGCAGTCACAACGAGGCCGGTTTTGGCTGCCTGGAAGATTGCGTCGATGTCCGGCGGCTTGATCGAGGCGAAATTGAGCACGGCCGCCCGGATACCGTGATTTTTGGCCAGCTCTTCGCCTGCCTCCACCGCTTCGTGAACCGTAGGACCATAGGCGAGTATGGCCGCCTGGTCACCATGCCTGAGCCAGTCGGCCCTGGCGGGTGAAAACCGGTAATCGCCGCCGAACGCAGGCCGGCCCGATTCGTCAAGGATTGTGGGGAGTTTTGATCGGCCCATGCCTACAAAGAAGTTGCCGGGCCGCTCGGCCACATACCGGACGATCCTGTCGGTCTGGTTAGGATCGGCCGGAATGAATATGGAAAAGCCGAACAGGTTCTGGAGCAATCCGATATAGTCGATGCACTGGTGTGTCTGGCCGTCCTCTCCGACGTCCAGTCCAAGGTGGGTGCAAACCAGCTTGAGGTTGGAAGTGTTGATGTCGTTCAACCTCATCTGGTTGAAGACTTCCGTGACCCCGAAAATCCCGAAAGTACTGAAAAAGGCGGCAAAGCCCTCCCTGCTGATTGCTCCCGATGCGGTTGCGGCGTGGTGTTCCTGAATGCCGGATTCAAAGAAGGCGTTATCCGAAACCCTGTGGAACCCCTGCATTTTCACCGAACCTTCCAGGTCGCAGCTAAAGCCGATAACCATGGGGACTTTCCCGGAGTTGTTGAGCCTGGCCAGGTCCTCGAGGGCGGACCCATAAGCAGACCTGTTATCGGTGATAATTCCGGGGCCGTAAGTCCTGGGGACGCCG
The DNA here is from genome assembly GCA_049515795.1 of Syntrophobacteraceae bacterium. GTDB lineage: Bacteria > Desulfobacterota > Syntrophobacteria > Syntrophobacterales > Syntrophobacteraceae > SbD1. Next base: position 16,497 of record JBEKTT010000053.1, read on the forward strand.
GTGTCGATGCGGGGATAAACGGGCTGCAACGAGAAATGTTTCTGAAACACAAGGCAGGCGTGCCGCTTTTCCTTGAGTTCAGCTATGGGGCTGTCGAGTCCAAGCTCCTCGAGGGCTTTTGCGGCCTCTGATTCATTCAGGACTGAGCCGTGGTACTTTGCCTTGTTTTCCATGAACGCGACGCCCTTACCCATTGTGGTGCGGGCGATGATCGCCGAGGGAAAGCGCGGGTCCCCGGCCTCGCAGCGGTAAACGCTTCGAAGCGCTTGAAAAATCTGCTCGAAATCATGGCCGTCTTCGATATAGACCACGTTCCAGTGAGCTGCCGCATAGTCGGCCCTTATTTCCTGGGGCATTACCGAGTTGGTGCTTCCACAGATCTGGAGGTAGTTGCGGTCGATGAGGACTCCGATGTTGTTAAGGCCAAATTTTACGGCGAATCGGCGCGCCTCCGAGATTTGTCCTTTCTGCTGTTCGCCGTCCCCCATGAGCACAAAGACCTTATTTTTCTTTCCCTGGAGTTTCAACCCCAGCGCCATTCCGGTCCCGGCTGAAAGGCCCTGTCCCAGTACCCCGGTATTCCATTCGATACCCGGAACACAGGATTCGACATGCCCGGTAAAAGCCGACCCGGCGCGCCGGTACTCCATACAGAAATCGTCTTCGTTCAGATAGCCGAACTCGCTCAGCACGCTGTAAACACCCGGACTGATGTGACCCATGCTAACGATCAGCCGGTCACGCTCCTGCCAGCAAGGATCGCAGGGATCGTGCGAGATGGTGCTGTAGAGCATCAGAAGAAGGTGAAGCGAGGACATTGAACCCCCGGGATGGCCGCTCCCGGCAAGAGTGGTGCTCACGATGATGCGGCGCATGCAGCGCAGCCACATCTCACTCAAAGTTCTTTTCTGCTGCTCGCTCAAAGCAGCCTGATCCAGGGGAATCTTAAACATTGCGTCGTCCTCCACACAGGTGAATCGGCATATCGGTAAACAGGCCACCCACCACGCGGGGCGTGGGGTTTGATGAAAAACGCGGTCCAACGTGGGCCGGCGCGGAAAACTTGTCCTGAAGCAAAGTGGTGTTAATTATCACGATGCTCCCCGGTCACCCATTCACCGCTCACCCAAGTTTTTCAGGACCGCTTCGACAAATTCCCAGACCGCCCTTACAAAGGGGGTATCTGCGCCCCCATTGAGTACCGGGTTGCCGCTGTCTCCCCCCTTGACCACTTCGGGATCGAAGGGCAATTGCCCAAGAAAATCCACTTTCATCGCATCGGAAGTCCTGCGGCCGCCGCCCGTCTGGAAAATGGGAATAAACCCGCTGCAATGCGGGCAGAAAAGTCCGGACATGTTCTCGACAAGCCCCAAAATCCTCATATCAACCTTGCGGCAAAAGTTTATGGATTTTCTCACGTCGGCAAGCGCCACTTCCTGGGGGGTGGCAACGATCAGGGCCTTCGCGTCGGGAATGAGCCTGGAAATGCTGAGGACCTCATCTCCCGTGCCCGGCGGCGAATCGAGCACCAGAAAATCGAGATCCTCCCACCTGCAATCGGCCAAAAACTGCCGTATTACACCGTGCTTTAAAGGACCCCGCCAGATTATTGCAGAATCTGTATCTTCCAGCATTGATTCAATTGAGACGATTTTCAGATTGGGTCTGTATTGGTGCGGGACGATTTCGCGTTCGGCAGTGATGTTAAGAGGCCCGTGCAGGCCAAACATCTTTGCAATAGAAGGCCCGTGCAGATCGATGTCTAGAAGTCCGACCTGGTATCCCTTCTGCGCCAGCGCCAGGGCCAGATAACTTGCAATGCTGCTTTTGCCCACTCCCCCCTTGCCGCTCATTACCAACACTTTGTTCCTGATGCGCGAGAGCCTGCACTCGATGAGATCCTCTTTAGACCTCTTTTGCGCCGCGCTCGGACAGCCCGCGCACGATTTCTGATCACATTTCATGGTAAAACCGCTCCTTTAGCGGATACCGGATGTCGAAAAAAAGACTCCGGGCATTGCGAGACGCTCCGATTTGATCAAAATCGAAGCTTGGCACATTAGAAGTTATCTTCCACGAAGTCAACTCCAGGGTATCGGCAGCCGGAAAAGGCCCCCCCGCACCGGAAGATGACTAATTTTAAACCCTCGTATCATAAATTTATATAATACCCTGCTCGAAAAAAAATGCGCCTGACATAATAAGAGCGGCGACCGTACGCGCGGCCATGCAGAACATACAGACATTAAACGTGGTGCGTTTGAAGGCAAGCCAAATGTTAAGCGCATCAGAAAGTAAAGTGACAATGGTGTAAAGGTCTCGCTTCGCGGGGCTTGCCCGGCCTCCCGTAGCGACATGTAAGCACGTAGCGCGGAGGCCGACCGCAGCGGAGGTCTGTCACACGCGATGGGCGGGAGCGGGAGGCCTTCTGTGCCGGGAACAACACTCGTTTCAAGGGGGTCGTTTACTTTTTCGGTGGATATTGCTAACATTCGCACTCCTCCCAAGGCGCGAATTTATTTAATGGGGGCATCCCATGGAAGATCAAATTTCCCTTCTGGATGCGTTTCAGCAGGAATTCAATCTGCCTGAAGAGCACAAACGGCTTCTGCAGCAATCCATTTTCGTCAAATGCCTTCCTTTGATGGATGCTTTCGAAAACATTGCGATTACAGATGAAGGCCGCATCCTTCGCGTTATGGCCGGGCATCTTGGCATTGAGATGCTCGAACGCGAAGACTATCCGGAAAAGCCCGTGCTTCTGGAAGGCGTTTCAATGTTTTTTCTGCGCAAGCACGCTGTTTTGCCCATTCAAGTGGAAAGCGGACGGGTGCGGGTCGTGGTGAATAATCCTTTGGACCTGCCGATTCTCAATATTGTTTCGAGCTATTTTAGCGGAATGGAACTTAGCCTTTGCCTAGGGCAGCGCGAGGAAATCCGTACGGCTATCGACCGGCTTTACGGAACGGCGGCCCGCGAGGCCGAAGAACAGTCCAGGGATGGGATCGCCATCGGTGCGGACGGCTTCGAGGAAGACCTGGAACACCTCAAGGGGTTGGCCCAGGAGGCACCTATTGTACGGCTGGTAAACGTTCTGATCTCCAGAGCGCTGGATATGCGGGCCTCGGACATACATTTCGAGCCTTTTGAGCGCTCCTTTCACGTACGATGCCGGGTGGACGGCGTGCTTTTCGATCTCGACCAGCCTCAGAAGGCCATGCAGTCAGCCATCGTGAGCAGGCTCAAGCTTATGGCCAATCTTAACATAGCCGAACGCCGGTTGCCCCAGGACGGCAAGATCAAAATAAGGTTTGGAAATCGCGAGGTGGACATTCGCGTATCGAGCGTTCCTACCATCTATGGGGAGAGTGTGGTTCTGAGGCTCCTTGCGCAGGAAAGCGTTGAATATGATCTCGCCAACCTGGGGATGGATCATAAAGACCTTGATTATGTCCAGAATTTGATCGAGCGCCCATACGGGATGATCCTGGTGACCGGACCGACCGGGTCGGGCAAGACAACGACTCTGTACGGCGTTCTGAAAAGGCTCAATACGGTTACGCGCAAGATTATCACGGTCGAAGATCCGGTCGAATACCAGATAGACGGGATAAACCAGGTGCAGGTAAAACCGCAGATTGGCCTGGGCTTCGCAAATGCCCTGCGCTCTCTGGTTCGGCAGGACCCGGACGTTTTGCTGATAGGTGAAATTCGTGACAAGGAGACTGCCGATATAGCCATCGAATCGGCCCTGACCGGACATCTTGTCCTCTCGACGCTGCATACCAACGACGCCCCGGGGGCAATTACGCGCCTTCGAGACATCGGAATCGAGTCCTTCCTGATGGCCGATTCGCTTCTCTCAATCATGGCCCAGCGTCTTATCCGCGTGCTGTGCCCTCATTGTAAAACCCAATACTCGGCCCGTGAAGTGGACAGGAACCGAATCGGCGAACTACTGCCCGATTTGCCCCCCAGCCTTACCCTCTACCGGAACAAGGGGTGCGAGAGGTGCGGATATACCGGCTATAAAGGCAGGCAGGCAATTTTCGAGGTCCTCCCGGTCAACGAGACCGTAAGATCGGCCATTGTCGCGGGCAAAGACGCCGGAAGTATTGCCCATACAGCCTTTGAACTCGGTTATCGGCCGCTGGCCCACCACGGGTTCCGAAAAGTGGTCGAAGGGATGACGTGCCTATCCGAGGTCCTGAGGGTAACAAGCCTGTCAATTGAGTGAATAGTGAATGGTGAATAGTGAATGGTGAATCTCACCGCTCCGCTCACTAATCACGGAGTTCGTATGAGTTTTTTCAAATACCAGGCGCGGGATGCCAGTGGGGCAATACACCGGGGAGTGACCGATGCGCTCTCGGAACAGGACGCCGCCAGGAAGCTTAAGGCGGGCAGGCTTTTTCCGGTCAGAATCAAGGCCGTAGGAAGCCGGAAGAAGCGGCGGGTTCCCGAAGAGCATATCATCCGTTTTTTTTTCGATCTCTCCGACCTTCTTGTTGCAGGCTTGCCGCTTGACCGCGCCCTTAGCCTCATAAGCAGCAATCAGACTCACAAACGCTTTCAGCGCATGGTGCAAGAGTTGTGGGAAAGCGTTCAGGCCGGAAACGATCTCTCGGGCGCCTTGAGTAATTATCGAGATGTATTCGGCTCCCTGTCGGATCACATGATAAGGGCAGGCGAGGCAAGCGGCACGCTCGGGCCTATCCTCAAGCGCCTGGCCCAGTACCTCGAGCAGCGGCGCGCATTTCGACAAGCCATGATATCATCGATGATCTACCCTGTTATCCTGCTTGGGACCTCTGTGGTTTCGGTGATAGTGCTGCTGGTCTACGTCATTCCCAAATTTGCACAAATCTTTCACGACCTGAATCAGAAAGTCCCTTTTATCACACAGGTTATGGTCAATATCGGCGCCTGGCTCAAAGAGTTCGGATGGCTGGTCCCGATCGTCATTGCGGTGGGCTTGTGGGGCGGCAAATACCTTCTTCGCCGGCCAAGAATAAGAAGGTTTCTGGATAAGTGCCTGTTCTGGTTCCCATTTTCGCGTTATTTGATCCTGCACAGCGAGCTTACCCGCTTCTGCCGAACGCTTGGGACCATGCTGGAGTCGGGGGTCCCCCTTCTGAGGGCCCTCAGCCTCGGCCAGGAACTGATAATGAATGCCGTTCTAAGGGAGTCGATAGCACCCCTGCATCAGGAAATAAAAATCGGGCGGTCGATGAGCAATTTTTTTCGCAGCCATTCCGCTTTTCCGGCGCGAATGGGAACAATGTTGCGCATATCCGAAGAGCAGGGCAACATCGGAGCGGGCCTGCTCTCTCTTTCGGAATACTTTGAAAAAGAACTTCACAGGACGCTTCAGAGGATCATGACCCTCATGGAGCCCCTGGTGATCTTGTGCACCGGCGGACTTATCGCCCTGATAGTCATCAGCATGTTTTCGGCTATCTTTGGAATCAACGACATCAAATTCTAGACGGAAGACGGAAGATGGATAACCGATGGCGGATATTATTCGATTTGCGGTCTCTGCCCTCCGTACTCCGTCCTGCGATCTCCGTTCGCGGTTTTACCCTGGTTGAAATGATCGTTGTACTGGTGGTCATTTCAGTGACTATCGCCGTGGTTGTCCCAAGGGTAGGCTCCAACTGGAAACAGATTGAAGACAGCGATTTTCTTCAGCAATTTACAGAGTCAATAGAAAGGAGCCGCCTGTTTGCCATGAATTGCGGACGCCCGATCTCATTCAGACTCAACGGGGCCACGCGGGTCTACGGTTTTGAAAATCCACCCAGGCATTCCATACCTCTTAATGCCGAAATATTTTCAGAGAATCTGCAGCAGGAGCCGGGAACAGGCGATTTCCTTATTATTTTTTACCCAGACGGCAGCCTCGTCGGAAACGATTTTGAAGTTGTATTCGATCACGAGCGCACCTACCACGTCTATATACATCCACTGTTTGGAACGTTGAGCCTGGAAAGGACTAAGTGAAGGGGTGAGAAAACAGACGCGGAGACATGGCCGCGCGGGGACCCGGGAACTAGGATTCACGCTCCTTGAGATGATGGTCAGCCTGGCTATCGGCGCTTTGATTATAGGCGCGGTGATGGGGCTTATCTCCGAGTCCATTCGCTACAGGTTCAATTTGAAGGAAAAGGCTTATATTCAGCCCATATTGGAGTCCGCCGCACAGGTCATCCTGGCCGATCCGGCAAAGGCGTTGGCCGAGGTTGTGCGCCTGGGAGAGATTGATGGATCTCCTGAGGTGGGTGTTTACCTGCTTCCGGTCCCACTTTCTGAAGAAAGTGAGGGCGGCGGCAAATCCGGCCGGTTATGCCGTGTGACGCTGAACTACAAATCCTCAAGTCTGGAATTTAGCATTATGATTCCCAACAAGGATCTGAAATAGCGGTGAATCACGGATGGAGGAGCGGAGTGGATAGAAGAGCGCAGCGTGCTGGATACATGCCGGATGCCGGATGCCGGAAAGGCTTCACGCTGATCGAGCTGATCCTGGCTACGGCGATCTCCGCGCTCGTGGTCGGCATTCTCTCGGTTTGTTTTGCGTTTACGCTGCGCGTATGGCAGAGCACTCAGAATCAAAAGCCGGACCAGACTTTCCAGTTGGCGGATCTGCTCAATCGCCAACTGGCCGAATGCGATCCAAAGCCCATCAAGTTCACGGGCGGCGTGCGTCCTCTGTTTGCAGGGGAAATTAACTCGATTGTTTTTGTAACGGCTCATTCCGTAAAGGCGATCTCACAGGGTGTACAGGTAGTCGCTCGTTACACGTATGATTCAAACTCCAGGGTGCTATACTATTCTGAACTTTTGCTGGACCCCTATCATCCGGATTCCATCGAAAGGTTTCTCGCCGGCGGGTCTTCCGGCAAACAAGGCACTGAAGTTCGTACTTATGGAGTTGATTTTCCGGAATTCGTTCTGGCCTATGCCGGCAAGGAGTCCAAGGAGTTTTCGCAATCCTGGCAGACTGTGGACGAATTACCGGTGGAAGTTCTTGTGAGGTGGAGAGCAAAGGATTCGGTGGTTCATGCCCGGGCCTGCATGCTGAACGCTCCATTCCCGATCGAGGTCCCAAAGGTGTCTGTCCCGGGCGTCGGAGCAGGTGGCCTGAACACTGGCTTAAACCAATGAATAATATCGTCCAAAGCTTAAGACGGAAGACGGAAGACAGAAGACAGAAGACGAAAATCCGCCCTCTGTACTCTGTTCTCTGTCCTCTGTCCTCCGTAAGGGGTGTTGTGCTTATCGCCGTTTTGTGGAGTTGCGCCCTTATCATGTGGTTTTCATTCCAGATAAGCGCCCAGACCCGCCTGCTGGGAGAGGACCGGATTCACTCGATACGAGAGTCCCAGGCCCTCTATCTTGCCATTGGTGGATGCTATGAAGCCCTGGCGCGGATGAACCAGGCGACTCCTCAGAGTACGGACAAGCCCCTCGATCTGACCTGGCAGCCCGATGGGCAGCCCCGCATAGTCAGGTATAACAGCGGCATCGCCGTTGTCATTATCGAACCTGAAGAGATCAAGGTAAACGTCAACTCGGCCCAGGAGGTTCAACTCAGGCAGGTGCTTCAAAGTGCCGGCGCCGATGAATTGACCTCGGAGAAGCTGGCGGACCGGATACTCGATTTTATCGATGCCGACGATATCCCCCGGCCTAAAGGGATGGAAAAAGATGACTATATCAAGGCGGGCCTTAACTACATTCCGTTCAATGGCCCGCTCACCGACCTGGATCAGTTGCTGCTCGTCCCGGGCCTCAGCCAGCAGCTTTTTTACGGCTACGATAACGGAATAGATGAAAGGATGGGCGAGTTACCGGGGAGCTGTCAGGATCTTGTAATTCCGGCCAAAAATTCCCTCTTCAGCCTGTTGACGATATATGGGGGCAATGCAAACTTGCCGTCAGGCCTTCAAGGGCAACAGGATTCCGTGTTCAAACTCTGGAGACCCGGAGGTCTCTATCGCATTCTTTCGTTTGGGAAATCGGCAAACGGACCCCCGAGTGCGGGTGTCTGGCTAACGGTGCGCTACACGAGCGACGGCGAAAAAGCGTACCAGATATTGAGCAGGAAGGTGATGTAGGCAGGGCCCCAAGTCCCTGAATTCGCTTCACAAGGCCACCCGCCGCCGGCCCCGCCTCGCGGGTGGGTGGGCTGGGCTGTCGAGAATCCAATGTGGCCCGTCGCGGGGTTGTGCTGCGCAGCGCACTAATGTGAGCGTAGCGGCTTTTTATTGGTTTCTTTGGGTTAATTACCTCGTATGATAGACTTATATAACCGCCCTCCCTTAGCGACACGTGAGCGCGCAGCGCGAAGGCCGACCGCTCATTCTCGACAGCCCGCCCACCCGCGAGACGGGGCGGGAGCGGGAGGCCTTATTTATAGTCTATCTCAGCAGGAACAGTTATGCTAAAGAGCATAATCAAGTACAGACCGACCAACCTGCATGTTGTCTATGTGGAACCTCTCAGGATAGAGGTTATACAGGCTCACAGGCACTGGAGATCGTGGGAAATCGGAGTAGCCGAACAATTCCGTGTCCCTCGGGGTGAATCGGTTTTCGATCATCTCCAATATCTGAACCTCAAGCCGAAAAGCAGAACAGGAAGCGCCCTGCTGGCCATTGTGTCGAGCGTTTTCTATTCCGTCCACAGTGAACACTATCCCCTGTCGATAAAGGACCAGCTCGATGATGCGATCAATTTCGACTGGCAGGAAAACATCTTTCTGGAGCACGACAGGACCCTGCATTTTTCCGGGCCGCCGGTTGCATTGAATCAACATGTTTCGGTCCCCGTTTTCTCCATTCAAAAGCAGATTTACGACAAACTGAACCAGGCGCTCAATGGAGCGCTTTTCCATACCTTCGCCGTGGCGCCGAGTGCGCTGTCGTTTTCAGCTTTGCTGCCCCTGATCGATGATGGGGGAGAAGAGTGCGAGATCATTGTCCGAGGTCTGGACGATGAGAATCTGGAAGTACATCGCTTCTACCGGGGCGCCTTTTTGAATTCTGCAGTGGTCGGTAAGTCTCTCCATGGCTTGAAACGGTTTGGCGAAAACCTCAAATGCCTCGGCGACGAGGAGTGCGGGCTGCACATCCATCTTGTCTGCGCACCAGGGGAGAGCAATTCTCCCGAAGATCCGGCCGCAATCTGGACCAAGGCGGGGTTGCCGGTTAAGGCGCAGGAGATCCCCGAGTCTTTAGTCACCAGTTGGCTTCGCCACCTGCTAAAACAGGACGCCATCCACACTTTCGATTCCGAAATCCTGTTGAAGCCATGGCAAATTCCTCGAATTGCCGCGCCTCTGGCGGCGCTCATTTTCATTTTCACCCTCTATGGCCTCTATCAGTCGCACTCGACCGCGAGCAGGGTTCAAACCAGCAACGGCCTCAAAGTTCAAATCCATCAGCTCGAAGCCCGGTGGAAACCCATCGAGCAGATCCAGACGCGTATTACGAAGTTTCAGGAAGATCAGAAAACACTGTCACAGTTCAAAAGCGAAGACTTTCAGCTCCTGGAGCTTCTGAACTTCCTTACCCAGCTCACTCCTGAGGATACCTGGCTCAATTACCTCTCACTTCGCCAAGGACAGCTCATTCTCAGGGGCGAAAGCAAATCGGCGATCAAGTATCTCGCCGAGTTGTCGAAGACCGAGGGGCTTGGCGACGTCAAATTCGCTTCTCCTGTAACCCGAGACCCCGGCACCGATCTGGAGAGGTTTAACGTCCAGCTTCACTTGGATATGGAGAAGCTGAAAAAAAGTTTCGAAGCGCTGCCGCCCGAAACACCCAGTGAGGTTTTAAGTGAAGGTCCGAATGCCGAGGCGGCCGCCGAGGAAAAAGGACTGCTTGAAGGCTCGCCCTCCCCGGCTGAAGAGCCGCAGGCCGGTGAGCAGACCCCCGAGGAGCGCGCGCAATGAAAGTCAAAATTCCGAAGATAACAATCGCGGATATCGGAAAACACAGATGGTCAATAGCGGGTTCAGCCCTAGTGGTGACGGCCTTGGCGTCAGCCTATTTTATCCTGATCGCGCCGATAGGAGCTCAGAAAGAGGCGCTCGATTCGAAAATAAAACAGCAGCAGGAACTCATCTCCAAATACGAACAAAAGCTCAAACAGAGCCAAAGCATTCAGGACAAACTCGCAAGGCATGAGGGAGAGCTCCGGGAGATGCAAAAAAAACTCTTCCGGGGGACCGACCCGTACCAACTCGCCGCTTCTCTGGGAGACCTGCTTTCATCAAAGGGCGGGGCTGACGGGCAGAAACTGGACATCAAGACCTATCAGGTACTTGCAAGCAAGGAGTATGGTCTTTATCAGGAAGTGCATCTCAGATTCAATCTCGAGACCAACATCGATGGGCTGCACTATTTTCTTTCCAGGGTCAAGAATTCTGAGTTCGCCATCCAGGTGCAGGAAATCAATATACAAAAAATACAAAGGCCTAAGGGACCTGACCTTGTAGTAGACGTAATTCTTGCCGCGCTCATGGAAAAAGGAGAAAAATCTTAGTGCAGAGCCGCTTTTAGCGCTTCCCTCTCCGGGCCTGTTATCCTGTTGCCGATTCACCGATTGTGATATAGTATCGCTATATTTGAAATCGCCGGTCTGGAGTTCTCTGCCACGGGGGGGGGACCTTTAAATGAGAACGTGCCAGTCTATCCTGGCAATAATAGTGGTAATCACTTCTATTTCATGCCAATCTTCACCGCCGAGCCCGGTCGGCCGGATGCCGCAACCTCAAGTCGCCCGGCCAAAGGCGCCGCCCCCTGAATCCCCCTCTGCTTCCATTCCGGACGAAATCGATTCATCCAAGGCTGGCGCTATTGATAAATTCTCAGCCGAGACACAGGCGAAGGAGGACCAGGGAGCGGGTTCCAAAACAGTTTCCTTCGGAGAGTTGCCGCCGCAAAGAAAGGCCCCCATAAAGCCCGTGATTTCCCCCGTTCAGACGGGACTCTTAGGCCCTTCAACCCAGGAAATCCCCTCCGGGTCGCCCGTGCCTGGGCAGAAGGAAAGACAGCGAATCGTCCTTAATTTCGAGAAAGCTGATATTGCCGAGGTCACCAACCAGATATTCAGCGATCAGTTGAAGCTCAATTACGTGATGGACCAGACCATTCAGGGCCGGATCAGCATGTATATCGAAGGTGATTTCGAAAACGACGAGCTCCTGCAGATGGTCACAAGGGCCTATGAAGCAAATGGGATCAGCATCATCCCCAAAAAAGGGTTTTATTTCATTCAGGTTGCCCAGAAAACGGGAGGCAGCGGTCTTCCTGTAGCCAATGCGCAACTGCTCAAAGACGAAAAAGGCTCAAGGCCGCTCATAGTAATCTATCGGCTCCGATTCATGGAGCACAAGCAGGCGATCAACCTGCTCACCCCTTTTCTGACCCCGGGCAGGAGGATCATATCCGACCCGCTTACCAACAGCCTTATCTTTGTTGAAGATACCGATAACGCCCGCGTCCTTATCAATCTTCTCAAGACGATTGATATAAATGTTCTTCAGGAAGTCAGCATGGAGATCATCCCCCTTTCTTCGATAGCTCCTCAGGACGCCGTTCAGGGGATGGAATCTCTCATGAGCAAGCTTGGCGGGTTCAAGGAGAGCGCCATCAAGAACAGCCTGGCGCTTATTCCCCTGAACAATTACAGGGGCGTGCTGGTCATGGCTCAGAACCCCGAACTGCTCAAATCGGCCCGGCAATGGATACAGGCCCTGGATGTACGTGGGTTAGGGACCCAGGAAGAAATCTATGTGTACTTCCTCCAGAACGGCCTGGCGCGAGACATTGCTCAGATCGTGAGCTCGGTGCTCGGGATTGGCGGCAGCGGCGGGATGGGACAGCAGATCGTGCCATCCGGGCGCACCGCAACCGGCAGCGCCTTAGGCACGACTGGAGGCGGCGCCAGCCCCTTCGGCGGCGGCGGCGGTCCCTTCGGCAGCGGCACCTCCGGCAGCACCAGTCTGGCAGGCGCCAGCGGTCCGGTGGGCGGCGTCGGCTCGACCGGGTCGGTTTCCGGAAGCTCATTCGGGGGCACCTCTTCGCGGGCATCGAGCGCCGGCGCAGCGAAGACCGGCGCAACGACGACCGGGGCAACGAGCGGGCCGCCAAAGCCCGGAGGCATTTTCACCGGTGAGGTGATGGTAATTCCCGACGAGGTCAATAACGCGATAGTCGTCCGGGCAAACGCCGTCGATTACGGAAAGATAAAAAAGACTATCGAGACCCTCGATATCGTTCCGAGGGCCGTACTGATAGAGGTGCTGGTCGCCGAGGTGGACTTGACCAAGGATTTCGCTTACGGGGTGCAATACTGGTATCAGACCCATCCGAGTACCGGCGCCGGGGCCAGCCTCTCTTTCGGAGGGCTGTCCAATGCCACAACTACCAACACATCCGCCACTCCCTCCAGCGCGTCATCAATAGGCAACATCATCTCCCAGACTATCGGAACGGTGGCGACATTGCCGACGGGAGGAACGGGGCTCGGCCTCGGCTGGGTCGCGAATTCACAGAACATAGCGGCGCTTCTGAGCGCTGTGGCATCCAAAACCAACACCAGAGTGCTTTCCGCTCCCACGCTGCTGGCCACCGACAACACGGCGGCAACCATGACAGTCGGCGGCAGTGTGCCGGTGCCGACGGGTTCAGTTACCGGCCTCACCACGGGGGGCGAGGTTGTCAACACGATCCAGTACGCGGAAGTCGGCGTCATCCTGAACATAACGCCGCATATAAACGCCGGAGGCCTGGTCCGGCTCGAATTGGAACAGACGATTCGAAATGTGAACCCCACCCCCGCTACGGTCGGCAACCAGAATACCGCGCCAACGTTTACCGAAAGGAACATAAAGACCACTCTTCTTTCCCAGAACGGCTCAACGGTGGTAATCGGCGGAATAATCCTGTCGCAGAATACAGTCGGCAAAACGGGGATCCCCTATCTTCAGGACATACCCCTGTTCTCGCCTCTTTTCTCCACCAAGAGCACCGATCTAACGCGGACCGAACTACTGGTGGCGATTACTCCGCACGTAATCGACCAAAGAGGTTCGGAATCGACCAGGGAACTCCTCGAGAAGCTCCACAGCTTGAAGCAGCAAACCGGACTGTGACGGAGGGCCGTGAACAATGGGTGAAAGGTGGTAAGATTTCACCGCAGAGGCGCAGAGGCCGCAGAGAGAAAATGGAAATCAACGAACTGACAAGGGAAGTCATTGGGGCGGCGATTGAGGTCCATCGGGCATTGGGGCCGGGTCTTTTGGAATCCGCTTATGAGGAATGTCTCTGTCATGAATTGGGGTTAAGGGCGCTTCGTTTTGAACGACAGAAATCATTGCCGATTGTGTTTAAAGAAGTAAAGCTCGATTGCGGTTACCGCCTGGATTTACTCGTATCGAACTCTGTGATCGTAGAGATCAAAGCAGTCGAAGTGCTCCTGCCTGTTCACGAAGCGCAAATTCTTACCTATCTCAAGGTTGGAGGATGTAAAGTCGGGCTGCTGATTAACTTCAATGTCCCGGTGCTCAGGGATGGAATCAAAAGAATTGTCCTAGGCCTAGAGGAATGAAAAGCGGTTTTTCTCCGCGTCCTCTGCGTCTCTGCGGTGAATGGGTACGAAAAGTGAGCACTGTCAGAGTTCAGGCCACCTGCGCGCGATTTCAAAAAGGGTCCTTACCCCGAAGCCGGTTGCGCCCTTTGGAGAAAAGCCGGTGTCTTTGTCGGTCCATGCGGTGCCGGCAATATCGAGGTGCGCCCATGGGATTTCCTTCGGTACGAACTGTTTGAGAAACATTGCCCCAACGATCGCCCCGGCGCTGCGGTCTCCAACGTTTTTCATGTCGGCCACATCGCTCTTCAAAGCTTCGAAGTAAGAGTCCCACAGAGGCAGCGGCCAGAATCTTTCCCCAATTGAGGCTCCGATCTGCTGAATGGAGCGGACCAGCTCTTCGCGGTTGCCCAAAACTGCGGCGACATCCCTGCCAAGAGCGATGATGCTCGCCCCGGTAAGGGTGGCGATATCGATCATGAGGGAGGGTTTGAAGCGGCCGGCGGCGTAGGCCAGCGCATCACAGAGCACCATCCTGCCTTCGGCGTCGGTGCTTATGACTTCGACCGTCTGCCCCGAATAGGATCGGAACACGTCGCCGGGTTTATATGCCCGACCGCCGGGCATATTTTCCGTGCAGGGAAGTATACCCGCCACTCGCCTCACAAGACCGGTGCGGCCGATCACCTCAAAGGCGCCCAAAACTGATGCGGCCCCAGCCATGTCCTGCTTCATTTCTTCCAGCTTATCTCTCGGTTTGAGCGAAATACCTCCCGTGTCGAAGGTGATGCCCTTGCCGATGAAAACAATCGGAGGATCGTTCCCGGTCCCGGGCGGCGCATGCTCCAGGACGATGACAAAAGCGGGTTCGGTGCTGCCTTTGGCGACTGCGTCAAAGGCCCCCATACCCAGGGATCGCGCCGAATCCAGGTCGATTATTTCGATTCGGAACCCGAATTTTGCAGCAATTTCGGATGCGGTTTCGGCAATAAATCCGGGGGTCGCCCGGTTGGCCGGAGATATTGTCAGGTTTCTGGCGAGCACGATCCCGGCGACTTCAGACCGGGCCAAGGCGGCAGTTTCCCGCAGGACGGGTCCCGGATCGGCATCGCAGAGAAGCAGGATGGACTCGGGGCTTTGCGGGGCATCCGAGTTCCTGGTCTTCATTTCACTGAAACGGTGAAGCCCGGCCATCGCACCGGTGAGACCCTCCCGCAGCAGACTCTCTACAGTGCATGAAGACGACTCGCAGGGAAACCCTTCGAAGGCCGATATTGGGATCCCCGGCCTATTTATGCCCATCTCGCGGCACTTTCTCAGAGCAAACGCAGCGGCGTTTTTCAGCTTTTCGATTTCGAACTGTTCTGCCGGGCCGAGACCGGCAAGTATGACGCGCTGGACCCGCACCTCACCGGCAGGCGCATAAACGACGGCCACCTCAGAGGGCTTGCCTTGAAAGTCGGGCAGCGCAGCGGAGACAGCGAGCCACTTTCCAACATCTTCCAGAAATCCCCTCAAGCCGGGAAGATATTCGTGGGGCTTTTCGAAAACAAAGAAAATCAGACCATCCGCCCGCCACTCATCACAAGGAGCAATTTGCCATTCAATCTGCATTCAAATCCTCGCATGATAGACTTATATAATACCCTGCTCGAAAAAAAAGCAGCCCCTACTAAAAAAATACCAGATGTACGAGACCATACACCCCCTTTACTGTGCTAATGTCTGCGGCACGTAGAGCCCGATTTATTCCATTCTGTGCGCTCGATCGAAACGGTTATAGTGTCCTGGAGTACAAATTTTCAAAGAGCGAGAGCTGCACGCGCAGCCATGCAGACGGTGCAGATAATATCCGTGGTGCGTTTGAAGGCAAGCCAAATGTGCAGCACATCAAAACGTGAAGTGAAAATGGTGTAAAGATCACGCTCCGCGAGCTTCACACTGCTTCACTTTGTGAAGCGTGCTTGCCGGCCTTCCTGCTCGATGCGTGAGCGCGCAGCGCGGAGGCCGACCGCAGGACAGGTCTATCACACGCGCTGTGCGGGAGCGGGAGGCCTCACTTGGAGGGTATGACGGCTGGTGGCCCGTCCTGGGTGGAACCCCTGGCGATCTATTCATCCGCAATAGGTCTTATAATAATAATTCGAGAAAGAAATTGACAAAAAAAAGGCATAGGTGAATAGGTAAAAACTCCAAGGTCCTGTTCATCCGTTTACGATTCAGCGATAGAGGCCTCCCGCTCCCGCCCCGTCTCTGGTCATAGACAGGTCATGGAAAGCGTCGAGAATGAGCGGTCGGCCTCCGCGCTACGCGCTCACGTGCCGCTAAAAGAGGGCGATTATATAAGTCTATCACACGAGGAGAAAGATCCATGACCCAGCGAGTCTTCAACTTCAATCCGGGGCCGGCTGCCCTGCCCCTTGTTGTGCTCGAGCAGGTAAAGATGGAAATGCTCGATTTTCAAGGCTCAGGCATGTCGGTGCTGGAAATAAGCCATCGGTCCAAGAGTTTTGAAACCGTTCTCGAAAGCGCCGTTCAGAGAGTCCGGCGCCTGCTGGGCCTCGACGACAGCTATCAGGTCCTTTTCATTCAGGGAGGCGCAAGCCTCCAATTCTCAATGGTTCCTATGAACCTTGCGGTTGCCGGCAAGCCAGCCGATTACGTCAATACCGGGACCTGGTCGACCAGGGCAATAAAGGAAGCCCGCACACTGGGCAAAGAGGTGCGTGTGGTCGCAACTTCCGAGGACGTGGAGTTTACCTGCATCCCGGAAAAGGTCCCTGTCAACCAGGATGCCGCCTATCTGCACATAACCTCGAACAACACTATCCGGGGCACCCAGTGGAGGAGCTTCCCGGGCCCGGGGGCTGCTCCTCTTATCAGCGACATGTCCTCAGACATATTCAGCCGCAGGTTCGATCCGCACCCCTTCGGGCTGATTTACGCCGGGGCGCAGAAAAATATCGGTCCGGCGGGGGTTACCCTGGTCATTATTCGCCGAGACATGCTGGAAATAGTTCCCAAAGAACTTCCGACGATGCTCAAATACACGACCTATTCTGAAAACAAATCGCTCTACAATACCCCGCCCTGCTTTTGTATCTATGTGTGCGAACTGGTGTTAAAGTGGATCGAACAGACCGTAGGAGGTCTGGACTGCATGGAGAAGATAAACGACGAGAAGGCCCGGATTCTCTACGATTTTATTGACAGCCAGGACTTTTACCGGGGAACGGCCAGACCGGATTCGCGCTCCCGCATGAACGTCACCTTCCTGCTGCCTGATGCCGAGTTGGAGAAAGAATTTTTGGCAGGGGCGGTTGAAGCCCGATTGGGCGGATTGAAAGGACACCGCTCGGTCGGCGGCTTGAGGGCGTCCATCTATAATGCGGTAACCCTTGAGGCGGTCAGAGTGCTTGTCGATTACATGAAATATTTTGCCGCAAAGCACGGTTAAACGCAGACTTTTGGGGAGTTCTGCTGGGCGGGCTTGCCCGCGGTTAGCCAGCCTGCGGGATCGAAAAAACCCTGGAGGAACATGGAGATGACGCATAGCCTCCCGTGAGGCCGGCCCCCTTTCGGCCGCCTTCCTGAGATTTGCTGTCGCATCCGAAAATTTCGACTATATTTCGCCTCTCCGTATCTCCGCGTCTTCGCGTGGACGGTTCTAGGAACTTTTTTTCCTGGCCTCGATAGGCTCCGGTTTGTGCTTATCCGGGTCGAAGGGCTCTTTTTCCCAGTGTTTTAGACCTTCATGACCAATATCAAGATCGAGAACCCCGCCAGGTTCCCCGGCAGAGTCAGAAAGACCGGCCGCCACACTCCCCGCGCCGATGGGCTCGCGATTCCGGCGGCAGCCGGCCAGGAGCGCGTAGAGAATCAGGCCTAAGCCGGCCACGGAGATAGCCGAAAACAACATGGTTAGAAAGAATCGGCTCATACAAACCTCCTCGGCTTGATGTTCCACCGGTTACCCGGATAGATTTTCACCTCGATTACATAGTAACCCCGATCAGCCCGGTACATAACCGGGCGATCGAACGAATACCTCGTCTTCAGCTTTAAAACGGCGCCCTTCGGTGAATTGATATTCCTCGAAAAAGTGAAGTAAACCCCGCTGTCAACCTGTCCGACCCGCCGCCATTTCACCCTTATTTTGTCACCCGAATGCACCTGCGCCACATTAAGTCCGCGATCCCGCGCCGGATCGAAATTGAACCTGATCACAACAGGCTGCGCGCTGTGAGCCGGGAGCGTCCTGCGCGCGTAGCGCTCCGATTCGGATTTGAGGTGGGACTGGCTGCGCTTATCGTCGCATTTTGGCTCTCGAGTTGCGTTGGCGTCCTGCGAGAGTTCCCTCTGGATCTGAACCGGTGAGGACCGGAAGTGCGCAAATTGATCCTGTTTCGGATAAGGGCTCTCGCCTTTGCCTACCTGCGGAACCGGGACCGGTTCTTCGGCCGCAAGGTCTCCGGATTGGGGTTGGCGCCCCTGAAGAGCACTCTCTGCGAGGTTTGGGCCGGTTTGGGTCCCGGGTTCCACCCCGAATTGAGGAGCCGGTGCAGCAGCGGGCGCAGTTTGGTTCACCGTGCCCTGGGATTGCAGGCTGGTTGCGGGCTCGGGCGATTTCACTTCGGTTGGGTGAATCACTCCGGTCTGCAAAAGACCCAGACCTGAAAGGCCAATAACAAGGATAACCGTTCCAATGCCGATAATAGCTCCGGGCTTTATCACGTTAGTCCTCCCCTTTGGGAAAAGTCATCTAACAGATTGGATATTAGTTTATTCAAACGGTTAGACGCTTGAGGGAGTATTTTAGTCGACAAAAAAAGGCGCGGGAAACGCAAAGCGAAAAAAGAGCAGCCGGAAACGGGAGTATCGCAGGCAGACCGCCCACCCTGGATCAGGTCCGGGGCAGGCTCTCGGGGGGCGGATGGGGTGACAAAAGACTGACGCGGAGAAGGCGCCCCGCCGGACAGCCCGGTCTCTGGTCATAGACAGGTCAGGGAAAGCGTCGAGAATGAGCGGGCGCCTTCCGCAGCCCTCCCGCCCACCCGCGCGGGATACCTTCCGCCTAAAGGCGGTATGACCAGATTATGACCAGATTATCGCTAAGGGGTGCGCAATAGAAATGATGTTCTTCTGCTTAGTGTTTTACTTAGCCTCTCATACGAGGGGAGACGGTTTTGTCCCAGCGGCCCGCCGCCTTCGTACTCTTCGTGTTTGTGGTGAACGCTTGCTTTTATTTTGCTCCCGCTCTCAGGAGCAGTTTCTTAACTTCGCGTTGGCCGCCCTGGGAGGCAAGCATCAACGCCGTCTGGCCGTTGTTGTCCCTGACATTGACGAGGGCCTTTTTTGCGAGCAGCAACCGAACGACCTGCACATGGCCAAACCTCGAGGCATGCTGCAACGGGGTTGCACCGTCCTTGTCCTTGTCATTGACCGCGGCCCCTTTTGCCAGCAGCGCCTGAACGACCTCGACGCGACCATTGCGGGAGGCCAGTATCAGGGCGGTAACGCCGTTATTGTCCTTGACATTGACTTGCGCCCCCCTGGCGAGCAGCAGGTCCAGGACCGTCCGGTGACCATCCTGAGCAGCCAGCATCAGCGGGGTTGCGCCATCCTGCTTGGCGGCATTGGCATCAGCGCCTTTGTCGAGCAGCGCCTGCACGACATCCCGGTTGCCAAGCATGGAAGCAATCATCAGCGCACTGAAACCTTCATCCATCACGGCATGGAGATCAGCCCCCCTGTCAAGCAGCGCAAGCACTACATCGAGGTTGCCGTTGCCGGAGGCAACCATCAGCGCGGTCTCGCCGTCGTTCGCTCGGGCATTGACCTCGGCGCCCTTGTCGAGCAGCGCCTGGACGATATCGCGGTCGTTATTCCAGCAAGCGGCCATCAACGCGGTCCGGTCGCCGTTCTTTTTGGCATTGACATCGGCCCCCTTGTCGAGCAGGACCGTGACCACGTCTCGGTGAGCATTCTGCGCAGCGAGCATGAGCGCGGTTAGGCCATCCTTATCTTTTGCGTCGATCTCGGCCCCATTGGCGAGCAGCGCTTCCGCGATATCGCGGTGGCCGTCCTGGCAGGCAATCATAAGCGCGGTGTAGCCGTCCTTGTTAGCCGCAGAGACCCTGGCCCCTTTGTCAAGGAGCGCCTGCACGGCCTCCAGGCTGCTGTTCTGGCAGGCCACCATCAGGGCGGTTTCGCCGTCATCGGCCTCGGCATTGACCTCGGCTCCCCCGGCGAGCAGCGCTTCCACAATCTTGGCATAGCCCTTCATACAGGCAAACATCAACGGGGTTGCGCCGTTATTTGCCCTCGAATTGACATCGGCCCCCCCGTCAATCAACGCCTGCACGATCTCCAGGCGGCCGTACCGGGAGGCAAGCTCCAGGGCGCTATTGCCGTGGTCGTCTCTGGCGTTGACCTCGGCCCCCTTTCCAGCGAGCAGCGCCTGCACAACGTCGGGGTGTCCATATCGTGAGGCAAGCGTCAACGCGGTCGATCCCTCCCTGTCTTTGACATTGACCTCGGCCCCATTGGCGAGCAGCGCCTGCACGACCCCGGCGTTGCCCCTCAAGGAGGCAGCCATCAACGCGGTAGCACCGTCCTTGCTGTTCCTGGCATTGACATCCGCCCCACCGGCGATCAGCGCTTCCACAACCTCTTTGTAGCCGTTCCAGGAAGCGGTCGACAAAGCGGTCCAGTCGTCCAGGTTGGTTGCATTGACCACAGCCCCCTTGCCCAGCAGCACTTTGACGATCTCGCTGTACCCGTTTTCGGAGGCAATCATCAATGCGGTTATGCCGCTGCTGTTAGCAGCGTTGACATCGGCCCCCCCGTCAATCAGAGCCTTCACCGCATCGAGCTTGCCGCCCTGACAAGCAAGCATCAGCGCAGTCCAGCCGGACCTGTCTTTGGCATTGACCTTGGCCCCCATGCCGATCAATCGCTGGACCGAAGCCGCATCGCCACGCATTGCCGCCCGGCTCAAATCCTCATTAACTCCAGCGATTGCGCCGGCCGCCCACAGCAGCACTGAGACCGCCGTCACGGTTGCCGTAGTTCTCCACCTGAAGCCCCCGGAATACATCTCTTTGCACCTCGTATGCTAAACTTATATAATACCTGCTCAAAAAAACGAATCGGCTCTTTCGCGCAGCCATGCAGACAGCGCAGACACTAAATGTGGTGCGGTTGGAGGCAAGCCAAATGTGAGGCGCTTCCAAAAAGTGAAGTGCCTCCGGTGTATAGATCACGCTTCGCGAGCTTCGCATTGCTT
>JBEKTT010000054.1:0-35970 GCA_049515795.1 Syntrophobacteraceae bacterium
ACTTCGCTATTACAAATGGCAACACCACTGCGGCCGGTGGTGCTTACGCGCAACAGACCGGCTCCCTGAAAGTCACGATCACCCCGTCAGGAGCGGTGAGTGCCGGAGTGATGTGGAGCGTGAACGGCGGCGCCTCATGGAACGCAAGCGCGGCTACGCTCGGGGGTCTCGCGGTAGGTAATTATACGGTGACCTTCAAGCCCGTTACGGGTTGGACCACCCCGGCAAGCCAGAGCGTCGCTATTACAAATGGCAACACCACTGCGGCCGGTGGCGCCTATGCGCAACAGACCGGCAAGTGATAATCCTGTCCAGGCTTTATAAGAAGTACAGCAAAGAGAACGTAAGGGAAGGGGAGGGCATGACGGCGCCCGGACGAAAACCGCTGCGGGACTCGAGAAACTCCAACCGCCGGTTGGAGAAATGAGTGGGTTATGCTTTCATGAGATCATAATCTTATGAAAGCATGATTAGACCCACGAAGCCGGCTTGTTCAATGCTGAGCCATCGGCGCGCAGCAAAGGGCTGGGAAACTGCGTAGCGACAAGATCACTCACGCTGATGCGGCGGATAAAGCTCGAAGCGCGGTGCAGCTCGGGATTGGGATTGGGCACCGGCGAAAGAAGGCCGACCGGCTTGCCTATGACTTGCGTGACAATGCGGATCGGCTCAACGAGGTCACTGTCATTTGAGAGAACGGCCGCCACGTCGAAATTTCCCTGAAACGCATCAAGAAGCAGGTGAGAGGCAAGGTTTACGTCGCTTCCCTTCTCCTCGATTTTGATAACCTTGACGACATCCGGCCAGGGCGGCGGGAGAGAGATACGTGGACGAAAGTCAGGCGGCTTTACCAGTCCGGCAAACTTTTCGGACAACAGAAATCTGCCCATATGGACAGATATTTCCGGCACGGTACGTAGCGCATCGAGATAACGCTGTTGCCGCGCCGGAGCACCCGGATCAATCCGGCCGGACACGCGCGCCGTATAGTATTTGACGCCGATAACCTGGTTGGCAGGGTTCAAAAGCTTCTCGGCAAGGGCTTTGACGTTGAGTCATTTCAGCGCGGGCCGTTTTTCCAGCAACCTGAAATACAGGTTGAACCCGTCAATATAAATGATCGTTCGCATAGGCAGGGATAATCCCGGAAAAAGCAAAGGCCGCCCAGGATTTCTCCCTACGGCCTTTGGGCCGACAGCACGCTGCCGGCGGGTTCGCTAGTATATATAAGCCAGAATCTGCTATTATGCAATCGGCAAAACAAAAGACTTTCAAAAATATTTTCTTCGACAAGGCATCTCAAGCGTCGCGTGATTTACCTCGCCAACACGGTCCAGCTTATTGTCATAATGCCATGATTACATAAGATCATGATGAACGGCCGGGACCAATTCGCCGTTATTTAGTTCCTTGATTATTCAATTGGAAACTGCCTTTAGATGTCGTATTTTGGGAGCACACTAAGGAATGATATGAGGCCGGAAAACCTGGAAACGCGCGTTATGAAACGCATTGCCCGCGCAATAAATAAACCGGGACCTCCATTCCCCCGGCAGGACGAAAAACCCAAAAAGTTCAAGAATTCAATCGAATTGAAGTAGGATGCTAATTTGCCGAAATACATCGCCGACGAGATGAACCAACTGAGAATTTCGGTCGATGGGGCCTTGGAGGATTTGCCGAGGAGGAAAATTCGGTTGGCCGCTTGAAACACTGAGGCCTGGAATGGGCTGTTTTCCTGCTCCAAGCCTTTATTTTTCTTGCTGTCATTTTTGGAGGACGCCGGAGTTGAACCTGTGCACCGCCGCGCTGAGACTATATCGAAAGACTTGGAGGGAACCAAAGGGGAACCAGAGATTTTGGATTCCCTTTTTAATTTTCATGCTGAAGTAAACTGTTGCGCGCAAGAAGCACGATTCGGGATTAATCGTCTTTAAATGGGCAAGAAGAGACTTTCACCTTCGGGCAATGCGCGTCTTTGGTTTTTTATGCTTTACTTAAGGTGTCAAAGACCATAGACTCGAACGATCTCCTTCAAATGACAAGAATGATTCGTGGCTTAGAGATCATCTACTTCTATGAATTGAGAGGCCAAAGATGGCCGATTCGATTCGCCCGGTCCATCCCGGTGATATTTTACGCGAGCAGATGAAAGAACTTGGGCTGTCTGCCAACGCATTACCCAGAATCTTGCGAGTGTCTGCTAACCGGATTACCAGCATAGTCAATGAGCAACGATCTATTACTGCTGACAGCGCCCTGCGCCTTGTTAGGTATTTCGGAACGACTGCTCAATTTTGGATGAATCTTCAAAGCACCTATGATCTAAGGAAGGCTGAACTAAAGAGCGGAGATAGGATTAACGGCGAAGTCCATAGGAGGGTCCGTTAATGGTCCTCAGCCCTACGCCTTCACCCTCGGCTTCAGGTAAAAATATGATTCCCTCGTTGGAGGATTCCTCATCGGGGAAATTGTTGAAGCTTCTTTGTGCATCATCTCTCCCTCTCTCCACAAGAGAACTGGGCGTGCGGCTTAGATTACATCATGTGCGCCTGCAAGACCATGAGGTCGGATATCTTCTGCGCAACCTTGTCAATGAAGGCAAAGTCAGCTTCAGAATGGGACGATGGACAGCGGTTCCTTCTCCCGAAGCTACAATAGTTATCCCTTTCCCTACTGCATTTCCACTCCTAAGTAATGAAACACTCTCAATTCTTGGGCAGAAAACTCATGCGTATACCTCCGAGATTCCCCACAATGAAACGGAAATCGGAACCGAGATCGACCACCCCAGTATTAATCTTTACTCCGGACGATGGGGAACTTTCCGCAAATTAGTCGCGTATTATCGCCAGTGCGTTCGTCAAGAAGAAGGCGCAGATGCTTCGGCCTTCCAGAACGAAATTGGCAAGAGCTTCATTTATCTTCGGAAACTCGGACGGTGGTATCCTAGGCCGAGTATCCGCTGGCAGACTATCATCCCCTTGGGGCCTCATTTATCGCTCCTGCTGAATGCCTTGCCTGGCAAAAACGATGATCAAGACCTTGTGGTCGGTTATCCGATACAGGCATACTTCAAGGAGAAGGAAGATGAGCCGAGTGTAGCCGTAATTCGGCCAATTTTCTTCTTCACCGTGGTGACTTCTATTGCTCAGAATGGTTTGGTCATCAGTTGCGAAGACCCGCGACCTGAAATTAACTTGGGATGGCTTGAATTTGCTTTTTCCCGCAACCTTGACCGGCAACGGAGCTTTCTTACGGCCTGCGGTTTTCTCAACCGCGGATTGCAAATAGATGAGCCACCAGGTTTGGAACGAGGCCAATTGATTACCGGTTTAGACACCCTCGTAGCTGCTCTATCTGCATTCATTCCGGAAAAGATACGCGAACCTTTGCATATCGAGAGCATCCCAGATGATGCACTACACGTACCATTTCCCTCTGGGATATACAATCGCGCGGTTGTAATGTTGGCGAAGAGAACCAAATACACTGCCACCTTGCTCAAAGAATTGGCAGCCATAGAAGGAGCATCGGATGAAATGCTCGAACGAACAGCACTACGCCACTTCTTTCTGCAGGACCGGGAGCAGCCCAGCCAAGAAGAATTCCTCCACGAGGGCATTGTCGCCGATGTATCACCACTCAACGGGGACCAGCGGCAAGCCTCAGCCTCACTTCTCGTTCGAGACGTGAGTGTAATTACAGGCCCTCCTGGAACAGGCAAGAGCCAAGTCGTGAGCGGCACCATAGCTAATGCTCGCCTCCGGAGACAGACGGTACTGTTTGCAAGTCGAAATCATAAAGCCATTGACGCCGTTGTTGAACGCCTAACCGACCCTGAAAGAGGCCCACTCATCGTAAGAACTAATTCCAAAGATGATCCCAACCTTAACTATACTTTTTCCCATGCCATACGTGACTTGTTGGCCGCCCAGCCTAAGCCAGAGGCGAACGAACGACTGGAACGCGCTCATGAGGAACTGACAAGGCTATTGGAAGAAAGGGCAAAGAATGCCACTTTGGCCCGAAGGGTTGCGGATGCTGGAATGTTGTTGGGCGAGATCGAGGAGCGAAAGAGCTTTCTCGGTCGAGATATTCCTAGAGAAATGGCTAGCTTCCTAGATGTCGAACCCGAACGATTTCCGCTAAAAGCTGTTAAAAGAGTAATACGGACTGGGTATGCACTGAACCGATTGCTTGCGAATGAATCCCTCACAAATAGGTTATACGTTTCGCTCAGAATTTTGGCAATCCAACCATGGTATAAGTTAGCCCGGCGCAGACTATGCCAAATTCCAGGCTCCCCAAAGTTGCCTGCGATGCTGGGACGATCTTCATTAGAGAACCCCATTTCAATATTGTTCCTAATGGAACGAGCGTTGGAATATGCCCTGTTGCAAATCAGTTGCAGGCCACATGAGCAGATACTAAGGGAACTTCCTCAGCTTGAGTCATTGACCGCCGTTGTATCTGATCTCTCCCGTCGCATTCATGAGGTATCCATCCGAGCGATTCCACTTGATCTCGATAGTCGATGCAACCTTGAGGAGGGGGTAAACCGTGAACAACTGGATGGCCTCCGTGCCGCCTTGAATGCAATGAGGACTGGACTAGATGAGGTTTTAATCCGCAAAGAAACAATCCGGGTAATAGAGGAGCAGGCACCTCAGGTTCTAAAGGCTTTCCCTTGCTGGGCCGTGACCAATCTGTCAGCCGGTTCCCGAATTCCGTTGTTGCCTGGATTGTTCGATCTCGCCATCATAGATGAAGCCAGCCAATCCGATATTCCTTCCGCCATCCCTATTCTATTCCGTGCCCGCAGGGCTGGCGTTGTTGGCGACCCACTCCAACTCTCTTACGTTTCCCGGCTCACCACGGCCAGGGACACCTTGCTCAGAAGACAGGTAGGACTCAAACGAGTTGAGGATGTTAGGTTTGCATACACCGCAAGCTCTCTCTACGATCTATTTGCAGGTACGAATGGTGTTGAGCCAGTTTTCCTAAGTGAAACTTACCGCAGCGTCGCAGATATCGCAAATTATTCAAGCCGAACCTTCTACGGGGGCAGATTGAAAGTGGCGACCAATGAAAGCAGGCTAATCAGGCCACGAGGCATGGCTAAGGGCATTCATTGGACAGAGGTAAAAGGCGAAATCCAGAGCGGAGGGGGTAGTGGTTGCACCTGTCGAGCAGAGATAGATGCAGTTTTGCAAATTATGAGGACCCTTCTTGTCGAGAATAACTTCCTTGGAACGGTTGGTGTAGTCAGCCCGTTTCGCCAACAGGCGAATCGATTGAGGGACGCTCTTTTGGAAGGCGATTTTCAGCTTTATGAAGCCCTTATTAGGGCTAGGGTGCATATCGATACTGCTCACGGATTCCAAGGAGATGAGCGAGACGTGATGGTCTTCAGTCTTTGCGGAGGTCCGGATATGCCTGCTGGTTCTCTTGCTTTTCTCAGGGAAACTGGTAATCTCTTCAATGTGGCTGCCAGCCGCGCCAGAGCTGTCCTTCATGTAGTGGGCAACCGAGAATGGGCAAAAAAATGCGGTATTCGCCATATCCAACAGCTCGCCACACCCTACAAATCACAGCCAGAAACACCACAACAGGGACCTTGGTACCCCCATGAATCTCCTTGGGAGCAAAAGCTCTATCTGGCTTTGCTGGAAAATGGGCTTAAACCTCGCGTTCAATTTCCAGTTTCATGGAGACGCTTGGATTTGGCACTCATCCGGGAAGGTGATTCGCCGAGAAAGATCGATATTGAGGTTGATGGAGACTGCCATCGTAACCCAGACGGAACACGCAAGATCGATGATTTGTGGCGCGATATTCAACTTCAGGGTATGGGTTGGAAAGTTATGCGTTTTTGGACCTACCGGCTTCGCGAGGAAATGAGCGTCTGTGTAAAAGAAATCATGAATACGTATGGAGCAACACATGAATGAGATGACACATCCGCCAAATATCGACCAGTCGCAGTCTGACATGAAGGGAAGGATGACTGGCCTCTCTTTTCGGTCCATTGTGCTCATGAGCACAGCCGTCTTCTTGGTGGTCCTGATGACGGTTATATCTGGATGGAAAATCGTAAATTTGGAAAATGAGCGTTCGTATCTGAACTCAGAACGTCGTCTTCTCGAACGAGATATTCAAGCCAATGCGAAGATTCGTGAGGAACTCCACAGTCTTGAGGACAGGAAGCAGAATTTAACCCGCGAATGCAATGAACTTGAGGGGAAGGTGCAAAGCCTCCAAGCCGTACGAGAAAGTCTTGGGACTCAAGTTGATGTTGCACGTTCGGAATTGGATAAGATCAAGGCCTCTAATAGTGAGGCTCAAGAAGCTGTAAAGGCGGCCCATGACACGTTAGTGTCACTCCGTGGCAATATTGAAACCACCAGGCCGCAACTACAAGACCTTACAGAAAGGGTAGGAACCCTCGGCGCGCAGGCAAAGGCGTTGAATCAACAAATATCAGGACTTCAGGCCGATACATCGAAGCTTAATGCAGAAATATCTGGACTGGAGCAGCAGAAACAAAGCCAAGTGTTGTTTCTCAAAAAAATGTCGGATGATAAAAGCACGCTCGAATCGCTCTCGGCCAGGTTCACTGCTATTGCAAACAGTCTGGAATCGTCTGGCAAATATGTTGGCAAAACCGCGCAAGATTGGCAAAACACAGTCCAGAAGGAGACACAGAATCTACCGCAGCAGGTCAAAGCCCTGTCCTCCGATTCGACTAATCTTTCGGCAGCGATCAAAGGATTACAGAATGCAGTCAATACAGCTGAGCAATCAACGGGAAATCTAAAAACTGCCGACTCTGCTTTGAGTGGAGCGGTTGGTCAAATCGAGAAGGCGGCAACGCAAGAGACGTCCCGGCTGTCACAGGCAGTAGGTGGGCTGACATCAGGTGTCAAGGAAAATGTCGACTCATTGAAAAGTGATGGAGCAAATCTCAGTGCAGTGCTCAAGTCGCTCCAGGGAGAAGTTGCTTCCCTTCAGGAGAAACTATCGAGCATAGAAGGCTCAACCTCCAGTCTCTCCAAAAGTTCACAAGAAATTGGCCAGTCATCGAAAGACCTCGTGGAGACATACGGTGATTTAGTAAAAGATCACACTGATTTAGTGAATGGACTGACCATAGTTAAAGAGCTTTCCTCAAAATTGAAGGCTTTAGATGAGATTATTAAGGCGGCCGAGAAGCACCTCAGGCAAGAGTCCAATGGAGACAAGGAAAACAAATAGTCCCAATGTGAGAGCGATAAAGAGGGGAAAAAATGGACGCCGTATGCATACCTTACCTTCCAACCAGTCTTTGGATTTTGGCTGGTGCAACGACAGTTATAATCCTGTTGATAGCTTTTGGATTCTATATTTTCTGGCAAAAGTGGGCTACCAAAATAGCTGGGGATGGCGCCAGTGTTGCCTCGCTGAATGCAACGAAGACAATCCTTGAGAAAGACATCGAGGCTTTGAGGCGTTGGATAGACGATCAGAAGGCTGAATTATCCCTGATGACTCAAGAGCAAGAGAAACAGCGGCTACTTCGAGCTGAACTTGCAGATCTTGAGCAAAAATGTGCAGTAAAAGATCAAGAGAACCAAGATCTCCGAAATGAGGTTGGCAAACTGGAAAACCAGAAGCATAATCTCGCGCAGACTCTGGAGCGCATGCAGCGCGAAATAGGGGACTTGGGAGCCAAGAAGGCTGAAGCTCAGACCATTGATTTACGACTGGCTGAGCTAAAATCCAGGCTTGCTGAGGCCCAGCAAACAATCGCTAAGTTAGCTGAACTGGAAATCAAGCTTCATATCCTCTCTGACCAGAAAACCTCTTTAGAGCGAGAAGTGAAAGAATTACGAGTCGCCACTGAATCGGCTCGTGCTGAATCCATCCGTCTTAAGAGTGAAGCCGCCCAGGCTCACGCCGAATTTGAAAATACGGATCGCGAATTGACCCATATTCGAAGAGAAAAAGCTGAGTCTGAGGTAATTATCGATACTTTGCGCCATGAACAAAGCGCTCTGGAACATTCCGTTGAGCGCCTCGAGAGTAAGATTGAAGGACTTGAGAATAAGATTGAAGGCCTAAAATCGGACGCTAAGATAGCTGAGGAGGAGACAGAAAAGAAAACTCAGCAAGCGCGGCAAGCTGAGGTTGAGGCTGAACGTTTCGGTGGCTATTTGATTACTCTCCGCGACAAACACCGGAATCTCCAGAATGACGTGGGTGCGTTGAATGCCCGTAAATCTGTCTTGGAACGAGAGATCGCGAAGATGGAGGCTGAAACGGACCATCGACCAGGGGATGATGGAGAAAGTCTTGCCGCATATGTGGACCTAATCGAGGAAGACAAGGAACGTGCCTGTCTTCCGGATAATCGTTTTCCCGCTGGACCAATGACCGATGTCAGTGAAGAAGAAGCCCTCCGAAAGTTGCAGGAGACCCTGATCTCAGAAGGGTTTTATTTTTCCGAGCGTGTTCTGAATGCTTTCCATACATCGCTCAAAGTGAGTGACATCATCCCATTAACCGTTCTCGCGGGGGTTTCAGGAACGGGCAAGAGCCTACTGCCAGTTAAATATGCGGAGGCCATGGGCATGTACTCTCTCATTGTTTCTGTTCAACCCCGGTGGGATTCTCCTCAGGATCTGTTCGGGTTCTACAATTACTTAGAGCACAAGTACAAGGCCACGGATCTTGCCCGGGCACTTATTCGCATGGATGAATTCAACTTCACTCCAGAGCAGTTCCCAACACTTAAAGGAGAGAAACGTAGCGAGCGAATGCTTCTTGTGTTGCTGGACGAAATGAATCTCGCACGCACAGAGTATTACTTCAGTGAATTTCTCTCGAAACTGGAATTCCGGAAGATTTCGAAAGACCCATCCCGCCGTAACCAAGCAGAAATCGTATTAGACACCGGCCCACGCAGTAAAGACATCCAACTTTTCCGACTTTGGGTCGGCGGCAACGTGCTCTTCGTCGGTACGATGAACGAAGATGAATCCACGCAAACCCTTTCTGACAAGGTCCTAGACCGGGCAAACGTGCTCCGCTTCGGGAAGCCTCCTGAAAATGGCAATCAACAAGATGCAGGGAAGAAGTCGAAAGGAGGTAACCGCAGCTTCTTGCCATATAAATTATGGGAAAGCTGGTTGCGAGAGCCTGGTGTCGAACCGTGGCGCAAATCGGTCGATTTGCTGCTCTCGCGCTTGAATGAGACCCTTAACATCCTTGGACGCCCGTTCGGCTACCGCGTCCGGGAAGCCATACATACTTATATCGCTAGCTATCCGGGAGTAATCCACAACGAGAGACTTTACAAGACGGCCCTCGCGGACCAAGTCGAACTCAAGCTCCTCCCTAAGCTGCGCGGCCTGGAAGTCAGTGAGAATGCACAACCTTTGGATAGGATTGGGGAGGTTATCCAGGAACTTGACGATAAATTGCTTTTGGAACAGTTCGGCAACTGCCGGAGACAGGCACAGAATACGACCAACCTCTTTACTTGGCGTGGAGTAGAGCGACCACTATAATGACGTTCGAAAAGGGGTAAAGGCGTTGACTGTTAAGGCCCAGATTCATCTATGGCCTTGGTCCGTTGAGGTAGCCAAGGATTCTTTAGACTTGCTCGGGGGCGAGATAACCATTCCGTTTTTTGGTAGTCCCGTGATCTCGCTTTCCGAAGGGGCCTCATTGATTCTTCCCTCGCGTTCGGAGCGTTTCGTGGCTCTTGGCCCTTCTTACGAGTCCCTTGGCGGAAGGTATAGAGTCTATGAGACGCCCCATGGGGTGCTCGCCGGGCCCAAAGTGTCTACGAGTTCCAATACCCTATCTGTGCTCGAAGCTGGGTTAGTTAGAGAGATCGCTTTTAGAACCGAAGGTGCGGCCGAGCGGGTCGAAGGCAAGCATCCCGACGGCACTGAGAAATTGACGCCCATTGCCCGGCATGTCCTGGCGTGGTCGCAGTTCTTCGATGACCTGATCGACATTATACGGTCAGGTGATATTTATGCTGACGGCATTCAGTGGCCGTGGCTCCTAGACTTGCTGAATGAACTGTCCGTAATACGTGAACCACGAATGGCGCTAATTGTGAAGATAGCACAAGATTTGCGCCGCCAACTTCCAGAAATAGTTTTAGGCATAAGGCGGATTCTGCTTCGCGAGCGCGAACTTATTCCCATGCACCGTGTTCAAGAAAGTGACATCGGGTGTCTGCGGTGGTATGTGCGTCAACCTGGACGAACAGCAGCCGAAAAGGCTGGCACGCGCCAGAAATTACTTGCCGTGGTTCGCAGGGAAATATTCGACACCTTGGAGAATCGTATTCTTAAGGAGTTTATCCGCCTCTGCCGTCGGGAGGCCTACCGTTACTTGCAAGATGTGGTTGGAAGTGATCCAAAGTTCCAGTCTGCCACTCGCAGCATTCTTGTCCGTTCCTTTCGTGAGGTCTGCCGGGAGTGCCTCCGCGATCCAACGTTGGAGGCCATAAGAAAACCAGGGGCAGGGATTGCACCGAACAATGTGCTTCTCAATGACCCGCGATACAGGCAGGTATGGGCCTGGTATCTGCAACTGCTACGGCATGAAGAGGAACAAGACCGGGTGTGGGATTGGCAATCCAGAATGTGGGCGGATGTGGTCCGCTTGATGGCAGGAGCTGCGCTTGAACTCTGGCGTACTGAAGAAGGCCACCGCGTTTCGATAAATGGCCTCACATGCCGGACAATTGTAGACTCGGGGATGCGAGTCACGCTAGAACAACGGCTTGGGTGCCGCATTGAGTCAGGCTCGGAACCCGGACCCTTCCTTATAGAGCGATTTAAAAATGGACGGATGGACAAACAGGCGGTGTTAGAACTCGTTCACCCATCGCTCGCTCAACAGCATAATGTTAGCCGCATGCTAGGACGCACAGGGGGACACCTTTACTTCGTTATCAGTGATATTAACGGGGGCAGCCAAAGGCAAGGGGTGATTATCCTATGGGCTGTCAACACGGCAGCGTCCACGGCCCCATGCACTGCTGACGCAGACTATCTAAGTCGCTCTGCTTTCAGGGCCATAGAGACCCACCGCACGGTGCTTGGGCTGCGCGGGACGAACGTGCCAAAAATTTCCGGGCTGGTTGTAGCAAATTGTTGCAGTGAGAACGGACTTGGTGGCAAGGCCAAACAGAGAGCAGAACGACACGATGCGGTGGCCAATCACTTGCCTGTGCTAATTGTTCCAGCCGACCCTAACGGGTGGGAGTCTGCAGTCGAAGAATTGGCCCAAGCTTTAATTGATGTCTTCGGAGAGATAATCGGATGAAGGCTGGCGGTAGAATTTGGGGCTGCTCTTTCGACGGGCTCAAGGATCACATGGTGGCGGATAGGTCCGTCATCCCCTGTTGGAGAGAACGAGGCTTTCGTCCGGCGGATGTAGTGCTTCCAGCACAAGCGCAGGCAGAGTTAAAGGCTGGCTTAGCTGCAAAGAGATCCAGGGTGGCTTCGGGGTTGGGGTGGCCCCCTGAGGCTATAGTTAATATTCAAGCTGGTTCGCGGCGGGTGCCCGTCCCTCTCGCTTGGCGTGTTCTGATCGACGCCCGTGATCGCACTGCCTATTGGTCCTTGGCTAATGGGCTTAGCTTCTCCTTACCCACGGTTCTTGCCAGTCATATTCGTGACATCCTTATTTCAAGTGGAGTAAACCAGCAGAATGATAAAATTGTCATCGCAATTCCCAATGACTTGGACGAGACGGGGCAGGAAGGTTTGATTCGGGAGATAAGTAGATTTGGCTTCTCCAGTCTCGAACTTTTATGGAGGCCGGTGGCTGCGGCCCTTGCATGGCTAGATGTAACGCAGACACAAATTCCCTCCGATTTAACAGATGATGACGCCCTTATCGTAGTCCATATCGGACCTGATGCAGTCGAGTGCGTGTCTTTCCGTTTGCGAGAACGGGGCACAGAAGACGGACGGCGATTCATTCTGCCCGTGCGTGACGTTCCACAACGGCCGATATCCGTTTGCGGCTCTGATTGGGCATTTGGCTTGTCCGAACTTGCGACTGGCTCAGATGATTTTGGAGCCGTATGGCAGGTCTTCTCGATTTTTCCCGAGGTCTGGCAAACGCTAGCTCAAAGGGATATCGATTCGGACTTGTGCCCCCGAGTGTGGCACAGAGGCGACTCTTGGAGTCTATGGGCACCGGATCTGGAGTCTATCAGGGAGAGTATGTGGGAAACCGCGATATCAAGGCCCAAGCCTTTAATGCAATGGCTCATGAATGGCTGCAAAATCAGGCCTACCCCCTCCGTTGTATCTCAAAGTTGGGAGTCGTTCCTCCGCTACGAGGTTCAAAAGGTGCTGGGGGAAGTGCGAGGACGTGTTTTTGGTTTGATCCTTAGTGGCCCCCTTGTTTCACGGAACCCGCTTCGTTGGATCGAGCCTTTGGGGAGGTTGTTCCAAGAAAAAAGCCTTCACATTCGGGTCGTTTCCGAGCCGACCATTGCTACTATTTGGGCCCCGCTTGAAAACAGGGATATCATTGCTGAGGGCGCTTTTATTTATGGGTGCAGGAGGGAGAATTACGATCCTACATACCTAGATACCCTACCACCACTCGATCTCCTTGTGGGATTGCGCGGTAACTATGAATGGCGGTCCCTCGTCGATGAGAAGGAATGTGAGGGTGGTAAACCCTATTCCAAACGATTGGACAGCGAATTCAACCTCCGGCGATATTCCCGCCGGGTTGTCATCTACCTCAGAAAGAATGAGAAAGATGATTTTCGAAAGGCGACCATCCGCTTCCATGACGCACCCGAGCAGGACGTGCCGCTAAATACTTTTGTCAGGATGACCCCAGCAAGTGGCCGTGCTGAGGTCGAATTCCGGCCTGCCAGCAATGACTTCCGTGGGGGCCGCCCTGTCTTTCTTGACTATTCACAGATGGAGGAGGTCACAGAGTTAGAACTCCCCTCGTCTCAACGGGGTTGGCCCCCTACAGCTAAGATAAATATTGACCAAGAAGGAACATGGCTCATTAGTGCTTACTTGTGGGGATTCCCTAGCTTTTTGAAGCTCGATATCAAAAGCCCTAACTACTGCACTTTTCTCGATAACTTTAAAAGAGATGTTAAGAAGCGATCTAAGGTAATGAGGAATGAGCAATTCCTTTATCTTAACATCGTCGACCACGATGGAAGAGCGGGCACACCTGATGCACAAGCTCTAATCGATCAAACGACGACCAAACTGGGAAACGACCTCAGAGAGATTTTGAGTTACAAAGGTTACTTACCGTACGATCGCAGCGATGCGGTTAAGCATATCCGTCAGGCTGCGACGTGGCTTTACGCTGCAGCATCTCATGAGGTAATCGAGCATCTGACGAATGAACTCAGGCGAAGGCTGGTAACGGCAAACGACGTGTTCGAGGCTGCAGGACGGGCCTTCACTACTAAGGAGGAAATGTCTCTCCTATATTCGGCCATAGAACGCAGGCTTAATACCAATGCTACGATAGCTCCATTCCCCATTAACGTCCAGCGCGCAATTACTAATTTACTCACGTATCGCGAGTTTGCCCCCGATGCTTTAACCCCTTTCCAAGCCAGACAGTTCACTGAGAGAGCGCTAGACATCATGCAGATGTATCGTGGGAATAACAACTTCGCGCGGGGGTTCTTCCAGGCTGTTCACCTTTTCATCAGCTTACTCAGATACCGTGTAGTCGATCATGACTTCTTGAACCCAGAGAACCTCAAAGATGAGAAGTTATTTGAAGACATCATAGCCTGCCTAAAAGCAGCACAAAGAACGTTACCTTTCATAACTGCTAAACTAATCAAGGAAGTTGAACTATACATGTTTTTTAAAGGCTCTGATGCAGGTATTATTGAAGCCATTAGTAAACAAACATAGGACCGATGTAAGGGATACAAAGAATCAGAAGTGCGACGCTTCCGTTTTTACCAAGGAAATTCGAGAAAGGCTGGTCGGATTCTCTTCCGGCCTTAGGAGATTCACATGCCATTTTACCGAATCACTTTTATCCAGTCTTTTAAAAAGTAGGATTGAGAACGGATTGCCTTTACCCCATCTTGGACCTTATCCAGAAATTCCACACGCCTTGAACCCAGGAATACGTGTACCAGCAACTTATCAGGACCAGTCCCCACTGGTGGTGGTAAAAGCCCGAAAGTATGATTCTCGAACCGGCGGAATGCTGTCTACGAGGGGCGGCTTACTGTTCGGCATTAGGTCGGGCCAAGCCAAGGACTCAAAATCAGCAGCGAAAAGATTAAAGAAGAGCCGATTTTCGTTCTTGGAAGGCACCCCGCGAACGCCCCGTCTCTGGTCATAGACAGGTCAGGGAAAGCGTCGAGAATGAGCGGGCGCCTTCCGCGCTTCGCGAAGCACCTTCCGCCTAAAGGCGGTAAAAGGATCTTCCGCCTAAAGGCGGTAAAAGGAATGACCAGATTAAGACCAGATTATCGCTGAGGGGTGTCCGAAATCGATATGGCATTTTCCTGCCCAGGGTTGTTCATAAGTCTGTATTACGAGGTCAATTTGAGCAGTGAAGAGTGAGGAGTGAAGGGTGAGGGGTAAGGGGTGAGGGGAAAGAGGAAGCGTGAAGCGGGAAGAGAAAAAGCAAAAGAGAATAATTCCTTTTGGTTCTATCGCTTCGCGAGGGGGTGTTAGCTTGGCCCGACCCCGTTGCGAGCCATTAACTGCAGGGATGCGGGTATGTCCTCAACTTGCCCAAATTGGTCTGATCGGCATTTTTCTTGCCGGTTTTGATTGGCATATCGTATGATTTACGAACATTTGGCATTCCAAGAGCTTTTTTGGATGGAATCCGAGCCGGAAATACTGTTCGGCTCCAGTTGGGGGTCAAGTTGACGCATTATTCAGGTTAATGGCGTCAATTTGGCCCTGTTGGCATCGGTGGCTGTCTCTGTTATGGACTTCCCCATGCCATGCCCTTTGGCCACTTTACAGGAAAGCACATGACATATAACACTTACGAAAATGCGGAAGAAATCAAGGTATGCCAAGGAGATATCGATCACCGGGGTATCATCGAGCATATCAATGACGGCGTAGTCATCATCAGGGAAGGGAAAATCGTCTTTGCGAACAATGCATTCTGCGTGATCTCACGAAGAGCGCCAGAGCAGGTCATCAATTCGGAATTTTCGGATTTTATATCCTCTGCGGACCGCGAAAATGTAATCAAATACTGCAAGGAGAGGCTTTTCACCGAGGGATTGCCCGATACCATCGAATTCGTCATGTCCAGAATGGATGGGGAGGCGATAATCGAGATGAAGGTGAACATCGTGGAATGCGCGGGCAGTCCGGCAATACTCGGTGCATTGGCTGATATCACCGAGAGGCGAAAGACCCGACTCGACCTGCAAAGGATCAAAGATCGGCTTGAGAGCATAATCCACTCCATGCATGAGGTCGTGGTTTCCCTGTCCGCCAAGGACCACTCCATTATTTCCATTAACCCTTCGGCTGAGGCCCTGTACGGGATTCCCCTCAGGGACTTCACTATCGGCCAGATTCACATTGTGGATTTCGTACATCCCGATGATGTGGAGAAAGTGAATCAATTCTACCTGAATCTGCGCGAAAACGAGTTCGACGAAATGGAGTACAGGATCGTCAGCAACGACAAACGAATCAAATGGGTCCTGGATGAGGGGCATGTGGTATATTCAAATAAGGGCACCATACGAAGACTTGACCATGTTATCAGAGATATTACCGATGAGAAGAAAGTGAGCGACGCTCTCAGGCAGAGCGAAGCCAAATACAGGGATTTCTTCGACTCGACCAGCGATATGGCATTCACCCTTACTCCGAAGGGCCGTTTCATTGACATTAACGATGCTGGAATAAAGCTTCTCGGCTTCGAGAACAAAGAGGAGGCGCTCGGAAGCAATGTGGAAGCTTTCTATGTCGACATCTCGGAAAGGGTCGGGCTCGTTGAGGAGATCTATGAAAAAGGCAAGGTCGAAGGCAAGCAGGTAAGGTTCAGGAACAAGGCCGGAGACGTCATCGAGGTGGCCGTGACGGCACGTGCCAAGGTCGATGACTCGGGGCAGTTGATTTACCACGAAGGTATCGTACACAACATCACAAAAGCACTGGAAGACCAACGGAACAAGGTCCTACGCAATGCGGCGGGAAGCATGTGCCACTACCTCAATACGCATCTAATGCATCTACTGAACTCCAAAGAAGGCGTACGCGAAGTCATGGAATCAATGGATATTCTTATAAACAATTTGTCTCAAGGAGAAGATTTTCAAGACACACTACAGCAGATTAACGGTGCCATAAAGGACATGCGCTATTATTTTGAGGGAATAAGCAACGCATATCAAAGAATATCAGAAGTAACCAATGCCTTCAACAAGGCTTTCCACTACAAAGAAGAATCTTATCTGAGCAGCACAATCCTTGATATCTTTAAGGCATACGGGTATGAAGGTGAAGATCAGTGACATCAAACCCTTACGATTCAAGTACATCACACGGGTTCGGCTTTCAGGTTTTAACATTGCCTAAACAACCTTTCCATCCCATGTTAAAATCAGTCGCACGGAAGCCATGACTTAGATGCTAAAGATCCGGCATAGGGTCGGGCCAAGCCAAGAACCTAAATCAACAGCCAAAAGATTGAAACAGGGGCCTATTTTCGTTCTTGGAAGGCACCCCGCGAACGCCCCGTCTCTGGTCATAGACAGGTCAGGGAAAGCGTCGAGAATGAGCGGGTGCCTTCCGCGCTTCGCGAAGTACCTCGCTGAGGGGTGTCCGCAATCGATATGGCATTTTCCTGCCCAGTGTTGTTCATAAGTCTGTATTACGAGGCACCCCGCGAACGCCCAACGCGATTGACTTCCGCCTAAAGGCGGTAAATTGAATGACCAGATTAGACCCTGCGTCGCGGGCGCCTTCCGCGCTTCGCGAAGTACCTCGCTGAGGGGTGTCCGCAATCGATATGGCATTTTCCTGCCCAGTGTTGTTCATAAGTCTGTATTACGAGGCCAATTTGAGCAGTGGAATGGGCGCTCTAAGCGCGCATTTGGTCATGGGTGGGCAATAGCGCAGCGTGAAGCGGGAAGCAGGAAGCGTGAAGCGGGAAGCAGGACGGAGGACGGAAGACGGAGGACGGAAGACGGAGGACGGAAGACGGAGGACGGAGGACGGAAGACGGAGGACGGAGGACGGGGGAGCGGGGAGCGTGAAGCGTGAAGCAGGAAGTGTGAAGCGGGAAGAGTAAAAGCAAAAGAAAATTCTCTACTACGCCCAGGGCAAATACGCCGAGGCTGAGCCCCTCTTTCGGCGCTTGCTTGAGATCCTGGAAAAGGCCCTTGGAAAAGAGCACCCGGATGTTGTTTTATTTCGCCCAAACCTTGCTGAATTTCTGGAAAATAAAAATAGAAAATAGGGCTGCTGTACTGTGCCCAAAATCTTGATTTATGACTCACAGCACACAGGGGGCGCTCAGGGGGACACTCAATTGTCGGGTCAGCGACCCGACAATTCGATAATTTTGAAGGCAAGCTGGTTTCTTATACCAAGTTGCGTTCAAGAAAGTATCAAGTGATGTTTTTCAAAAGCGCGGGGAGCTACACCCCCCACACCCCCTCGCCGCTACGCGGCTCAGTGTTGCGCTATCGGCGGCGGCCTGCGGCTAGCCGCCGATAGCGCCGAGCGCTCGGCCACACGCGCTTGCGCGTGTGCGCCGAAATCCTGGCGGGCGCGGGGGAAACTTTCCCCCGCTCAGTTTGGGGTTATTAGGGGCTCTATGAATGCAACTTGGTATTACTGGTTATCGTTAGCTGTTCGTGGAAACTCCGGCGTAGCCGTAGATCACGAGGGGTCAACAGCAGCGCAGTCGAGCGCCCGTGTAGCAAGCGCAACGACGCGCGGAATAGGCCTCGTTCCCTGTTCGTAGTAGGCTACAGTGCGGCGGCTTAACCCAAGTGTGCGAGCCGCTGCATCGAGCGTATAAGCTTTGCGTTCGCGCCAATGCTTGAAAGCCTCCGGCGACATAGTGATGCCCGCCTGTTCTTGCGCTAATCGCCAAAGCGTGTCGGCGGCCATGTCGATTTCATCAGACCAAACAATGTCCGTGCCATGCTCGCCAACCCTTACGCGCCCGAACAATTCCGGCGAATTGCGCAACGGCTTATAAACGCGGAACATCTCGACCAAACCGGAAACATCCACGCGGCTTTCGTCGCCCTTGTCCCAACGGATGCGCAAGGTCAAAGGGTTCTTGTCCGTTGTCACGGCAACGATACGCGGTAAAGTTTTCTTCGGCATGATCAGCCCCTTTCGTTGAGTTCAGCCCATTTGAGAGCCAACATCGCCTGATGGGTTCGCGCCCATGCCAGAGCCTCGGCAATCTGAGTTTCGTGGGCTTCGCCAGCAATCACCGTCAAGTCCGAAATCCTCACCAACACTTGGAAGTCCGGCGCGGCAATATGGAAGTGCGGCGGCCGGTGATCGTCGGCGTACGTCCATAGTGCAACTATTGCACTGTTGGGGGCAAAAGTCAAGCCCCATCTTAGAGGGACGACTCGCGCATGATGAATGCGGAATGCGGAATGCGGAATGCGGAATGATGAGCAAAAGTCAACCCCCATCTTAGAGGGACGACTCGCGCCTCATAATATCCACAACTATTTATTCTGCACAAGAATAGCTCTTGATATCACAACGCCGCATCCTTGCGCTGGAAATCCTAATTTTTGACCCTGAACGCGGTTCGTAGCATGCCTTTCACGGTGTCCCCCTGTTGTCCTCTCGCCTGTAAACCGTTACTGTGTCTATATAGCGAAGGGTTCCAGTCCCTTCGCCGGCTCCAGGAAAATCAAGGGGTTATGCGTGTAGATCCTGGTGGCCGGAATACCCTCCGGCGGGGTCCGTCCTGCACAGGAATGTTCCTCGCACGTCCTGGTCACTTCGGCCCGTGCGATCTGTGCCTTGCCTACTGCAAGCTAACTGCGGGGAAAGGTATGTCTTCAAATTGCCCAAATTGGTCCGATCGACTTCTTTTCTTACGGGTTTTGACTGGAATATCGTATGATTTACGGACATTCGGCATCTCAAGCGCTTTTTCGGATGGAATACGACCCAGTGTTGCGTTTCTTAAGTTACTCGATATCTCAAAAACTCTCTGGATTCCGGCTCAAAAGCACTGCCGGAATGACGGAGTGCGGCGACTCATTGAAGTCAAATATCGATGAATTTGTGAAACGCTACACTAGAAATGCGGTTCGGCTCCAGTCGCGGGTCAAGTTAACGCATTATTCAGGATCAAATCCAGGGAACGAGGCGTGTCCCGAAATGGCGCAAATTGTTCTTATACCAAGTTGCGTTCAAGTGAGTACCAAAGGAAGCTGAAAAGCTCGGGGAGCTTTGCCCCCCGAACCCCCTCGCAGCTCTCCATGCCCGGACCATGATCCTGCTATTTAAGAATGGCGCTGCAGCGGGCGCCCAGCAAGTGATGGGCAACCGCCGCCGGCGCCGAGCGCTTGGCCGCGCGCAAACGCGCGCGGCCAAATCTTGCGGGGTGCGGGGAAGTCACTTCCCCGCTCTTTTCGATTACTTCAATCTTGAACGCAAACTAGTATTAGCGGCATTTTTCCTGCGGGTTTTGACAACAATGTTGTATTCTACGTGGAGTTTTCTCATTTTATACCGAATTGCGTTCAAGATGGTGCTCGATGTCTCAAAATCCCCCCTGCCCCCTTTTAGAAAAGGGGGGGGTGGTTTGGGCGCTCCGGTCGTGTTTCCCCCTAAAGGGGGCAGGGGGGGTTGAACGCAACTCAGTATTAGCAGCATTTTCGAGCCGAATTCGGCCCGGGAATGCAGTTCGGCATCGGTCAGGGGTAAGTTGACGCATAATTCAGAATAAAAAGGAGGCAGAGCGCCATGAGAATTGACCGAATCACATCGCGCTTTGCAGTTCTTAGATTTTTCCTCCCGCGCTTCGCTGGATTTTGCCTTTTTGCTTTTTACTTTTCCCTTGCCCCGCAGGGGGTTGCACAGACCGGGGGCTCGCCGCACCCGCCGCAGCCCCCGGGCGTTTCCTTCAAAGTGCTGCACACCTTCGGCAAAACGGCCGGGGACGGGGCTTTGCCTGCGGGCAGCTTCTGCATGGCCGGGAACAGCTTTTATATAATGACCCTTGCCGGGGGCGCCGGCAACTCCGGCGCGATCTGCCGGATAAATATCGCAAGCGGCGAATGCAGTGTGCTGCACAGTTTCACGCGGTCCGAAGGCCATAACTTCGGAATGAGTCTCACACTTGCCGGACCCGATCTTTACGGGACGGCGGAGTTTGGAGGCGAAAAAGACGCCGGCACTATTTTCAAATACAATATCCCGGCCGGGGAATTTACGCTCCTCCACAGCTTCACTGGAAAAGACGGCGCCTCGCCTGTCGGCAGCCTCGTCCTTTCGGGGCCGGACCTCTACGGTATGACCGCACATGGAGGCCAGGGTTCAGGCGTCATTTTCAAATACGATATCGCAGGCGGGAAATTAACGGTCCTGCACAGCTTCACGGAGAAGGACGGCGTCTACCCCCAAGGCAGCCTTGCTCTCGCGGGGACAGACCTTTACGGTACGACCAGTTTTGGAGGCGCCGGCGACTGCGGCGTCATTTTCAAGTACAGCATCCCGGAAGGGAAAGTTACGCTCCTGCACAGCTTCACGGGCAAAGACGGGTTTAATCCCTGCGGCTTCCTTACCATCTCGTGTACGGCCCTTTACGGCATGGCCTTTCGCGGGGGCGCCGAGTTTCGTGGAGGCATCCGCCATCATGATGGCGCCCAGGGCTGCGGCGTCATTTTCAAATGCGATGCCCTCACCGGGAAAGTTAAGGTCCTGCACAGCTTCGATCCTGCCGTGGAAGGGGCCTGGCCTGATGGCGGCCTTACCCTCTCGGGGACCAGGCTCTACGGTATGACCTCGGAAGGAGGCCCGGGCGGGTATGGAACGGTTTTTTCCTTCGATACGAAAAAAGGCGTCCTCTGCCTCCTGCACAGCTTCACAAACGGGGCGGACGGCGGCTCTGCCGCCGGCAACCTGGAATTGATCGGGAAAACTCTTTACGGGCTAGCCGGGGGCGGGGGCGACGAGGGCAAGGGCGTCCTTTTCTCGATTTCCGGCAAGTCCATAAAATAGCTTCCCCGGCACTTAGCCCCTTGCCTTCGGATTCCTCTGTAAACGCATCTCCTTGCTGTTGAGAAAACCAGCCCCCCAAAAGCTCCCGATCTCCGAGTCGTAATAATATCCAACGGAGCCCCGCTTAATACTAGTTTGCGTTCAAGATTGAAGTAATCGAAAAGAGCGGGGAAGTGACTTCCCCGCACCCCGCAAGATTTGGCCGCGCGCGTTTGCGCGCGCGGCCAAGCGCTCGGCGCCGGCGGCGGTTGCCCAGCACTTGCTGGGCGCCCGCTGCAGCGCCACATAGATCTCGAGGCTTTCCATGACCTCTCTATGACCACAGGCGGAGGGGGTGTGGGGGGCGTAAAGAATTCAAGGCTCCGCCAGATATCACTTGATACTTTCTTGAACGCAACTTGGTATAAGCCGATTTTTCTCTTCAAGTATCTCGAAAAGCTCGTGTCCGCTCTCCGCCGTTATGATCTCATATCCAGCTCCGTTCAATTCCTCCGAATATAGCATCCTGACGTGTGCATGATCATCGGCAAAGACGAGCAATTATTCGGATGCAAAATTGCCCTGCTCTCCCTCGGTATAGCCATTGGATCGACGTGGCCGGAGTTGTTTAAGGGATGGGCTCCGGTTCTCTTTCTGCTCTTCCTTATTTCTGTAGGCTATGTCACCTACGTGTGGTTGAAGCAGTAAAGAGCAAGCAACTGCCTTCATGGTTGTTCACTCTCAATTTTTGGGATCGAAGCAGGTCGCAAGAGGCAAATACAAATTGCATTTATGTTGCAGTTACCTACAATAGTCCTTTGTCCTCGGCATTTTTAACTTTTCGGTTATTTCTATGAGATATCCGGCACATTGCACTAAAAAGGAAATAGGAATGGCAAAGTGTACATCTTGCGTCACAAAAAAGGGAAAGAGGAACTGCCCTGCATTGGGAGGCTTGATCTGTCCACAATGCTGCGGAACAAAGAAAGAGAAAGAAATAGACTGTTCGCCAGACTGCTTTTATTTGGATAAATCGAAGCAGTATTTCACTGACCGCCAGGAAGGAGTGATGCTTTCCGATTTTGAACGGGAAATGAAATCCGTCATAGGAGATGAAGAGCAGTATATGGACATTTTACAGAACATCGAGTTCATCATTCACAGAATTTACAGAGAACGTGGAAACTTCACGGACAAACATGTGGAGACTGCACTTGAATATCTGCTGGAGATGGGGAAGGCACAACTGGACCTGCCGGCAAAATTCCTGAATGAACCCCCTCCCAACGTTCGAGCCATAGTGGATGGCATCAATGATATTTTTGAGTTTCGGGAATCTCTCCGAGCAAGAGAGCATTTACTCATCAGGCTAAAGTGCATCTATCGAGTCTTGGATTCAGTCAGGATGCATCGTAACCCGACGGATGATTCCAGTTACCTCAAATTCGCGAGTCAATTTTTGCGATAGCGAACAACATGATATGCAACCCTTTCACCTGTCAAGTTTTCTGTTTACCTTTACGCAAAAGGATTTCCAATGCCCAAAAAACTCATCGAGATCGCATCAGAAATCGTCCAGACACAAGTTTCCAGCACTCCCATGTCCGGCGCCGATATCGCTGCTTCTCTCCGGCAGGTTTTCAGGACTCTCCAGGAAATGCAAAAAGCTGAGGCTGGAGCAATTGAATTGGCGCTGGCTGCCGAAGTAGCCCGAGAAGCGCCGGCAGAAGAAAAACCCGTAATCAGCCCGGCAAATTCTATCCAAAACGACAAAGTAATCTGTCTTGAATGCGGTGCTGAGATGAGACAGCTCACGTCGAAGCATCTCGTTTCCCACGGGATGAACCAGGAAGAGTACAGGAAGAAGTACGGATTCAGAATGATGACTCCTCTGGCGGCAAAATCTCTGACCAAAGCCAGAAGCAAAGCAGCTAAAAAGAGGGGCTTGCCAGAGAAGCTGCAGAAATACATTGAGGCGAGAAGGCAGAAGAAAACCCAACCGTCCACTAAATCGGCAACTCAGACAGTGACGGCCGGCAAACCGAAGCGGACGAAGCTTCGGAAGAAAAATGCGGTTTGATTTGCACCGAGCCAGTGCGGTTAGTTTAGGAGCTAGTCTATGGCACATCCAAACGGTGGTCAGGGAAACAGATTTAATCCCAAACACTCTTTTGCTCAAGCATATGCCTTCGTTGGTATAAAAGGCGTAGAGTTTCTCTCCACAACAGGCGAGCATATTTACTCGCGGCAAGGCGCGACTAGAGATGGATCAACGCCCACCATTGTTTTCATGGGCGAGAGAAACAGGCATGGTAGCGCCTGTAGAGCTTGTTGGGGATTTCGAGTAGACTGCAACCAGTCGCGTATAGGACAATGTGCCGAAGCCTTAGGCGCGGTGATACCGTGAGGGATGTAAAGAATGATAGTGACTGCGTTGAATAACGGGCGAACAGATTATAACATCAGGTGCACACACATCCCATTTGTTATAATCCCAATTTACTACTAATTCGCTGAAGAGCACGAAGCCCTATTTCAAGGAAATCATCTATGGAAATTCCTGCCTTTTCGCATTCGCCAACCTGATCCCTGTTACAATTAGCAGCAAAAGATTTACTCTTAAATTTCTTTTTTAAGGATGGCAATTGAACACTGGATAGCTTTTTATCAGGCTGAACCAAAGCTGAAGCAACAATAATTCCAGTTAAGGTTTCTGCGGCCACTAGACAATGCTGGATTGCGGTTTTACGTTTTTTGTCTTTAAGGCCAGGTATCGTTTCATTATCGTAGCCATGAGATATAATTGTTTCAATCAAGAATTCACTGGCTCCTGCTTGACGCAAGATCTCCTGAGCTTCTACACAATGCTGTTCGTGCGTGTTTTTTG
This sequence comes from Syntrophobacteraceae bacterium, assembly GCA_049515795.1. Lineage (GTDB taxonomy): Bacteria > Desulfobacterota > Syntrophobacteria > Syntrophobacterales > Syntrophobacteraceae > SbD1. The sequence continues at coordinate 24,094 of JBEKTT010000054.1, forward strand.
TTAAATCCCAGTCAATATCATGCAATAATCCGATAATACCCCATTTCTCTTCATCCTCCCCCCAATGCTTGGCTAATTCTCGCATAATGGCTTCTGATTCCAAGAGGTGTAATTTTGTCATCGGCTCTTTAATATACTTTTCAACCAACTCATCCGCCCGCTCTTTTGTAATTCTCAAATCTTCCATAAATAAAAACTCCTCTTTTGGAGAAAATCTCTTTGATCCACCATATCCTTATTTTAGGTAATGATTGCACTGGAAGCAAATGAGTTGTTTCCGAATTTTCGATCTGTCCACGCCGGGACGGAGGACGGAGGACGGAGGACGGAGGACGGAGGACGGAAGACGGAAGACGGAGGACAGAGGACGGAAGACGGAGGACGGAGGAGCGGGGAGCGGGGAGCGGGGAGCGGTCATGCTACGAGGGTGAAGGGTAAAGTTAGAAGGGTTAGATTTTTGCTCTTTACTGCTCCTCGCGAAGCGATAGAACCACAAGGAATTATTTTCCTTTGCTTTTTCTCCTCACCCCTCACTCCTCCTCGCGAAGCGATAGAACCAAGAGGAGTTATTTTTACTCTTCACTGTTCTTTTTGCCGCTTCTATTGCCGTTTGTATTGCCGCTTCCGGTTGCCGTTTCCGGTTGCCGTTTTGCATGGCCTTTCAGCGTGTGCCAGACTGTTTGGGAATGTGTTTTTGGCCAAAGGGCGAAAACCTTATCACGCGGAGACGCGGAGACGCAGAGAAAAAACAGTAGTTTAGACTGAAAATCTTGACAAAATTTCAAGAAACTCGATGTTAGTTGCACAGAGGTAAACACCGACGCGGAGGGGGGGGACACGGGGACAAGACCCTCGCCGAGTCTCCCCATCCCCCTGTCGGCTCCTGCTTTTCTCTGTGTCTCTGTGGTGAACGCTTACAAGAAAGGAGACCTCGCGACATGGGAACCATCAAAATCGATGAGAAGCAATTACGTCAATTAATGAGGAACGGCGACACCGTTTCAGAAGCAGCGCGCAAGATGGGAGTCACTTCACAGGCCGTATCTCAACGGTTGAAAAAGTTGAATATCGCCATAAACCGCAATGTAGGCATCCGGTCAGCCCACAGGATCGTTGAGCGCGAAATCAATGCCCTGGACCAACTGCGAAAGATCAACCGGTACGCAAACGAGCTGCTCGACCTGTTCATGCGCTACGGCCGGGGAGATGGCGAGGCCCTGCGGATAGTCGAATCCCAGGTCCGAAAAAACAAGGTCAGCGGGCAGGAAGAGGAAATTTCCGAGTACAAATTCAAGGACCCCCGCGAACTCGCTCTAAAGGCCATGCTTGAGATCCGTGGACAACTGAAGCTGCAGCTCGAAATCTATCAGGCGCTTTTCGACATGCGGGCCGTACAGCAATTTCAAACTGAAGTATTGGAGACAATCGGAAGTGTCTCAACCGAAGCAAGAGAAGAGATCATTCGCCGGCTCACGGAAAGAAATGCTATACGGTCAGCTCTTGACCTCGATCGACCAGAAGTTCTGCCGGGATGACGGAAGGGCTTACGGCTCACTTGGGGCCTGGGCCGAGAAGACGCCCGTCATCCTCGATGACCGGCCGTTCAGCTTTCATAAGCACGAATACCTTGTGACCCCCTATGCCGACGATCACCCTCACGTGGTTGAGATCAAAGCGGCACAGATGGGGCTTACCACGAAGGCTATTCTAAGGGCGATGTATGCAGCCAGATACCGCAACTTCCGGGGCATTCTCTATCTTTTCCCAAGCCGGACCGATGTGACCGAATTCGCCAAAGGCCGGATCGACCCCCTGATCGAGGATAACCCGGACACCCTGGGCCGATGGCTGCAGGAAACAGATTCCGCCAACATCAAACAGATTTGGAACTGCTTCCTGTACCTCCGGGGCATGAAGTCGCGCGTGGGCTTAAAAAGCATTCCCGTAGATTTTCTCGTCTTCGACGAAATGGACGAAGCAAGCCCGGCAGCCGTCGATATGGCAATGGAGCGCATGAGTCACAGCGAATTTCGCGAAGTGTTGAAGCTCAGTAATCCCACCTTGCCAGACTACGGGATTGATAAAGCCTTCCAGGAAACCGACCAGCGTTTCTGGCATGTGAAGTGCGGGAAATGCGGCGAATACACCTGCCTCGAGGAAACCTTTCCGGACTGCCTTCTTGAAATCGGCGGCAGAGCCATCCGGACGTGCCGGAAGTGTGAGGCCGAGCTTAACCCCTCGATCGGCGAATGGGTTGCAAAGCATCCGGGCGTGACCGGGAAGCGCGGCTATCATTACTCACAGCTTTTCAGCCATTATGTTGACCCCGCTGAAATCCTCGAGCAGTTCAGGAGCACGAACAACCTGACCGAGTTTTACAACCTGAAGCTCGGCATGGCCTATGTGGAAGCTGCAAACCGGCTGACCGTGCAAGAGGTCCTGGCGCTCTGTGGAAACGAAGGGATAGCCTCTTGCGATCACGGCCCGTGCAGCATGGGAGTCGACCAGGGGAAACTTTTGCACGTGGTGATCGGCCGGCGCGAATGGCGGAGGGCCGGGAAGATCGTCCATGTGGGCGAATACCGGGCATGGGAAGAACTCGACCGGCTCATGAAGGTTTTCAACGTGAGCCGTTGCGTGGTGGATGCGCTTCCTGAGACCCGGAACGCCAGGGCCTTTGCCGAGAAGCACAAGGGGAAAGTCTTTCTCTCTTATTACTCAGAGCATCAGAAGAGCGGCTACAAATGGAACGAGGGGGACTTGACCGTTCACAGCAACCGGACGGAGTCGCTGGATGCCTCTCATGTGGAAATTCAGTTCGCAAGGATATCGCTGCCCCGGCAGTCCGATATGCTCCGGGAATTCGCGGAGCATTGCTCCAACACGGCCAAGAAACTGGAAGAAGACGAACAGACAGGCTCGAAACGATACGTCTACGTTAAGTTGGGGCCGGACCATTTCCGCCATGCTTTCAACTATGAGGCTATGGCCCGGCATTTTGGGGCTGCCGGGAGGTTTGCCAATAACGACTTGAGTTGAATGATGAATGGACAAAAATGGACATTACGAAAATCACACGACGGCACAATGATGCGGGCGCCCCTTCGGGTTATTCGGATTCGGAGAATCACCTCGATTACTTCCGCATTTGCGGAGGTGTTCAATGGCCTTACAAGGGAAGACCCGGATTTTTAGTCCTTGCCGGAGAGCAGGTGCGCAATCTGAAATCCGGGGATCCGTCAAAGTTTTACGGCTTGGCGGAATCGGAGCACAGGAAAAACGACGATATGCTTTCAAAATGCGTGGAACTGAGCACTATCGTCGATACCTGGTATTCCAACATAATTCCGGAAGCACAACGCGTTGCACTGCATCAATTCAACCTGGGGCAGGAACAAAAACATCTCACGGCAATACAACTCACCAACGTCCCGATGTTATCGGAAGCCGGTGATGCCGCACAGCTTTTTCGTTATGCCGAAGCCGAGTTGGATCAAAGGACGTCTGAGGGCCGGAAGACGGTATTTTTGGGAGAGTGCGCAAGAGTTCAGGCTGCATTGCAAAGGGTCCCTGAAGAATGGGACAGCGCGAAAGACATCCTTAATCTGCCTGAAGTAACCGCGCTCTACTACGTGTTGGGAGCAATGTTTCGTTTGCCCTATGGAATTCCTTCACGAGAGGCGGGCAGAGCTGAGACTGAATATGACATATTCAACCCACCATGGGAGAAGAAGAAGGATTGATTGGGGTCCTTTCAAGTAATGGCCGGCCGGGAAGTTCCAAAATCGCGATATTATCTTTCAGAAACCCGCAAGCGTCTAGCAGTGTCAACAAATGGGTAGTGGGTCATTTTCATTTTATGGAGGCGCAACGATGAGAACCCCTATAATACTTGACCATTTAAGGGAAAGGTGGTTGTATCCTTCATTATGCAAATCTCGGCCAACCTCACTTCCGTCTTCCTTTGTGGGGCGGGGCTTATGGGAGGGATCTCTGTGCGCCTGATCCCAACACTTTTCCCAAAAGCCCCCAGATGGATATTAACAACTGCTTTTTACAGTGGGTTCTGTTTGTGTTTCTTCTTTATTGGTGCCGCCGTTTATGTCGCCATCGGGCCAGAGGAGGGACAATTGCTACGTACTAGGCAGATGCTCGCTTTGACTATTATGGTGATTTGCGTAGTTGTGTTTATTTTCAGCATGCGGTGGTTTATATCGGAAAAACCATTACGCTCAAACGCAGAATTGAAACCAGCCCCGCTGGAAGTGTTTCCCGATTCGCGCATTGTTAAATATGGTCCGGGGTCTAAGTTCCATGGAATTGAGTGGCTTCCTCGCTACTCAGAATTGAGTGTTGATATAAATAACCCCACCTCGACTGACTATGACAATTTTGATGCACAAATCTCAACTGACTTAGTTATCAATCATATGGTCCAAATAGGTGGTTTGGGAGAATGCAAAGTTGAGGGCGCACACGGTTTTACTGAGCCTCCCCATTGGCAACACATGGATGGGGATCAACCAGTCGGGCCGGTTGATGATCCACAATGGGGGTATGAAGTTATTCCAATCGACGAGAACGGCGATCCAATCCTTCCTTTTCTTGGGGCTGATTGGACCTACCGAATTCGGTGCAGCAAAATCCCCGCGAACAGTCATTTGGTGTTGTTCGGTGCACTGGTTGCAGTTAATGAGCACGTTTATGATAAACCACCTCACCCCGCTCCCTCTCCTTGGCCATTTTTTGATCCGCCAAGGCCTGCCAAATGGGTTACATTGGTCGCTATATTCCAGGTTTCAGGCCACGATTATAAAAAGGCAATCCATAAGGGCAGTATAGGGCAAATACACAAAATAGAATAAAGTTCTTTTACGCCAATTTCGCCACATCCTCTAGTGTCCAAAGCCGATCCGTTATTCCTGCTTCCATCGCGGGAGTAACCCGCAAGCTTTGGTGGATCCGAACGAAATCATAGTACATAAAATGGAGCGGTACCGTATGCGCCAGGTTCTCTGCCATCTTGGAAAAACCGTTGGTGAGGCGGGTGAAACGGCGCATTCTCAGCCCCATTGTGAGACTGTGGGGCTCATCATAGGAAGTGGAAATGTGTTTCAAGTAATGGCGGCCGGGAAGTTCCAACTAGTAAAGACTAATTTTATCCACCACAATGACCCAGTATTCTCCCCGTTCAATACCGGATCGTTTTTCCCAGATTCCAGAGATTTCAACGCTTCTATTTTCAAAATCATCGACTTTGTTTCCCGCCGGATCGATTTCTACACGGGTTAATGTCTTGCCTCCAATTTCCCGTGGTCCATCCAGGTAAACTGCCCATCCAGTCGTCTCACCGCCGATTGCCATTTGTCTTGCCAGTTTTCCGGTAACCGTATAACGAACTTCCGGAACTTTAGGGAGCGTCGGGACTGTTAATGTCGGCGCTTGAGGATTCGGCCGCAGAGGCCCGGACAAAGGTTGCGCCATGACATCCGAGGACAGGATCATCAGGAGAAGTGGAAGCATCAAAGAGATTATTCCCCTGTTCTGCATAACATGCTCCTCTTAGAGGAATTGAGGAATTAAGGGATTAAGGAATTGAAGAATTAAATCCAAAATCACCTAATCCATAAATCCCTCCCTCCTCCTCGTTCATGTAGTAGTCAAGACCGAATCCGGATGCAGGAATTGCCCACTTATTTAGAGGGATAAGACTTGCTGAAGTGCTTTGCTGACGGCATCCAAAGATTCCCGATCCATCATTTCAATCCGGTCGGAAAGGCGTGTCTTGTCCACTGCCCGCAATTGATCACACACAGCCAGGACGTTTTTCCCCATGCAGGAAACCTTTACGGTAATCGGCGGCTGCGGCGGGCTGCCGGAAGAAGACAAAGGAACCACCAGAACAGTTCTTCGAGCCTGATTGATAGGGGATGCTCCGACCAATACACAAGGGCGTACTTTTTTGATCTCAGAGCCTAGTGTTGGATCGAGATTGACCCACCATACACTGCCCCTCCGGAGCTTACTCGATTCCATCACCCACCGTTACATCCCAATCTTTCATCTCAGAATTGAGTTCTTCATCCTGCTCAACCGCCAGAGCCGCTTTGTAAAGCTTATGCTCTCTTTTTTTGATTTCATTTTCGAGCAGCCCTGCAATAACTTTACTCCGCTGCCTTTGAGGGATGGCAGCCGTCATTCGAGAGTACAAAGAATCAGGGATCGAAACCAGCACCTTCATCGGAAGACCTCCACAATCCATAATTAGATATAATATATCTTATATCCAGATGGGAGGCAAGATGGCATTGAGGAATTGAGGAATTGAAGAATTGAAGAATTGAGGAATGATCAAAAGCAAGAAGCGGGAAGCGAGAAGCAAGGAGCAGGGAGCAAAAGTGATCAATTGAGGAATTGAAAAATTCCTAAATCCCTAAATCCTTGAATCCTTGAATCCTTAAATCCTTAAATCCCTAAATCCTTGAATCCCTAAATCCTTGAATCCCTAAATCCCTGAATCCCTAAATCCCTGAATCCCTAAATCCCTGAATCCCTGAATCCCTAAATCCCTCCCTCCTCCTCGCTCATGTAGTAGTCAAGGCCGAAGTGGGTTATTTGCTCCTCGCCCATGAGGTAGCGAAGCGTGTTCTTGAGCTTCATGGACTGAATGAAAAGGTCGTGCTCGGGGTAGAGGTTCTCTTTTACCATCGGGCTTTTAAAATAGAATGAGAGCCATTCCTGGATGCCGCTCATGCCGACCCTCTGAGCCAGGTCCATAAAGAGCACCAGGTCAAGGATGAGAGGCGCCGCCAGTATGCTGTCGCGGCAAAGAAAGTCCACCTTTATCTGCATCGGATATCCGAGCCATCCGAATATGTCGATGGAGTCCCACCCTTCCTTGTTGTCTCCCCTGGGCGGGTAGTAGTTGATCGTCACCTTGTGATAGTAGTTCTTGTAGAGAACCGGATAGAGGTGTGGCTGCAATATGTACTCGAGAACCGAGAGCTTGCTTTCCTCCTTGGTTTTGAAAGACTCGGCGTCGTCGAGGACCAGGCCGTCCCGGTTCCCCAGGATGTTTGTCGAATACCATCCTTCCAGACCCAGCATGCGGGATTTCAGGCCCGGCGCGAGGATCGTCTTCATCAGCGTCTGACCCGTCTTGAAATCTTTTCCCATTATGGGCGCCCCGACGGAGTCGGCCAGCTCGATCATTGCAGGAATATCGAGTGTAAGGTTGGGCGCGCCGTTGATGAAGGGTATCCCGCTTTCCAGGGCGGCCAGGGCATAAAGCATGCTCGGTGGAACGCTTGGGTCGTTCGCGTCAACTGCCTTCCGCAGGGAATCTATCGAGTGGTGGATTTCCTGGGGCTTCAGATGCACCTCGGTGCTTCCGCACCAGATCATGATGCACCTGTCAAGGCTGTTTCGCACTTTAAAATCCGCAATATCGGCCTTGAGCTCATCGAGTTTGCCGCGCAACCCAAGGGCGCTTTTAACATGAGTTCCGTCCAGGTTCTTTACAAACCGGCGGTCGAAAACCGCTTTCATGGGAATGATTTCGCTCAGAAAATCCCTGACCGGGTCGAGGTGTTCACGATTTAGCACGCGCGCGTAGAGGGCGGCCTCAAAGCAGTTGGCCTCATATATGTCCCAGCCGCCGAAAACCAGGTCGTCCAGGTTCGCCAGGGGAACGAAATCCTTTATCTTCGGGCACCGGTGTTCAAAGCGCTTCCCCAGCCTGATAGCGCCGAGCTGGGTAAGCGAGCCTACCGGTTCGGCCAGGCCGCGCCGCACAAGTTCGACGCCTGCGATAAAGGTCGTGCTGACAGCGCCTCCAATACCCGATATGAGAATTCCAAGCTTGCCTTTCGGAGGCGTGATCTGCTTGCCCTTTTTCAAATTCCCGGCTTTCAACACATACCCTCCATATCCTCAAGTAGCAGCGAGCAGGGAGCAGGCAGCAAGGAGCAAAAGCTTCCCGCTTCCCGCTTCTCGCTTCTTGCGGCCCGCTTCACGATTTTTCCAGGTCCAGCAAAGCCCTTTTAATATGAAGCCCGCCCGAATAGCCGCCCAGTTTGCCTCCACTCCCGATAACCCTGTGGCATGGTATGAGAATGGGAACCGGGTTTCTGCCGCATGCTCCGCCAACGGCCCTGGAAGCGCCGGCGCTGTGGACCTGGGCTGCGATTTGGCTGTAGGACCGGGACTCTCCAAAAGCAATGGAAGAGATCGCGCTCCAGACATCGCGGTCAAAGCGGGTCCCTTTTCTTAAATCCAATGGGACCTTGGGGGGCGGCGTCCCGTTTGTGAGGTATGCCAGAATATATGCCTTTGTTTTCCCCGCCAACCCCGAGTCGCTCCCCGGCGACAGCGCAGCATCGGGATAATACCTGAGCACGGCCGAGATTACACCGTCTTCCGTGGGGCAATCCGGGCCTAGAAGGTCAACCAGCGCAATTCCGTCCGGGCTTTCGGCGACCACGAGCCACCCGATCGGCGTCTGGAATGTGATATAATTCAGTGCAAGTTTCCTATTCATCCATGTACTCCACAATATATGGATTTGTTTGAGCTTCACGCCTCAGAGTCGACCGGGGCCGGTCCCCGTAATCGTGGCCGGGCCAGACCACGGTATCTGGAGGGAGCGTCTTCACGAGCTTTTGAAGCGATTTAACCAATTCCTTGAACGATCCTCCCGGAAGGTCCGTGCGCCCGACCGCTCCCACAAAAAGAGTGTCGCCGGTGAAGAGGTTTCCGTCTATCAATATGCAGCATGACCCCGGAGTGTGCCCTGGTGTGAGAATGAACTCCATCTTCAGGTTGCCGAACGAAAGCTCATCGCCGTCATGCACGCGGACGTCGGCGGGTCCGGAGGTCGGGAAGCCCATGCTGCGGGCCATCATCGTGTTCTCAGGTTTTTGAAAAAATTGATCGTCGGTTGCGTACATGACCACGCTTGCGCCGGTCGCTTTGCGTATTGATTCGTTTCCGCAAGTGTGGTCGGCATGCCCGTGCGTGTTGACGATATAGCGAAGTTTTACGCCCTTTGCCCTGAGATGCTCCATGAGCTCATTTTCATTTCCGGCCGGGTCTATCAGGATGCCTTCTTTAGTCTCCTCATCGTAGACCAGATAACAGAAGACTTGCATAAAACCGACCGGGATCTGCTCGATCTTCATCGCTTCCTCCAAATTGGAATACAGAGCTGGATTTTATTATAACCGGGCCAAAATGAACCAACTTCATAAAAAAGTCAAATGGGTGGAGACCGGAGGGGATATCGGACTTCCGAATTCCGGCATTACGCAACAGGCGCCGAAAGCATAATATTGAATTTAAGCGGTCAAAATAAGATCTTCTCGTTCAAAGAGAATTTTCCCCTTGGGAATGATGGCTCAGGGTGCTATCTGTGTATAGCAAACTGAGGAGACAAAACATGCTTGCTATTCGACTTCCCGTCGAAATTGAGAAGCGGCTCGATGAATTGGCAAAGACTACCGGGCGGACCAAGACCTTTTATGCACGCGAGGCAATTCTTGAGTATCTTGACGATCTGGAAGACATCTGCCTTGCGGAAAAGCGCCTGGAGGACATTCGAGCAGGCCGCACGCAGACCGTTCCTCTTGAAGAAGTGATGAAGCGCCATGGCATGGAAGGTTGAGCTGGACCCCGCCACAGAGCGGGATTTAGACCGACTCGACCCTAAGGTTGCCCGCAGCATCCTCGAGTTTTTATATGAGCGGGTTTCTCGCCCGGACGATCCCCGCAGTATCGGCAGCGCATTGCAGGGAGCCAAATCCGGAGAATACTGGAAATACCGTGTGGGTGACCGGCGCATAATTTGTAAAATCCAGGACGAACAAGTGATTGTGCTGGTGCTTCGTATTCGACATCGCAGTACGGCATACAGATGATGAAGAGCTGGGATGGGCAACGCCTCACCTTGCGGGGCGTGGAGATTGAACTTGATTACGTCTTTTGCCCACCCGGCCGGGTACTGGGCAAAACAGGCCGGTCTCCGGGGTCTTTTGGAAAACGAAATCCGGGGTGGTTGAAAATAAATCTGGTGGTCACACGGCCAAAAGAAGGATGTATTATTTCCCGGCGAGAAGCAATGGAAGCACAATGCCGACAAAATCCGTCGTGACGTGTGCGATGATATTTGCAAGCAGGTCCCGGCGCCATACGTAAAACGCCGTCGCGAGGGCACCGGATACTACCGTGGTCAAAGCGGCCGGCAGACCCCACATGGGAACGTGAGCCAAACCGGACACGAGCACGGATAAAAGGCCTGCAATCCAATAGCTTCCCGTCAAAGACGCAAGCCGTTCGACGGCGTAACCGCGGTATAGGAATTCCTCTGCGGCGCCACCGATCACGATCGCGAGCACGAGAAACCAAACGGGGTAAGCCGCCAGTTTTGCGAGACCTTCCGTGAACCACGGGATTTTGGCACAAGCCATCGCCAGCGCCAGCAGGGGAGAATAGATCCACACCAGAAAAGCAGCGAACGCACCCCCCCATATAATCGATTGCCAGCGAAAGGGGTGGAGGCCTACGGACAAAAGCGTCCGATGTTCCCCTCGCAGCACGATCATCAGAACACACGCGCAAATAAGTACGAACACAAGTTGGGCCAGCAGCGCTGCGCCAAGGCTCGGCTCGGCAATTAAGAAGATTTCAGAGAGCAAAGCCAACACGGCCGGCCCGAGCAGGGCAAGGCACAAACCACCAGATGTTATGAAGACGCCTCTGTCCCCCATACGCCTCCCATCTAACATCGCACCGCCGGATAACAATATCTGTCTCTTTTTCCACTGACGCCCTAAAAGCCTGTGAGCCGATAGCCGAATTTGCCCGTGGGGTCTTATCCTTTCAAATATGACAATACAAAATGTTTCACGGCGTCAACTCCCACGATTGGGCTTCCCCCCGGCAACCACTTGGCCAGGCTAGCCCTGAGCCCTTTCGGTTGTACTCGATACAATGAAAATGGCCAAGCATTTCTGCCTGTCCCTGATGTTTTCCGCCACCCCGGGACGGGCCAAACCGGGCACGGGGAGGAGAGAATTTCGGTTTGATTCACCGTTGACAAGACCACCCGTGGTATGACGTTGACAGCTCCGCAGATGCCGTGCTAGACCTCCTATGAAGATCGAAAATGCCGGTTCCGGAATCACATTCATGCAGGAGGGCGTGTGCCCGTAATCTCCAGATTTTACGGAATTATTATTTTTATGAATTATAATGAGCATGAACCTCCTCATTTCCATGCGAGGTATGGTGAGCAGGAGGTAATTGTCGGGATCACTTCGGGCATTGTGACCGGACAAATGTCTAATACCAAGTTGCGTTCAAAGAGCGACGAATAAGCTGAAACTGAGCGGGGGAATGATTCCCCCGCACCCCCGCAGGATTTCGGCCGCGCGCGCTACGCGCGCGGCCGAGCGCTCGGCGCTGTCGGCGGCAAGCCACCACATACGCGGGGGCCGCCGCCGCAGCGCTACATAGAGCCGCGTAGCGGCGAGGGGGTGTGGGGGGCGTAGCTCCCCGCGCTTTTGAAAAACATCACTTGATACTTTCTTGAACGCAACTTGGTCTAAACGGGCCTTGCACATGCTTTTCGAGTGGTTGGAGATGCACCAACAGGACCTCATCGAAAACTGGAATTTGGCCAGGGAGCGCAAATCATTAAAGCAAATTGCCCCGCTGGATTAGGAGTCAGCATGTTCCTGCATGTCGAAAGCATAAGCTATGTTAATCCTGAATCCGTGAGCTTATAAATATCAATTTTCTAGTCTTTTTCTATTTAAGTATTTGTAATAGTTTAGAATTTATGGCATTATGCCACCTCACAAGAACTCACTTGGGAGGTGA
>JBEKTT010000055.1:0-33611 GCA_049515795.1 Syntrophobacteraceae bacterium
CCTCTTACCGCCTTTAGGCGGAAGATCAATTTACCGCCTTTAGGCGGAAGGTACTTCGCGGAGCGCGGAAGGCGACCGCATCGCGCGTCTATCGTCCGCGTCGGGCGTTCGCGGGATGCCTTCTGGCTGTGCCTATTAAAAGGGGGCAACCCTGAACCTTCCCCTTTCACCCTTTCACCCCTCACCCGCTCTTTTCCTATTCACAATTCACCCGCAAAGAGTTTTTAGTTTTAAGTTTTTAGTTAACCCCTCACCCCTGAGTCCTCAGTCCTCAGTCCTCAGTCCTCAGTCCTGAGACGGTGCCCCCCGCTTCCTGCTCCTCGCTACCGTCTGTTTGCCGCTTCTGGTTGCCGTTTCTATTGCCGGTTCTGAATGCCGCTTCTGGTTGCCGTTTGGCAAAACAAAATCACTGTGCGGTACAATACTGCCAACCAAATTGCAGATGTCGAAGGAATCGGGGAGTTGAAATTGGTTTCATCACTCATCACTCATCATTCATCATTCTTCCTCCCCGCTCCCCGCTTCACTGCTTTTTTATTCTTGTCTTTTCGTTCAATTGCCTTCCTCTGCGCCCTCTGCGCCTCTGCGGTGAAATTTGGTTTTCCTGCTTCCTGCTTCACGCTCCTGTTATCACCTGTTATTGCGGAGAATCTAATCCAAAATTGCCTATTAAATCAGTTTGTTGTGCGATCGGCCCCTGCATTTGCCCTGTATTTACAGGAATTACAGTAAGCCAATGAAACTCTTTGACAAATGAATATGAGTGTCGGATTTTCACTTTTAGTCTGGTAACTGTATGAAATTGCCGAATAAGATAGTTGCCGATTAAGTTAAAATGAGCATGCATCCTGGGCCGATCATGTTATATAACCGTCTTCAACCCGTTCGGTTTCCTGCCGCTGAGGTAATCGAGCGTTGCGCCGCCCGGAATATACCGATGTACAGGACGGATGTTAATGGCGCCGTGCACGCAGTATCCGACGGACACAAGTGGAGAATAGGCAGTGAACAGTTAGCAATTGAAAATAACTCCTCTTGGTTCTATCGCTACGCGAGGAACAGTGACGAGTTAACAGGAGGAGCCAAACTCATCGCAATGAGTAAGCGTTAACCACAGAGACGGTGCATAGTCCGGTCAAGAAGAGAGACGAATTCCACCACAGAGACACAGAGGACACAGAGGGGAACGCAGTGGAAAAGGAAAACAGACCCTGAAAAGAGCGGGGGAATGATTTTTCACTTTAAAGATCTCCCGCGCCCTCCAGAGTATCGGCCTCACGCGCAATCGCGTGCGGCCGAGAGCTAGGCGCTCGCGGCGATTGCCCCGCATTGCGCAGGGCGCCGCCGTAGCGCCACACTGAGCCGATCCGTGGTTTACTCTTGGTTTTCCTCCGTGCCCTCTCCTTGACCGGACTATGCCCCGCCTCTGTGGTGAACCTTTACCGCAAAGAAGGACAAAGGCATGAATCGGCAGGAAATGCTCAAGAGCATGGAAGATCACGGTGGATACTGGGATATCATTGTGGTAGGCGGAGGCGCCACTGGGCTTGGAGTCGGCGTAGACGCTGCTTCCAGAGGATATAAGACCATTTTGCTGGAGCAGCACGATTTTTCCAAAGGGACTTCGAGCCGCAGCACCAAGCTGATTCACGGCGGCGTACGCTACCTTCGCCAGGGCAACGTCTCGCTGGTGCTCGAGTCGCTGCATGAACGCGGGCTTTTGATTCAGAACGCGCCGCACCTGGTCAGCCACCAGGCATTCATTGTCCCCAACTATGTGTGGTGGGACGGACCGTTTTATGGTGTGGGAATGAAGGTCTACGACCTGTTGGCTGGGAAACTGGGGCTTGCCCCTTCCAAGAGGCTTTCCAAAGAAGAAACCTTGGAGCACATCCCCACGTTAGAGTCCGAAGGGCTGCGGGGCGGAGTCATCTATTTCGACGGTCAGTTCGACGACTCGCGGTTGGCGGTTAATCTGGCTCAAACCATGGCCGAGCACGGTGGGGTGCCGATCAATTACCTCAAAATGACGGACTTCATCAAGTCTGGCGAAATGATCCACGGCGTCATTGCCAAGGATATGGAAAGCGGTAAGGAGTACGAAATCAACGGCCGGGTGGTGGTAAATGCCACTGGTGTTTTCACGGACACTCTGCTCAAATTGGACAACCCCGAGGCAACGGGGATCATTACTTCCAGCCAGGGAGTGCACTTGGTCATGGATAAGGAATTCCTGCCTGGTGAAGATGCCATCATGGTCCCGCAGACCGCTGACGGCCGGGTGCTGTTTGCTGTTCCCTGGCATGACAAAGTGATTGTGGGCACCACCGACACCCCTGTTGCGGAAGTTAGCCTGGAGCCGCGCGCCCTCGATGAAGAAATTGAATTCATCCTCTATCATGCGGCTATATACATGACCAAAGATCCGACACGTAAGGATGTCAAAAGTGTGTTCGCCGGTCTGAGGCCATTAGTCAACGTAGGCGAAAGCAAGAGTACTGCGGCGATTTCGCGCGATCATTATCTGGTGGTGTCCGAGTCGGGTTTGGTGACTATCGCCGGCGGCAAATGGACCACCTATCGTAAGATGGCCGAAGATACCGTGAACCATGCGTTGCTTGTTGCCGGCCTTGATGAGCGTGAATGTGTGACCAGGAAGTTGAGAGTCCATGGCTGGTTGAAACACTGTGACAGACAGGACCCTCTGCACTATTACGGCTCCGATGCCGTTTTCATTAAGAAACTTGTAAATGCCGATCCCGCGCTTGGCCGGAAATTGCACCAGGATCTCCACTACATCAAAGCTGAAGTCCTCTGGGCTGTCCGCGAAGAGATGGCCCGCACGGTAGAAGACTTTTTGGCTCGCCGAAGCCGGGCACTTTTCCTGGATGCCCGGGCAAGCATTGAAATGGCTGCCGAAGTGGCCCGCTTAATGGCTGTCGAACTGAACTATGATGACGACTGGCAGAAAGCGCAAGTTGATGACTATACCAAACTTGCCTCGGGTTACCTGCTGGCATAGCGGATCCTTGCCACGCAGGAAAACCTGGCAGGTTGCTGAAAAAAGGTCTGATGGCGGGAAAAGAACCTTAAAAAGACTCGTCATTTCGTCATTCCGGCGGGGCCTGCCCCGGAAGTGTCCAGTCCGGGGGCCGGAATCCAGGGCTTTTTTGAACTATTTGATTTTTAAGGCAAAACACTGGACCCCGGCCTTCGCCGGGGTGACGGCCCCACGGGGTTTTTACTGTAAAGTGGGAATTCCAATCATTTTTCAGCACCCTGCTAAAGCATGCAGCGGATGAAAATGCACCATGCTGGATTTTCAGGGCCATCAAAGGAGGCCTCCCGCTACCGCCCATCGCGTGTGATAGACCTGCCGCGCGGTCGGCCCCCGCGCTACGCGCTCACACGTCGCAAAGGGAGGCCGGGCAAGCCGAGCTCACAAAGCGGTAGCGCCGCCTTCCACGGCGGCGAAAAGGGCTGTCTGCATGGCTGCGCGTAAGGTCGTCGCTTTTGCTCAGTCCTCAGTCCTCAGTCCTGCTTCTCTGCATGGCTGCGAGGAAAGAGCCGGTTCTTTTTTTTGAGCAGGGTATTATATAAGTCTGTCATACGAGGGTAAGACATGTCGAAGTTTATCATGGCCATAGACCAGGGCACAACCAGTTCAAGAACGATTCTCTACGATGAGACCGGAGAGACAATTGCTTCGGCCAGCGAAGAATTCCCCTGTCAATACCCAAAACCGGGATGGGTAGAGCAGGACCCTGAAGATATTTGGAGAACCCAAAATAACACCATGGAGGCTGCATTGGCCAAGGCTAACCTCAAATTAGCCCACGTCAGCGCCATTGGGATCACCAACCAGAGAGAGACCACCGTTGCTTGGAATAGGAAGACAGGTGAGCCGGTAGGCAAGGCCATCGTCTGGCAATGCAGAAGGACGGCGGAGTATTGCGATCTGTTGAAAGCAGAAGGCTATGACAAAGTCATCAAAGAGAAAACCGGACTTGTCACCGATGCCTACTTCTCCGGTCCGAAGATGCGGTGGATCCTGATGTCGGAAACAAAAGCCGGAGAATTGGCCGCTGAAGGAGATCTGCTGTTTGGAACCGTTGACTCCTGGCTGATCTGGAAGCTCACAAATGGAAAGGTGCATGCAACGGATGTGAGCAACGCAAGCCGAACCATGGTCTACAATATTAAGGAAATGAAATGGGATGAGGAAATTCTGGCGAAGCTGGAGATTCCTGAAGAGACTCTTCCCGAAGTAAAGCCTTCAAGCGGTATCGTAGGGGTGACCGACAAGTCCACCTTCGGTCACGAGGTACCCATAGCCGGCATTGCGGGGGACCAACAGGCCGCCTTGTTTGGTCAAGCATGTTTTGAGCGAGGCATGGTCAAGAACACATACGGGACTGGCTGTTTTATGTTGATGAACACTGGCGGCGAACCCATTGATTCCAAACACGGTCTGCTAACCACCGTAGCGTGGCAGCTTGGAGACAAAGTCACTTATGCTCTGGAGGGAGCGGTCTTCATTGCAGGAGCCTTGATGCAATGGATGCGAGACGGGCTGCAGCTGTTCACAAATGTGAAAGAAATCGAAGCAATGGCGACCGCAGTTGAGTCGACTGATGGTGTTTATATCGTGCCTGCTTTTGTCGGTTTAGGCGCCCCGCATTGGGACCCCTACGCCAGAGGTTCCATATTAGGACTCACAAGAGGCACTACCAAAAATCATCTGGTCCGGGCCGGTCTGCAAGCCATGGCCTATCAGTCGAACGACGTTATTCAAGCGATGGAGAAGGACTCGGGCATCAAAACAAAAATCCTGCGTGTGGATGGCGGAGCAAGCGCCAGCAACTATCTGTGCCAGTTCCAGGCAGATATCTCGGGCGTCACGGTGAGCCGTCCCCAAAATATAGAGACCACCGCTTTAGGAGCTGCCTTTCTCGCCGGACTGGCGGCGGGAGTGTGGAGGGATGAAGCCACCCTGCAAGCCATCTGGAAAGAGAATCGGCAGTTTCACCTGGAGCGAACCCGGGAAAAAGTCGGTCAGTGTTTGAGTGGTTGGCGCAAAGCTGTAAAGAGATCAAAGCGTTGGATTGATATTTGATGAGGCGGATGCTGAACTGTATAGGACAGATGCTAATGGCGCCGTGCACGCCGTATCAGACGGAGTTGCCTTCAAGAAAGTATCAAGTGATGATTTTCAAAAGCGCGGGGAGCTACGCCCCCCACACCCCCTCGCCGCTACGCGGCTCAGTGTTGCGCTTCGGCGGCGGCCTGCGGCTAGCCGCCGATAGCGCCGAGCGCTCGGCCACACGCGCTTGCGCGTGTGCGCCGAAATCCTGGCGGGCGCGGGGGAAACTTTCCCCCGCTCAGTTTGGGGTTATTCGTCGCTCTTTGAACGCAACTTGGTATCAGACGGGCAGAAGTGGACAATAACCTCAGAAGCGGACAGGGAAAGTTATGCGGACTTATTTTTTCGGGGATCTTCACGGTAATGTCGATGCGCTGGATGTTTGCCTTAGATGCCTGGAAGGGCAAAAGGCCGATGAAGTCTATTGCCTTGGAGACCTTGCGGGCTGGCTTCCTTTCGGGGACCGGACTTTTGTGAGGCTGCGTTCGATGGGTTTTCCCACGGTGGCCGGAAATCACGACCTGTTGATAGCAGGGGCGATTACCGATTTTGTCGGCCAGCTCGACCGGATGCAGGCGACGGCCTATAACGCCGGGCTGTTGTTTGCCGAGGAAGGGGCCATTGAATATATCCTCGCCCTCCCGCTGTCGATCGACAGGGAAGATTTCACTATCGTACATCATTCCCCTTTCGACCTTCCCGCGAGCGGTTCAGCCCCGACTATCGAATGTTTCGGTTACCTGGACCCTGCGGCCCTGCGGCATGCTACCCCTTTATGGCGTAACTATCCCAAACGGCTGATCTTCAGCGGCCACGACCATATCCCTGCCATTTATGAACTGCCGGAGGGCGGCGAGGTTAAAGTACACAGGCCTGGGCCAAAGAAAGACCTGACCCTGTATCTGAATGATAACTCGCGCTACTGGATCAAGGCGGGAAGTGTCGGAGGCCCTTACCGGGATGGAACGCCTGTCGCTAATTCGGTCCTCTATGACTCGGAAGAGCAAACGATCACGATGTTGCGTATCCCTTACGATACCAAGCCGTTGTCTGAAGCGCTCTCATCGCATCGGTTCTACCGCAATCTGGCCACGATAAAGAAATATATCGAGATTCTCAGCCTCGGGCACGGCTCGTAGCCGCTATGTCGCGCACGGCCTGGCTTACTGATTTGAAGGTATGGTCAAACCAGGTGCGCAGGTATCCGTCATCGGCTACAAGGCGAGGCGGATCTCCGGGTCTGATAGGCTTTTGTTCCACATTGATCCGAAGCGCCAGTTCCTTTTCGACTATTGCGAGCAGTTCGCGGACCGATGTTCCCGCTCCGGTCCCCACGTTGGAAACCAGCCGCTCCCGGGCTGAGAGTTCAGTGATTGCCCTTATGTGCGCCTGCCCAAGGTCCATCACGTGCACGTAATCGCGCACGGCCGTTCCGTCGGGCGTGGCATGATTCGTTCCAAAAAGACAAAACGAGCCGCCTGACATGGCCGATGTTACCAGATTGGGCAAGACGTGGGTTTCCGGTTCATGTCTTTCGAAAATCTCCCCCTCAGGATCGTTTCCTATGACGTTAAAGTAGCGCAGCATAGCGTATCGGAGTCCCAACACAGGGGCAGCCGCCGATATAACCTGCTCGCACATTAGTTTGGACAGACCATAGGGGTTGGTTGGCGCCTGGGGATGGTCTTCGCGGATGGTCGGTGTTTGAGCGTTGCCGTATGTTGCACATGAACTCGAAAATACCAGGGTTTTCGTGCCGGCCCGTTTCATTGCCTTGAGAAGCGATATCGTACCGTTCACATTGTTGTCGAAATAGACCTCGGGCAACCGGGTGGACTCTTCAACATAGGCCTTTGCAGCGAAATGAATGACAGCTTCGATCTTGAAACCGGTCAAAGCCCGGAAAAGGGCTTCTTCATCGCGGATGTCACCGAAGGCGAACGGGCCGAACTTCACCCATTCAGCCCAGCCGTTTGACAGATTGTCGAACGCCACCGGGACGTGCCCTGTCTTTTTCAAAAGCTTCGACGTATGTGAACCGATGTATCCCGCTCCCCCCGTAACCAGAATATTCATAAGATCCCCCAACTGAGATGCCGGTTTGCCTGCCCTCAAAGCGGCTGTCTTTATCTTTTGCCAAGCTTATATATACCTAAATCGAGCGATTAGCCAATGGAGCTTGATTGCGCTATTTGAGTTTTTACGAGTATAATAATAGAATAAGGCGTTGGGCAAAAAGTGCATCCGAAAAGGCCGGCAATTCCGGCTGGTATGGAGGACAATTGGCTGAGACACAATTCCAATACATAAAGGTGCATACCCTTTCAAATCGCTTCGAAGCCGATGTAATTGCGGATGCTTTGAGGCAGGAAGGGATACCGGTGCTGGTGAGGGCGTTCGAGGAGACGCCCTATGCGGGCCTGTTCGTTCCCCAGAAAGGTTGGGGGCGAATCATGGTCCCCAAAGAAATGGCCGATCTGGCTTGCGAAATCATATCCGGCCTGACCGAAAAAGAAGAAGTTGACGGCCTGCCGTTTGCCGGCGACTGGCAGATCGAACCCCGGTTGTGGGACGCTTTGAGGCAGGCCGACCCCCGGGAAATCACAGGAAAAGCCCTTGTGGAATACGACCTTGAAGAAAGCGTCTATGTCGTTCCTTTCCTGAACACGGCAGTTCTGTGTTATCCCGAAACAGAGGAAATCGAAGTGCTCGGGGGCCTGGGAGATTTTTCAAAGGATTTTCAGCTCAACTTAGTGATCCTTCATTATCTTCTGTACGCTCGGGATAAACCTCTTGCCAATAAATGGGTGGGTGAAAAAGACCTTCCCGGCGGCGGCCTTTTTTTTACAGCGTCGCACACGCTTCCAATGGAGCCGCTCACCCGTGGATTCGATGCCCGCCCGGGCCTTCTGGATGCCGCGGCGCGAAGCATCGGCGGCGAAAAGGTCAACATGGGCGGCCTGTCCTACCGGTTCAGGATTTTGCCCCGAATTCCCATTCTGATAATTCTTTGGATGCGGGATGAAGAATTCGAACCTTCCTCACACGTTCTGTTCGACGAAACGATCATCGCGCATCTCAGCTCACTGGACCTTGTTTATGCACTTGTAAACGTCTTTGTGGACGTCTTGCTGGATTCGGCTGCCTCCGTTCCGGAAAGTAATTAAGAAAGATGAAATCCCTGAAGCTTATCTCTCTGGCTCCAACGCAAACCGAAATAGTTGCGGCGCTTGGTGCCGTTGAAGATTTAGCGGGGCTAACCGAGGATTGCGACTTCCCGGATTGTGTGCGCCGCCTTCCCCGTTTTGGATCGTGGTATTCGCCGGACATAAGAGCGATACTTGATGCAAGCCCCGATTTGGTCCTGACGTTTGGGTCCCGCCAGGAAGAAGTCCGGGAGATCCTGGAGGAGTCAGGGGTGAGGGTCTATCACAGCGAACCTCCCACAATTGCGGCCGCCTTCGCCACCTTCGGCGAAATCGCATCACTTATCGGCAGGGCGGACAATTGCGGCCGGTTGATAGACTCCCTGGAAAAAAGGCTTGGCCTTATTAGAAAAAATCTTGAATCAGCCGCCGGGCATCGGCGGCCATCCGTTTTTCGCATTATGAACTGGGACCCGCTGATTACCCCGGGCCCCGGGGCCTTCCAAAATGATGTGATCGAATTTGCCGGGGGCGCCAACATGGGGGGAGACGGTCCAGCGGCATACTTCGTTTGCGATCCGGAGCAGATTCGGGCCAGGGACCCGGAGATAATTTTTTTCTGTGAGCCATGGATCAAAGGCTGCCTGGAAAACGATGCGAAGTGGGCAAAGGTCAATGCGGTGAGAAACGGCCGGATTTACCTCTATGATTGCGGCCTCACGTGCCGCGCCGGCCCCAGAATAGTTGAAATGGCCGAGGAGTTGAACGGGGTGGTGCTCGATTTTATGCATCTACCTAGCTCGTGTCCATCCGGAAACGCCGGATGAACACAAGCAGTTTCCGATTCGGAAAGGAGGGATTTTTCGTCCTGGCAAGGCAATCGAGGATTTGCGCGGAGGCGTACGTCGGTACGCCGCACAAGCAAGACCGGAGATTGACACCGCCAGGGCGGAAAAGAACCCTTTCCGGATGGAAACTAGCTCGTAACGAGTTTCGGCCCCTTGATTTACCAGATGTTGACGATTTTCGTATGCATTGACTTTAATACTTGGATGATGTGTTCTAAAATTCCGGAGTCGACAAAGCTTATGAACATGGACCGTGCTATATTCGATCTTAAGGTTAGTGTTGAAGCGACCTCGCTCTACATACTCCTTTGTGCGCTCATGGACGGCGGGCAGGCGCCCACCCTGGAAAATGCCCGCCAGAAATGGACCGGGACCGATGAATCATTGTTAACGGCCGCCCAGGAGCTTGTCAGACGGTGTGTCATCACCGGAAACGTTCCGAGCGAGAAAGACATGCACCTGCATCCCAACACCCGTGATAAATGGTGCTAGTGTAGCGTCCATCCGACGCTTGCAGCTTCCAAACCCCGGCGAAAGCCGGGGAATCTTTTTCCCGGCTCGCCGGGACGGACTCGGACCGCAAAATCGGGACAGGGTCAGGTATGAATGCGTGGGACATCGCGGGTGGTAAGGGTGTGACGCATAACCGGGGATTATCCCGGAAGCCCTGTTGCCTCCGTCGGCCTCGCCGTCTTCCGCGCGCGGCGATTTTGCAAGCGCGCAAGTTGGCAGCGGCGGCTCGCCGTCTCCGCCTCGAAATATTCTGCGGCAAGCTCCACATAATGGACCCATCCACGGTCAATCATCGCCCGTTCATTATCCCCGATCTTCCTTTTTATCTTTGCGGGCGAGCCCATTACGAGTGATTCGGGCGGGACAACAAAGCCGGGTGCAAGCAAGGATCCAGCGGCGATAACCGAGCCTTTGCCGACCTTGCAGCCATCCAGTATTATCGATCCAATTCCAATAAAGCAATCGTCTTCGATCGTACAGCCGTGAAGGACTGCGTTGTGGCCGATTAACACGTGGTCCCCGATGTTCATTGGAAACAGATGCCCGGTTGGATGAAGAACGCTGTTGTCCTGAACGCTCGTGCACGACCCTATGCGTATGTAGTGAACGTCACCGCGAACCACGGTGTTGAACCAAATGCTGCTGCGCTCCCCGATGACGACGTCTCCTATAACCCAGGCGCCCTGGGCGATGAAAACGTCTTGGGCAATCCGGGGCAAAATATCCCGATAGGCAAGTATACTATTTGTTTTATTCATCTTTTCCGCTTTTCCCGCTTAAGTTGTTTAAGGTCCAGGATTCCGGCTATGATCGATGAAGTATATTCCACGAATTCCTTAAATTGCTCCGGGCTGAGCTTCCCCTTGGCCGGATTGGGAACTGAATCGGGCAGACTGATTGAAAGCGGGGCGTTTTGCAGCTCTGGTTTTGGGGTTACCTCGAATTCAGGTTCGAAGGTGTCCTCAAAGTATTTGTCCTGAAACACGGCAAACTTGAGCGCATGTGCAGTCGCGTCGAGAATGGCCGTGCGGTCCTTATCGATCTTGTTTTCAGCCACCGCCTTTCGAATGCCCGCAAGGCATTCCCCGCCCTGTGTGCAGGCGACATGGCCGTTGCGGTTTGCAAACAGCATCGAATCCATGATCTCCTGCTCGGATATCTGAACGATTCGAACCGATCCTTCACCGGCGATCTTACGGTACTGCTCGACCAGTTTTATAACACGCGGCATGGAAACCGGATTTCCGATCATAGCCGCCTGAGCGGTGCTTAGCCGCACGGTAACGGGGCGAAACTGCCTCCTGGCCTCTTCGGCTTCGAGATAATAGAGATAAACGGGGTTCGCGTGCTCTGACTGAACCCCTATTACAGCGGGCAAAGAGTCAATGATATGCAGGTCGTACATCTTGAGAAAACCAGCCATTACCGCCGTTATGTTACCGGCGTTTCCGATCGGCGCCACGACTGCCAGCCCGCCCACCTCGTAATCGAATGCCTGGGCGATCTCATAGCTGTAGGATTCCTGTCCAAGGATGCGCCATGCGTTTTTGGAATTCATGAGCGCGACGGAGAAGTTCTCGGAGAGGTATTCGACAACTTTCATGCAGTCGTCAAAGACGCCTGGAATTTCTATGACTCTTGCGCCGCTTCCGAGTGGCTGCCCGAGTTGCTGCGGCGTCACCAACCCCTTGGGCAGAAGAACAGCCGATTTTACATCTCGGGACAGATACGATGCGTAAAGGGCCGCCGATGCCGAGGTGTCCCCGGTTGAGGCGCAGATTGCCAGGACCTCGCGGACGCCCCGCTTGCTTATGAGATAATTCAGATAGCTGAAGGCGCTGGCCATCCCACGGTCCTTGAAGGAAGCACTCGGGTTTTGGCCGTCGTTTTTGAAGCAAAACCTGATTCCAGCCCAGTCGCTCAAGGCTTCATTGGCTAAGATGACAGGCGTATGCCCCTCACCTAAAAAAACGATGTCTTCCAGAGGAATTATCGACCCGATCAGTTCGTGGAAGCGGTATATTCCGCTGAGTGCAGGAATGTTCAACATCTTTCTGTAATCGAAAATCCTGCGCCATTTCGCACCAGGGACCTCTTTGAGCCTATCCCATTGCCTGTCTTCTATAAGAAGAACCGAATCGCATCTCGGGCAGGTGTAGAGAAGTTCGCCGATGCCAAAACAGCTCCCGCACCCAAGGCAGCGGTAAACGTATTCGCCGTGGATTTCCGGAATAACGTGAGGCTGCATATCCGAAGGGAACTGATCTATTTTCATGCGAACTCCACGTGGTTCAAAAATGTTATAAAGTCGTTGTTTATCGCTGCGGAGCAATGACTGGGCCGGGCAGGCGCCCACTTTGTAAGTATCAAATATCCCAAAGAAATAATCAAGCAGTTAAGGAAACTCATCAATCTCTGTCAGCGCCGCATAGGGGGGTTTGCACTAAAGTGTGGCAAGAAAAATACACCATATGCCGGCATGTATCATTTTTGCCACACATAAAATCTGTATTCAAGACTTGTTATTTTCGGCCGGTCCGTGTAAAACTGCCTCCCAGGTAGTTTACTGGGTACCCGACAGCCGATATATAGTCTGGCACGAAAGATGCTTTGGAGGCGGCGGGGGGGATTAGAGTGGAGTGAGTTATTCAAAACAGCACACTATTGGTCAATCCGTTTGGTGTAGCGGGGTGGCGCTGCACTGCGGCCTGAAAGTGGCCCTGGTGTTAAAGCCCGCTCCGGTAGATCATGGCATCAGATTCCTGCGCACGGACATTCCCGGCTGCCCATCCATTAGGGCTAATTACGGAAACGTTGTCAATACATGCCAGGCAACCACTATTGGCTCCGCAGGCATGGCCGTCTCTACCATCGAACATCTCATGGCGGCGCTGTACGGATGCCGCGTGGACAATTTACTGGTGGAACTCAGCGGTCCCGAGGCGCCGATTTTCGATGGAAGTGCTGCGCCCTATGTGAAGCTGATTCAAAAAGCCTCTATCGTGGAACAAGACGCGGTCAGGAATTACCTGACAATCCAGAAGCCCTTAACGGTCTCAAAAGGCGATTCGTTCATAATGGCTACTCCGTGTGACGAGTTCCAGGTTCGCTACGAGATCGATTATCCGCACCCGTGTGTGGGGAAACAGCAGTACTCGTGGTCCCTGAAAAATGGTAGTTTCGGCAGGGAAATAGCCAAGGCGAGAACGTTTGGGTTTCTTAAAGATGTTCGAAAGCTTCAGAAAATGGGCTTAATCCAGGGAGGCTCTCTGGCCAACTCAGTAGTCTTCGACGACCATGAACTGCTCAACGTAGATGGCTTTCGCTACGCTGATGAATGCGTGCGCCACAAAATTCTTGACTTCATAGGCGATTTATCCCTTACAGGCCTGCCCGTGCTGGGAAGTTTCGCGATCCGCAAAGCCGGACATGCGCTCCATAGCCGTTTTTTGACTGAGCTGATGGATGGCAAAGGTTACGCCACGTCTAAGCCGCTTGACTTTGAATCCGCCTATCTTTCGCCCGAGGTATCTGCCCTCGCCTGATCAGTCCTTCTTTTTCCGAAGCTGTAATTTCCCTTTAAATGTCTTCACAGCGCGTGGCGCCCTCTAACACCAAGCTCTCAAAGAGGTAGGAACCTGCAAAAAAAGTTTCCTCCCTTTAATGAAGCAGGGCAGGGGGTAAATAGAAGAGTTGTTTACCATTTTGGCAGGAAAGTGATACGGTCAGCCGGAAAAGCTGAAATGTTGAAGCAATTGGCTGGACCGGGCAGGTGAAAAATATTTGTGAACCGGGGGGAGTTTTGTGCATTTATTCTTGACAAGGGGCCAAGCTTGTACTATTTATCGCATTGTTCGTTTACCTCCTAAGTGTTGCCCTCCCCTGGGGTTTGGGGGCCCCTGGGGAGGAAGCACTTTCAACCCACATCCTGTGTTTTCCCAAGCTTCTAAACTACCGCCGCCGCCATAGGTTTTTTCTCCTCGCATGCGAGCCGTTCGTTCAAATATCTGAAATGGCTGGCGGTCTGTCAGAGTTCACGGTTTAAGTCGAAAAGAATCCTTTCGTTCAATCGGTATCGAACCGATTAATAGAATGAGATTCTCAAGAAATGCCGATATTGAATTTTTCATTGACGGAGGATCAAATGGAGAGGCGAAAAAACAGGCGAGTGCCCTTTCAAGTCGAAGCGACCGTGCAGATCGGCCAAACCAGCATTAAGGGAATGGTCGATAACCTGAGCATGAAAGGGATGTTTCTTGCCAGTGAGACCCTTTCCGAGGGCAGCCCTCTGGAAATATCGATAGGGCTGTCCGGATCGTCTCCCTCTGTTTCAATCGAGCTGAAGGGCAGGGCGGTCCGGCTGACTGAGACAGGGATTGCGATCGAATTCCACGAAATGGATTTGGACTCCTTTACCCACCTCAGAAACATCATCGCACAAAACACCGATGACCCTGACGCTGCCTACGAAGAGTATTGCCGGTCCATCATGTCGAAATAGCCGCCCTGCGGACCGGCGGCCCTGCCCAGGTATTAATCTTAGCGCCATATCGGCACGCCATGTGAGTTTCATTTGCCTTTTCTTGGTTTACCTGTTCCATAATTGATGTTCCGGCCACCCGTAGCTGCCCCGCCTCGCGGGCGGGCGGGCTGTCGAGAATCCAACGTGGGCTGCAGGGGTTATGCGACAGAGCGTAAGCGGAGCGATGTGCGTAGTAGTGTTAATTAGAATATTATCAACCGTACTTCGTTTTTGCACCTCTTGGACGTTTAGTCTTTTAAGTCTGTCTTACGGGGATACACTTCCGGGCATTGGAGTTGTGTGTGCATGCTGATTCGAGTAAACTTCCCTGCTGCAGGGCTATGGTTCTGCATTACTCCCCACAGGGCTTAGGCTGAATGATTCTACTGATTAATCCTCCACTGGTTAAGCCTTCCGAGCCGCCGCCCGGTATTGCGCGCCTTTACGGGACCCTGGTCGCAGCAGGGGTGAAATGCTCGATAATCGACGCAAACATCGAGGCAATACTCCATCTGTTCGGAAAGAATCCGCCTGATTCTGACAGGTGGACAAGGCGGGCCGTTCGGAACCGGGGGCGAAATCTCGAACTTGTCCGAAGCGTGCCGGGTTACCTCGACCTTCAGCGATACAAGCGCGCGGTTTTCGATTTAAACCGGCTTATCGGAAAGTCTGCACAAAGCGGCGGTCCAGTGCGGGTCAGCCTGTCTGACTATCAGCATTCCGAACTTTCCCCGGTCCGCGCCGTGGACCTGTTAAAGGCGGCGGAAAAGTATCAGGAAAATCCCTTTCACGAATACTTCTCGAAACGAATTGGCAACGCCCTGGAGAATGACTCACCCGATGTGGTCGGCGTTTCCCTGAACTACCTCAGCCAGGCGCTGACGGCATTTGCGATTATGGGCTTTATCAGGACTCGCTACGAGCGTGTTCGGATCGTGCTGGGAGGCAGCCTGGTTACTTCGTGGGTTTGCAAGCCGGGCTGGAGCAATCCCTTCTCGGGGCTTGTAGACCTCATCGTGAGTGGCCCAGGGGAACAGGCGCTCCTTGATATTGCCGGGATCGATGCAACCGGCCGCAGGCGCCGGTTTTCTTATGATCCGTTCCCTCTTCGGGATTACTTTGCACCCGGCCTGATTCTCCCCTATAGCGCATCTCGCGGATGCTATTGGAATCATTGCGCATTCTGCCCGGAAAAAGCGGAAGGAAATCGCTACGAGCCGGTTTCACCCGAGGCAGCGGCCCGCGAAGCGGGCGAATTATGCTCAGGGTCTCACCCGGCGCTCATTCATTTTCTGGACAGCGCAATAAGCCCGGCCCTTTTGAGCAAACTCTCGGCGAACCCGCCTGGTGCGCCCTGGTACGGGTTTGTACGAGTGACAAAAAGGCTTGCCGATGAGGATTTTTGCCGGGAGCTGAAATTAAGCGGGTGCGTCATGCTGAAGCTTGGTCTTGAGTCCGGCGATCAGGGCGTTATTGACTCCGAGGGCAAAGGGATCGATCTCGCCGTTGCGTCCAGGGCGCTGGCCTCGCTCAAAAAGTCAGGGATAGGGACTTACGTCTATCTTCTTTTCGGGACCCCATCGGAATCCGTAGATCAGGCCCGCAATACGCTCGATTTTACCGTCCGCCACGAACGGTTTATCGATTTTCTGAATCTTGCTATCTTCAATATGCCTGTCAACAGTCCCGATGCGCAGAGGTTCGCAACGTCTCCGCACTACGCAGGGGACCTGTCGCTCTACACCGGCTTTTCTCACCCGAACGGATGGGACAGGCCGAAGGTCAGGAGGTTTCTGGACAGCGAATTTAGAAGGCAGCCCGCAATCGCGCGTATTCTCTCCAATGAGCCGCCTTTTTTCACTTCGAACCACGCGCCTTTTTTCGTAAGCCCGCAGGGGTGAACTGAAATCGGAAAACGGATATCAGAGACTGGTTGTCAGGACCGATCTGGATAATATCCGGAACGCGAACGCTCCCGACGAGCTGGATTTCGAAGATGTGAAGGGGCAGGAGCACGCAAAACGTGGGCTGGAGGCCGCCGCCGCTTCAAGAATCCATAGCTCGGGCCTGTAATCGGCTAGACAAGCTTCGAGCTTAAAGTTTAAAACTCTCAATTCTATGAACCTACTGATTCTGAAATTGATTTTGACACCGCTTCTGATTGCCGTGGCAACGCTGGCCGTACGCCGGTGGGGATTTATGCCTGGAGGGTTATTCACCGGTCTGCCGCTTATTTCGGGCCCGGTTTCCCTGTTTCTGGCATTGGAACAAGGGCCGCGTTTTGCCGAGCAAAGTTCCCATGGAATGCTTCTGGGCGCCATTGCTTTGGCGGCCTTTTGCGTTGCCTACATCCGAACAGCCAAAGGGCTAGGGTGGCTGACCCCGTTGATTGTGGGTTTTGTTTCCTATTGTTTTTCCGCCTGGAGCTTATCTTTTTTTTCGTTCAATCTGGGAGTGTTGACTCTCCTGGTGCTGCTTTTTCTTTCAGCCGCACTGAAAATGGCCGGTCTCCCCGTCTCGAGTGCTTCCAGGGTCGCCGCACCCTCGTGGGATATTCCAATGAGAATGCTCACGGCAACCGCCATGGTTCTCTTTATTACGGGTTGGGCCGAGCACATCGGACCGAAATGGAGTGGTATCCTCGCCTCTTTTCCTGTTTTCACGTGCATTATGGGGGTCTTTGCGCATAAACAGAATGGTGCAGCCGCAGCACATGGGCTCATTCGCGGAATCATCATAGGCTGTTTTGGCGCTGTTTCCTTTTACCTTGTCGTTGGGTTGGCAGTCGAGCACACAAGCGTTGCTGCCACCTACCTTCTGGCCGCTGCTGCCGCGCTCGCCGTTAACGGGCTTTGTCTGGGGGCGCTGACTCAAAAAGCAAGGAATTCTAAATAGGGCCGCGCGGCGCCACATCCAAGAGCTATCCTTACAACCGAAGGACAAGAAGAGTACGAAGATGATTTGAAAAATCAGCGCGACCTCCTTTCGTGGTCTTCGTTCGATGCCCACAGGGCCGAGTCTGCAACCGGTGAGAATCCTGCTGCGAAAATTGGCCCTTTGCGCGCCAGGCGGTCGGGCTGCCCGGTCCGGGTTTGTATTCGATCAGGATTCCAGAATTTTCCCCAACCGGGGAAAAACGTTGTCAGATCCACAGTGATTGCTTATTAATCCGGGCGCTTGTTCGGTGATCGTTTGCCTTCTGTCGGCACCCGTGGATCTGGTGAGGTTTGTGCATTTTTATGTGCGTTTTCATTGGACATATGGATAAAAAATGTTATTAACAACTTGTTGGGGTATTCATTGAATGTTAATTAAATCACAAACGGTTTAAAAGATTGCGGCCCGGCATAGCTACCAGAAACGGGCAGCGTGGATTCTGTTGCTGATATGGAATAGCGGGTTTTCGATCGCAGTACATATTCGGATTCTTCGAGCACTACCTCCGGTCTTCCCCGGGCCAGGTATCGAGTAAGGGAGTGCTTTAGAAAAAGGCTCCTCCCCGCTCCGCGATTTTTCCGTGACGCAATGGTTCCCAAGTGAAAGTTTAGCCATGATTCGGTCTTTCAGCATTCTTTCTTAGTCCGGATCTTTTCGCCACTTTTTAGGATAGTTTTGGAGCATGTCTGTTATGGAACAAACCGCTTTGACACCTGATTTCAGCTTTCTTGAAAGAGCCGAGGCGTCCGGGCCGTTCAACGCTGCGGAATGCTTCCAGTGCCGGAAATGTACGAACGGCTGTCCGGCCTCTTTCGAGATGGACCTGATGCCGGACCAGATAATCCGGCTGGCGGTCCTCGGCCAACGGCACGAGATCCTGCAATCGAAGACCATCTGGATATGCGCTTCCTGCGAGACATGCAGCACGAGGTGTCCGAACGGGGTTCGGATAGCCGAACTGATGGACTACTTCAAGGAAGTGGCCGTAAGGTCCGGTGTCGCCCCGGCTCTGCCCAGGGTCGCGGGATTCCACCAAGCTTTTCTTGGAAACATCCGGCATACCGGCCGCGTATTTGAGGGGGCTCTGCTGCCGGCCTGGTGGCTCAAGACCGGCCAGATTGGCGAAAAACTTCGGACCGGGGAGCTGCGAAACGACCTGAAGCAGGCCTTGGGGCTTTTGGGCAAAAAGCGGATGCCGCTTGCGCCCGGCAAGATCAAGGAAAGATCAAAAATAAAAGCAATTCTTCGCTCCTCAAGATAGAGACAGGAACCGCTTTATGAGAGTTACCTATTATCCCGGTTGTTCCCTGGAAGGCACGGCGCGGGACTATGCTGATTCGATCCACGGCGTCTGCGAGGCGATGGGGGTCGAACTGCAGGAAGTACCGGACTGGAACTGCTGCGGCGCCACTGCCGCTCACAGCATAGACCACCAGGCGAGCGTCGACCTGCCCGGACGCAATTTAGAGCTGGCCGGAGAGGTCGGAAATTCGGACATGCTGGTCCCCTGTCCACTTTGCTTCAACCGCCTCAAATCGGCGGTCCACGAAATCGAAAAAGGAAGCGAGGGTTTTCGGACCCGGCTCGGTCTTTTCACGCCGAAGATCTGGGACCTGGCCAATTTTTTCGCAACGGATAAGATGCTCGAAAAAATCGCATCGAGCGTGAAAAATCCCTTGGACGGGCTGGAAGTCGTATCTTATTACGGCTGCATGGCAAGCCGCCCGCCGAGTGTAACCGGGGAACCGAATTACGAAAACCCGCAGAGCATCGACAGGATAGTCAAAACACTTGGCGCAACCGGCATGGACTGGGCATATAAGACCGAATGCTGCGGGGCGAGCCTCATGGTGTCGCGCCCCGATGTGGGTTTCAAGATGGTCGCCAAGATCCTCGACATGGCAAAGCGAGTCGGCGCCCAGGCAATCGTGGTTTCCTGCCAGATGTGCCAGCTAAATCTCGACATGTACCAGGAGAGGATCGAAGCTGAAACGGGCAAGGTCTTCGGGCTGCCCATCGTTTATTTTACCGAGTTGATCGGCATTGCCGCAGGACTTCCGGGAGCATCAGACACGTTGTCCCGGCATTTTGTCGATCCGGTTCCTACGCTTCGCAAATATCTGGGCTGCGCTGCGACACGTCACCCCGGCGAACCCGGACCTGATCCGGGGCGGCCGGAATGACGGACACCAAAAAAGGGTAGAGCAAATGAGGCAGGGACAGAAAATAGGGGCGGTCGCCGTTGTCGGGGGCGGAATAGCCGGAATCCAGAGCGCTCTGGACATAGCCAACTCCGGGTTCAAGGTATATCTGATCGAGGAGGAGCCAAGCGTCGGCGGCGTGATGTCGCAACTCGACAAGACGTTCCCCACCAACGATTGTTCTTCCTGTATGATGGGCCCCAAGCTGGTGGAACTGGCAAGCCACCGCAATATCAAGATCCTGACCAAGACCAGCGTCGAAAAACTGGAGGGCGAGCCCGGAAACTTTAGCCTTACCGTAACGCGCCATCCGCGTTTTGTGCTGGAAGACAAGTGCACCGGCTGCGGAAGCTGTGCCGAGAAGTGCCCGACGGCGACGGTAGACGCATTTAACATGGGCCTGAACAGCCGCAAGGCGATCTACCGAAATTACCCCCAGGCGATTCCTGCCGCATACGCCATCGATGCGACCATGTGCCGCAATTTCCAGAAAGGAAAGAAATGCGGTGTCTGCGCTAAGATCTGCAAAGCGGGAGCGATCGACTACAAACAGGAAGAGCAGGTAATAAAACTCGACGTAGGCGCCGTCATCCTCTCGCCCGGCTTCGTTCCCTTCGACCCGCACCGCAAGCCTGAATACGGCTACGGCAGATGGCCGAACGTGGTTACCAGCCTGGAATACGAGCGGATACTCTCCGCTGCCGGGCCTTTCGAAGGCCACATCCAGCGCATGTCCGACGGAAAAAAACCCAACCGGATCGCCTGGATCCAGTGCTTCGGCTCGCGCGACAGCGCAATCGGCCAGGATTACTGCTCCTATGTCTGCTGCATGTACGCGACCAAGCAGGCGATGATCACCAAGGAGCACGAAGCCGATATCGACACGACCATCTTCTACATCGACATGCGCGCCCAGGGAAAAGGCTTCGATCGATTCTACGAGCGCGCCCGCGATGAAACCGGCGTCCGCTACGTCCGGTCGATGATATCGAGAATCGTCCCGGTGCCGGAAACCGACCGGCTGCAGATCGGCTACTCGGATTCGCAAAATGTGATGCGCGAAGAAGAGTTCGACATGATCGTCCTTTCGGTCGGCCTCTGCGCGAATCCCTCTACTGCCGAACTTGCGCGTAAACTGGGCGTGGAGCTCAACGCCCACGGCTTTACCAAGACCGACGCAATGGACCTCGTTGCGACCTCACAGCCGGGGGTCTTTGTCTGCGGCGCTTCCCAGGGGCCAAAGGACATCCCCGATTCGGTGCAGCAAGGAAGCAGCGCGTCGGGCTGCGCAACAGCGCTTCTCTCCGAAGCAAGAGGGTCCCTCATCGAGCTCCCCCCGAAGTACGAGGAGCGGGACGTAAGGGGCGAAAAACCCAGGGTGGGTGTTTTCGTCTGCCACTGCGGCATAAACATTGCCGGCACGGTGGACGTGGAAGCGGTCGTGGAATACGCAAAGACGCTTCCGGGCGTGGAATACGCTTTTCACCCGATGTTTGCCTGTTCGACCGACCAGCAAAAAGTGATCCGGAGTGCAATCGAGGAGCACAAGCTGAACCGGTTCGTCGTAGCGTCGTGTACTCCCAGGACCCATGAACCGCTTTTCAGAAACACGCTCAGGGAAGCCGGTCTAAATCCCTATCTTTTCGAGCTTGCCAATATCCGGGAGCAGGACTCGTGGGTGCACCAGAGCGAGCGCGGCCTGGCAACCGAGAAGGCAAAGGACCTCGTGCGCATGTCCGTATCCAGAGTGAGCCTGCTCGAGCCCCTATATGACTACTCCTACCCGGTCGTCCAGGAGGCGCTGGTAATCGGAGGCGGGCTTGCAGGGCTTACCGCCGCGCTCTCCGTTGCCGAACAGGGCTTCCCGGCCGTCCTGGTCGAAAAGACCGCAGAACTTGGCGGAAACGCCAGAAACCTGTTCTATACCGAGGACGGGGCCGAGCCGGCCAGGTATGTCGAAGAGCTTATCAGGAAGGTTGAATCGAACAAGTTCATAACGGTCTATAAGGAAGCGGAGGTATTATCGGTTAAGGGAGCGTGCGGAAATTT
This sequence comes from Syntrophobacteraceae bacterium, assembly GCA_049515795.1. Classification (GTDB taxonomy): domain Bacteria; phylum Desulfobacterota; class Syntrophobacteria; order Syntrophobacterales; family Syntrophobacteraceae; genus SbD1. The sequence goes on from JBEKTT010000055.1 coordinate 21,360, forward strand.
CTCGACGATCCTTTCGGTTGCCGGAAAAGAGGTCGAGATTTGCCATGGTGTCGGGATCGTGGCTACGGGAGGCCGGGAATACAAGCCGACCGAATACCTCTATGGGCAGGACAAGAGGGTGCTGACCCAGAAAGAGTTCGAAAAGCTGCTTGTGGAAGACCCATCCGCCGTAAAAGATCTTGTGAACGTCACCATGATCCAGTGCGTCGGGTCCCGCGAGCCGGAGAATTCCTACTGCAGCCGAGTCTGCTGTACCTCGGCCGTAAAGAACAGCATAAAACTCAAGGAAATCAACCCGGGTGCGAACGTCTCGGTGCTCTACCGCGACATTAGGACATTCGGGTTCAAGGAACTGGCTTACCAGGAAGCAAGGCGGCTCGGAGTGCGGTTCTTCCGCTACGAAGAGGACAAAAAGCCGATCGTCGAGCAAAACGGCGGCGGGCTGGAGGTCACCTTCGAGGATGCGCAACTGCTGAGGCCGGTCACCTTTAAATCCGACCTCCTCGTTTTGAGCGCTGCGATCCGCCCATCGGAGACCACGGCCAAGCTGGCCGAGACCCTGCGTTTGCCGCTCGACCAGGACGGTTTTTTCCTCGAAGCCCACCTCAAGCTGCGGCCGCTCGATTTCGCCACGGCCGGCTTCTTCCTCTGCGGTCTTGCCCAGGGGCCGAAGTTCGCCAACGAATCGATAGCACAGGCGCGAGGCGCGGTCTCGCGGGCGGCGACGATACTCTCGCAGAAGGAGATAGTTGCCGAGGGGGTCATTACGCAGGTCGATCCGGCGCTGTGCCGGGCGTGCGGCGAGTGCGAGCAGGCCTGTCTATTCGATGCGATAAAGGTCGTACAGCTGGAAAGCGGAAAGAGGCAGGCCGTGGTTACCCAGGCGCTCTGCACCGGCTGCGGCGCGTGCAACGCCGCCTGTCCGACCGGTGCCGCATCGCTGGCCCACTTTCGCGACAGTCAGATCAATGCAGTGATCCAGGCATTATAAGGAATGTCGATGTCCGATTCATTCGAACCCAAGATCCTCGCGTTTATGTGTAACTGGTGCGCCTACGCCGGCGCAGACCTGGCCGGAGTGGCAAGGATGCAGTATCCGACCAACGTGCGGCTCGTCCGCCTGATGTGCTCCGGAAGGATGAACCACGGGTTTTTGCTGAATGCTTTCGAAGCGGGGGCGGACGGCTTGATGGTCTCCGGCTGACACATCGGTGACTGCCATTACCTGGGAGGTAATGAGAAATGCAAAGTGGTCATCGACGAAGCGTACAAGATCCTGAGAATATTCGGCGTTGACGAACGCTATCTGAAGCTGAAGTGGATTTCGGCCTCCGAAGGAAACATTTTCGCAGAAGAGATCCGGTCCTTTACCAAGTTGTTGAAGGAATTGGGACCGAACCCGCTGGCCCGGAAAGATGCTCCTGAAGAACCGAATACCGCTGCGGCGTAATGTATTCGAAAAATCCTCCAGCTGCCCTTTCCTGAAGAAGGGGCGGGGGGATTTGGGAAGACAACAATTCGGTGGCGGTTGGGTTAATTCAATAACCCTGAATGGAACGAACTATGAAGATCAGCAGGGAACAGGTTGATTATTGCATGGAATGCGGCGTCTGCACCGGAAGCTGCTCGGTAAGCCGGGAGCTGCCCGGTTTTTCACCGCGGCAGATGATCAAGCGGGTGATGATGGACCGCGACGAAACGGTCCTCCGCTCCAAAGAGCTGTGGGCATGCCTGACTTGCGCCCGGTGCAGCTCGCGTTGTCCCGCGCAGATCGATTTTCCGGAATTTACCCGCGAATGCCGTGAACTCGCCAGAAAAGAGGAAAATGTCCCTCAACTCACCCATCACGGCACATTGCAGGCGATTTCCTCCCTCCATACGAGAAATATCAGCCAGAGACGCACCGAGTGGGCAAAAGAGGCGGGAAAATTCCATGCCAAAGGCGACCATCTCTACTTTGTCGGATGCGCGCCCTATTTTGACGCGGCGCTCAAGTACGGGCAAGGCTCCCTGGAAACGGCAACCAGCGTTTTGAAGCTTCTAAACCGGATCGGAATCGAGCCGGCCATTAGCGACGATGAGCGCTGCTGCGGCCACGACGCCCTGTGGAGCGGAAACGAGGCCAATTTCCGAAAGCTCGCCTCCCTCAACCTGGAGATGATTGCCGGGACGGGCGCAAAGACGGTCCTGTTCAGCTGCCCGGAGGGATACACGACCTTCAAAACCGAAATTCCGAAATATTTCGGCGCGCTGCCCTTCGAGGTGCTCCATGTTTCCGAGTTTTTTGCGCGCGAGCTCCCGGGAGCCGGACTTACATTCAAGCCGGCCGAAAACGGCGACAGAACCGTAACCTATCAGGACCCGTGCAGGCTCGGCAGAAAGGCTGGAATCTACGAGCCGCCGCGCGATATTTTAAAGCTCATTCCGGGCCTCAAGCTCGAAGAGATGCCGCTCAACCGGGAAAATTCGGTCTGCTGCGGCACAAGCGCCTGGATCGAGTGCTCGACATACTCGAAGTCGATGCAAATCACCCGGCTCACGGAAGCCGTGGAGACCGGCGCCACGACCCTTATAACGGCTTGCCCGAAGTGCGGGATTCATCTTTCCTGCGCCGAGCAGAATACGGAAATTACACTGAAAATAGCCGATTTGTATTCGTTTGTTTTGAAGCACATCGAGTAATGCAGTTAAACTTCTGAAGGAGATCACCTTAGTGAATCGGGATGTCCTTGTCATAGGCGGAGGCATTGCAGGCATGCAGGCTTCCTTGGACCTGGCCGAAATGGGCTTTCAGGTGCACCTGGTCGAAAGGCTGCCCACTATCGGCGGGAAAATGGCCCAGTTGGACAAAACTTTTCCAACGAACGACTGCGCCCTCTGAATTCTCGGACCAAAGCTCATGGATGTCGGTCGACATCCAAAAATTCGGCTCCTGGCGTACTCGGAAGTGGAGAAAGTGACGGGCGATGTGGGCAATTTCCAGGTCACGATCAGAAAGAAGCCCCGCTACGTCAATGAGAGCAAATGCACCGGCTGCGGAAGCTGCGCCGAGAAGTGCCCGACGTCGACCATCGACGCATACAACATGGGCATGGGGAAGTCAAAGGCCATATATAAGTACTTTCCCCAGGGGATTCCTTCGGCATACACCATCGATGCGACCGTGTGCCGCAATTTCCAGGAAGGAAAGAAATGCGGAGTTTGCGCCAAGGTCTGCCAGGCGGGAGCGATCGACTATAAACAGGAAGAGCAGATAATAAACCTCGACGTCGGGGCCATCATCCTTGCGACCGGCTATGAGCTCTTCGACGCGAGAAAGATCCCCGAATATGGCTACGGACGGCTGCCGAACGTCGTCACGGCCCTTGAATTCGAACGCTTACTTTCCGCGAGCGGCCCGACCCAAGGCCATCTCTACCGGCTATCCGACCTCTCCGTGAAAGACAGTTTGCCCGAGCTTGAAAAGGCCGTGCAAAAGGGCCTTCGCGAGCTTGAAAAGTTCGAGAAACCATCTGAGATGAGTTCTGACGACTTCATAAAAAAGTATGATGACGGCGAGCTTACCGGCGAACAATACGATGATTGGGCAAAGGCGTTCAAGCTCTTCCTTCCCGTTAAGGAAAAGCTCGACGACGCCAGGCAAAAAAGCGAGTCGATGGAAACGGCTCACCGCCTCGCATTCATCCAGTGCGTCGGCTCCCGCGACAAGCGCTTTAACCAGTACTGCTCGGGGTTCTGCTGCATGCACGCGATCAAGGGGGCGCTGATAGCGCGCGAGCACGACCCCGCCGCGCAAATATATATCTTCGGGATGGACATTCGCGCGGTCGGCAAGGGTTTCGAGGAGTACCACAACCGAGCCGCCAATGCCGGCATCACGTTCGTTCGGAGCAGGGTTGCGGAAGTTTCGGAAAAGGCCGACCACAGCCCCATTCTCTGGTTTGAGGATACCATGTCGCGTGAAGTGCGGAGCATGGAGGTTGACCTGGTGGTGCTGGCAACCGCGTGCGAGCCCGGCCCCGCAGCTTTGAAGTTTTCGAAGATGTTGGATATTCCGCTTACCGATTTTGGCTTTTACAAGACCAGGACCGTACCGCCGCTGGATACTTCCCGTCCGGGCGTATTCACATGCGGGTGCGCTCAGGGTCCGATGGATATTCCCGAATCCGTGGCGCAGGCGAGCAGCGCTGCGGCCAGAGCGGCGCAGGCTCTAGCGGGTCCTGAGGCGACGCGCCTCGCATCCTGAAGGCTCCCCGCGACTAACGCGGACGACAGACACCCCGAGCGGTCGCCTTCCGCGCTCCGCGAAACACATCGCTAACGGGTGCCCGATGGTAATGTCTTTTGTTGTTCAGTGTAGTTAATTAGTCCAGGTTACCAGGAGAAAGAGCAGATGAGTGTAAATGGCGAGAGCGTGAATCTGGCTGAACCCCGGATAGGCGTGTTCGTCTGCCACTGCGGTTCGAATATAGCCGGGTACCTCGATTGCGAAGCCCTTACTAAATACGCGGCGGGACTGCCGAACGTGGTTTTTACGAAAAATAATCTCTACACGTGCTCCGAATCGGGGATAGCCGAAATAAAATCGGGCATCAAGAACCACAAGCTGACCAGGGTGGTCGTCGCGTCCTGCTCCCCCAGGACCCATATGCCTCTTTTCAAGAGCGCCTGCGAGGAAGCCGGCCTGAACCAGTATCTCTTTGAAATGGCAAACATCCGAGACCAGTGTTCCTGGGTGCACATGCAGGAGCGTACGGATGCGCAGCTCAAAGCCATGGACCTCATCCGGATGGCGGTTGCCAAGGCCGGACTTCTGGAGCCGCAGGAAGATATCGAAACATCGCTGATAAAGAAGGCGATGGTCCTGGGCGCCGGCGTGGCGGGTCTTTCAGCCGCATCGGCCCTTGCCGATATGGGGGTCGGGGTGATCCTGGTGGATAGGGAATCCGAGCCCGGCGGACTGCTCAAGCGTGTAAACAGGGTCGGCCCATCGGGCGAAAAGTCAGCTGACATTCTGGCCGAACTGATCGAGAAGGCAAAGACCCATCCGAATATAGATCTGCGCCTGGAAACCGAGCTTACCGGCTTCGGCGGCGTGGTCGGAAAATTCGAAGTAACCCTCAGAGGTAAAGCCGGCGGGGAAACAAAGGAAACCGTAGGGTCTGTCGTTGTCGCGACAGGGGCCGTACCGCTTAATGCCGAAGGCCTTTTCGGCTATAACGGCTCGACTGTGATCACCCAGGTCGAACTCGAAGAGCAGCTGCGGGACGGCAAGTTCAGCGCGAAAAACGTTGTCATGATCCAGTGCGCCGGGGCCCGCTCGCCCGAGCGGACCTACTGCTCGCGGATCTGCTGTCTTACCGCCGTAAAGAATAGTCTCTACATAAAGGAACTGAATCCCGAGGCTCAGGTCCATATCCTCTACCGCGACATCCAGATGTATGGCACGGCAAACGAAAAGCTGCTCTGGGAATCACGCGGTAAGGGTGTCAAATTCGATGTCTACGACGTTGCGGCACCCCCGGTGGTTCAAGAGGGGAAAGTCGAGCTTTATCAGCCGCTCACCGGCATGACCGTCGATATACCCTGCGACCTGGTGGTACTTTCGACCCCGCTGGTCGCCCCGGCCGACTCTCCCACAATCGCCAATTACATGCGCGTCCCGGTCGACCAGAATAACTTCTTCCTCGAAGCGCACGCGAAGCTTCGGCCCCTGGATTTTGCAACCGACGGCATTTTTCTTGCCGGAACCGCAAGATACCCGGCGACGGTGCCTGAAGCCCAGGCGCAGGGCCTGGGGGCCGCAGCGAGGGCCGATACGATTCTTTCCAAGAGCAAGCTGCAGTTCAGCGCACTGGTATCGAAGGTGACCGAGAAGTGCGACGGGTGCGGCTACTGCGTCGACCTGTGTCCCTACAACGCCCTCCGCCTGGAGGAGTACGTGCAGGACGGGCAGAAGCGGAAGAGAAACACATCCGACAACATTCTTTGCAAAGGCTGCGGCGTTTGCGCCGCGACATGCCCCAAGGGCGGTATAGTGGTCCTTGGCTTTACGAGAAAACAGCTCGAGGCCCAGGTAGATGCGGCCCTGATGCTTTGATGATTTACGATTTGGAACGACAGAAAGGATTTTTATACCATGTCCGATGATTTCAATCCGAAGATTGTCGGGTTCCTCTGCACCTGGTGAGCGTATGCCGCTGCTGACCTGGCTGGGGTTAGTCGTTCGCAGTATCCGCCCAATCTGCGCATCGTTCGTATGATGTGCTCGGGCATGGTCAGTCCCGACCTGATCCTTCGCGCGCTTTCCAAGGGCGCCGACGGGGTCATGGTGATCGGGTGCCACCTGGGGGAATGTCATTACCTGGAAGGCAATTACTCGGCGTCAAAAAGGGTTGCCGTTCTTAAGAAGCTGCTCGCCTTTGCCGGGATCGATCCGGGCAGGTTGAGGGTTGAGTGGCTCTCTTCGGCGGAAGCGCCGACCTTTGTCCGGGTCGCCACCGAATTCAGCGAACAAATCAAGGCCCTCGGCCCCTCGCCGCTGAGGCTGGTGGCATGATTTAGACCCGAAAAAGCCGTCATTCCGGCAAAGCCGGAAACCAGCGTCTTTCCGGTGGGTTAAAACTGGGCCCCGGCTTTGCCGGGGTGACGATTGGCGGCGGAACAGCTTATAGGGCAGGCACGGATTCATCGTGCCCACCATGCCGCAAAGACGAAAGGCTCTTTATGATCGACAAGATCAAAATGGAGGTCAGGCAACTTTTCGATTCCGGCAAGATCGAAGGTTTCCTCGGCCTTCGGGAATTTAACGGGCATGTGGGACCGCACCTTTTCACCGACGGCGCCGACCTCGAAGGGTTGGTCCTCGGAGATCGGAAGGCGCCCGGAGACAGCCGCTATCCCCTGAACAAGCTGCTCATAACGATCGCCCGCCAATATCCGAACGAAACCTTCGGGGTGCTTAGTCGGGGCTGCGACGAGCGCGGTTTGAAGATGCTTTTCGGCTCGAACCAGCTCGACCCGGAAAAGGTTGTCTCCGTCGGTATCGCCTGCCCGCAGGAACTGGCCGACGCCTGCGAGTGCATGAAACCTTTCCCCGACAGCTACGTTGCCGGGCAACCCGCTGAAGCCCGCGAGTTCGAAAGCGTGGCGCGGATTGATGCGATCGGCCTCGACGAACGTTTTAAGAGCTGGCTGGGCGAGTTCGCCAAATGCGTCAAATGCTATGGATGCCGGGACATCTGCCCGATGTGCTACTGCCCCGAGTGCACGCTGGGAGGCCGAAACCTGATCGATGTAGGCAGCCTGCCGCCTGAAAGCCCGGTTTTCCACCTGACCCGCGCACTTCACATGGCGGGCAGGTGCATAGACTGCGGCTTGTGCAGCCAGGCCTGCCCGGCGGACATTCCCTTGAGGACGCTCTACAAGAAGATGGCGGACATAGTTGACGAGGAATATCAGTTCCGGCCGGGTTTCAGCGATACGACCAAGCCTTGCCTTAACATTCTCGGTGAAGCTTCCAAACACTGAGAGGAGTCGCTAATGGATTACCGGACAGTATTGACCACCTGCACTTACTGCGGCTGCGGTTGCGGGCTATATTTGGAAGTCCTCGAAGGCCGCGTGGTGGGTACTATCCCGTGTAAAACCAGCCCGCTGAACGAGGGAAAGCTCTGCGTTAAAGGCTGGAATATACACGAGTTCGTTCACAGCCCAAAGCGCCTTACCCAGCCGCTGATGCGGAAAAACGGAGCGCTTGCGCCGGTGTCCTGGGACGAGGCCCTGGACTTTACCGCCACCCGGCTGCGGGAGATCAGGGACGCGAACGGCAGCGATTCGGTGGCTTTTCTAACCTCCGCCAAGGTGACCAACGAGGAAAACTACCTCGTTCAAAAATTTGCGCGGGCCGCAGTGGGAACGAATAACGTCGACCACTGCGCAAGGCTCTGACACTCCTCAACCGTGGCAGGTCTTGCCGCGGCATTCGGCAGTGGCGCGATGACCAATTCGATCGCCGAATTGGAAGATGCTGACTGCATAATAGTGATCGGCTCGAACACGACCACCTCACATCCCCTGGTGGCTACGCGGATCTTTCGCGCAAAGCAGAAAGGGGCGAAAGTGGTCGTTATCGACCCGCGAAGAATTCAGCTGGTACTTAAGGCCGACCTCTTCGTCCGGCAAAATCTCGGCACCGACGTGGCGCTTTTGAACGGGATCATGCACGTCATCATCTCGAAGGGATGGCACAATCAGGACTTCGTAGCCGAGCGGACCGAAGGCTTCGAAGATTTCCGCAAATTGATCGAACAGTACACGCCCGAGCGCGCATCGGAGATCAGCGGCGTATCGGTTGAAGATATCGTCACCATCGCCGACTGGTACGCAAACGCCAAATCCGGCTCGATCGTCTACTGCATGGGCATCACCCAGCACACCACAGGCGTTGACAACGTAAAGAGCCTGGCAAACCTCGCCATGCTGACGGGCCATATCGGCCGGCCCTCAACCGGCGTAAACCCGCTCAGGGGCCAGAACAACGTCCAGGGCGCCTGCGATATGGGCGGGTTGCCCAACGTCTACCCCGGCTACCAGGCGGTAAACGTTCCGGCAAACAAGGAAAAATTCGAGGCGGCCTGGAATGCGAAGCTCTCCGACAAGATCGGTCTGACCATTCCGAAAGTTTTGGAAGGGCTGAGCGACGGGTCGGTGAAGGCGCTCTATATTGTCGGCGAAAACCCGATGGTGAGCGACCCGGACGTGCATCACGCGGAAAAAGCCCTTAGCAGCGCCGAACTCCTGGTGGTGCAGGACATCTTTTTAACGCCCACGGCCCAACTGGCCCACGTCGTGCTGCCCGGGGCCTCGTTTGCGGAAAAGGACGGCACCTTCTCAAATACCGAAAGGCGCGTACAGCGGGTGCGCCGGGCGATAAACCCGGTGGGCGAGGCCCGCGCGGACTGGGAGATCCTCCAGGACGTCTCGAACCGGTTCGGCTTCCCGATGCAGTACGGATCGCCCGCCGAGATAATGGAAGAAATCGCCAGGGTTACGCCCTCCTACGGCGGCATCAATTTCGACCGGCTGGAAGGAGACGGCCTTTGCTGGCCCTGTCCCAACGCCGAGCATCCCGGGACCTCGTTCCTTCATTCGGGAAAATTTTCGAGGGGCCTTGGCCTCTTCCACGCAATAGAGTACAAACCGCCGGCGGAAGTGGTGGACGAGCAATATCCTTTATGGCTAAGCACCGGGCGCGTTTCCGCCCAGTACCATACCGGTACGATGACACGCCAGTCACCGACCCTCGAAGGGGAGGCCCCGGAAGGGTTTCTTGAAATGAATCCGCAGGATGCCCAGGACCTGGATGTACGGGGAGGCGAACCGGTCCGTGTGATCTCCAGGCGCGGCGAGATTACAGCCAGGGTGGAAGTGACCACCCGGGTCAATAAGGGGCTTGTATTCATGCCGTTCCACTACGTTGAAGCAAGCGCGAACATGCTCACTAACTCTGCCTGTGACCCGATAGCCGGAATTCCCGAGTACAAGGTCTGTGCCGTAAAGGTGGAAAAGGCCGCATAAAGATTCCCACATCCTTTCCACATCAGGGCGAAAAACCCTATAGACGTCACCCCGGCCCCCGGACTGGACACTTCCGGGGCAGGCCCCGCCGGAATGGCGAAATCATTAGCAATTTTCAGGCGTTTCTCCCACCAGAGAACCCTTCTTCATCACCCTGCCAGGGCGAAAGTCCAGCAGGCGCGAGCAACCCATGGTCAGAGAACAGGCAAACCTGACGTTGCCGGACTGGTCAATTTATCCCCTGGAATCCCCCCTTAAATAACAAGGTAATCCTCCGGCTCTGCCGGCGGACTCGCAGAGTTTGACATTTCCGGGAGTCAGGTCGTCATTCCGGCAGTGTTTAAGCCGGAATCCAGGTTCTTGTGTCTCGTCAGGGTCTTTAAAGGTATCCGTTGCCAATTTGAAGCGCTGGCTATCTGTATACTAACCTCCGAAAATCTGCTGGATTCCGGCTTAAAAGCGCCGCCGGAATGACGATGGCGCGGTAGTCCAAGACCATGCGGATATTCTCGGAGCTATCAAGTACCGCCAACCGCTTTGAGCGGTCCATGGTTTTCCATGCCTCCGGCTTGGCCGGAGATATCTGACTAACCGCTGATTGGCGGAAAGCCGCTCTGTGCAATCAGCTCTTTTCCCAACGAAATATTTTTAGTATATTCACTTGGCTGAACGTGATAATGGGCCAAAAGGGGCTGAGTCAGGTGAAAGATTCAAGTGGAGACAGAAAGATCGTTCTTGTGGCAGACGACGATGCGGACGATTGCCTGCTGATAAAGGATGCTTTGATTGACAATGGCCTGAACTGGGATGCCCAATTCGTCGGTGATGGAATCGAGTTGATAGAGTATCTGGAAAATTGTGATAGACGGGAAAAACAGAGTATCGGCTGCTTCCCGAACCTGATCATACTCGACCTCAACATGCCTCGGAAAGGAGGGCGAGAAGCGCTGAGGGAGATCAGCGCTCATTCGAGGTTCAATAAAATACCCATAGTCATCCTTACCACGTCCGACGAACCCCAGGACATTGAGCTTTGCAGCTCTCTTGGAGCCAGGCGGTTCATAACGAAGCCCACCATGTATACCGATTGGCTTGAAAAAGTTGGAGATCTGAAAGAATTTGTTTAAGCTCTAAATGAAGGTAGCGCCGCCTTCCACGGCGGCGTCCAGTCCAGCCTTATCTGTGTTCGTCCGTGTCTGGAAAGTCTTTGCCCTCACACAAAACGCGCGCGCGCTCGTGCCTTAAAAACGTTACGCCAGAATTCACCGTCTACGGGATCCTTCATCATTTCGGCGGTGATCGGATCTCCTGCGGCCACACGCCGGCGGGCTTCCCGCAGCATATCGGCGAAACTGCGGCAGGCAGGACCGTTTTGGGAATGCTCCAGGGTCTTGACGCGCTTTTCGAATGATTTTGCCATATTATACCTTTAAGAAAGAGTTAATTGAGGTCAAGATTTGACCGCAGAGCATTTTTTTCATTGAGATGGCGAATGATTTCGTCTCTTGCTTCCGGTGAAACATTTCCGATTATCTCCAATACCTCAGCCTGAAATTCCTGGACCGCCTGCATGTCATAAAGCGCCTGGAAGATTTCGAGCTGCAGCTTGAGTTGTCCGCGGATCTCCTGCATGGCCTTGAAAGCGAGTTTGCGTGGGTCGCTGAATCTGTATTCGGTTATTTCCTCGGCATTTTCGCCCTTCCCGGTCCGGACCTTCCGAATCTGAGATTCGAATATCTGCAGCGCTTCGTCGTCGCCCCGATTCCACCGCATAAGAATGTCAAGCATCTCATTGGCAGCCAGGTTGATTTTCCGTAGCTGATCGACAAGGTTAATTTCGCAGGCCGCAATCTTATGATCGGTGAATTTGAATATCTCCATCCGCTAAACCTCCTCAAAATTCGTGAATCGCGACTGCCCATTACCTCTTATACCGACTTGCGTTCAAAGAGCGACCAATAACCTCAAACTGAGCGGGGGAATGATTCCCCCGCGCCCCCGCAGGACTTCGGCCACGCGCGGACGCGCGAGCGCCTGGCGGAGCCTCGAGATTAAGGCGGCAAGCCACCGCAGCGCAACTCTTGCACCGTATCGTTTCGCTAAGTGGTACGCGCCACCTGTGCGTTTCATTTTTACTGTCATTCCTGTAAATACTGGGCAAATGCAGGGGCTGATCGCACAACATACCGATTTAATTGGCAGTTTTGGATTAGATTCCTTGCGATAACTGGTGATAACAGGAGCAGGAAGCAGGAAGCAGTGAACAATTAAAAATAACTCCGCTTGGTTCTATCGCTACGCGAGGAATGGCGAATAGTGAAAAACACCTTTAGCGACATTTTGTCATCTACTCCTCGGTTTCGCCCTTTCTTCCAAAGCGCTGATACGCTGTTCCAGTTCGACCACCTCCAGCGACTTGCGGATGCCTTCGCCCAGATCGATTAAGGTTTTGATCTCTGATGGGGTAATCTCTCCCCGGCCGAGTTTTGCAATCACAGCCGCAAAGAGCTTTGGCATGTCGGCAATAGCGCCGATCTCCGGGAACCGAAAGTCGATAGGAGCGTCCTTTTTCAGGGGGACCAGGCGTTCAAGGCCTCCCGAGCGGTCGGCCTTCCGCGCTCCGCGAGGCGCATCGCTGAGGAGTGGCTCCCCCAGGGCGCGGCTTCCCTTTAA
>JBEKTT010000056.1:0-33087 GCA_049515795.1 Syntrophobacteraceae bacterium
ATTTTTTAAACCCTTATGGGCACAAAACAAGGCCAGTCGAGATAGGTTCTACATGGACCAAGTTATAACTTATTGAATTTACAACAAAACGGGACCAAGAGTGGGTCTGTCTCTGAAACTCCAGTCAAAAAGTGGGCATGACAGCAAAAACAGCCGATGGTCTCCCCCTGATGCTCGTTGACCCGATGCGTATCAGGCAGGCCCTTATCAATTTATTGACCAACGCTGTTCAATCTTGTTCAGAAGGGGACAGCGTTACGATCTGCTGTTTCTGCAAGGGGGAAAATCTGTTTATCGACGTAATTGACTGTGGTTGCGGGATTCCACCCGAAATGCGGGAAGCAATATTTTCCCCGTTTTTTACCACCAGAAAGAATGGGACAGGACTGGGACTGCCAATTGTAAAAAAGATCGTCGAGGCGCACGGGGGATCTCTTGAAATAATTGATAATCCCTCGAAGGGGCTGACATTTAGAATGATTGTCCCGATATAGTGTCCATCGGGAACCCCGGTGCGGCTCCCTGGGCAGGCACCGCAGCCCAGCCGGCCGCCGGAATCTCGACGCTCCGCGAGGCGTGCGGGGCCCCGCCGCCTTGGAGCCCCCTTTTTCTAAAGGGGGAATTGGGAGGGATTTTTCAGGTCGCTTGCTTGCGAGCACAAAAGCCCCTCCCGGCCTCTTTAAAGAGCAGACACGAGCTTACGAGCTATTCCTAGCGGCGTCCGCCGCCGCCATGTCCCCCGCCGCTAAAGCCGCCGCCACGAAACCCGCCGCCGCTAAAGCCGCCGCTACGAAGCCCGCCGCTGCTAAAGTCATGCATTGACGGAGCGCTCCTGAAACTGCGGTCGCTGAACGAAGGCCTGTCCGCGTCATGAAAGCTCCTGCCGCTGTTTCCCATTGCAGAATTACTTCCGGTACCCGGTGCATTGAACCTGTTTCCAGCCCCAGTCTCCGTTCCCCGGCTCACAAGGGCTCTCGCACCTGCGCGGCCATTAGGCGAATTGAGCCCCGACCTCTGTCCGGACCTGTCCGCTGCGAGTGAAGAAGAGGCTTTTCCCGCCGAACGGGTACCCGGATCGACCCTGCTCCATGTACCATTCGCATTCCTGAAATGGTTGGAAAAATGACAGCCATGGTGGTTCACGTCGAAATCGCTCAGGACGAAGAAGCCTCCGAACCCGTACCCGCCCCACCAGAACGGCCACGGTACCCAAGCATATAGCCAATAATAGTCCCAGGGTGGTGGATAATAGGTCACGACAGGAGGTCCGTATTCGTCATAGTAATCCGCAAGGTAAGCGGGTTCCTCATCGTAGAGACCATCACCCGCAGGAGGAGCGGCGTATTCGGGACCGGCGCTTGCACTGTAACTGTACTGATCGCCGGCCACCATGAACGGGAGTTTCATGTCGATGCCGACTTTGTCCACAATACCGGCTGCCTCAGCTTCCGCCATCTTCAGACTCCCCGAAGAAGCCGCTCTTGCGGTGCTTCCCCTCACCTCGGCAATGATATCGGGCGTAATGGGGTAGTCGGCAATCCAGCCGTTTCGAGGTTGGATACCGATCAAGGACAGAGCGCTTTCATCTTCCGCTTCATCGCTCGATGCGGTTAGATTGAGAGCAATAGCCAGTTTTACGGCAAAGTCGCCTTCACGGACAAGAGGCTGTTCAATAGGAGGAGCTGCGGAGGGTGAGGTCTTAGCGTTCACCACGGAGGCATACGGCGCCAAAACCAGGCTCACGGCCACAAACATCACAAGCATTGCTTTCATTTGCCACTGCTCCTTTCCGACAGATTGCATGTCATAGTTAACGTAACCATGCTGGCAGCTTATCGCAAACCTTATGAGTGCGCGGACAATGGTTTTAGTTTACATAAACTGAATGTCCGACAAACCATGTTATCTGGTCGATTTTGTTCTTCGAGATGCATGACCGGGGAGCGGAATGCTACGGGCAGGCGAGTCCCTGCAGCAGTGCGATGAGGTGGAAACGGTTATTCGGGAGCAGACGCAATGGCCTGCTCCCGTTATCATTAGGGTTCCTTTACGGCAGTGTTATCTGCACGGCGGCGCTTTGGCCGCTTGTGTGGTCAACGGCCAGCACGGTCGCCTTATGCTTCTGTCTTAGAGTGCTCAGAAGGACCAACAGGGTGTCGGGACTGTCTACTGGATTGTTTTCGACTTGCAGTATGATATCGCCCTTTTCGAAACCGGCCTTTCCAAAGGGACCTTTAGGGTCGACTTCGGTAACTACCAATCCGGACTGGGACTCTAACCCGTACTCGTTAGCCTCTTGTGGCTCCAGCGGCCTGATCTCAATCCCGAACCGCTGTTTCAAGGAGGACGCTACTGCCTTTTCCTGCTCTTCCAGGCTGCCGACCTTTACCGTAATGTCCTGTTTGGCGCCGTTGCGCACGACAGTGAGTTTCACTTCAGACCCCACGGGTGCCAGTGACACACTGTTTCGCAAAGAGGACGGGTCATCCACCGGATTGCCCTGATAGGCAATGACTACATCGCCCTGCTTCATCCCGGCATGATCGGCCGGACTCCCTTTGATTACCTCGGCAACCAAAGCCCCTTTATTGCTGCTCAAGCCAAATGACTTGGCAAGCTCGGGAGTTATGTTTTGAAGACTCACTCCGAGCCAACCCCGAATGACCTTGCCGTTTTTGATCAGCTCTTGCGTGATGTGGACGGCTATGTTGCTGGGGATTGCAAACCCTAGCCCCTCGAATCCGCCGGATTCGGAAAGAATTGCCGCATTGATGCCGATCACCTCGCCGTTGAGATTCATAAGCGGACCACCGCTGTTGCCCGGATTGATCGCCGCATCGGTTTGCAGATAATCCTGGTAGCTGCTGGGGTCTGAAATCCCCGTGCGGTGCTTGGCGCTGATGATCCCCTGTGTAACGGTCTGATCGAGTCCTCGGGGGTGTCCGATTGCAACCACCCATTGCCCCACCTCCATTTTGTTGGAGTCTCCCAGGGGAAGGTGTGGAAAAGGACCTTTCTCCACGATCTGAATAAGTGCCAGATCTGTTTTCATGTCTGTTCCGATAGTTTTTACCGAATTCCCGGTAAACTGCCTCCCATCTGCAAGCAAAACCTTAATATCTGTCGCTCCCCCAACGACATGGTAATTGGTGAGGATGTGTCCCGAATCGTCAATGATTATCCCGGTCCCCAGCCCTGATATCTCACGCTTGAATTTCTTGGGCATTTTGGGATTTCCGAAAAAATATTTGAAGAACGGTTCGTTTTCAAACGGCAGCAAAGGGTTCGCAATCTCCTGCCGCTCCGTAACTTCAATATGCACGACAGCTGGGACCGCCTGCTTGGCGACAGCTTCGATAGCGGTAACCAGGTTGGTCTGCTGGCTTTGAGCCTGGGGGGTGTGGACTCGGGTCGCCAGGACAAAGGCGGCGCCCAATACAATGACGAAAATTAAATAGACAACGTTTCTCAAATGTCTTTTTGGCATCTTTTACCTCCTGTTGTCCGTCTGTACAAGATTTGACGCTGCTCCCGGGGGGCAACCACATGGCAAGCTCTAAAGTGAATTGAGGCAACTATAAGTATTCATCCTGCAAATGCACTGATTCATACTGAGATAGACTATAAATAAGGTAATTAACCCAAAGAAGCATATAAAAAGCCGCTACGCGCACATTAGTGCGCTACGCGGCACAACCCGCGCCGGCCCACATTGGATTCTCGACAGCCCGCCCACCCACCCGCGAGACGGGGTCGGCGGCGGGTGGCCTTTTGGGTATTGCGAGGTTCGATCCGCTTCGTGGATTTTTCAGGGTCCCTGCCCGGCTTCGGGGCTGCCTGATTATCGTATCTCGGGTGATCTTTACTTTTCGGCATCCGGCATTAAAAAAAAGGAGCATCCTGGCATGCAATTCCAGATGAGCGTATAGGAGGCGAAGAAGAGAGGGTTTAACGAAAGATTTACCATGGACATCGCTCTGTTTTCTTGTCTAACTTTCCTTGGTTCCACGACCGCCGGCTTCCTGGGAGCGCTAACCGGGCTTGGGGGCGGGGTTGTCATTGTCCCTCTGCTTGCTCTGGTTTTTGGCTTGGATATCCGCTATGCAATCGGAGCTTCGCTTGTCTTGGTAATAGCGACATCATCGGGTGCGGCAGCCGCCTATGTCAAAGAGGGTTTCTCCAACATCCGCCTCGGAATGTTTCTGGAGATGGCTACCACTTTCGGAGCGTTCCTCGGCGCAGCACTTGCCGGCATGATATCCACCCGGATAATAGCAGTGATATTCGGGCTGGTTCTTCTCTATTCAGCTTTTCTTTCCGCTAGAGGTCACCGCACCGGCGTTACCGAGGATACCCCTGACTTTCTGGCCAATTCCCTGCACTTAGACGCCGCTTATCCTGGCTCGCAAGGACTCGTTCCCTACCACGTACATGCCGTCCCGACAGGATTCAGTCTTATGTTTTTGGCCGGGACCCTTTCCGGACTGCTCGGGATTGGCTCGCGCGCCGTTAAGGTATTAGCCATGGACCAGGCGATGCATGTTCCATTCAAGGTTTCCACGACTACCAGCAACTTCATGATCGGAGTCACGGCAGCTGCAAGCGCAGGTGTTTATCTCAATCAAGGTTACATCGACCCGGGACTGGCCATGCCGGTTATGCTGGGAGTCGTTTTGGGGTCTTTTTTAGGCTCGCG
The DNA here is from genome assembly GCA_049515795.1 of Syntrophobacteraceae bacterium. Lineage (GTDB taxonomy): Bacteria > Desulfobacterota > Syntrophobacteria > Syntrophobacterales > Syntrophobacteraceae > SbD1. The sequence goes on from JBEKTT010000056.1 coordinate 4,697, forward strand.
GGTCCTTGTCTCTTCCAGGACGCGGCTGCTCCGGATAATTTTTGCAGGAGTCATTCTGATCCTGGGTTTCGAAATGGTTTATAACGGCATAACAGGAAGGCTCTAGCCATGAACGATAAAAGGTTCGCAATTTCAGACGCCGGGATTGATGAACTAATCGGCGGCCTGCTTAGAGTTGGAGTGGTGGTTTCATCTTTGATTGTCTTGATTGGCGGCGGACTGTATCTAAAAAGACATGGAACTGAATTGCCCAATTACCATATGTTCTATGGCGAACCCTCGGAACTACGCAGCGTTCTGGGAATCGTGAAGGAAGCATTGTCTTTTTCCGGCCGGGGTATAATCCAATTTGGCCTGCTTCTACTGATCGCAACCCCCGTCATGAGGGTTGCGTTTGCTGTTGTTGCCTTCATGATCCAGAGAGACCGGATTTATGTTGGCGTGACCCTTATCGTTCTGTCAGTCCTCCTCTTTAGCCTGGCGGGCGGAGGCCGCTGAAGCGGTCTGGTGTGAAGCATCAACCGTGAGTATTTCCATCCAGGTTTGACTCACTGGGACTCAACGTCAGGGAGTGAAAATGTTTAATAAAAAAGAGGCCAGACAAACTCTTGAGACCATCGTCATTGCGATCCTGATCGCCCTGTTTATCCGGACTTTTATTGTGCAATCATTTTATATTCCATCCGGATCGATGGAACCCTCTTTACTCCCTGGAGATTATATTTTAGTTAGCAAATTCATTTATGGAATACGAATACCTTTCGTGAACGTCAGGATGTTTTCCTATAAAGAACCGAAACGAGGAGATGTAATCGTATTTGTTTACCCCAAAGATCCATCGAAGGATTTCATTAAAAGAGTCATTGGAGTGCAGGGAGAAACTGTTCGAATTATTGAGGGTAAAATATACATCAATGACATGCCGATCTCCGATCCGTGGGGTTACTTCGATAAAAAAGAGCCGCCGGGATTCATAGAGGCAGTGGAGAATTTCGGCCCGCTCGTAGTTCCCGATCACTGCCTGTTCGTTATGGGCGACAACCGCAACGATAGCGAGGACAGCCGCTTTTGGGGGGTCGTCCCGCCCGGCAACGTATTGGGAGAGGCTTTCGTCATTTACTTTTCATGGAACAGCAAGGCTGAAAATACAGCGGGCAAGGTCAGGTGGTCAAGGATCGGCGAACTGATCCATTAGAGGATTGAGGAATTGAACGATTGAGGGATTGAGGGATTGAGGGATTGAGGAATTGAGGAATTGAGGGATTGAGGAATTGAGGGATTGAGGAATTGAGGGATTGAGGAATTGAGGGATTGAGGAATTGAGGGATTGAGGAATTGAGGAATTGAGGAATTGAAGACGAAAAACGGATGGCGTAAGCTCCTTTCCGCCCTCCGTCCTCCGTCCGGGGGGCCGGTCTTCCCGCTCTTTTTCCCTCTTGTCTCTAATCTTAACCGAATTTGTGGCGCACTCCGTAACCGCCTTTAGGAAAGCGCCACTCGATGTTGAAATGGGGGCAGCCGACCCGGCAGGAACCGCATTCCAGGCAGCCTTCGTAGTTAACGCTTATGCGGTCTTTTTCCAATTTGTAAACATTGGCCGGGCAGATATATAGACAGGGCTGGTCCTGGCACCTGTCGAAACACACCTTCCCATCGCGCAGGCGCAGGTGGGATTCATCATCCACATTAAATCGATCCAGAAACAGCTTGTCTTCGACCTTGACGCTCATCGAACGCTCCTCCATGCGTCCCAAACAAGGCGCAATAACCGAAGCGGGGGGACCTGCCCGCGAATTGCCTTCCAGACCTCAGTTTGCCTGACTTTTTTAGGGACCCCGTCTACTGTGAGCATTTCCCTGGCAGCGGCGCATGCTGCACGGGGAAGAGAGGTGAACAGTTCCTTGTGGGTTTCAAGAAATGATGGAAACTTTCGATATTTTTTCAAATCCTTGAGTACATAAGAATCGTGCAGCCGTTTAACGTAACCTTGCAGGCTTCTGGAGCTGAAATCGTTTTTTTCTATTGCCTCCAGTATGGTTTCAGCCGCAAGTCTGCCGGAAGTCATCGCCAGGTTGGAACCTTCCCGGTGAAGCGCATTGAACATCATGGAGGAATCCCCGGCAATCAGGAACCCCTCCCCGCAAAGCCTGGGCACAGTATCATAGCCGCCTTCGGGGAGCCAGTGCGCCAGGTACTCCTTAGGTTTGCCGTCCTTTATGAGAGGCGCAATCATGGGGTGTGTTTTAAGGATTTCCAGCATCTCATAAGGACGGACCTTTTGCATTGCGAAGTCGGCGAGATTGGCCCCTATGCCAATCGATACGGAACTCCCGTTAGTATAAAGAAATGCAACGCCGTTCATTCCCAACGTGACATTTCCCAGGATTTCGCAGGTAACGCCGTTTCCTGGAGATACGCCAAAACGCTCGTCGATGATTTCTTCGGGAATTGCGATCAGTTCCTTGACCGCGAGCGCCACATTCTCGGGCCTGACCTCAGCACGAAATCCCGTCTTGGCCGCCAGCGGCGAATTGACGCCATCGGCCAGAAGAACGACCTTGGCGCGCAGGTCGCCATCGGCTCGGTCCGTCTTCACGCCGGTGACCCTGCCGGCATCGTCTCTGAGCAAATCGGTCACAACGGTTGCACACACTATGACGGCCCCTTTGGCTCTGGCCTGATCGGCAAACCAACGATCGAATTTAGCCCTGCCGACCGTAAAGGCATTGTTGCGGCGTTCATCGAAAAAGGCCCGGTCCCGATAGGCGAAACTAAGTCCCCCGTCCTCGCTGAGATACCAGAGTCGAGATTCCACGATGTTGCGTTCGATCGGACAATTTCTCTCAACGTAGTCGGGAATTATCTGCCGGAGGTGGCGCCCGTAGAGGACGCCCCCGAACATGTTCTTGGAGCCGGGGTATTCGCCTCTTTCCAGCACGACCACCTTTACACCACTGTCCGCCAGAACACAGGCTGCCGAAATGCCCGCAGGCCCGGCGCCAACGATTGCCGCATCGAACATATCATCCATAAAGTTTACAGCTCGCTGTTCCCGTTGGATTTTTTCTTTTTGAGCTGAACGATCAGCTCAGGAACGATCTCCTGGTAATTGCCCACAATGCCTGCGTCAGCGACTCTGAAAATGGGTGCGTTGGGGTCGGAGTTGATGGCTAGGATTTTCCCGGCCCCCTGGATGGCCACCAGGTGTTGAACCGCTCCCGAGACGCCCACGCCGATGTAGAGTCTGGGGGCGACGGTTTTACCGGTCTGGCCCACCTGTCTTTCATAGGGCATAAGACCTGATTCCACCACCGGTCTTGAACAGGCGATGACTCCCCCAACCAGTTGGGCCAATTCCTCGAGAAGAGGAAACGAAGACGGGTCACAAGCGCCTCGTCCGGCCACTACAAGCGCGGGATAGCGGACGATATCCATCCCCGCCGTCTCGTCGGCGGGGATGAACCCAACGATGGTGGGCAGCTCAACGGCCGGCGCCTCCAGCTTATGATGGCTTACAATACCCTTTCTGCCCGGTTCTTTATCGGGCATCCTGAATACCCGCGGCCGTACCGAACTCATCTGCGGGCGGTGGCGCTGGCAAAAGATGGTAGCCATTATATTGCCGCCGAAAGTGGGACGCGTCATCAGAAGCAGGCCCGTTTCCTTCTCAATGAATAGTCCCGTGCAGTCGGCGGTCAAACCCGTTTCAAGCCGGGTTGCCACAACTCCGGCGAGGTCTCTGCCCAAAGGAGTTGCGCCTATGAGAAGTATTGCCGGGCGGAGTTTGCCGCAAAGATCGGCCAGGGCCTTGCCGTATGTCGCCGGCAGATAGTGGGCGAGCAACGGGTCGTCTATCACGTGCACCTCGTCGCAACCGTATGCGATTGCTTCATCGGCTGCCGGCCCGACATTGTTTCCAAGCAGAAGTCCCAGAACTTTTGCGCCAAGTTGCCCCGCCAACTCTCTGGCTTTGCCGACCAACTCCCACGACACCGGCGCGCCCCGTCCGTCAACCGTCTCGATGTAGACCCCCACACCCTGATAGCCCGGCAGTCCGGCGCCTGGCGCTCCTCGCTCTTCTTCGGGAAGTTTTTTGCGTTTTTTCTTCTCAAATTTGATCGCGTTTACCGGGCAGCTCTCAAAACATTTGCCGCATCCTACGCACACTTCGGGGTCTATGAGCGCAACACCATCGGGACTCAACTCGATTGCGCCGACCGGACATTCTCCTATACATATCTGGCAGGCGATGCATTTATCAGAAATGACCTCGGCAACTTCAATTCCCCGCGTGTTCTTGGCCATTATCTCCTAGGCTCCCCATCCTTTTTGGAATTTTGCCTCAAAATCCTCGTCGGCAAACAATGCATCCAACGCCTGGGACACGGCCTTGGAGACCCCTTGTGCCGCGTCCCACTTAGGTCCGGCCCTGTGGAGCTGCGGTGAAGCAATGGCCTTTACCCATGTCGGGGAACCCTTAATGCCGACCAGTTGGACAGAGGCCCCAATGGCTTTGGCGTCCCAAGCCTTAACGGGTGCGCGCAGAGAATCGATGAGCATGGGCAACGGGGCCCTCCTCGGCTTTGCAAGTTCCAATTCCACTGTCAGCAGGGCCGGAAGAGGACCGTTGATGACCTCGAACCCCCCTTCGACTTTGCGCCTGACCTGGACGCGTTTTTTTTCAGGATCGATCCATTCCACATCGACCACGTAAGTGAACTGAGTGAAACTCAGCCTCGTGGCGATGCCCGGTCCGGTTTGAGCCGTATCGCCGTCAATGGCCTGTTTGCCGCACAGGACCAGGTCGACGGGATTTTGCTCCCCCAGGGTTTCCACGGCCCTGGAAAGAGTGTAGCTGGTGGCCAGGGTATCGGCGCCGGCGAAAGCGCGGTCCGAAAGCAGGACAACATCGTCTGCGCCCAGTGAGAGTGCCTGGCGTAGCGCGGATTCTGCCTGCGGAGGGCCCATCGACACCGCCGTAACATGTCCCCCGTATCTTTCCTTGAGGCGCACGGCTTCTTCTAAGGCCGCCAAATCGAAGGGATTGGCTATGGATTCCACACCGGATCGAACCAGCGTATTGGTTTCAGGATCGATTTTTACTTCGGCAGTGTCAGGCACCTGCTTGATACAGACAACGAAGTGCATTTATGGCTTCCCTTTCCTGAACTCTGATGGACTAAAAGAGTAATCGCCTTATAGAAAAGGCTGATTTAAGCATGAGCTTTTGCGTTGGCAAGATTCAATCGGGACCGGCTCAGATTCACACTGCGGGTAGCGTATCGCGGGTTGCGCCACTTGGGCGGGGGACCCAGGGGTGAAAAAATCGGGGAGCAAAAAAGAGATTGCAGCTCTTCTCAGGGCCTTTCGAAGCTGCCCCAAATGGGTTCGTCCGCCCGCATGCCATAAACTATTGTGCTGCCGGAAATCAAGCTTCGGTAATGACGACGGCCCTGATCTTATTCATTCCGAGCCTTTTGCAGGCCCTCCAGCGTTTTTCTCCGTCAAGAATTCGGAATGAATCGTGCGCGAAGCAAATGTGGATCGGTTCATGGTCTCCCCGGCTCTTTATTGCACGCCCAATTTCTTCGATGCATTCGGCCGCGCAGACAATTCGAAGGTTTGGACTGATTCTTCTTATTTCGATTTCGCGAATGTCCTCTCCCATCGATTTCCCCTTGTGGTTGGTTGAAACATGCAGACTATACCGCAGACTTTAATGCAAATAACGACAAGAATCAAGAAATTAGACAAAGAATTCATTTGAGGGGGACAGAAGGTGAGGGGGTGAGAATTTTTGGTTGAATTTTGTTGAATTTTGCCTTGACATCGGTTTGAGATAAACTTAAATATATGAGTTGAAGAGTGACCGATTGTATTCGATCCTCGGTAGGTGAGGCTCCCGTGAGCACACAGGCCACTGCCCACAAGCATCCAGAGATGCGGCATAATGGGTAGAACAGGCACTCCCGGATTAAGGGTTTACCTAAGGTGGCTGAGGCAAGAACGCCTCTTACGGCTTACGGTGCTAAAGCTTGGACGAGCGGGGAATGTTGGGCTAAGCGACAGCCACCGAACACAGAGGTGGTTTGAGCCTCTTCCCTGCTTACGGCTGAGGGAAAGAGGTTTTTTTATTTCTCCCGGCCTATCCGGAAACCTTTGAATGGAATGGAGCATATGGAAGAAAACGACGGCCGGCCTCCGAGTTGCAGCGGCCCAAAAACTGTGTGGAAGTTGTGTCGGTGATGCGTAAGTTTTAGTTTCCCCTCCCCGTCGCCTCACCTGACCGCTTCTTCCACAACCGGCAAGAGCGGAAGGTGACAGGCGTTCTGCCCTGCTTCTTTTAAAGCAGTCAGTTAGACCCTTTCTCCTCCCATGTAGTTTATTCGTAAAGCATAGCTAGCGTCCATCCGGAAACTCCGGATGGAAACTAGCCAACCCTTGGCGCAGTGTGTCTTTGCCAGCGGGCTGCAACGCTGCGGAAATGAAGACGGCGAAATCCGCCCTCAGAGGAGGGACGCGATTTCGGATTATACGAAGGAAGGAGGAACCGCCATGATCTCAACAAATTATTTTCATGCAATCGATGGCCGGATGAGACTTGGCATCCCAGGGGTAAAAGGCTCCTGGGCAAAAGCGCAGGAGCTCAAAGACAGGATTATTCATTATCAGGGGATCAACGACGTAAGGCCGAATCCAACAACGGGAAATGTCCTTATTGTCTATGACCCGCAGAAGATATCACAACGCGACATCCTCAAGAGTTTGTATGAGTTGGGGTATCTGCAAGACGGCGGATCCTTTGCGGCAGGTTTGCCGGGATCTGCCGGCGGATCGGATTGGGGTAGTGCGCTTGCACGAGTTGCCCTCGAAGCCCTGTTGTCGGCTCTCGTGCTATGAGTAAAGGTTGGATGAGGGTCCATTAGAGAATGGCATCCAGCATGTTCTCCGGGAAGTCATCCTTTTATGGACCCCCCTCATTGTGATCGAAGACACACTCAGTTTGGGTTAACTGCTGATGGTTAGTGTGGACTAACCGGTGATCCGGGTTGTATAGGGGCTTTTGTCTACACATGCAGCCCCGAGCTTCCTTTCGATTTGAGGACATTGCTATGTATGCAATCAGCAAAAGCATTCATATGACGAACCGCATGTGGAAGCAGTTTGTCATTTTTTTATCGGTCCTTGGCCCCGGCATCATCGTCATGGTTGCAGATAATGACGCCGGTGGCATTTCAACCTACGCGGTAACGGGTTCGAAGTTCGGGTTCTCCCTGCTCTGGATGTTCATCCTTTTGCTTCCGATGGCCTATTACGTCCAGGAGATGACCGTTCGGCTGGGGGCAGTTACCAAACGCGGGCATGCCGAAGCGATATTCGAAGGCTTCGGTCCTTTCTGGGGCTGGTTTTCGCTTACCGATCTGGCCATCGTGAACTGGCTTACCCTGATCACCGAATACATCGGCATGACTGCAGCGATGAGCCTGTTTGGCATTCCTCCCTGGATTACATACATTACCGTGACTTGCATTCTTCTTGCTGTCGTTATCACCGGCAGCTACTGGACTTTTGAGAAGTTGACTCTATTTTTTTGCTGCTTCAACCTTGTATACATCCCGGCAGCGATCTGGGGCATGAAACTGCCCTACTCGCCGGGATGGGACGAGGTCCTGAAGGGCTTCTACCACCCGAATATTGTCGGGGGGATGACGGGAGATCTTCTTTTCATCCTTATGGCCAATATCGGTACGACCATCGCTCCCTGGATGATATTTTTTCAGCAAAGCGCAGTAGTTGACAAAAGGCTGGACATTCACGACATAAAATTCGGACAGGCCGAAACTTTCATTGGCTCGCTCTCAACCTGCATTGTTGCTGTGTTTATCATCATTACCACCGCCGCTGTCTTCTACTATCATCAGCCGCAAATAATCATCGAGGACGCCATGCAGACCGCCGAGGCGCTCGTTCCACTTCTGCCCTCGGGCCAGGGAGAACTGGCCAAAAGACTTTTTGCTATCGGCTTGTTCGATGCCGGCTTTCTGGGTGCGCTGTGCATCTCGCTCTCTTCTTCATGGGCTGTGGGTGAAGTGTTCGGGTGGGCCCACTCGCTTAACGCCAGGGTAAAAGATGCCAAATGGTTTTTCGGCATCTATTTTGTCATGCTTCTTTCCTCCGGAGCGGTGGTGCTGATTCCAGGGGCGCCCCTGGTAACCATCACGATGTTCGTTCAAGTCGTTGCGGTCACGCTGCTGCCCGCTGCACTGGTCTTCCTGCTGCTGATACTCAATGAACCGGCATTTATGGGAGAGCGTGTAAACACGCGTACTCAAAACATCATGAACTGGTCGATAGTGATCGTCGTCTCGATCATGTCTACCCTTCTTGGCATTCAAACGCTGTTTCCCGATCTGTTCAATTGACTGGCCGGATAAGGAGGCCGTTATGTTCACTCTTAACCAGCACCAACCTCATAGTGTCGAGCTTCCCAAGGGTGGGGGAACCTATCGGGTCCTGCATTTTTCGGAACTTTTGAATAGGCGGGTTTGCGCCGGAAAGATCAAGGACCGCATCGGGAAACTTACCGATCTGGTCTTCCATCTGGTGGAGCCTTACCCGGAGTTGGTGGGGATATATATCGAGCACGGCTGGGGCAAACCGACGGAGTTCGTGCCCTGGGAGAAGGTCACTCGGATCGAAGACGATGCGATCTTCGTAGAGCCTGCGGAAGATGGCCCTTATGCCCCCTTTGTCGATCAGCCCGAATGGATACTCGTCGATCAGCACCTCATGGGACGCACTATCCTCGATCTGGATGGGAGAAGGTGCGAGGTCGTCAACGACGTGCTTCTGGTCGAAACAAGGGACCGCCTGCTTATCGCCGACGTCGATATTTCCTTCAACGGGTTCCTGCGCCGAATAGGCCTGGGAAGATTCAGTTGGATCAAGGACCGCCTGATTTCGTGGAAGTATGTTCAACCCCTTTCGGTCGAGGACGTGGTAGCAACGGACAAAGTTTCGCTCTCCATTACGCGAAAGCAGGTAATGGAGTTGCCAAGTGAAGACCTGGCTGACGTTCTTGAAGAGTTGCAAGGCGAGGAGCAGGAGGCCCTTTTCGGGGCGCTCGATTCCGAGAAGGCAGCCGAAACCCTGGCAGAGGCGGAGCCAAGGGCAAAACGGCAACTCGTCGAGGACCTCTCTGATGAGAGGGCTCGGGAAATCTTCTCCGAGATGACCGTTCCTCATCTCGCTGATCTTTTTGCCGTGCTTCCCTTTGACGAGGTTCAGGAGCTTTTGGAATTGCTCAATGCTCAGGTCGGGGAAAGAGTGCGAAACATCCTGTCCGAGCGGGAAGCCGAGGCCGATGACATTATGTCGCAGGATTACGTGGCAATGCCGAAGGAGGCGGGAGTGGCTGAGGTGCTCAATGGTCTTCGGCAGTCCGGCCGGGAGCCGAGGAGCATTTCCTATGTCTACGTAGTGAACGGCGATAACAGGACACTGATCGGAGTGGCGGACCTGCGTGAGCTGACACTTGCGCCCGAGGAGGCAGTGCTCGGCGACGTAATGGTCTCGCCGGTTGTCACGGCCGACAAAGATACCAGCCGCGGGGACCTGGTCGAGATGTTCACCAAGTATCATTACCGCATGATTCCCGTTGTCGATATCGAGGACCACATCCTGGGAGTGATCTATTACAACGACATCATGAAGGGCGTCGTATTGCGTGCGAAGCCCTGAGAAGGAGACGGACATGCCACGTGTGCAGATTACAAGAACGGTAAAAATCGCTCTCTATTGCCTGAGGTTTTACCTGCTCTTCCTGTTGGCCCTGCTTTTAGTGCGATTCATTAAGGGAGTGCAGTAGAGAGCGGACCACTTGACCGTATGAATTATCGTTAAATCCTGTGAGGTGGATAATTGCCTGTAAGAGAATGGCCTTCGTCGCGTTACGCCCGAGGTTATCCTTTTATAGGCTGTCCTGTCGGCCTCATCCACTGCACTGTGTGTCGTCCGCCGGTCCTGGGTGGACGACCTTTACGGGGATGCCCGCGTGCTGCCAGAGGCGCATTCAAAGTGGGGCCTGTTATGTCGGATTTCAAAAAGTTGTATTCCGCGATCCTGCTGGTATTGGTAGTTATCGTTCTGGGAGGAGTCCTGGGGGATGTTTGGGCAGAAGGACCGGAGGGCGCCGTTGGCGATTCCTGCCGGGACTGCTCCGAGCAAAAAGGTCCGGAGCTTCCTTCTTGGTTTCCTAAGATTCTGGGAGCGCAATTCAACGGCACATTTCAGAGCATGCCCCCCTTTCGCAGCCCATATGAAGGCCCTAACAGCCTGAGTTTCCGAAACGGCCTGGGCCGGCAGGCTACCGAAACGTATGGAGGGTATGTGGGTTCACAATTGGCCCCTGGGCTGCAAGCGTATGCAGATGGCGAGTTTTTTACGGGAAACGGGATCAGCAACGGCATTGGGCTTGCCGGGTATGTCAACGGGGACGTAATCAGAGCGGGGTCGTCGAACCTGCCGAAAGCCCCCTACTTGGCCCGGCTGTATCTCCGGTACTATTATCCTCTCTCCGGCGAAACCGAGAAACTGGAACGGGGAATCGATCAACTCCCGGGGGAGCAGCCTGTCAGCAGGTGGGAGATTAAAGCCGGAAAGTTGGCCGTCACGGATGATTTCGATCTGAATCGCTATGCCAACAATAACCGTACCCAGTTTTTCAACTACGATTTCCTCTATAATACGGCATGGGACTATGCCGCAGACACCAGGGGCTACTCCTACGGAATTCTGGCGGCCCTGTATCAGCCGCGATGGAGATTGGCATTTGGCGTCTATATGGAACCTAATACCGTAAACGGGGCCGTTTTCGACTATGTTAACTTCGATGAGCTTGGATATAACCTGGAACTCGCCTGGAAGCCAAACGACGCTGGTACGGTGGTCCGTTTCCTCTCCTACTTAAATAAGGCGCGGATGGGCGATTACGAGGATGCGCTTGCTCTTGCCCGTCAAACTGGAACGGTGCCCAGCCTCTTCGATGTTGAGAAGCCCGGAGGCACCAAATACGGCTTTGGATTGAATTTCGAACAACCATTGGCAGACGGCGGAGAAACAGGCCTGTTCGGACGCATAGGCTGGAACGACGGGAGCCACGAGACCTGGGCCTATACGGAATGCGACCGGCATGTGAGCCTCGGCGCTCAGCTAAGCGGAATCCATTGGGGCAGAGATGAAGACCGCGCAGGTATTGGATACGCAGTGGATGGTTTGTCATCTGCGCATAAGGACTACCTTGAGGCTGGGGGGATCGGCATGCTTCTGGGAGACGGCGCGCTGAACTATGGTTTAGAACAGGTCCTGGAAATATATTACCGCATTCAGATTTGCAGGTACGTTCAACTCAGTCCCGACTTTCAGTTCATTCAAAACCCCGGCTACAACAGGGACAGGGGTCCTGTCGAGGTATACGGCCTGCGTTTGCATCTAAGTTACTAAAGCGGTGGAAAGTGAGCTTTGTATTTCTTGACAATAGCACGCCTCATGATGACAATTGCTCTTAAACCCGAAGAGTACTGATGGTAAGACAAAAATCGACATGAAAAAGTGCAGCTTCATCTCAATTTGGGTCCTTCTCATCGCGGCGGCCTTATTGCCTTCTTCTGCGGCGGCAGGCCTGGTAAGCGGTCCAGGCTGGAACGTAGCGGGGACCGGGGATTTCAATGGGGACGGATGCAGGGATATTCTCTGGAGAAATCAGACGACCGGGGATGTGGCGGTCTGGTACATGCATGGGAATACCCTGCTTGCGGAACAGAAGTTTGACTCATCGCCCGATTCCACCTGGGATGTCGTCGGGGTGGGTGATTTCAATGGAGACGGAAGCCCCGACATTCTTCTGAGGAATAAGTCAACCGGCGACGTAAGGATATGGTACCTGGACGGGTCGGCCGTCATAGGTCAGGATACGGTCGCCGGGTTGGGCAGCCCGTGGAACATTGTGGGGGTGGGAGATTTCAACGGGGACGGAAGCCCGGACATTCTCTGGAGAAATCCTGAGACCGGAGAAACGATCGTCTGGTATATGAAAGGGAGGCTCCGTTTAGGCGCGGAGACCATGGAAACTCTCCCCCCTCCCTGGAATATCATTGAAATTGGTGATTTCGACGGAGACGGGTCTCCCGACATCCTTTGGAAAAATTCCGCAACCGGAGAGGTTGTGGTCTGGTACATGCGCGGCCTGGTCCATTTGGACCCTGGCGCCGTTATAGTCCGCGCGCCTCCCCTGGACATAGCCGGAGTCTGTAGTCTTGACGGCGATGTGAATACCGATATCATCCGGAGGCATATCGCAACCCTTTCCGACTCTTGCCCGCATTTCACAGTGGGCCTTCCCGGCATTATCGTCATTTCCAGCCCATGCATTCGCGCCCCGCCAATCCTTTCGCTTTGCTCCTGATTTTTTCCATAGCATAAGCCCTGTAAGATTTATCTTCTCGCAGGCGGTTTGCCGAGCTTCCGGCCGCCTTACGAGGCCCAGCATCCTGAGGCTGATTCAGCACCGAGGCTTATTATGCGATTAAACAAGAAAACTATCCTGGCAGGCACGGCCCTGGCGGCTGCGGCGCTCATCATCTCGACCGGCGTATACTTCGCCGGGAAGTCAGGGAATCCCCCGGCATCCGAACCAAGGGCCGGGGAACCAAATGCCAAACAGGCCGATGCTCTTACGGCAAAAAGCGTGGAATTGAACGAAACACAGGTTCAGTCGGTAAAGGTCGAGCCGGCGGGAGAGCGGACTTTCGTTATCCAGCGGGAAGCGATCGGCAGTATCGACTTCAACCAGGACATGACGGTCCAGGTCTTTTCGCCCTACCAGGGGAAAATCGCCGGTCTGTTTGCAAAACTCGGCGACGAAGTTGCCAAAGGCCGGAAGCTCTATACGATAGACAGCCCGGACCTCGGCCAGGCTGAATCGGCCCTGATCGCTGCGGCGGGAGTGCTCGAACTGACCACCCGCACGCTGGCGCGCGCCAAAAAACTCTATGAGACCCAGGGGATCTCCCAGAAAGACATGGAGCAGGCGGTCTCCGATCAGCAAAGCGCGGAGGGTGCTCTCAAGGCCGCCCGCAATGCCGTCCGCCTTTTCGGCAAGACTGAGGCGGAGGTCGATCAAATTGTGGCCAGGCGGAGGATCGACCCGATTATGGTCGTGCCGAGCCCGATAACAGGCCGGGTAACTGCCCGCAATGCTGCGCCCGGACTCCTGGTGCAGCCTGGAGCGGCGCCCGCTCCTTATTCGGTTGCAGACATCTCGACCATGTGGATGTTGGCATACGTTGTCGAGAGCGACAGTCCTCTTTTCCACGTGGGACAGGAAGTCAAGGTCAGGGTGATGGCCTATCCCGACCGGGTGTTCGAAGGGGAGGTTTCCACCATCGGGGCCGCAGTAGACCCCGCCACTCACCGGCTCCTGATACGCTCGGAAATCCGCGATCCGAAGCGCGAACTTCGGCCGGGTATGTTCGCCACCTTTGTAATCCGCACGGGGGATTCGGTACGCGCAACCGCAGTCCCGGCCGATGGCGTAGTCCGGGAGGGTGACGGCACGATGACCGTTTGGGTAACCACCGACCGCCGGACCTTTGTCAAACGCACCGTCAAGGTCGGCCTCCAGCAGGACGGCTGCGATCAGATAATCGATGGCTTGCAGCCCGGAGAACTGGTCGCAACCGAAGGGGCGCTGTACCTGAGCAACGCCCTGGTGAACGCGTCCCGATGAGAAGTCTTCGTTTAACGGTTTATAGACCAAAACTGCGGAACCCACCCTCTTTTGACGCCCGGAGGACGGGTCTTGAATCACAAAGAGGCAACCCATGCTTAAGTCGTTTCTAACGTTCGCACTGACCCGCCGTCCGATTATCCTGCTGTGCGTGCTGGTTCTTATCGGCGGCGGGGTCCTCGCTTACAGGAAGCTGAACATCGAGGCGTATCCGAACCCGGCGCCCGTGATCCTTGAAATTACCGCCCAGGCAGCCGGCCAGTCAGCAGAGGAGATGGAGCGCTACTACACAATTCCGATGGAGGTCGGGCTTGCCGCCACGCCGGGAGTCGAAAACATCCGCTCGACATCGTTCTATGGTCTTTCCTTCGTTCGGGTCACATTCAAATACGGCGTCGATTACTACTTCGCCTACACGCAGGCGGCGCTCAACCTGCAGCAAAAGGTCAATCTCCCCAACAATGTGCAGGCCACCATCCAGGGATCGAGTCTTGTAGGTGAAATCTTTCGATACCAGGTGGCCGGCCCGGCGAACTTCGGTCTGACCAATCTTCGCACTGTCCAGGACTGGGTCCTGCAGCGCCGCCTGCTGACGGTCCCCGGAGTAGTGCAGGTCAACACCTGGGGCGGTACGACCAAGGAGTTCGAAGTCGAAGCCGATCTCCTTAAACTTGAGGCCTACACTATCACCCTTCCCCAGTTGGTAGCCGCTATAGGCAACGCCAATATCAACGTCGGCGGGCGCACGATCAACATTGGACAGCAGTCCGTCAACATCCGCGGCGTCGGCCTGATCGACAGTGGAGGCTCCACCGATTTGACCCAAGGCTGGAAAGTCGATGACATCCAGAATATAGTCCTAACGCAATCCAACGGCCTTCCAGTCCTGGTTAAAGACGTTGCGAAGGTCTATGTCGGACATGTACCGAGGCTCGGCAAGTGCGGCCGCGATAAAGACGACGACGTGGTGGCGGGCATTGTCGTCATGGATCGGACGCTGCATACAAAGGACGTGCTGGCCAGGGTCAAGGCGGAAGTCGCAAAGATCAACAGCGACGGGACGCTGCCTCCTGGAGTCAAGATGGTCCCCTTCTATGACCGAGGCTGGCTCGTCTCGCTTACCACCAGGACGGTCGTGCGCAACGTCATCTTTGGCTTCCTGCTGGTTTTCCTGATCCAGTGGACTTTTCTGGGTAATCTGCGCAGCGCCCTCATCGTCGGTATAAATATTCCCTTCGCGCTCTTCTTCAGCATCATCATTATGGTGTGTCGAGGGGAAGACGCGAACCTCCTGTCAATTGGAGCTATCGACTTCGGCATCATCGTGGATTCAGCGGTCATATTAGTTGAGAACATATTTCGGAATTTGCAGGCGAAAGAGGAAGAAAGGAGAAGGCTTCTCGAAGGTCTCTCAGAGGGGCAGTTTGGGACAGATCCGACTGAAGACTACGATCTGGGCGCCGGCCGGGCATGGACCGATCGGCTGCGCATGATCTACATGAGCGCCCTGCAAGTGGATAAGGCGATATACTTCTCTACCATGATAACGGTTGCGGCGTTCATTCCGCTTTTCACTATGCAAGGCGTCGAGGGCCAGATTTTCGGTCCCATGGCCAGGACCTACGGCTATGCATTGGCAGGGGCGTTGATAGCTACTTTCACGATATCGCCGGTGCTGGCGTCATACTTGCTCCCCGATAAAGTCAAGGAAACTGAAACGATCGTAGTGCGGGCGCTGCGCGCTGCCTACACCCCGGCCCTGCGCTGGGCGCTTGCCAACCGGAAAATAGTCGTCGCGGCCGGACTCATGTTTCTGGCGGCGGTCGGGTTTCTCATCCCGCGGCTGGGCACCGAGTTTCTGCCGGCGCTCGAGGAAGGCAACCTCTGGATTCGCGCATCGATGCCGCCGACCATATCGCTGGAAGCCGCCATGCCGGCGGTGACAAAGATGCGCGAGCTCCTTCTGAGCCACCCGGAAGTAATTACCGTGGTCTCCCAGCATGGCCGGCCCGACGACGGCAGTGACGCCGCCGGGTTTTACAATGCCGAGTTCTTCGTGCCTTTAAAACCATTCGGCCAATGGTCCCCGGGCAAGACCAAGGATGATTTGGTCAATGAACTGCAGTCGGAGTTTTCCAGGGAATTTGCCGGAGTTGACTTCAATTTCTCCCAGTACATACAGGACAATATCGAAGAGGGCCTCTCCGGCGTCAAGGGCGCCAACTCGGTCAAGATCATGGGGCCAAACCTGGCGACCCTGGAGCAGATCGCGGCCCAGGTCCTGAGTGAAATGGGCCGGACTAAAGGGGTGGAGGACCTCGGGATCTTTCGGGTCCTCGGACAGCCAAACCTGAACGTTATGGTGGACCGTGCAAAGGCGGCCCGCTACGGCCTCAACGCCGGAGATCTGAACACCGTGGTGCAAACCGCCTTAGGCGGCACGACAGCGACTACGGTCATGGAGGGCGACCGGCAATTCAACCTCACCGTTCGCCTTGCGCCCGAATTTCGCAACAACATTGACGCGGTGCGCAATATCAAGGTCGGCTATCAAACCGGCAACGGCGCAAATGCCTATATTCCGCTCGGCGAACTCGCCGGCATATCTCTGGATACGGGTGCATCCTATATTTATCACGAACGCAATCAGCGATATATTCCTATCAAGTTCAGCGTTAGAGGCCGCGACCTTGGAAGCGCCGTTGCCGAGGCACAAAAGCGTATTGCGCAGAATGTGAAACTGCCGAACGGATACCGGATCGAGTGGGCCGGCGAGTTCGAGGAACTTCAACTCGCAACAAAGCGGCTGGAGGTCATCGTGCCGATCAGTCTCGTTCTGATCTTGGCGATGCTCTACGGCCTGTTCAATTCGCTGCTTGACAGCCTTCTGGTGCTGGCCGGAATACCTTTTGCCATAGCCGGCGGCGTGCTGTCGCTCTATGTCAGCGGCCTCGACTTCAGCATCTCCGCCGCTATCGGTTTCGTATCGCTTTTCGGGGTCTCGGTCATGAATAATATCCTGATAATGACTTATTATAACGAGGTCAGGCGGACCCGCACCCATCTGGACAGAGAGGAAGCCATGTTTCATGCGGCGGAACAACGCATGCGGCCGATGCTCATGACGGCGCTCTCCGCCTGCATCGGCCTGCTGCCCGCTGCGCTTTCCACCGGCATCGGCAGCCAGGTGCAGCGTCCCCTTGCGGCCGTGGTCGTGGGTGGAATGCTGATCGGCCCCGTCATGTTGCTGCTGATCGTTCCGCCGCTCCGGTTGTTTTTTGTGAAGAAGGAGAACGCCTCGATAGGACAATAGGTCCAATAAGCCCTACCAGATCTATAGCCCTCCTTTTGTAAATGGGGGCGGGGGGATTCTAAATATGTCCGCAAAATGCTTTTGCTGCATCGCAGCATTCTCACTTTTGGCCCTGGTTTCAGGCTGCGCCGTAGGCCCGGACTTCCATCGCCCCGAAGCCCCGGCGGCTGCGGGCTACACGGCACAGCCGCTCACCGCGACGGCCTCCTCGCCTGATGTGGCAGGCGGCGAAGAACAGCGCTTTGTCAAGGATATGGACATTCCGCGACAGTGGTGGGCGCTGTTCGAGTCGCCGCCGCTAAATAACCTGGTCGAAAGGTCGATTAAAGCCAACCCGACTATCGACGCGGCGAAGGCGGCCCTGCGCCAGGCCCGGGAGTATGTCGCCGCCCAGAGGGGTCTTTATTTTCCAACCGTCCAGGCCAACGGTTCGGCCAGCCCCCAGAAGGGCGCCACAGAAACGCTCGCGCCCACACTGACCTCGGGGGCTCCGTACTTCACGCTCTATACCGGTCAGTTATCCGTGAGCTATATGCCTGACGTCTTCGGTTTAAACCGGCGGCAGGTGGAATCGCTGTCGGCGCAGGCCGAGTTTCAGCTCTTCCAGCTTGAAGCGGCTTACCTGACGCTGAGCTCCAACGTTGTGGCCGCAGCCGTCCAGGAAGCCTCGTTGCGCGCTCAGATAGCGGCCATACACAGTATCATCGAAATTGCAGCCAAACTGCTCGAAATACAGCGCCGGCACCTGGCGCTTGGCTACGTAACCGGACTTGATGTGGCTGCGCAAGAAGCTGCGCTGGCCCAGGCCCAGGCAACCTTGCCGCCTCTGGAAAAGCAACTGGCGCTGACGCGCGACCTGCTGGCGGCCCTTGCCGGCCGCTTCCCAAACGAGGAGATGGAGGAAAAGTTCGACCTGGATGCTCTGCGCTTGCCGCAGGAACTGCCGGTCAGCCTGCCTTCCAAGCTTGTGGAGCAACGCCCGGACGTGCGCGCCGCCCAGGCGCAATGGCATTCGGCAAGCGCCCAGGTTGGTGTGGCTGTCGCCAACATGCTGCCGCAGATCAGCATCACCGGCGCTATGGGCGGCGCCTCGACACAGATCGGTCAAATGTTCATTCCCGGCAACACCTTCTATAATCTCACCGGCAGCCTGACACAGACTATTTTCGACGCCGGCGCCCTGCTGCACAAAAAACGCGCTGCCGAAGCCGGCCTGGATCAAGCCGCGGCGCAGTATCGCAGCGCCGTCATCAATGCCTTCCAGAACGTAGCGGATACGCTGCACGCGCTCCAGTCCGATGCCGATGCCCTGAGGGCGGCAGTAGCCGCGGAACGCGCGGCCTGGCGAACCTTTGAGCTTACACGCAGACAGTTGGAACTCGGCTCGGTTAACTACCCGGCGGTGCTCGCCGCCGAACAGGGCTGGCAACAGGCCCTGATAAATCTTACGCAGGCCAGGGCAAACCGTTTTGCCGATAGTGCAGCTCTATTCATGGCGCTTGGCGGCGGTTGGTGGAACCGCTCCGGTGCGGCGGCCGCCGTGGCAGACGCCGAGAAACGGTGAGGCGGGGACAAAAAAAATCCACCGCAGAGACGGGGCATGGTCCGGACGGACAGGGAGAGCACGCCTGTGAACAGCGAGCGGATAAAATTGTTTCTTCTTTTCACCGTTCACTGTTCACTGTTCACTGCTCAGTGTCCCCGCGTCCCCTCCCTTGCCGCATACTCCCATCCCCGCCTCACCGTGCGCGTTCTTTATTTTCGAGGCAAAGCCGGGCGCGAAAAAAATTGAATTCTGGATGCATCTCTTATAATGTATTTGAGAATGCAGCCAGGGGGGCCCTCTCGTTTAAGCAATCTCACCTTTAAAAGCCGCTCCACGGAAATTTGGCGCCCTGAGACACTCTAATTTGTCTGCGGGTGTCCTTCGGGGTTCGAAAGTTCGCTGGAGAAGGCGGTGGGACGTGTCTCTGGTCGTAGACAGGCCAAGCAGAGCGTCGAGATCGGCACTTCGCGGCTGTGGCATAGGCTGAGAAAACGAAACTGCGGCTTTGTGACGGAGCTCAGATGAGGGACATAAGAGATCGCAGAGGGCGCCCTCGGATATTCGTGCTCGGGCTTCGTTTTTTGTCAGTCTGCCTGGCCCTGCTCATGAGCAGCGGGGTGCTCTCGGGCTGCGGCGGTAAAGAGCCGGAAACCGGGGCCGGTGCGGGCGGCCGCGCCCGGATAATTGAAAATAAAGGGTCCGATACTCTTGTAAACCTGGCGCTTGCGTGGGCCGAAGCCCGCATGGAGGTGCACCCGGAGGTGAGCATCTCGGTGACCGGAGGAGGCAGCGGGACGGGCATTGCGGCCATGATAAACGGAACGGTTTCGATCGCAAACGCATCCCGGGAAATGAAACCCGAAGAGATAGCGGCCGCGAAAGTCAACGGTGTCAGCCCGGTTGAATTCGTAGTTGCCCACGATGCAATCGCGGTGGTCGTCAGCCCCTCTAACCCGGTTCAAAGTCTTAGCATCCAGCAGATTTCCGACATCTACACCGGCGAGATCAAGAACTGGATGGAAGTCGGGGGCGAGAACAGGCCGATCGTGCTGCTGTCAAGGGAGTCCAATTCCGGAACTTATGTCTATTTTCTCGAGAATGTGATCCGGATGGGAAACAGCAGGAGCAAACTTCTGTTTTCGCCGGACACGCTCCTTATGCCCTCGAGTGAGGGGATAAGCAGTGAAATTCGCCAAAACCCGAATGCAATCGGTTATGACGGCCTCGGATACGTGACCGGGGACCTGAAAGTAATAGCGGTGTCAAAGAGTGGAAACGGCCCCTTTGTCGTCCCGTCGGCACAGACCGTCAAAAACGGTTCCTATCCCATTGCGCGTCCGCTCTACATGTATACGGCGGGTCAGCCTGCGGGACAGATAAAGGACTACATCGAATGGATACTTAACGGTGGCCAGACCCTTGTGGCAAAACTGGGCTTTGTCCCTCTACAATAAGATTTCACAAAGGCCTGTGAGGCCACGGACCGGTTCATCCGAAACAGCGGGCAAACCCTGGAGCGAGTTTTTCATCGAATCCACCATCCGCGTACTCGGATTTTCCACGATCGGCTTCGTGCTGCTCATTTTTGTCTTCCTGCTCAAAGAGGGCCTCCCAATACTATGGGAGGTTTCTCCCGGCAACCTGTTTGGGACCCGGTGGTATCCCACCTTCGATATTTTCGGCACTCTGCCCCTGATCCTGGGATCGGCTTACGTAACCATAGCCGCAATAGCTATCGCCCTTCCCCTGGGAGTGACAACCGCTGTTTTTATCCGGGAATCGGCGCCCGATTGGGCCCGTGAAATTCTAAAACCACTGATCGAAGTACTTGCAGGAATACCCTCCGTGGTTCTGGGCTTTTTTGGAATGCACGCCCTGGCGCCTCTGGTGCGCACCGTTCTAAATGTCCCTACGGGTCTTACTGCCTTCACGGGCGCTGTGCTTCTGGCCTATATGTCTTTGCCCACAATAATCAGTGTGGCCGAGGACGCCCTGGACAGCGTGCCGAAGAGCTACCGCGATGCGGCCCTGGCGATGGGGGCCACCAATTGGCAGACTATCTGGAAGGTAATTGTGCCTGCTGCGCGCTCGGGCATCGCTATGGCCGTGATGCTCGGGATGGGCAGGGCAATCGGTGAGACTATGGCCGTCATGATGGTTACCGGAAATGCGGCCCGGATGCCTCTGAGTCTTGGATCGATCTTCATGCCCGTGAGGACCATGACTGCTACGGTGGCGGCCGAAATGGGAGAGGTTGCAAACGGGAGCGTTCACTATCACGCTCTTTTTGGAATTGGGATCATCCTGTTCATTCTGACATTTATCATCAATATTGTGGCTGCAAGCGCAATTTTCAAAAAGCGGCAAAGGGGAGGTCTGCGCTGATGGACCGCAATCGGGTGCAGCAGATAGGATTTGCCGTGCTGAGCCTGTCGGCGATAGCTGTAGTTGCGCCCATTTTGATCGTGATCGGAATTATTCTGGTTCAAGGGGCAAAAGCCATCTCCTGGGAATTCATTTTTTCGATGCCTTTCGAGGGCATGAAACAGGGAGGCATTCTCCCGGCCATAGTCGGAACCCTTATTCTGACAGTGGGCACTGCGGTTGCCGCCATCCCTGTCGGTGTTGCCGGGACCATTTATCTTGCCGAGTATGCCAGGGACACATGGATAACACGGGCCATCCGGCTTGCGATCGTAAACCTGGCAGGCATTCCTTCCATCGTTTACGGGCTTTTCGGACTGGGCATGTTCGTGCTCTTTCTGCATATGGGCACCTCAATCCTCGCCGGCGTGCTGACCCTGGCAATCATGACCCTGCCGGTCATCATCAGCACCTCCGAAGAAGCCCTGCGGGCCGTACCCATGGAATTTCGCACCGTTATCGCAAGCCTTGGCGGCACGCGCTGGCAGGCAATCCGCTATATCGTGCTTCCGGAGGCCCTGCCGGGTATAATAACGGGCATAATCCTGGGCCTTTTGCGCGCCGCCGGGGAGACCGCCCCCATTCTTTTTACGGTTGCCGCCTTCTATCTGCCCCGCCTGCCCCAGTCGCCCTTCGACCAGGTAATGGCGCTGCCCTATCACCTCTATGTCATCAGCACCCAGGTGCCCGGCATGCCGGTCAGCGTTCAGTACGGAACGGCGCTCGTTCTGCTCATTCTCGTCCTGTCCATGAATGTGGCGGCAACAGTCCTGCGAAGCTATTTTCGCAGGAGGCGGCAATGGTAGAGCCTAAAATCTTCATCGAGGAGGTAAACTATTTTTACGGAGATTTCCATGCTCTGCGTAACATCACCCTGGAGGTGCCGCCCAGGTCCGTAACCGTTTTTTTCGGCCCGGCCGCAGGCGGAAAGACAACCTTGCTTCGTCTGATTAACAGGCTCAACGATATGATCGATGATACCCGCATGACGGGTAGGGTTCTTTTGGACGGCAAAAACGTCTACGACCCCGGCACAAACGTCGAAAGCCTGCGCCGCCGCGTCGGGATGGTCTTCGCGCTCCCGCTTCCTCTTCCCGGGACCGTTCGGGAAAATGTTACCTACGGGCTGAAGCTGGCCGGTCGCCGGCACGGCGGCAAAATGGAGCAAATCCTGGAGCGCAGTCTCACCCAGGCCGCTTTATGGGACGAGATAAAAGACAGGCTGGACAGCCCGGCAAACGCCCTTTCCGGTGGCCAGCAACAAAGGCTTTGCATCGCCAGAAGCCTGGCGCTCGAGCCCGAGGTGCTGCTGCTCGACGAACCGACCTCGGGTCTTGACCCGATTTCAACCAGAAAGGTCGAGGAATCTCTGCACCAGCTCAAAAAACTCTATACGATCATCATCGTTCCGCACAGCATACAACAGGCAGCCAGAGTGGCGGACCAGGCGGCTTTCCTTCTCATGGGCGATCTGATCGAATACCGTGCTGGAACGGAGATATTCACAAACCCCCATGACAGGCGCACGGAAGATTACGTTACGGGCCGTTTCGGATAGCCCTCTAAGCGAAGAGATGGAAAAAATCAGGGTAGAGCACCTAAATTTTTATTACGGCCAAAAACTGGCCCTCAGCGACATTTCGATGTCCATACAGGATCGGCGCATAACCGCGCTGATCGGGCCTTCGGGGTGCGGCAAATCGACTTTTCTGCGTTGCCTCAACCGGATGAACGATACTATTCGGGGCACAAAGGTTGAGGGCTTCGTCGAATTCGGCGGCCAGGACATCTATTTGCCCGGCACAGATGTGGTTGAACTGCGCAGGCGGGTAGGAATGGTCTTCCAGCGCCCAAACCCCTTTCCTCAGTCCATTTTCGACAACATCGCATTCGGGCCGCGTGTGCTTGGACTTCACGCGGATAACGGGGAGCTTTACGAAATAGTTGAACGAAGTCTTCGCAGCGCCGTGCTCTGGGATGAGGTCAAAGACATTTTGAAAGCGAATGCGCTGGGCCTGTCTCTTGGCCAGCAGCAAAGACTGTGCATCGCCCGAACCATCGCCGTAAAGCCCGAAGTCATCCTGATGGATGAGCCCTGCTCGGCCCTTGACCCGATTGCGACCCTCCAGATTGAAGAACTCATGCAGTCGCTAAAAAAAGATTACTCCATCGTCATTGTTACCCACAACATGCAGCAGGCTTCGCGCGCTTCCGATTACACGGGCTTGTTCTGGCTGGGCGAATTGGTCGAATTCAATGCAACCGAGACCATCTTCACCCGCCCGAGCCAGAAACTCACCGAAGACTACATCACCGGCAGGGCGGGATAAACCCGGTCAAGGCGCGGTCCGGCAATGGAGCCTTATCGGATCGGGCCGAAGCAAGGCGACTTTCCCTGCGTGCCAGCGCTAAGCCTTTCCGTCATCCCGGCAGAACATCTGCTCAATTGAGGTCAAGAGCTGACCGAAGAGCATTTCTTTCCGTCAGTCGGCGAATGATCTCATCTCTTGCTTCCGTTGAAACACCTCCGATTACCTCCAATACTTCGGCCTGAAATTGCTGGGCCGCCCGGATATCGAAAAGCGCCTGGAAGATTTCGAGCTGCAGCTTGAGTTGTCCACGGATCTCCTGCATGGCCTTCAGTGCAAGTTCGCGCGGGTCTTTGAATTTGTACTCGCTGATTTCCCCTTCCTGCCTTGGGACTTTGATCTTTCGGACCTGGGATTCGAGTACCTGAAGAGCGCGGTCTTCGCCCCGGTTCCAGCGCATGAGCAGGTCGAGCAGCTCGTTTGCGTCCCGGTTGATCTTCTGCAGTTGGTCCAGGGCATTGATTTCGCGTTCAACGATCTTGTGGGCTGCTCGGATGGTTACATTCCGGTTTATGGCGATATTCAACGCCTTCAACCGTTTGGATACGGTCCCTTTATTGACTCCCAGCTTGCGGGCGGTTTCGGTAACGGTGTTCCCGTTCCTGATTAAGTGAAGTAATTGCTTGTCATCGATTTGGCTAATTTTCATGTGGCGGTGTCTCCTTTTTTGCGGCAATCGTTTCCATTCACCACAGCATTTCATGTCCCGTTGGGACACCCTAAACTATGAAACGATCGGTAGGGTGGGCTAAGCGGAGCGCAGCCCACCACGCCTTTTCGAAGCAGAGGCGCAGGCCAAAGGGCAGTGAGCAGTGAACAGTGAGCTGTAAAAAGCCATGTTCGTTTGCCACCGATCCGCCCGCCGCATTTGTTCTTTTCTGTTTACTGCTCACCGTTCACTGTTCACTATTCTGCGCTCTATCCTTGTCCGGACCATGTCCCGTCTCCGCGTGATAAGTTTTTTGCCCTTTGGTCAAAAACAGATTCCCTAACAGTTTGGCACACCCTGAGAAGTCATGCAAAACGGCAACCGGAAACGGCAACCACAAGCGGCAATAGAACCGGCAATAGAAACGGAAAAAAGAATAGTGAGGTGTGAAGAGCGAAAGTCTAACCCTTCTAACTTTATGATGCACTCTTCACCCGTTCCCCTCTTCACCCGCACTTAATTCACCGCTCAAATTGAGCTTCTAAGAACGAAAATCGAGTAATTGACCAAGATTTGAAATCCGGCAGGCTGGATAGGCACATAAAATCAGGCTGGAACGACATTAAAAGTGCAGATACAAGGACATGTGATAATATTCTGTGAGAATCAGCCTCCATCA
The DNA here is from genome assembly GCA_049515795.1 of Syntrophobacteraceae bacterium. Lineage (GTDB taxonomy): Bacteria > Desulfobacterota > Syntrophobacteria > Syntrophobacterales > Syntrophobacteraceae > SbD1. The sequence continues at coordinate 29,463 of JBEKTT010000056.1, forward strand.
CCGGGCTTTACATCTGGAAGAGGATGGCTTCCTTTAGGCGAGCCCAATCCTCGGGGGCCTCAGTTTTCTTAGAGCGACGATTTCTATGCCTAAAACGGACGTTTAAGCCGTAAAAAGGCATATTTTTTGAGCGTTTATTTTCACATATCGAGACGTTGGTTTGGCCCGACCCTATTTGGCCGACCCTATTTGAAGCCCAAGGTTGCTCTGTGTTCTCTGTGTCTCTGTGGTGAGCGGGTACTTCATTTTTGCCACATATTCCTGAGATCAGACATGCTGCCGTCTTTCATGTAGGTCGATTCGGAATATGCGCGGTTTTTGCCGTAAACGATAAGTATACTAGGGGAAATCGAATCTCGTTATGATCCGGAGGTGTTGAACTTTTTGACCCCTCGGGGTTTTAAGGAGCAGGCGGGAACAGGTGAAGTCTTTCAAATCGAAGTACAATTCTGCGCAATAAAGTGTCCGCAGATGCAAGCTATGCTTTAAAAACAGTTTGTCATTAGGGCACGTTTCCAGCTGGAACGCCGCGCGGGGTAATTTCTCTGTATTTTGGCAACCTTATTCTGCGGTCATCAAATCAGGTCGAACTTCAATTCGCCAAGCTGTTCCAGACTGCAGGCGACTTTGTCGCCGGGTCTGAGCCAAACCTGTTTTTCCGGGGGACGGCCGGCGATCACTCCTTCAGGAGTACCGGTGAAAATGATGTCACCGGATTTGAGCGTGATGTAGCGGGAAATGAAAATGATGATCTGCCTGCAGTTGAAGATTAAATCGTTAGTGTTGGAGGATTGCCGGGTCTCGCCGTTCACGCGGCATTCGATCTTCAGGTTGTCTGGGTCGACCTGGTCGGCAGTAACCAGATAGGGTCCCAGTGGAGCAAACTGGTCCGGGGTCTTGCCGATCATCCATTGCTTGCTGGGGGTTTCAAGCTGCAGGTCCCTCGCGGTGAAGTCATTGCCGGTGCAGTAGCCAGCCACATGGGAAAGGGCATCGGCTTCGCTGACGTTTTTCGCCTCTTTGCCAATGACCATCACCAGTTCGACTTCATAATCGAATTTCTTGGCTACCGCGACAGGCAGTTTGATGGAACCGTTGTGGTTATTGAGGGCATTGTTGTACTTATTGAAGAGCACAGGTTGACTAGGGAACTCCATCCCGACTTCCTTGGCGTGCTTGCGGTAATTCAGCCCCACGCAGATGATCTTTTCCGGACGGGTCACAGCCGGTCCATATTCGATGGCAGCTCCCTTGACAAGCGCCTTACTCGCGGCACGGGATTTGAGGGCGGCGCCGACCAGCGCATTGAGGCTGGGACCGTCCTCGTTCTGAAGCAACTCATCCATCGAGGCCGGGGCGTGCATATGGAGTAGTTTTGCTGCCTGAGACACATCCAGTATGCCTTTTTCGGTTTTGACGCCGAGCCGGTACTCTCCATTGCTGCGCATCGTTAACAGGATCAACCCCCGAGCCATGCCTCGCTGACCCGTCTTAGCAGGAGCAGCCTCGGCATCTTGCACGGTCAACCCACCCGTCGCCGCGATTGCAGCAACAAGGCCCGCTCCTTTCAGAAAATCCCTCCGATTCTGGTCCACGGTGCTCCTCCATCGTCCTGAGTTATTGGAAGAATTCGTTTTGGGAGCACTATAGCACACGGTCGAAGGTTTAATGTGCGAATAAAGGGAACGGACAATGCCAAATGGAATTCCCCCGACAGCCGAACTAAATGACGTGGTCCCAACGCATTACGTGGGCTGGTCCGGGACGACCTATACGTATGCCTCAATAAACCGTCAGCCGGGCTGCAAACTTTGGAAGGCCCACGATTGAGGACATGTGTATATAGCATTGTCGTCTTGACGTCGCTCCTCTGTATAAAAAATCAACATACGATCCGGTCGTGTTAAGGTTTTGAGCGCCTAATTTTTCAAGGCGGAGGAGAAAGATGTTGATTTTCTCTACTCGGCAGAAAAGTATTTCACAGCATCAGAGAGATCACAGCCGTTCTCGAAGAATTTCAAAGCAGAAAGTAAGGGCCGCCGCAAGCCAGGTTCCTACTCAGCAGTGCACGCGAATCCCTGGCAATGGGGATTTGCGAATGACCTCGGCTCTGGACATCTAGTGTCCTGGATTATGCATAACCTTGCTCAAGAATCATACTGCGTTCATCCCGACCATCTGGTACTATGCCGTCAAATTGGGGGCAAGTTGACGCATTATTCAGGGCAAAGTGTTTCACATTGGCCATCTCAAGTTCCGGCTGTGTCGTCTTAACCTGAAGGCCCGCATTGATGAGTCTTTGTCCCCTTCCCGCGGGCCCGGATTTGGAGCCGAAGCAGGCGTAAAAAAACGCGAAGCCGCCGACCCCGCCCTGAAGCTTTGCTCGATACGGATTGCTGCTTGAAAACAAATGATCCGAACAAGGGAGAATATGGTGTATGAAAGAATCCTATACCTATAATCCAGTTCGATTTTTCTTTGTTGCAAATGTGATCACTTGGGCTACATGGCTTATTGCCGCCTATTTCAGTTATCAGCCAAGCGGTGAGTCAAAAGGTTTAATTTCCATACTTGAACTCATTGGGTTATTTGCACCTCTGGGTACAGCCCTATTGATGATTTTTACTTCCAGCAGTAATGAGCTAAAACATAATTTTTATGATAGGATCTTAAATCCTAAACTAATTAGTATATCAAGTATTCCTGTAATTATGTTCATAATTCCTATAGCAGTGGTTATTTCAATATTAATATCATATCTATTCTTGGGACAATCTTTGAGCCAACTTGCAATTGCTAAGGTAATGCCTTCTACCGCAGGACTCATTCCATTCCCAGTTATGATTTTTGGAGCCGCATTGATTGAGGAATTAGGTTGGAAAGGCTATGGTGTGGATAGCCTGCGCGGCAAACATACCTTTTTTACCGTAACCCTTATTTATGGCACATTATGGGCCTTCTGGCATATTCCGTTATTTTTCATAAATGGTTATTATCATAATATAATTCTCAGAGCCAATCCTTTATTTGCCATGAACTTCATGGTTAGTGTTTTTGCCATGGCATTTATTATTAACTGGTTATGGTATAAGAACAGCGGCAATATTTTAACAGCAATTCTAGTTCACGCCACAGCCAATTTTCAGGGACTTTTGCAAATGGGACAAATCGCAAAATGCATAGAAACAATAGTATTAATTGTTTTTACAATAATTATCGTTAGTTTAAATAGAAAAATGTTTTTCGACAAATTCCCGCCACAAATTGGATATTTCGGCCCAATTAATTTCGGGGTCGGGCCAGATAATAACCCGGTGTCTATGGATAAATGTTAAAAACATATGCCTTATTAGCGCTTAAAAAGGATACCTCTAAGCAGGGCTTGGAGCTCGCCAGGCGTATCCGGGGAGGAAGCGTCGTTTGGCTCTGGCCATGGCAAAAGCAACTGCGGCTTGCGTTAGATGATCGTTTTTGACCGTTTGACCGGCTAACATGCGACTCGTTTTTCTTCCATTTTGCGCATGCAAAAGCCTTTTGCTTCCCTGCCTTTGGTTTTTATTCTTCCTGATTTGCTTTTTCCCTCCTTCTTCTGGATAGGTTTATGGTTTTTCTCCGCTAGGGAGGA
>JBEKTT010000057.1:0-33058 GCA_049515795.1 Syntrophobacteraceae bacterium
CTGATGCGCTTAACATCTGGCTTGCCTTCAAACGCACCACGTTTAATGTCTGTGCGTTCTGCATGGCTGCGCGCACGGTCGCCGCTCTTATCATGTCAGGCGCATTTTTTTCAGGTATTATATAAGTCTATCATACGAGGTAAACAGGCGAGCGGGTAATACCGAGTCACCCATTCTCATTTTCGGCAGTGAACGTTTATGGAAAAACCAGGCATGAAAACCTTAACCCTGCATCCCGGGCGCGAGCGGCGCATTCTCCGTGGGCATCGCTGGGTATTCAGCAACGAGATAGCCGATCCGATCCATGATTTTGAGCCCGGAAGCTGGGTCGAGGTGCTCACTGCAAAGGGCCTTTCGCTCGGGGCCGGCTATGTCAACCCCGCATCGCTTATCGCAGTGCGCCTCGTTTGCCCCCCCGGCAAAAAGCCCGATGAGAAATTCTTTCGCCAGACGCTGCTTGAGGCGGCAAATCTTCGCCAATCCCTTTACCCCGGAGCCGAAAGCTATAGGGTTGTCTTTGGCGAATCGGACCGCCTTCCCGGCCTTGTTGTCGACCGGTACGGCGACGTTCTCGTCTACCAGGCCGGGACTGTTGGGATGGCCGGGATGGAGGAGTTAATGAGGCAACTGCTGCTCGATCTTTTCAGGCCGGCGGCGCTGGTATTCCGAAATGACTCGCCCTCTCGCGCCCTCGAAGGCCTTGCGCCTGAAAAAGGAGTAGCCTGCGGAAGAGTGACCGGCAATATCCCCATTAGCATTGACGGGACCCGCTACCTGGTTGACGTGCTCGGAGGGCAGAAAACCGGCATGTATCTCGACCAGCGCGATAATAGAAACGCCGCCAAACATTGGATGAAAGGCAAAAGGGTCCTCGATCTTTTCTGCTACAACGGAGCATGGGGCCTTTCGGCGGCGGCTGGAGGGGCAGCCGAAGTGATAGGGGTCGATCAGTCTGTAGACGCTGTCGATCAGGCCCGCCGCAACGCGGAGCTGAATGGATTCGGCGACCGCTCATCTTTTATTGCCGCAGATGTTTTCGATTACCTCAAACGGATTGCGCGGGCGTCTTTCGACGTAATCGTCCTGGACCCGCCGGCATTCGCCAAGACCAGGTCGGCCGTCACGGAAGCCGCGAAGGGTTACACCGATATAAACCGCCGGGCGCTTCTTGCCCTCAAACCCGGCGGAATCCTGATCACCTGTTCCTGCTCCTACCACATGAGCGAAGAGCTTTTCCGGGAAGTCCTGATCTCCGCCGGACAGGCGAGCGGAAAAAAGCTTCGCTTGCTCCAGGTCAGCGGCCAGTCCCTCGACCATCCGGCCCTCTTGGCCATGCCCGAGACCAGATATTTGAAATGTTTCGTAGTGCAAGCGGCTTGACGGGCGAACGGAGGACGGAGGACGGAGGACAGAAGACGGAGGACAGAAGACGGAGGACGGAGGACGCGAAGCCTGAAACCAATTTGCGTTCAAAGAAGTATTTTTTGGCCTGAAAGATTACATAAAGGGGGTAAACGAGTGAACGGACGCAGAGGACGCAGGCCTTTGCCGTCCTGCAACTTGCCGGGCACTAAGTCAGCCGGCAAGACCATCGAAGACCAACTTCGGGCTTATTTCCTTTATGGCAAAAACGTCAAAAAACGGTCACGCAGCACCATTGCCCTTCCCTCCATCAAGTTCTTCAACTGGAAGCCCCTCAAGAGGGATTTGGCCACTCCGTCTTTGGTCATACCCGAACGAGAGTCCTATCCAGCTTAGCGCCATACGACTTTAGCACATGCGGACCGCAAACCGGAATTCATCTTACTTAAAGACCCGTGATCTCATCGGATACCGGCAGCAACCTGGCAGCGAGATCTGACGGCGGATTACTCATCTTTCTTGTTCAGTTTCGCCAAAGTAGTATCACGGCTGGTCTGTATCCCTTTAGAGACAATGTAAGAGCCGCTGCTTATTCCAAGTAAGGCCAATATACCAGGCGGTATTTCCGGGAATGCCCACGGAGAATTAGAGACTGTGACGAAAAAAAGACTCATCGCAATAACGAAAGTGAAGATCAGAAACTGAAATCGAGACAAGCTCGCATCGCCATTCGGTTCGCTTATCAAGTTGGTGAGATTGATTTTGCCATTCCCCATCTTCCAAATCAGGACTACTCCCAGGCCGCCAATAATTAGTGTCAGCATCCAGCCAACCACAACCCTAAGTACATCCATGAGAACACTCCCTGTATCCCAATGTAAGAGAATTAACCTTTGAAAAGAGATGCTAATAAGCGCCTCCCCTTCACCAAAAGATACACGCCGTTGCTTCCTCCCACAGCCAGCAACAATTCCTGCGGAACATCAGGCAAAGTACCGGTTTGTGAGCCGGCCACTCTGGCAATGAATAGAATTAATCCGACCAGGCTCAATACCAGCAGTTGAGCACGGCTGACACTGAAACTCCCGTCCTCTGTGTCGCTGAGCAGACCGCGAACATTGATTCTTCCTGTCAACATCTGGTAGGCTACTACTATTGCCATACCTATAAGGATGAACGAGACCTCCAGACGCGCCACTGATACCAGGGTTGCATCCATAGGACACCTCAGAGCTGCGGAATGTTTCACTTTGGAAACCTAATTGGACGATCAAAACATGAGCAAACTACGCTTTCGCAATATCTTTGTCAACTTTGGTTGTCTCACATGTGACAGTTTTGCCGGCCGGTAGTCTTTTACTTTTGTCGAATCAGCTGCCGGCTGCAGCATTAAGTCCGACCCCGTTTGACATGACCTGGTGCAATGGCGCCATGTTCAAGATCACCATGATTTGCAGCCGTACATACAGCTCAGCGGCGGCGCGCGAGATACACTCGATAAGCCGGCCCGCAGTCGATCCGCAATTCCCCTTGCCTGCCGCCTTCACATCACCGGCCAAGCCAAGCTGTAAACGGTCGATCCGGGTTTGAATTAGCGCCCGCGCCGCCACTCCCGAAGTGAAGCGCCCGCTTACCGCGCGTCGGGTTCATTGCTGTGTTGGACGACAGCCCAAAACACACCCACGGCACATTAAACCCACCGGATTGAAGCAGCGCCTGTGCGCCAAGCTAATGCGGGATATCCAGCGCGATCAGTAAAGCCTGGTTCAGGGCTTCCAGCTTCATGGGCGGCAGAGTACCAATGAAGTCGGTCAGCATGGTCTTTGGCAAACTCACCAACTCATCGCAGTGAACACTGCTCTCATGTTTAAAGCCCTCATTCGGACCCATTGGTACCTGGGTCGCCAGACCATCGTAAGCGGTGTAAATCGGGGCACAGATCACGGTTGAAAATCGCGAGTCGATCAACACCTGACGGCTCACGATCACGAATACGCGGTATTTCTTCGGATCACACACGGAGGGGTGGGATACGCGGTAAAGTTCACCCCGTTTCATAAGGGCGCCTTATACTCGAGCACATCGTTGGCTTCCTGATTAAGGAAATCTGCGCGCCGGTTGATGATTTCGAGGTCGCGAGCGTTCTGTTCATTCCGAATCAGTTGCTCAATGAAAGCCCGCACCGCGACTTCGATGAAGTCGGAGCGTGTCTTCTTGTGCTGCCTGGCGCGTTTATCAACGGCTTCCAGCAGCTTATCCGAAAGGGTGATAGATGTCTTGACTTTCATACTACCAATATACCCCCATCCTGCTGCTCTGTCAATCCTTCGACTTGTCATCTGAAAGCCCAAAGAGGTTGCCCTCTTCGCGCGTCCGGTCGATTGTGTGGTCAGCCGCGTCGTGTCAATCACCCTTTTTCCTCGTAAGACAGACTTATGAACAACACTGGGCAAGAAAATGCCATATCGACTGCGGGCACCTCTCAATGATGTACTTCGCGAAGCGCGGAAGACGCCCGCTACACAGGGGCTATTCATCGCGTTGGGCGTTCGCGGGGCGCCTTGACTCGCGGAACAACCTGGACTTTGAGCATAACCTCACCGTATCCGTAGCAGTCAACGCCGCTGTCCAGGCAGCGTAGATAGCGCATGAAATGAAAGTCGTTCGGCTCAAGACCTTCGCCGAGTCTCTCATTTATCAGCGCCACCGGAATCGTAAGCTGGGATATCAGGTACACACACATTCTGCTCGGACATAGCTTGGTTATGAAATTGCCGTCCACATCGAGAATGAACGTCTGCCCGACGGTGTGGCCGGAGTTGCAGTTCTTTGAGTTAATCACCTCCGCCTGGACAGAATACTTTGCGGCCACCTGCGACAGATGTGACACATGCCTGATCCTGTGGCCGCCTTCATGGAAGCGTTCGACTTCTGCTTTCGTGTATCCTACTCTTTGTCCATACCTCTCTACGACCTTCTCTACCATTTCTTTTCCTTCCTGGATGTGCAGGCTAACGAGAGGCTCAGCAGCGGCGCGCCAAAGGGTTTTCGGGAGAGTGTGGCGCACGTTCCAGCGCCGTCCTCTGGTGCGCCTGGTCGTGCTTTTCTTCTCTCGCCGGGTTCTGCTTGGCAATCTTGGGAATTTGCCGGTAGAAATCGTAAAGGTCGCTAACGATTTTAACTGCTTTCTCTATCCTCGTCATTTTCTTCAAGCTCCGATATGTCCACGGGGTCCTGATCCGAGCTTCGAGACTTTTTTAGCAATATGATATCCCGTTTAGCAGCAACAGGCGCCGTCCCTATCGCCGATTCAGCAAGCTCGGCATCCCGGATTATCCTGAAGTGCTCATCTGTATTGGCCACAAGAGTATCAATCATGACTTCATCCTGCCCTTCAATCTTCAGAAATCGATGAAGTGTGAGGGTCGTATTGGTGAGTATCCAAGGTTCGGCCGTCTCTTCATAGCCCAATCTACCCATAGCCATCTTCAAAAGACTCATATCATCCTGATGTACCAGGACATCAATGTCCCTGGTGAACCTTGGTCTGGCATGAAAGGCCAGAGCGATACCATCTACCACAGCATACCTGATTTCAAGCTTGTTGAATAACGATATCATTGAGAAAAATTCATCGTAAAGATTCATGGACTGTTAACCTTGTGTTCCCAAAGCCAAGCACAACTATCAATTCAGCAGCGGCGGGCCAAGGTTTCGATAAAGACACGAAAATCCACCCTCCGGTTCCGCTGCAATGCAAGTTGGGCACATTTGTTACTTGAGAGCAAGAGTAAAGTCTTTGAACAGAATCTCGATGGGAATCGATGTATCAACGTACCACAGCTGATGCACCCCAGATGGAGGCCCATCAGCGAAAGCCGTCCGGACCGCTGCGAGCATTTTGGCTTCGTTCATGAGTGCGATATCCTCGCTTTCGACCAGCAACACCGTTGTCTTGCCTGCACTTTGATATCTCAGGAGCTTTTCCGCCTTTCTTACCAGCAGTTGCCGGGTTCGATCCGGAAGAGTGTTGTCGCCTGGATCATAACGAGCAAAGAAAAGGCCAGGCCGACGACTGCTTGCCTTTGTTATATGAAGACGGAAGGGGACGCCAGGAATATGATCGAGAGTATGGTTTTCGTCCCCCAACCGCGATACATCCGTAATGAGCCAAGTTTTGAGCGCATTTTGAATGGCAGACCAATTCTGCCCTTTTTTCACTGCCTGATATTCCAGAGTAATGCTGAGATAAAAAGGAACTGCATCGGAAAGGGCCTTCTCGAGTCCACCAACAACTTGCATAAATCATTCAGAGTCTCGGCGCTGATTTGGAAGGGTATCGATGCTTGTATGCTCAATTGCGAAGGCTCCTGCGATTGCATCTATTTCTTGCGAGTCTCTGTTCTCGTCCTCAGGCCATCGCTCGACTTTGAGGTTTGGATGACCGTTCGTCTGCAAATAGGCCACGAAAGCACTTATGACATCACGATCCTTCATCAGTCTGCGACTCCCCGCATATCAGCCCAACAGCCAACGTCAGCCGCGGGCGGAGTGCGTCGGCTGCACGTGGGGTTAGGCGGTGGCTACTTTACAAAGACAACAGAGTTCCCGCGCTGGAAGTCTTGCCATTTATCTCGGCAATCAGGTCGTGTGCGTGGTAAGGAAGATCTATGTGTCGTTTTTTCAGCTCCTTTTGCAGCGCAGTAGCAAAAAGCCCTCTGCCCTCCGTTAAGCTTTGTCGAATAATGGTGTTCATTTGCTCAACGGTAACGGACTTGACATCTATGCTTGCGGTCAATTCAAATGACCTATTAAAATCCAATGTATTATTGACACCGCAGGATGGTGAACCATCAATTCCTATCACCCCGATGACGGAGTAGCCAGAGGCAAGATAATCGTTGACTTGGTCCGCCGTCGTTTTGGCTAATCGTAGATAGATTAGTTTGGTGTACAGTAGTATTAGCGGAAGGAAAAGACGGCGCATGTAATAGAGGAACGTGCCCTTGGCTCCATATGCCATGAGTAACCATCGCTTGGTGACGCCACCCCAGGCATGTTGCTCTGGGCAAGGCATTTGCACGATACCTAAATCGCTATCCAAACACTGCTCGACAATCTCTCTTACGCAACAGCCTCGACACGCTCCCCCGAAATAACGGACATTCTGATTCAGAATGCAATGAGACACGAATATCACTTTCTTGCTTCTACTGTCTTTGAGTCGTTGCTGTAATATCTGAGCCTTTTTCATTCAACACCTTTTTGCCAATTGCAGACGGCACAGTGAGTGACCGCAGAATTGAACCGCCTAACTCATTAGGTTGATCGGCATAAAATGCGAAACTTCATGTTGCTGTCGTATAAAATGCCGTTGTGTCGGGTGACAGCGGAGCGCTTATCCTTAAATCCTCAGCCGGTTATGTTCCATTTAACGCTTTATCATGGCGTATTATGCCGATCAGCATATAAACCGCTGAGTTTGCTTCGCAAACCGTCAACCGGGCCGCGAACTCCGGCCGGTCCACGATTGAGGACATGTGTATAAATCATTGTCGTCTTGACGTCGCTATGGCCCAGGAGGTGGGTGGCACGGTTTTTATGGTGCCCGCCATCTCGCGGAGCGTCGTGATTTTGCACATTGGTGGGCACGATGAGGCTACCCCGCTTCGCTCCCCCACCCTACCGGACTCCGCTTACTCCAGGTTTGCGGGCAGGCGCTCGATCATCCAGCCCTTTCAGCCATGCCTGAGACAAGATATTTGAAGTGCCTCGTGGTGGAAGCCGCTTGATGGCCGGTACCCGGTCCAAGTGCAACTCCACACAAAATCCCCCTGCCCCCCTTTAGAAAAGTGGGGAGAGTTATAATCCGTAAACCGCCGCCAAGCGTCCCGCGCTCTTACACCTTCTCAAGGACCTCGCCCCGATTGCCGTTCGCCCAATAGCGAACGGGATTTTCGGTCCGCATTCCGGTAGAGGCAAGGTTTTTCACCTTTCCTTCGCGTTCCAGTTCTTGAAACGCCCTTTGAAAATCCTCCATGAACCATCCGGTCTCTTCGAGCATATCGGCGAATTCGGTAACCCCGAACCTTTTTGGAGCACGTGACAGTTTTGCCAGCCAGTACTCTTTTACTTTTGTCGAATCAACTGCCGGCTCATCGCCAACGAACTTGTCAGCCGAAAAAATCTCGAGCTGACGGCTGCGCTTGACCTTTTTCGATTGCCTGGCCAGGGCCCTCACTTTCTTCTGTTCCAATTCCAGTTGTTCGGAGGCCTCCATAAAAGTCACCAAACCCAGCGGGTCCCATGTCAAATAGACAAGGTCGTAAACTGTGCGGCCTTTTGTGGGATGCATGACCCTCATATGCGCGCAGCGCGGAATTGCTTCTCCGATTATTGGCGCGAAAGCCTTCAGTTGCCGGCAGTACAGGTTGAACAAAAATCTTTCTCTTTCTTCCGGACCGATATGTGAGGTATCCGGCGCCTCGCCGAAAATTGCCTCCATCTGCTCTTCGAAGCCCGTTTGAGCATGGGCGGGGACAATGGAATCAAACATGAAATTGATGAGAAACTCGGAAGAGGGCCTGGCCAGAAGGGGCTCCAGGGTTGGAATCGCGATATGCCTCCATTCCTTTGCGTCGATGAAGAAAAAACAAAAATCCCGGTCGCCGCACCACGACAGTATGTCGTTTCCCAGATCGCAGAAATCACCCTTGAGGCATTGGGCTTTGACACCATCATAGGATTCGGATTGCAGGAAACTCTCAAGCCTGTCAAAAGATTCCTTGTTCCTTTCAATGAATAATCCGCGAAATTGGACGTCTCTCCTGAATTTTTCCAACAAATCGTTATGGCACTTTGCCATGACGCCCAGAGAAACGGCGACTGAAGCGTCGCCGGAGTCCTGGCCGCCTTTCTGCCAGGGTCCGGGAGAGCAGTCTATGTAACCGATCCTTAGCTCACGCTGGCCGACGATCATGAAGAGCGGCTCCAGATAAGCCCTGAGCAGCTCACTTTTAATGTATGCCGCTTCTTTGCCGGTATAATTTGCAGTGCTCATTTGTCTCCCCCCCCGGTTAATCAAACTCCTGCCCTGCCCATCGCACGCGCCCGAGCAGGTACGACTTAAGGCTTTTCTCCGGATCCAGGGCAAATTCGAACGGGCGGTAATCTGCGGTATTGTCGGACAGACAGGCCAGCTTCAGGCAGCCCTCGTCCCCGCTCAGGACCAACCTTTTGAGGGCTGCCGTCCCGTCGGGCAGGATCACGAGGTATATGCGCCCCGCGAGCACCCCCAGGCGCTCAACTTCGCTGGCGTCCACCAGGGCCGTCTCTCCCTGGTTTATAGTGGGCGACATCGAATCTCCCCTGACTCGTATCAGAAAAAGACTCCTCTGCCGCTCGGAGCTTGTCCCCACCAGCTTTTCGATCCACCATTTCTTGAAAGGATAATGGTCCGCGATTTCGCCGTACAGGATTTCGCCTTGCGGACCCGCGGTCACACGCGAATCCAAAAGTGGAATGAGGGCATAGTCTTCGCGTCCGTCTCCGGCCGATTCGAGCGCAGCAGCGCAAGCCCCGGCGCTTCCCTCACCCAGGAGCAGCCAGCCCGGATCGGCCGAGAACTCCCGGCACACCGACTCCAGAAATACGGCTGAGGGAGATGTCGCCCCGTCACGGTAGTTTATCAGCGTGTTCTTGGAAACGCCGGTTTTTTCGGCAAATCGCCCGAGCGGCAAACCAGAACCATGGATGATCTTTTTCAGTCTATCATGTAGCACTTTTTTGGTCGCCTGTTTCAAATTATTGGTGGGTTCACTTATTCTACCCCTACTACAAACCAGATTTCTATGCCGCTTCGATGCACGTGTCAAGTTAAAAGTAAAATAGAATGGTTAGCAGGCAAAATCTTTCGAAACTTCGCCCAAGAATTTGTTACAACCTGGTGACTTTTATGGAAACCTTACTGAGATTGACTTAATGTGGTCTATCATTTGCAATGGGCTGTTTAGGGGCGCCTTTTTTTTTCCGCATTTGGCATATTTGCTGTTAGACTATCCGAAACACTCTGACAGGAGTCGAAGATGCTGGATCTCCTTTGTGGGAAAGACCCGCTTGAATTGGGATTGAGAACTTACGAAGGATGGAACATCACGGCGTTCCTGGACCACCTGAGTTCATGCGAAAAATGCTCGAAGTCCAAGGAAAGCCTGATAGACAAACTGAACAGCATCATAGGGGGAGAGGATATTGGGGAGCGCCCGTGAGCTTCGCGACGCCTTTGGGGAACAAGAATTCATTCACCAGGAACCCGCAGGCCGAGTTTCACGCCAAACCGGGTAAAACCTCCGTGCATTCAAGGCCTCCCGCGCGCCCCCCGTCTCTGGTCATAGACAGGTCAGGGAAAGCGTCGAGAATGAGCGGTCGGCCTTCGCGCTACGCGGCGTAAATCGCACAGGGTTGTTTATAAGTCTCTCATACGAGGACCCAACATAAAAACGGCCTTATCCGCTCTATAAAGGCATTGCCCGTACGCAACGGGATGTTTAATTTCAAAATACAGTGTTGTGATACAGAAGACATATGAGTCATTGGCGACAGGTTTGTGACAATTTTCGGCAATCTTTAGACAAAGGAAAAATGAAATGGCTGAGAAAAAAATGCCCCACCCCCATCACGAGGAACACCTGTGCTATCTTCAGAATATCGGGTTTGTCGAATCGAATTTTGACGAATACAAAAAATTGGTACGCAACCCCAAATACGTTTGCGGCAATTGCGGACGGGCCGCCGCCAATGATAAGAACCTCTGTAAGCCGGAAAAGTTATAGGCTCGCATTTAAAAACCTAATTCAGGGATTCAGGAATTAAGGGATTTGGGGATTAGTGCTAATGCGCCAATTGCTCAATCCCTCAATTCCTCCCTCAAGCTTAGAGCAGCCTGAAAGTCTTCAGCCACTCAGGGCGCGCGGCGAGGGCCGACTCGATGGCTGCCTGCGACCCCAGCACTTTGACGATTCCGTCCCTGTTCACCGTATCGAGTATCTCGGCAAAGGCCCTGAAATCTCTTGCCGTAGTACTCAGGATCTGGTCGCGCATCTTTTGGCGGACTTCTTCGGAATCCCCGGTCAATTGGCGCAGCATCGAGATATAGCCTTTCATATCCGGCAGCATGTAGGAATCGAGGTCTCCAATGGCCCCGATTATTGCCTTGCGGACCTCATCGCCGGGAAGATGCGCACTGCGAAGGAACTGAGCCGTACCGTCGAAGTTTTCAATTGTTTTGAGCAGGTTCGGGTCGCGGTAGGAAATAAAGGTGAAGACCCCTGAGATACGGTCGAAGAGGCAGAACCCGCCGTAGGCGCCTCCCTGTACCCGCACCCTTTCCCAAATCCAGGAAGTACGGAGATAGCCGCATATGACCTTGCTCGATCCATGCAATTGGTATCCCTCCCGGTAAAGGTCTGCGCCTTTCCCCACGTAGTTTACCTGCGAGGGAATCATTATTCCTTCGAATTGCGGGAAAAGCCGGGGTTGCCATGTCTCTATCGCTGTCGCCCGATCCGGAATGGAACCGAGAAAGTGGCGCACGCGAGGCTCGATCGAGTGAAAGTCTTTCCTTTCGGCGGTCAAATTGAAAGCCATTGCCGAACGGTTGGCAAGCAGCCTGCGGATCTCTTCGAGATCAGAAACCACTTTGCCCCAGTTTTCGTCAATCTCCCCGGCGAGTTGTCCCAGGAAAACAAAATAACTTATTCCGCCGGTCAGTTCCCTTACCCAATCCGCCTGGTTGAAATGAGCGCGGATACGCTCGTTTATCACCTGGTGGCCGTTCGGGACAATTTTTCTTTCCTGCCTGGCCTTTTCCGCCAGCACGATTTGCCGGAACCGCTCCCTGTCATCCAGTTTCACGGCGCCCAGCACTTCTGAAAGGATATCCGTAAGCTCGCCGATCTGCGGGCTCATGCTTTTGCCCCGCAGGAAAAGCCACGTGGCAGGGGCGCTATCTCCTATCACGGCGGAAGTGAACACCTCCGGGCGGATGCCTCCGGTCTTCCGGCTGATTTTTTGCGATAGAGAAACGAAATCCTGAAAGTCGGTCCCCATCTCAAACAGGGCCCTGCCGAAAAGAGGCGCGTACGGCAAAAGCTTCTGCGGGAGGACCTGAAGATTGAACCCAATGTCCAGGTAGGTTATGCCGCTTGTAAAAAGATCATGGTAAAACCCGGCCACGCCGTCGACAGGCACCGGTTCCGTTGGAATTATTCTGTTTCGCCTGTCGAGGTCCGAAACCCTGAGGACCGGAATGGTGGCCAGGGCTTCAGGTGGGTCCGGACTCGATTGAAGCCTTTGCAGCGTTTTGGCGTTTTCGATTACACGCTGAATTTCATCAACCGAAAACGAACGTTTGATTCCCTCGAACTTTTTGGATTCCTCTTCAATTTCCTTTTCAGCAAGTCCGGGATCCGGCCGGAGCAAAACAACCGTCCGGTGCTGGTTCTCGAGAAGGTAGCGGTGGATGAGGCCTTCCAGGAAACCTGCTGATTTCAGACCTTCCTTAACCTGGTCAAGAGGCGATTCGAAAGCCGGCAGGCAGGTCGGGTCGGTTTCATATAGCCAGGTGGAAAGCGCGCGCAGCATGACCGCCAGCCCCTGCGGGAAGTTGCCGTAGTTGTTTTCGCGAAGCCGGAATTCAATCGTATTCACCCCCGCCTCGATGGTTGCAGGGTCGATGCCGTCTACGGTGAGAGCTGACAGGGTCTCGAAGATGAGATTTTCAACTTTACCGGCATCCTCGGCGCGGATTCCCTTTAGACCGATAGAGAAGTATAGCTGGCGCAGTTCGGTCTCAAGGCCCCCTCCGGCAATATCTTCGCCCAGCCCGGATTCTATCAGCGCCTTCCTCAACGGGGAACCCGGCATGCCGGCGAGAACGTATTCCAGAATTTGAAAGGCAAGATTCAACCTGGCGTCGGTCACCTCCGGAAGAAGCCAATTCACGGTTACCATGCATTTTAGTCCGTCCGTGACAGACTCCTCGGGACCTGCGGCAAACGAGCGGACAATCCGGACAGGCATGGCTTTCAACGGCTGAAGCGGCACAGCGGATTGGGGCTCGGCGCGGCTGAAATCCTTGAGGTATCCCTGGATTATCTCCAGCCTTCGGTCCGGATCGTCATTGCCGTAAAAATAAATCCTGGCGTTGGAAGGATGGTAAAACTTCTCGTGGAACGACTTGAACTGTTCGAAAGTAAGGCTGGGGATTACCCTGGGGTCGCCGCCCGAATCCAGCCCGTAAGTGGTGTCCGGAAAAAGAGACTGTTGCGAAACCTCCGAGAGCATGCTGTCGGGCGAGGAATAAACCCCTTTCATTTCGTTGTACACCACTCCTTTGATTGCAAGTGGGGCATCGGGGTCACTTAGCTCGTAATGCCATCCTTCCTGCTGGAGAACAAACGGCGTCAGGCGCGGGTAGAAAACCGCGTCCAGATATACGTCGATCAGGTTGTAGAAATCCTGGGCGTTCTGGCTGGCAACCGGATAGCAGGTCTTGTCAGGGTAGGTGAAGGCATTGAGGAAAGTCTTAAGTGAGCCTTTTATGAGCTCGACGAAAGGTTCCTTCACCGGGTATTTTCTCGAACCGCAGAGGACCGAGTGTTCCAGAATATGAGCTACTCCGGTCGAGTCGGACGGTGGAGTGCGAAAGCAGATGCCGAAAACCTTGTTATCATCCTCGTTAGTTATCGAAAGGACCTCTGCGCCGGTTAGGATGTGCCTGTAAAACCGGACCAGGCCTTTGAGTTCTTGAATTTCCCTCTCGAAAATCAATTCAAATTTGTCTTTTGCCGCCATGAGCTTTCTCCAGGATTAAAAATACTGCGAATATATTAATTCTTAGGCACAGTGGTTTTCCCATGCCTGATAAGGATAGCCGGCTCATCCCACTTGAAAAGAACTCCTTCCTTACCTGACACTATCAGGTCGAGCTGCTCGGGTTTTAGCAAGCCAAGAGAAATATTCCGTCCACGCCATTGGCCGGGCAGCACTTTTTTTTCAAAAACCAGTGGTTTGAATTTCTCGGGGTCCGGATACCAGACAATTATTTGGCGGCCTTCAACGTTCTTTACGCGTACCGGGTAAAAGTCAGCTTCCCCTTTGAGTGCGGCGTTTGCGAATATCCAGTTGCCTGCTTCCCTCAGGTAGCACTCATAAGTATCCACGGTGCTTCCGGGGCTGGTTTCGAACTGAGTGACCCTGAGAATGCCTTTGTTTTTGTCAAGCACTTCTATTCTGACAATTTCTTCACCCGAACAATCCGGGGACCATTCTCCAGTCCATTCTTCGGTATTGACAGCGTACGGTTTCTGTCCGACAAGATATTGACTCGATACGTTTTCACAGCCGGAGATAAACATCATGAGAATTAAAACCGCAAAAAAATGTTTAGACTTCATGAACCCTCCCCCTCGATCCGTCGTATTACGACCGTTGCCCGAATAATTTAAGACGCGCGGTATTTTAAAACAAATTCGGTTTACCGATACAAATATCTAGGGGTAACACAGTGAAAATAAAATTCATCGGTGTCGGCGAAGCATTCGACGAGGACTTTTCTAACACTTCCATCTGGGTCCAGGCGGCAGATGGGCTCAATAAAAGTTCGATATTATTGGACTGCGGCTTTACCGCGCCCCCTTCATTCTGGAAAAGCTGCCAGGACCCGGACGATCTCGACGCGATCTGGATATCGCATTTTCACGGGGACCATTTCTTCGGCCTGCCAGCCCTGCTTGCACGATTCTGGGAAATGAAACGCAGAAAGCCTCTGGTTATCCTTGGCCAGCGTGCAATAGACAAAATAGCGCTCCAAACTCTAGAGCTGGCCTATTCGTCTCTCCAGGACAGGTTTGCTTACGATCTCCGTTTTCAGACGGTAGAACCGGGAGAGGTCGTGCAAGCGGGTGGTATGACCTGGCGAAGCGCCGTAAACGGGCACCCTCAAAGAGACCTGGCCGTGCACATAGAAACGGGCGGCAAGTCGCTTTTTTACAGTGGAGACGGGCTCGCAACCGATGAAACACTCCGGCTTGCGCGCGGCGCAGACCTCGTGATCCACGAGGCTTATCGCCTGGATACGGATACCCCTGGACACGGAAACGTCATGAACTGCATCGATTTCGCCCGTAGGGCTAAAGCCCGCTCGCTCGCCCTGGTGCACATTGAGCGAAACGAACGGCGCCGGAGGCGGGATGACATTTTGCGGGTGAGTGGAGAGGTCAATGATTTCAAGGTATTTATGCCTGAGCCTGGAGACCAGGTCGAGATTTAAGGGCCATGACCCGGCCGGCCTATCCTCGTATGATAGACTTGTACAATACCCTTCTCGAAAAAAAATGCGCCTGACATGATAAGAGCAGCGACCGTGCGCGCAGCCATGCAGAACGCAAAGACATTAAACGTGGTACGTTTGAAGGCAAGCCAAATGTTTAGCGCATCATAAAGTGAGGCTATAATGGTGTAAAGGTCTCGCTTCGCGGGGCTTCGCCCTGCTTCACTTTGTGAAGTGGGCTTGCCCGGCCTCCCTTAGCGAAGTGCGCGCGCGTAGCGCGGAGGCCGACCGCTCATTCTCGACAGCCCGCCCACCCACCCGCGAGACGAGGCGGGAGCGGGAGGCCTCAAACCGCCTTGGTTTATTTCGAAAAGGATCACTTTTTCTCACAAAAGGTTACTTTCTCTTGACAACCCTGCGGGCTTCCATTAGGTTTGTCGCGCGCGTGGGAAGCCATCGTATTTTATGGTTCTTCAGAAGTCAGGCAAAACTCCGGAAGGTTTTGACGAAATATGTCTACGTAGTGCGAGCCTGCATCCGCCTCATTTCCGCCCCCACATGGCTAATCAGACAGGATCCAGTCCATCTAACCAACCCTGCCGGAACGAGACGGAACAACCCGCGTAAAAAGACTGTCGTTTCTCAAATTAAAACGATGGAGTTTATTCGGAGACGGTTACGGCCGGTCTCCAGGATTGTGTTGCTGGAAGGAGGATTTTAAGGCAATCAGGAAAAAGATCGAGGGGCCGCCCCTGCCTCTCAAACATGACGAACTAATTCAAAACAATTCAACCAGGAGGATTAAATGAACGCAAGTTTGATCGCCATTTTTGCCCTCGCATGTGGTGGTCTCGGCGTGATCTATGCTCTGGCGACCGCAGCGTGGGTTGTCAAGCAGAGCGCCGGTTCCGAAAAAATGCAGCAGATCTCCGAAGCGATCCGGGAAGGCGCCACGGCATTTCTGAACAGGGAATACAAGACCGTCGCCGTGGTCGCCGTGGTCCTTGCCGCACTGCTGCTGTACCTGGGAAAATGGACCTCAATCGGGTTCATCATAGGTACGTGCGGTTCCGCCATTGCAGGTTACATCGGCATGATGGTAGCCGTCAAAGCCAACGTGCGCACAACGGAAGCCGCAAAACGCGGTTTGCAGCCGGCCCTTTCGGTTGCCTTCAAAGGTGGGTCCGTTACGGGGATCATGGTCGTAGGGCTCGGGCTGATCGGCCTTACGGGTTACTACGTTGTAGCCAAATCGGTCGCCCCTGTTGAAGAAGTCTTCCACGCCCTTGTAGGCCTTGGCTTCGGCTGCTCGCTCATGAGCGTTTTCGCTCGTATCGCGGGCGGTATATACACCAAGGCTGCTGACGTCGGCGCCGACCTGGTCGGGAAAGTGGAAGCCGGAATCCCCGAGGACGATCCGAGAAACGCCGCTGTCATTGCCGACAACGTCGGCGACAATGTCGGCGACTGCGCGGGCATGGCGGCAGACCTCTACGAGACCTACACTGTTACGCTGGTCGCGGCAATGCTGCTGGCAAAAACGGTTTTCGGCGCCGGCAGTCCCTGGGTGGAATTCCCGCTCCTAATCGGAGGCATATCGATCGTTGCTTCGATCATCGGCACCTTCTTCGTGCGCCTTGGCAAGAACGAATACATCATGGGCGCGCTCTATAAAGGCCTCGCGGTCGCAGGCATTCTGGCAGCGGTGGCCTTTTATTTCGCCTCGCAGTGGTTTCTCGCGCAACCCAACATAAAGGCAGGCGGCTTCACGGCAATGAGCGTTTTCACCACCGCACTCATTGGTCTTGTCCTAACCGGCCTGATCGTCATGATCACCGAGTACTTCACCTCCAAGAGCTTCAACCCGGTCAAGCATATTGCCCAAGCCAGCGTCACCGGCCACGGGACTAACGTTATAGCGGGCCTGGCGGTAAGCATGAAGTCTACAGCCGCCCCCGCGCTGGTCATCTGCGGCGCGATCATCTGGGCCTATCAGCTTGGCGGCGGTTTTGCGGGTAATCCCGGCGGCGGTCTTTTCGCAATCGCTCTTTCCGCCGTTGCAATGCTCTCGATGACCGGCATCGTCGTCGCTATCGACTCCTACGGCCCGATCACGGACAACGCGGGCGGCATCGCCGAAATGGCGGAACTTCCCGACAGCGTCCGCGCAGTAACCGATCCCCTGGACGCGGTAGGCAACACCACCAAGGCCGTCACAAAGGGTTACGCGATCGGCTCGGCCGCTCTCGCCGCCCTGGTTCTTTTTGCCGAATACTCGCGCTCTTTCCCCGGCACGGTCACGTTCGACCTCTCGAACCCCAAAGTCATCGTGGGCCTTTTCATCGGTGGTCTTCTGCCCTACTTGTTCGGCTCGCTCCTCATGGAGGCCGTTGGTAAGGCCGCAGGCAGCGTTGTCGAGGAAGTCCGCCGTCAGTTCCGTGAACTTCCGGGCATCATGGAAGGCACCACGAAGCCCGAATACGGCAAGTGCGTTGACATCGTCACCAAGGGCGCCATCAAGCAGATGATGCTTCCGGCGCTGATGCCGGTGGTCGCACCGATTCTGGTTGGCTTCCTGATAGGCAAAGAGGCCCTCGGCGGCATGCTCATCGGCTCAATCGTCACGGGTTTGTTCCAGGCCATCGCAATGACGAGCGGCGGCGGCGCCTGGGACAACGCGAAGAAGTTCATCGAAGACGGCATGTACGGCGGCAAGGGTTCGGAGGCTCACAAGGCGGCGGTTACCGGCGACACGGTAGGCGACCCGTACAAAGATACGGCCGGCCCGGCAATCAACCCGATGATCAAGGTCGTAAACATTGTCGCGCTGCTGATCGTACCTCTTTTGAAGTAAGCAGACTCAGCGCTTTTACCGGCGCACGAAAATCGAACCGGCGGCCTCTGCAGGCCGCCGGTTTTTTGTGTCAATCGCGATTGGCGGCAGGATTACTTCAACTCCATGTCTATAATCCGATTGACGATCGTATAGGGGTCGGACTCCTTGTCAACGATCTTCCGCACCATTTCATCCAGGGAATCTCCGCGCCCTTCGACCCTTTCCAGGATAGTTCTGAACGCCTGATCTTTCAGGACGACCATGAGCTGGATTCTGGCGCGCTTTTCCAGAATTTGCCGCCACTTGTCGGAGTGGGTGGCGAGAAGATAGGCCCTGTGTTTTTCGATTGCCTCGTAGAGATCTTCGATCCCCCGGCCCTTTGTGGCCTCGGTTTCCACGATCAGCGGTTCCCAATCCCCACCGTTATGCCTTCTGGCGCTCAGCTCGATCAAGTTCCTCAGTTCGCGGACGGTCTTGCGGGAGCCTTCGCGATCGGCTTTGTTCACCACGAAAATATTGCCGATTTCCATTATGCCGGCCTTGATCGCCTGAATTTCGTCCCCCATTCCCGGTATTGTCACCAGTACGGTCGTGTGGGCGCTGTTTGCGATTTCCACCTCGTCCTGACCCACACCCACCGTTTCGACTATGATCACGTCCTTACCCGCTGCGTCCAGAACGTTTACCATATCGTTGGTGGATTTGGAGAGGCCGCCGAAATGACCGCGCGTGGCAAGGCTGCGGATGAAAACACCCGGGTCGAGAAAATGCCGCTGCATGCGGATGCGGTCACCCAGTATGGCCCCCCCGGTAAACGGGCTCGTCGGATCGACCGCTAAAATCCCGATTGTCTTTGCCGCCTTGCGATAGTTAATCGCGATCTGGTCAACAAGAGCGCTCTTGCCAACCCCAGGGGAGCCGGTGAAACCGACAACATAGGATTTACCCGTATGTGGATAGAGTTCCTGGAGAATGTTCATGGCGGAGGGAATCTCATCGTCGATATCTCGAAGGATACGAGCTATGGTTCTTACATCGCCAGAGACGATCTGTTCAATTATATCCATGCGCTAAACCCTGTAGGCAGTGGAGCTGAATTCCCGCCGAATCATAATGATTTGATGGTCGGAATGCGCCGCTTGCCCTCCAAGTTTGTCTATTTTTTTAGAACAACCCCCCTGCGCGGACTGATATTGCTGCTGACCCAGTCTATGATGTCCTTGAGTCTTGCGCCGGGTTCGAATAATTCCTTTATGCCGATCTCCTTGAGCTTGGAGATATCCTCGAGAGGAAATATGCCTCCACCTACCACCGATATATCTTTCGCGTTGTTCTCCTCTAAAAGCTCAAGTATCCGGGGAAAGGAATATGTGTGTGCGCCCGACAGGATGCTTAACCCGATCATGTCCACGTCTTCCTGGATGGCGGTGCTTACGATCTGTTCCGGGGTCTGATGGCATCCGGTGTAGATGACTTCGAAGCCCGCATCGCGAAAAGCGCGAGCTACAATTCGGGCGCCCCGGTCATGGCCGTCCAGGCCCGGTTTGGCAACCAATATACGAAGTTTCCTCGCTTTTTCCATGGAAACCTGCCTCCTTAATGGAAGTCAAGAGAGTTCGATTGAATTCCGCCTCAGCTAGAAAGTCCCTGGATCCGTATAGACTCCAAATGCGTCCCTGTAGAGATCGCAACATTCCTGTTCGGTCGCTCCTGCCCGGACCGCCTCTATGAGGGCGGGCATGACATTGTTTTCCCAGCACGGCGGGCCTTCGCATCTGCGCCTCACCTCGTCCATCGCTTTTTGGAACCTGACTTTGTCGCGCTTTTCCTTGTAACGGTTGGTGCGGTTGACCTGCATCCGTTCGATCTCCTCGTCTATCTTGAGGACGAATTCCAGTTCCGGCCGGTCGGAAGTATATTTGTTCACCCCGATTATGATTTTCTCTCCGTCCTCGACCTGCCGCTGGAAATGAAAAGCCGCATCGGCAATTTCCATCTGCGGGTAGTCCCGTTCTATGGCCGCAACCATCCCTCCCATTTCATCAAGCTTGCGGATATAGACGTTGGCTTCTTCCTCCATCTTGTCGGTGAGCGCCTCGACGAAATAAGAGCCGGCCAGCGGATCGATCACGTGCGTGACACCACATTCGTCAGCCAGTACCTGCTGCGTGCGCAGCGCGATGAGCACAGCTTCCTCGCTGGGAATCATGTAGACCTCATCGAGTGAATTGGTATGCAGAGAATTGGTGCCTCCCAGGATAGCCGCAAGAGCTTCGGTAGTGGTCCGGATGACATTGTTGTAGGGTTCCGCTGAGGTAAGCGAGCACCCGGCCGTCTGGGTATGGAAGCGCATCAGCATGGACCTGGGGTCCTGTGCCCCGAAACGTTCTTTCATGATCCTTGCCCATATGCGCCGGCTCGCGCGCATCTTCGCTATTTCCTCGAAAAAATCGATATGGGAATTCCAGAAAAAGGAGAGCCTGCCTGCGAATTCGTCAACTTTTAGCCCCCTCTTGATTCCTTCCTCGACATAGGCAATGCCGTCATAGATCGTGAAAGCAAGTTCCTGAACGGCAGTCGATCCCGCTTCCCTGATGTGGTAGCCGCTTATGCTGATGGTGTTCCAGCGGGGCACCTCCCTGGTTCCGAACTCAACCGTATCGGTTACCAGTCTCAGGCTCGGCTCAGGCGGAAGCATGAGCGTCTTCTGCGCAATGAACTCCTTCAGGCAGTCGTTCTGAATTGTGCCCCCAAGCTTCTTGCGGGAGTAGCCCTCGTTTTCGGCGTTGGCTATGTACATCGCCCATATTATCGAAGCGGGAGGGTTGATCGTCATAGACGAGGTGACTTGCTCCAGGTTGATGTCTGCGAACAACCGCTGCATGTCCTCCATGGTGTCGATTGCAACGCCGCATTTGCCGCACTCGCCCCGC
Source organism: Syntrophobacteraceae bacterium (assembly GCA_049515795.1). GTDB lineage: Bacteria > Desulfobacterota > Syntrophobacteria > Syntrophobacterales > Syntrophobacteraceae > SbD1. The sequence goes on from JBEKTT010000057.1 coordinate 20,462, forward strand.
GCAAGCGGAGAGTCCGTATCGTATCCCATGAGGGTTGGGAAGTCGAAAGCTGTGCTGAGGCCGGTTTCACCGTGATTAATCAGATAGTGGAACCGCTTGTTGGTATCCTCAGAGGTGCCCAGTCCCGCGAACATGCGCATGGTCCAGAGGCGAGCCCGATACATAGTGCCCTGAACGCCCCTGGTGAAAGGGTATTTGCCGGGAAAGCCAATGTCTTCCAAAAAGTCCTTGTTTCCAACGTCGAGTGGAGTGTAAATCGGCTTGGTCTCAAGGTCGGAAACGGTAGAGAACCGAGTGAGCCGCTCCGGCACTTTTTTGACAGCCTTCTGGTATTCGTCCAGCCACTCGGTGTATTCTTTTTCAATGCACTCGAGCGCTGATTCGGAAAGAATCTTTTTTCCCATTCTTTTACCTCCTGAGAGCGATGAGTGAGAGTCCTGTTAAAAACAGCTTCAGCCTGAAAGATCGGATCACCTTGCGCCCTATTGAAACAAAAAGCCGAAATTCGATCAAACTAATGAGGAGAGACAATTATGTAATTATAATTAGACGATCCAAAAAAACGGGGAGGAAATAAAAACCTGACCAGGGGACATCTCGCCGAACAAGAGGCCGAACCGGGAAATACGGCAAAAAAACACCGGTGAACAATTGATCGAACGACGAACCTCCTTGAGCAGGTCATGCACCGACACTCATCTATGGAGTTAACCAAAGTGCGAAGGTATTGTCAAACAAATTCCGCTTGACTCTCCGGCCTCACTTAGAGTAGTAGGAGATTGGGCAAATCCCTGAGTTCTGCATTGCGCTAATTCGCCCTGTTCATCGCTAGCTGTATGATAGCCTCTCGCTCTATTTGGTACGAAACGGATAATTGCTTCACCCAGGGATATTGTGCCTGATCGGCTCGGTGGGAACATCCTCAATACCTGAAAGTAGACCTGATATCGGATACCCCCGCCGTGGTCTGATCTTTCCTTTCCGTACCCGCTCCAACCTTTTCAGAACATATTTTGCGCAGTTTGCCAGCGATTCGGTCCGCCATGGGCCAATAATGTTTGAACCGGAAGGAGGTGAGGTGGTCTCAGAATGCCGCGAATCTGGCACTTGCAAAAATAGAAAGCACAGCATTCATTCAAAAAGGAGGGAAATATGGCAGACGTTCTGAAACCACGATGGGGCCAGCCGGCTACCGGTATCATTTCAAACATTGTATTCTTCCTGGTCGCGTGGTTGACATGGTATATTTTCAGCGATCCCAGAGGCCCGGTGGGATGGTTTCCATATCCATTCGTTATGTACCTCGCCATGATGATTCTCGTAGGGCTCTGGCAACACATGTTCTTTGGCGACTGGCCTTTTCAAAACCTTTCCCCGCCGGTAAGAGGAGTTGTCCAGACAATAGTGAACCTCATTTTAGTCTGGTTCATGCTTCATGTTGTTTTCTACAGGATTTTGGGGATTGGTTTCAATTTTCTGAGTCAATCGGGCCTCGAGGCGGTTTTAGCCGCTGGACCGATTAAGGGTAAGGCTTCGCTCGATCTTGCAGCGATTGTAGACCCGAGCCGCAGATTTGCCGAACGGGCCATTGTTTCATTTGTTCTCATAGGGTTTTACTCATACCCGTTCGTTACCATTCTTTTTGGTAAATGGCCCGTACGCCCGAGCGATCTCACTCAGCCCCAGGCAGGATGTGCGGAACTCGGATGGGCCTCTCTGTTGACTCTTTTCTTCTACACGGTCCTCGCTGTGCCTTTCTGGGGAGGGGTGTGGGAATCAAGCTTCGGAACAGCAATCGCCCTGGGCCGCCCATGGTGGACCAGTATCGTGGGCATAGGTCACCTACACTGGGTGTTCGGCTGGTGGGAATGGATGATCATAGTTTTGTTCATGACCGCGAACGTGTGGCGAATGAAGCCATGGACTATAATAAAGCTTCCCCAGCCATGGAAGGGATTAATTTCCTTCATATTCAATGTTATAATCGCCTACCTGCTTGCCATGCTCTGCATAAAGCTGATACCCACCTGGGTAAACATGGAGGATCTGACCCATCATCTCCCCGCCGGTGATGCCGGTAATCCTACCCGCTTTTTCTGGTATCACGCAGCGGAAATAGCCGGGTTCACGCTGATTCCATTCCTGGGCTGGCACCATTATTTCGATGATATGGCGCCGATGGCCGACAAGGATTCATGGGGCGCATTCTGGTACAGGACGTTCGGCGTACTGGTCCTGATGGTCATCAATTACATTCTCTACTATGTAGTCAATTTTGGGTACTGGGGACTGGGAATCCATCACATGCATGGAGTGCTTGCCGAAAGATACCTCAACGGCGAGTCGCTTATCTGGAATTTCTGGTGGATCATTCCTCTGCTCTGGAACGAATGGTTCTTCCACAAATGGCCGTTCTATGTCCATGAGCATCACTAGTAAGTGTTTGTCCTGACTCCAGGTACTTGAAATGAAACAGCAAGGGAGGGGTTGTCCCCTCCCTTGAATCTAATGACCGTTTTCCATAAGAGAGGGCGGGGTTTATCCCCGCCCTTGACTTTTGTAATGCGACGGGACCGGCGGCACAACGGGGCCAAAATACTCAGAACCTATTGAATTGAGCAGAGAAGTTTTGTACATAAAGGAAACGCGCCTAAGTTTCGGCGATTGACCAAAAATCTGACCGGAGCCGCGGAGAGATGAGACGCCTACCCTTCGAGGCAGAAGAAATCGCTATCCTTGCGCAGGCCATCGACGCCTCGGAAGAACTCATAAGCGATTTTTACAAGATTTCCACCTCCGAATGGAAAAGATACCGGTATGATATACAGAACTTGAGTGACCTTGGCGAAGAGGAAGTCACTGATGTCGCTTTCGCCCAAATCCGACGATATCTTAGACGCCCCGGTGATAGGACGCGGGGAAGCGAACCTGGCGATTTTTTCAAAATCTGCATCCAGGACCATGTGATCCGCAAGGCCGTTGAGCGCGACAAAGGGATCAGACTTTTTCCGCTGACGGCTTACATAGTGACTCATGAGCTGATTCACGTTGTCCGGTTTGCAAAATTCCTGCAAAGGTTCGACTCCACCGCTGTTGAACAGGATGCCGAAGAAAAGCGGGTGCACGCGCTTACGTACGATCTGCTGCAAAAGACCAGGGTACAGGGATTGTCCGAAGTTCTGAGCGCCTTCAAAGACTGCCGGACAATGGAACATTTTCTTGCAGGTTGAATTCCCATAACAATGCAAGCAAGTGAGAAATTTGCTTGCTGGTTAAATTTTGGTCAAAAACGCAAAAAACTGAAGCTGGTCTTTCCTGCCCTTCATAAAAGGAAATGTAATGGACGCAAAGATAACCGGACAAGAGGTCCGGCACGTGGCGCTGCTCGCGAGGCTGGAACTCTCAGAGGCGGAAGAACAACGGATGACCGGTCAGATCAACAGTATTCTCGAGTACATGGACAAGCTCAACGAACTCGACACAAAGGACGTTCCGCCAACTACCCACGCCATCCAACTGCAGAACGTCTTCCGCCCTGATTTGGTCCAATGCTCACTGGAGCGCACAGACGCGCTTGCAAACGCACCCGGCACGGACGGCGTAAATTTTGTGGTGCCCAAAGTAATTTAGCATAAGAGGCCGGTTTAGATGCAAATTCACTCCCTTTCGATTCATGAGCTTCACGACCTGCTGAGACGCGGACAAATCGGCGCTGTCGAAATAGTCTCCGCTTTTCTCGAACGCATCCGCGCAATCAACCCGAAGGTAAACGCCTATCTGAGCACCATGGGAGAGCAGGCCCTGGATGAGGCAAGGCTTTTCGACTCGGGAAAAAAGGATTGTTCGGCCTCACCACTGGCGGGTGTGCCGATCGCCATAAAAGACGTGATCTGTATCCGTGGGTCTGTTACTACCTGCGGCTCGAGCATCCTCCAGGGATTTGTTGCTCCCTATAGCGCAACGGTTATCGAAAAGCTCAAGCAGGCCGGGGCCATTTTTGTAGGCAAGACGAACATGGACGAGTTCGCCATGGGATCATCCACGGAGAATTCGGCTTTCATGAAGACCCGCAACCCGTGGGACCTGGACCGAGTTCCCGGTGGGTCGAGCGGAGGTTCGGCAGCGGCCGTTGCGGCCGGGTTGTGCGCCGGGGCGCTCGGGACAGATACCGGAGGCTCGATTCGGCAACCGTCATCCTTTTGCGGCGTTACGGGCATTAAACCAACATATGGCCGGGTTTCCCGCTTCGGGCTCGTGGCCTTTGCGTCGTCCCTTGACCAGATAGGGCCGATAACTAAGAACGTTGAGGACGCTGCCATTTTGCTCCAGGCTATCGCAGGCTATGACCCCAGGGATTCCACCTCGGTGGATCTGCCAGTCCCCGAATATAGGACCGCCCTGAAAGAAACCATTCGGGGCCTGCGCCTTGGGATTCCCCGTGAGTATTTCATCGAGGGAACGGACCCGGAAGTCGAGGCTGCTGTCCGAAACGCAATCTCCACTTGCAGGCAGCTCGGCGCGCACATTGTAGACATTTCCCTGCCGCACACCGAATACGGCATTGCGGCCTACTACATAATCGCCCCGGCCGAGGCCTCCTCGAACCTGGCGCGCTACGACGGAGTAAAGTACGGACACCGCGACCAGGGGACCAGGGACCTTATCGATATGTACCGCAAGAGCCGCTCCCAGGGGTTCGGGGCCGAAGTGAAGCGCCGCATAATGCTTGGCACGTACGTATTGTCAGCGGGCTATTACGATGCCTACTACAGGAAAGCATCCCAGGTCAGAACGCTCATCAGGCGGGATTTCCTTGAGGCGTTCGAGAAGTGTGACGCGATACTGGCACCAGTTTCCCCCATTCCGGCCTTTAGGCTGGGGGAGAAAATCGATGATCCCCTTCAAATGTACCTAAGCGATGTATTTACGCTCCCGGCAAGCCTGGCCGGCATTCCGGGAATTTCCGCGCCCTGCGGTTTTACATCGGAAAACCTGCCGATCGGGCTTCAGATTCTCGGGCCTCATTTTCGGGAGGAACTGATTTTACGCATAGCCCATCAGTTTGAACAGGCCACCCCATTTCACCTCCAAAGACCTGAGGTGTAGACGGTTTTGCCTTCTAAGATAAACTATAAATAAGGTAATTAACCCACCTTAAAAAAACCTATAAAAAGCCGCTACGCGCACATTAGTGCGCTACGCGGCATAACCCGCACCAGCCCACATTGGGCTGCGTCTTTCAGTCGCGGTGGGCCTGCGGCGGGTGGCATGTTCGCCTCCGGTGGAATCCGCAGTTTGCGTGGAGGGGCTGCGCTTGTTGTCCAAAGCCTCAATTCTTGTCTTCTATTGAACTATTATGAGTCCACAAACGCCTAATTCGCAGATAGCTTCGGATTATGCCGGGCACGAACAATACCAGACCGCTTATGCAGAAGAACCAGGCACGCCATGTCGTCAGCGTGTCTAATCCTTTGATGATAAGCAGGATACCAAAAACGACCGCAAAGATTGCAAGAAGATTCCAGCGCATTTCTCTTTCCCCCTCGTATTATAGACTTATATAATACCTGTTCCGAAAAGACTACGGATCTTTTCATGGTTTCAGGGTGTCCCAACGGGACATGAATAACTTACTCGAAAAAAAAATGCGCCTGAAATGATAAGAGCGGCGACCGTGCGCGCAGCCATGCAGAACGCACAGACATTAGACGTGGTGCGTTTGAAGGCAAGCCAAATTTTAAGCGTATCAGAAAGTGAAGCTACAATGGTGTAAAGGTCTCGCTTCGCGAGAAGGGGCGGGGGCGGGAGGCCTAGTCGATGTTTAATTCCGTCTGCCAGGGTTTAAGAGATTACCACAGTTTCCCTGCTTTTCTCTGCCGATGTTGCCGCCCGGGAAAAATTCCGGTCCCCAACCATGGTGACATTCGTATTCCGCAGATCATGCGCACTTACCGTCGGGCAAGCTGCAGTCGGCGGCCCCCTCCGGCCCGACTCCGTTGAAGTGCAGAAAAGAAACCGCCCCCTGCTGTCCCATATAGCGCCCCAGGATTCTTAGATCGGTTCGAGCCAAATCGACCAGTACCAAGGCATCGAGAGCATTGTTGAATTTCGGGTCAACGCTAAAACCCAGAAACTTTCCGCCGAGCCTCATATAGTGCTTCAGCAGTATGGGAATGCCTGCTCCGTTCTGCTCTATGTCCGATATCAATTCCGAAAGATCCTGGATTTTATGAACCATCGAATAGGCCAGTCCCAGGTGTTTTTTTCCCATCGCCCTAAAAGGAGGGGAATTGCGGGCACGCACGAATCTTGCCAGATCCGAATGCGTATGGCCCTCGTTGAGGAATTCCACCATCAGCTTACGGGAAACACCGAGATATTCATTGTTTATGCTTACTGCCCCGAAAAGGTACCGGTATCGGGGATGCTTTGCTACAAAGCGCCCGATCCCCGCCCACAGAAGCATAAGGGGCTGGTATGTCTTCTGATGCTCGGGGCGGACGAAAGATCTCCCTAACTCCAGTGCCCAACGGAATTTGGGGGCCAGTTCATCCCTGTACTCAAAAAGAGTGCTCGTATACAGACCCGCAAAACCGCGCTCCTTCAAAATTGCATCAGCACGGCCAAGCCGGTATCCCCCAATGATTTCATCGCGCTCCCGGTCCCAGAGCATTATCTGCTGATAATACTCATCAAAGCGGTCCATATCGACAGCATTTCCGGTCCCTTCGCCTGCTTTTCGAAAGCTGATCTCCCGCAGGCGCCCGATTTCGTGAAGTGCGTTCGGGATTTGTGGAGCAGATGCGCTCACCAGATCGAAGTTCTTCGAGGAAAAAAGAAGCTGCTCCGGAGGCAAACAACGGATTTCTGCGGCAATCAAGCCGGCCTTTTTCGCTCTTGCCACTGGACGATGCCTTGCAGCGCTGTTAATTGGCCGCCGGAACAACAGGTTCCGATGCTTTTCGCATTTGCGATTCCCCAGATTGTAAGTCCTGAGGCGCAGGTAATCCATTATTGCTGAATCATCGAGTTCAGCCAGCCTCTTGAAAGGCACCGGTCTGCCCACATGGGCCCGAACCACCCTGGGCCGCTTTTTGAGGTTCTCTCCCGGTAACATCAACGTGCGAAGCAGCGGATGCAAAAGACCGAGTCCGCAAAAGAGCGGGCTATTGCGACCTTCGAAGTAAACCGGGAGCATGGTCGCCTCGGACTTCCTGACAATCCGGGCAACCGTCCGGCTCCATTGCCGGTCAATGACGCTCAAGCTGCTCAAGTGCATGTGGGAGACCTCGCCAGCCGGAAAGATGCCCAAAGCCCGCCCGCCCCGAACCCATTCGATGGCCTCTCTCAACGGCTTGAGGTTATGCGCTACCGATCCCTGCCTTTCGAAAGGATCTACGAAGATGAGCAGTTCATTGAGTTCACGAACTCCCAGGCCGCCCAGCAAAAAATTGGCCATGATCTTGATATCGCTTCTTTTCTTTAGGAGAATCGAGGCGAGAATGATGCCCTCGACTGCGCCAAAGGGATGGTTGGCCACTACCACCAGGGGCCCTTCCGAAGGCGCTCTGGCTTGATCACTTGTGGAAATCTCATAAGTGAGGCCAAGCACTTCAAGGATACGATCCGGAATTGCCGTCTCGTTTGACAGCAGATTAAGTTGTGAATAGAGATAGTTCAGCCTTTTGAGCGGCAGTACGCGCTTGAGAAACAAAGACTTGAAACGCTGTCCCCACCCCGATCTCCGGCTGGTTCCACCATGCCCGTAGAATGCCTCCACTGCGCCACCAACCATCTCTTCCATCAGTCTCAGGCTCCTGCTTTTCAGTTGGATAATCCTGATCCGGACTAATTTTTTTCATAGGGAGATGGCGGGAGTATAAAAGTATTGTGTGACGGTTCCGTGAGACCCAAGTTAAAAAACGGTTACAGGCGGTAATTCCCTCGCGATAAAGAACTCAGTTGACATGTGGCATTGAATTTGGCTATTCTGCCAAAAAGGAAAAGTTATGGACGGCAACGCCTATTACCTTGAATTGCGCGCCAAAATTTTTAAGGCTCTCGGGCATCCGAGCAGGCTCAAAATGGTCGAAGGCCTTTTTGACGGTGAACGGTGTGTATGTGAACTCCAGGCGATGGTTGGGTCTGACATATCAACCGTTTCCAAGCACCTGAACATACTGAAGGAAGCTGGAATCCTACAGGATGAGCGGAGGGGCACCAACATCTACTATTCTTTGCGGATGAAGTGTGTTGCGAACTTTCTCAGTTGCGTCGAGGATTTCGTCGGCCAGAGACTGGAAGAGCAGATCGAGATGCTTAACCAATCGAAGGTAGTTTCTTCGAGGTAGGTTAAGTTTTTTTGGCTGGAACTTGCTTATTTGACCAAATACGCAAGTCTTCTCCAGAGAGAATTTAAGGGGAGGTTGGGATGTCTTCGGCCTTGAGGATGGGACATGGCAGAAAAAGATATCACACAGATCAAAGTTGGAAGATTTGCCGTCAGTATTCTCGGAATTAAGCAGCTCATGGAAGAAACGGCCGGCACTCATGCGGACAAGACCGATGCTGTCAGGCAGGCCCTGTTGCCGCAATGAAAGGCTTTGTTCGATAGTCTTGCGATTAAGGAGGTGTTCCATGCTGCTAAATAGTTACACTAAGGAATTTGTCCGCCCCGAGTGTAGACCCGAGGCCCAGTCGGTACACCTGGTAGCCCATCTCGATCAGGACATAAGTGAAGTGATTCCGTATCTGAATGCAGTGCTTGGGGGTTTTCAGTACATCAATGACCCTCCCTGTGTTTCCTTCAAGCTTCATGGGAAACTCATCGCGATTTATTCGAGGAAAATCTGCGTAAACGCCCTCAATGACCAAGCAGAAGGGGAGAAAATCGTTGAATGGCTTCGAGAGGAAATCAACAGTACCTGGGAGCGCCGAGGAGAAATTCAGCCCCGTTTCGAAAGTGCTCCAAAGCCAAGGGTGCTTGAAATCCTGAAACTCCTCCCCAAGACTAACTGTGGTGAGTGCGGTCAGCCAACGTGTACGGTCTTTGCCACCCAGGTTGCTGAGGGAGGCAAAGACTCTGATGATTGCCCACCGCTCGACTGGGAGCGAAAGACAAAGCTTGCAAGGTATCTGGGGCACTTCGAATTCGAAGCGTAGGAGAAAGCCGAATATGTCTTCAGCGCAAAATGTTTTGAAGGTGCTTTTCTTATGTACCGGCAATTCCTGCCGCAGTCAGATGGCCGAGGCATGGACACGTCATTTGAAAGCAGACCTGATTGAGCCATATTCAGCGGGAATAGAGCCGAAGGGAGTTGATCTCAGAGCAATCAAGGTCATGGCCGAAGCAGGAATCGACATGTCCGGCCAAGACTCTAAGGATGTCGCCTCCTTGCAGCATCTTGAATTTGATTATGTCATCACGCTTTGTGACAATGCACATGAGGCATGTCCGTTTTTCCCGGCTAAAACCAAGGTCTTGCATGTTGGCTTCGATGACCCTCCAAAGCTCGCCGCAGGGGCACGAACCGAAGATGAAGCGGTGGCCTGCTACAGGCGTGTGCGGGACGAAATCAAAAAATTTGTGGAATCACTCCCGGATTCTTTAAAAGGAGCAGGCCATGGAGAATGAACGCGTCCTTTTTTTGTGTACGGGCAATACCGCTCGAAGCCAGATGGCGGAGGCTTTCCTGCGAAAGTATGCCGGAAAGCATGTTGAGGCTTATAGTGCGGGATTTATGCCCAGCGTTATAAATCCTTATACCGAACGCGTGATGCGAGAGATCGGCATCGATCTTTCCGGCCAACACTCAAAAAGTGTTAAAGAGTACCTCGGCAAGATGAGTTTCACCTATTTGATTACGGTTTGTGCTGAAGCGGAAGCAAAATGCCCCACCGCATTTCCCGGAATCAGCCACCGGTTGTCCTGGCCTTTTGATGATCCGGCGGCAGTCGGAAGATCAGAGGAAGAAAAGTTGCAGAAATTCCGTGAAGTGCGTGACCAAATTGAGAAGCGCATCAAGCTCTGGCTCGAAGAAAAGGGCATCTCTCAAGAATAATAATTTTGTCAGAAATGGAGGCTATCATGACGGAATCAATTGCCAGGCGGCTCTCTTTCCTGGATCGCTTCCTGACACTCTGGATATTCCTTGCAATGTTTATTGGGGTAGGGGGCGGCTATCTTAACCCAAATATCCGGAATGTGATCAACTATTTCCAGGTGGGGACAACCAATATACCTATTGCTATCGGACTGATTCTCATGATGTATCCCCCTCTTGCAAAGGTGAAGTACGAGCAGTTGGGCCAGGTATTTCGAAATTTCAAGGTCCTGGCTCTTTCACTGGTCCAGAACTGGGTAATTGGCCCCATCCTGATGTTCATCCTTGCCGTCACATTTCTTTCCGGCCATCACGAATACATGGTTGGCCTGATTCTCATCGGCCTTGCCCGGTGCATCGCGATGGTGATCGTGTGGAATGATCTGGCAGCAGGGGACCGTGAATATTGCGCTGGGCTGGTGGCGTTTAATTCAATTTTCCAGGTCCTCTTTTTTTCGGTTTATGCCTATATCTTCATTACACTGGCTCCTCGCTGGCTCGGCATGACCGGAGCGGTTGTCGATATCTCGATAAGGCAAATCGCAGAGAGTGTCTTCATCTATCTCGGGATTCCGTTCATAGGCGGGATGATCACAAGGTTCGTTGGCCTGAAGACCAAAGGCTTAAAGTGGTATGAGGATAAGTTCATCCCCCGGATAAGTCCCATCACCCTTGTTGCCCTGCTTTTTACTATCCTGGTCATGTTTTCCTTAAAAGGAGAGTACATCGTTCAGTTGCCCTTCGATGTCATTCGGATTGCTATACCGCTCTGCATCTACTTCATCATCATGTTCTTCGTTTCGTTTTTTCTTTCGATGAAAGTCGGAGCTACCTACGAGCAGTCCACGACCTTGAGCTTCACCGCTGCTTCGAACAACTTCGAGCTTGCGATTGCAGTGGCCGTAGCTGTCTTTGGCATCAATTCAGGGCAGGCTTTCGCAGCGGTCATCGGACCACTCGTGGAAGTCCCTGTTTTGATTTCCCTGGTCAACGTAGCCTTGTGGTTTAAGCGGAAATACTTTCCATATGCCATTGAGACCCCAACCGGCGTTTGTCACGTGACGTGTAAAATTTGAATAGGATGAGTTTTGAAGTGAAAAGAATTGGTTTTCTAGTTGGAGTTGTTATTTTCGTAATAGGTTTTGGTATTTCTATTTCTGCAGGTCAATCATCATAGATCCCCGAGGTGCCGGCAAAAGGCATGGTCACCATGGTGGATATCGGGGCAAAAAATGCATCCCGTGCAAGATGATGGCGCCCATCATGGAATCACTTGAAAATGAATACAAAGGCAGAGCTGCTATTGTCTTCATTGATGTCTGGGAAAATCGAAAACAGGGACAAAGATTTGTAAATGCTCTATTCGGAAAAAACGGGGGGTTTATTTGCTGTAACTATTTCTGTTCCGTGAAGCCGATTAAGGAGGAAAAAACTTTTATTCTTTCGGTATATTCTTTTCACATGCACAAACTGCGCATCCTCTAAAAGTGGTTTCATGAAGACAGGCCTGCATGCACCTGAGGCAAAGCTCAAAAGACCTCTTTCGTATAAAACTTCATATAGGGTCTTTTTCTTCTTATCCTTGCTCATATTTACCAAGACAAGTGTACCACCTGGTTTTAACACCCTCTTGAATTCGCAAATAATCTCCGGCATGTCAGATATGTCGATCAAGTCAAACATGTAGGCATTATAAACAACATCAAACATTCCTTCAGGGAAAGGTAAATGTTTAGCATCTCCCACTTTAAAAACGACTCGGCCAAGCAAATCATGTTTTTGCAATTTCTTTTGTGCTCTTTCCATCATTTCTTTTGTAAGATCAATTGCATAAAATCTACTTTCTCTTTTCAAACGTTTTGCTATCTCAACAGTAGCTCTACCAGTACCACAGGCCACTTCCAGTACAGAATCATAATTCTCAAATCCAGCCACGCGAATTGCCTCTTCATGATGAGCAGGTTCGTGGTGTGTAAAAAAATCATAAATCCATGCCAAATGCCGATAGAGTTCGGATATTTTATTTTTATATTGAGGCGTTTTTATTATCTTAAATCCGTCCCCTACCTCCATTAACGTATTTGTGGATTCAACATTTTTCATTATTATCTCCTGTCCAAAGCACTAAAAAAACCGGCAAAACCTTTGCAGCCCACCGTACGGGGACCGGGCTGCTGAACCGCTTCAAACATCGTATCACCAATGGCCCCACGTAAGGTCTCATAAACAAAATCCTCAAAAGGCAACGTATACTCTGAGTTGCGTCCTCATTTCGTAGATATCATTGATAATTTTATCTAATGCTCAGAATTTGACATATCAACCGTTGGGCTTTCTTGGCGTGCAAAACAGCACGGTTTGAGTATCGCTTGAGTTTTCCAAAATTCTAAACTGGTATGATATTTTTCTTTTAAAATCGGGATATTGGCAGTAACATTAGTGTAGTGGTATTATTTATGTGTTTTAATGCTTGACTTGTCAGGATTGGCAAACC
>JBEKTT010000058.1:0-32988 GCA_049515795.1 Syntrophobacteraceae bacterium
CTATCTTGGACATCAAATCGGCACCTTCAGAAACGTAGGCACACGACAAATTCGACCCTCCTGTGTAAGTCACTAGAATTGCGGCCTTTTTATGACTGTGTTTGCCTACCCCGCAAAAACCCCGGTCGAACCGGACAGAGCTGAGACATACTTCGGATAGGGCGAGACTTCGCTCATCTTCTTCCACAGTACTCCAGTCCTTGCCGATAAACTCAATGGGATTGAAAACCTTGGCACGGTCGATCTTGAGAACCTGTTTAGTCATTTCTTTCCTCCTTATAGGGTTCGAGATTTCCTTCGCTGACTCTTTATCGATCTCTATCGGAGACCGACTATAACTAGAGACTGCCGGCCTCCGGTGCGTGGCAAAGAGAACAAAACAGAGGGATCTCAGGATCTTTGGAGAACTCTTTGGTTAAGGAACGATCTTTACAGGGGGGGCAGATTTTCTGTATTCCATTATGAATCTTAAGTATGGATAGCTAATTTGTCAATGATTACCGCTAGATATGGATTCAGACGGGTGAATAAGCCTAAGTCTGTGCTAAATGCAACCTGGACATTACCTGTCCGGGTGACCTGACGAAATCTATGATTCCGAGGGTCCACAAACACAGACAATTATTGTATAGCCACCTGTCAGCGTACCGCGCTGGGGTCCTATTCCAAATTTAAAATTAGTGAGACCCAATTTAAAATCATGGAGAGATTCGGAGGTGCTATGAGCGGGGAGTTTGTTTCTATTCATTTCTCTAAGAAGCATAACATTCTGTTAATACTATTTATTTGAGTTCTTTCTTTTCACGTACCTGCAGCAACTAGGTTTGGTATGTTCTTTGCTGTTGCTATCCGGTGGTTACTTCCTATATCTTTATATCTTTCTGGCAAGGGGGCGTGCTCATGAAGTTGAATCGGTGGCTTCACATAATGATACTATTTTTCTTGGTGACGGCTGGTTTTCTCCTGTTTACAAGGAGCAGCGAGACTGCTTCCGCACAACCTTTACCGGAGTGTCGGGTTGGCTTAGTTATGCCAACAACCGGCGGAATGGCTCCATACGGTGCGGAAGGGGTCATTGCTGGCCGGGTTGCGCACGAAGAAGCGACTTATAACTTCAGAGATTGCAAACCTATTCTATTAGTACAAGATTCTGGATCTGATCCTACCCAAGCCAACTCAGCAGCAGCAGTCCTCGTGTCTAAACCGAACTCAGTTTTGGCCCTAGTTGGAGAAATCAACTCTGCGGACACAGCCGCTATGGTTAGTCAGGCTCGGTCTGCAGGTGTACCGATATTAGCCCCAACCGCCTCAATGATTTCCCTTACGCAGATGGCTACCAATATTTTTCGCATTTGGCCAAGCGATGCTTATGAAGCTAGCAAAATGGCTGAGCACATGATCAACGAAGGCATTAATGATGTAGCTGTACTTTATATTGAAGTCCCGTATGGAAAAGAGATGGCCACTTATTTCAAGAATGCATTTGAAAAAGCAGGCGGAAGAATTACTGTTGAGGGATATCCCAAAGATACATTTGATTTTACACCCTTGCTGCAACGTTCCAAACGGCATCAGGCTATTTACATCATCTCCTATATTGAGGATGCCGCCCTACTACTCAAGAAAGCATATGAGTTGCGTCAGAAATCACAGGAGCGCAGTAACGGCTTTCGCATTTATGGTACATCTGTACTTGATAGCATGAGCCTAGTTGAAAAGGCTGGTTTGGGTGCAGAAGGACTTACATTCGCTGTCGTCCAACCTGGTGCTGATGGAGATACTGCAAAGAGAACCGCTTTCCTTAGTGCTTACAAAGCTGCTCGGGAAAAGGCTCAATCAGAGCCAGCCCTCCGCTCCGCAGCACGTGAACCTACATTTGTAGCATTCCATGTATATGATGCCATTTCAATCACCTTCGCCGCTTGCGAATCATATGTGAAGAAGCAACAATTATCTGGAGCATCTATTTCTGACTTTCTTCGCAATTTGACTGGTTTCTCAGGTGTAACCGGCCAAATCGCTTTTGATAACAAAGGGGATTTAGCGACATCTCGCACTGTTGTATTTAAACACGTTAAAGGTGGACAGATAAATACTCTCTTAAAATGACATGAAAATTTGGCTTCTTCATATTCTGGTAAACGGGTCATTAACGGCGGCGGCGGCGGTCGGGCTATCATTGCATTTACGCCTAGTTCGTTTTTTTGACCTTGGGTGGGCTCTTTGGGCGATGATTTCTGCCATTGTCGGGATTCTTGCGGCCAAAAGTACTTCATCACCAGTGGCTGGAATTTTGGCTGCAGGTCTTCTGGGAGCGCTGATGGGCGCAGTTGAAGATGGCTTAATATTAAAAAAGGCCTTTACTAGTTATATACCCTACGATGTCCTTGAGCGGTTTTCTTTTTCGGGAGCACTCGGGATATATCTTGCACTAACAAGTGCAACGGAAGCGGCAGGTTTTCGCGCCTGGGAGATTGTGCCAGTTTCAGAATCAGAGACATTTGGATTGACACGAACAGAAACGATCATTGTTCTTATTTGCGTGGTCCTGTTAGCCTCACTTTCAATCCTAAAGGTCACACATTATGGAGCCAGATTACGTGCGGTACTGGACGAACCATCAGTATCACAACTTTATGGGATTAACGTTGCCTCCTATGCGTGCATGATCGGAGGTATTGCCGGGCTTTTAACAGGAGTCGCAAGTTGTTCATTCGGCCTTCTCTACTTTGCCAATACCGGTACTGGGTTCAGTCTTATGATGCTAGCCGTGATCCCATGTCTTATAGTAGGCATACATAATTCACTGAGAGTAATCGTGGCGTCATCTGCATTTGTGTCTACAGTGCTAGCTGTCAGATTCCTATTAGGGTATGAAGCCTCAGAGTTCGTAATTTATGGCTCTATGGTTGTCATTCTGTTAATAATGCCAAGTGGATTTACAGGTAGTCGACTTAGAGAAATATAGCGTGAGCATGCGATGTTATCAATAAGTGCAATTATAAGTCAGATTACAGTGTATTTTCTGGCAGCACTCGCCTGTGGTGCTTTCGTACGCATGGGCTTCTTGCCATTGCATATATCCTGTATCGCCGGACTTTCGGCGTACGCTTTTGCATATTTGTGTGGAGAGGGCGTGTATCCCGTTCTAAGTGCATTTGCAGGGGTTTGTTTGTCCAGCATTGCAGCCTCTATAAGCGGTGTTATTTTTCTTCGAGTCCGTAGAGGATCAGCCGCTCTGGCGTCTATCGGGCTATGGTTCCTTTTTGACAGATACGTTCGGACAGCGGAGTGGACGGGGGGGTCAGAGGGCCTTTGGAGAAAGATCCCGTGTCTCTCTTCTACGGAGAAGATTCTTCTATCAGCCTTGTTGGTTACATTCTGCGCACTTTCATATCTATTATTCCAAAGTACGGCTGCTGAACGACTTGTAACTATACAAGGGCATTCGCCGGCACTCGGTAAGACAGTAATAAAAAGCAATCTATTAATGTCGATGTTCATTATGAATGCTATAGCTGGTATATGTGCAGGATGCAGTGGAATTATCATAACCCTACAAATGGGGTTCCTTGCACCACCGACATTTTCATTACAGAACAGTATTTTATACGTGAGCGTAATCCTTGTTACTGGGTACAAGCGAGTCATCTCTATCGCAGTCGGTTCACTATTGTTTTCGTTGTTACCGGAAGTGCTTCGCATTTGTGGATTGGGGAATGTTGAAGCTTCCGCATGGCGAGGAGTTATCGTCGGTGCAGTTATACTGTGCGTCATTTTGCTCCAGATCCCACGATCAAGAGCGGCGAGCTTTACAAAATAGAATGAGACCGGAAGTGATATGAAGCTGATTGTTGAAGATCTTTGCATTGATTTTCGAAACCGCCATCGGATACGGTTTGCTGCCGTAAATTGGCATTTCGATCAATCCAACAGATTGTACCTCATTCGGGGCGATAACGGTACCGGGAAAACATCTTATTTAAATGTATTAAGTGGTTATCTGCAGCCTCTACGGGGGCGAGCATTAATGTGTGAGGTCCCGATATCAGGCCGTGGACCGAGTTGGGCCTCTATAAATGGCATTGTGCGCAGTTTCCAAAATCCACAAATGTGTAATGAACTTACTATTTGGGAAAACATCGTTTTTCCCCTATTTAAGGCACCTTGGAAAAAAGCGTGCACCTACAGGGAGATTGCGGAGGAACAATTGTCGAGTGTTGGTTTTCTTGAACTTGTTAATCATTCTCCTGCGGAGCTGTCTTTTGGCCAGCGACGGATCGTTGAGTTACTGAGGGTAAAGACTCAAGTTGAAAACTCTATCGCTCGTCTATTATTGCTTGATGAACCGTTTTCCGGCCTCGACCCTGTGAGGCAAGAGAGGGCAATACACATTGTGAATTCCTTCCTTGAATCAGGGGCATTTTGCATCCTTGTTGAACATACTCGTAAGATTGCCGGATTCTCATATCACGACAAGAAAGAGGTTTTTTTGACTTCTGGTGATGATGGAATTGCAAGATTCAGTGATAATAGTAACTGTTAAATTCCAGAATATCTGAGGTAAGCACTTTGAAGAGAGACGGCAATGTCACAGCGGTGGTCGAAGTATCCGATCTCAGCGTAGGCTACGAAGGGGTTCGGTTTTCTGCAGAGCGTAGGGGCTTTGCAGGACTTTTTGGTTTCCGCCGCCATTTTTTCCCGATATTGAACGCATTATCGTTTCGTATTTGTTTAAGTGGAACAGGGGCTGCGATTGTTGGCCAGAATGGTATAGGCAAGACCACACTTCTCCGTGCACTCTCCGGGATGATTCCTGCGAGAGGCACAATAATTTATAACGGTAGATCCTTAATTCAACATACTGTCCGCGAACGCACACAGCATAGCATCATGTATATCCCTCACGAAAACGGACTTTTCCCTAACCTTTCTGTTCAAGAACACCTTCGGTTGATGGCTGCAGACCATGCATCGGTCCCATTCGTTATAGATCGCTTCTTTTCTGACGTTGAGGCAGTTAACAGATGTTTTGTTGATTCCATAGACTTTCTACGACGCGACCAAAAAGCCTCCAATTTATCCGGTGGTCAGAAAAAACTATTGAGTTTAATACGTCTTCTTTTAAAACCAGCATCGTTGGCTCTCGTGGATGAGCCAACTGCCGGTCTTTCTCCAGTATATATCGACATATGTACTATATTACTTGCGATGTTACCTTGTACCACGTTATTCGTAGCTGAACAATATAGCAAAATAAGTATCATTCAATCATGGAATATGACTATCTACGAACTAAGTGACGGGGTGGTAACGCAATTAAAAGAGGAGTAATCGTGTGGACATATCACATTTAGGTTCATCCTTTTACAATCGGATTGATAGTGAGAGAGCAGTATCTGCCCTTGAAGCCGCTATCACTGGTACGTCTTACGACCTTGGTAACTCTTTTACACAACACATTAAAGTAGTTGCGCCTAAAAAGATCCAAATAGCACGAAAACGAGGCAAATTTAGATTACGTAAATATTTTGACCATGTTCAGAATCTTCTAACGAAAATTTCGCATGACGATTTAGAAACTGCAGTCGCATATTTTCAGAAACAAAGAGCACAAGACGAAAAGCTCTTTGATGAAATTTATGATCGGCTTGCTGATGCAACCCAGAATAGCCAAATGCCAGGGATCGCTCTTTTCCTTGTCTTAAGAAGATCTTCGGAAGTATGTCTATCTGATAATAAAGACAAAGCTACGTTTGCTCTTTTCCCAGGCACACAGCCCACTACAAAACGAGTGTATATGGCGTCTCGCTGGAATTCGATAATTCAGGGGATGCAAAATTTTCCACCTATTCGCGAGTCTCTCTCGGCTGATGCCAAAGAGGGTATTGAAAATTTCAGCATACGCATTCTTCGCTCAAACCGTTTGTGGCAGAGGGAGCGGTGGCCAAAAACTGAGAAGGAAGAAACCTTTGAGGCGACCAGTGACCTGGACGTTATTTATTATTTTAACAACATAATGCTTCATAAGCATCCGGTCGATGGATGGGTGGATGCTTTTTGGGGTGTCCAATCTGGCATAAGAATACCAGTACCGATTGGTCCGGATAGTGACCGGTCTTATCTTGTTATTTTGCTCACATCTAATGAACCTGACACATTTGCAGCTTGGAACAAGTATCTCCCAGAGGAGATTTCAAAGCCTCTACCATATCAACTACCTGTCCGTAAGGACATCTCTGACACAATTGTGCAAACATTTAAAGTGCAATTCGAAAGCGAGCTGAAAGGACTTGAATTCGCAGCATCCTTACTACGCGATTTGATTGCTAATGAGATACACGTGTTCGAAACAGCCATGAAGCTGCTAAGTCATGCTTTTAGTCCCAAAGATCCAAACCCGAAATGGATGAATGACTTTGCTGGACTAATAAATCGTATCAAAGATCCCTTGGGTGCCGCTGACGTCTTTGATATGTTAAAGCACTATCGTAGTTTAGATAGACTTCATACGCATGTTTTAGATGAATTAGAGAACTGGTCACATACACTTAACAAATCAAGTCTATCAGATCAATGGATAAATGATCTATGTAAGGCAAAGAATACAACACTGGATGCACAAAACAGCTCCCTTTTAATGGATGAATGCTCTGTTTACCAGTTTATTAATTATCTAAAGAAATGTGCCTTTAATACCAATTCCACAATAGTAGAACATAACATTCCAATGCCTGCACACGCATGGCGGATAAATATTCACGGCTTCCTTCTTACAGCTATTGCCGATAACCTTACCCAAGGAAGACGTCGGACTAGTCTAACCGTTTCGGTCAAGGAAGGGTACCTCGAGATAATCGTGTTCTACCCCAATTGGGATTTGACGCGTGAGGAAGAAGAGTTATTTTTGCTCAGTCCCATCCCCCGGAAATGCAATGAACCAACGAAACCGCGATTAGGTTTTTTTCTCACTGCGAATGTTTTGTGGAGTCGTGGGGGCACTGTTCAATACTATCCACTTACCGAAAATACCGGAAACAAAGAAAGCTATCCAGCTATGATCCGCCTTACAATCCCTCTTGCAAGGGGCGCTCGATGATCTGAGAAGGAGAAGTACGATGACTAATGAAATGAGAGTTTTATGGATAGAGGACGAAATCAACACTGAGCCATGTAGACGGATTGACAATGAGCTCACTGAATTTTTTGCCTTCTGTGGGGATAGTCATGCGCACACACTCTCAAGCGGGCTTCTTTATCTCCTTGAGGCAACACGTGGGTACCGTGATGCTCATCATTTCCCAGATCTCATTGTGTTAGACTATAAACTGGATCAAGATGCCAATCTTGAGCAAAACGAACCGCAGATTTATAAACTTGCGGGTGACGATCAAAAACTATGTGAATCGGTATCCCAGTGTCTGAAGGACCAAACAGGATATTCAGTATTGAATTTTCTTGCCCAACACATGCCAAAAGTACCGATAGTTCTAGTTTCCAAATTTCCAGAAGAATTTATGCAGCCAATAAAGCGGAGCGGAGTCTTGAGAAATAATCCAGGCCTCCTCAGTGGCTATTACAGCAAGAACGATCCTGAACGATTTCTGACTAAAATGCTATTCGATATTCTTGATGATCCGAGGCGGGGACTGACTATTCATGAAATTAGGGGAAAGCTTCCTGCGACTCATGCAGACTATCTCTTGGGACCAGCAGGTAAGTATGCATGGTCCGATGCATACCGTCGTGCCCTGACTGATCTCGTCAGAGCTGGCGAGGAAAAGGCGCGGTGTTTCGGTCGCAACCCGAGACCCTATTATATTCCCCAGTCAGACGAGCGGTTCGATCATTGTCTAAGGTCGCATAAAAGCCTCCCTCGCGCACTTATCCTTGGCGAAAAAGGGAGTGGCAAAGAAGGGTTCGCATCCGCTCTCCATTCTATGTGGTACGCTGCCACAACCGGTCTTCCGTCCCCCCCCTTTGAAGCAATTAATTTAGGCTGCGTGCCAAGTTGGTCTGCGGGGCTCGCACTTCCCTTGCGAATGTTTGCTGCACAAGCTCACAAGAACACAAAATGGTCTTACGGTTGTGTCCCAAATGCATGGAATGGTACTCTATTTATGGATGAAATCGGTGACGCACAGAAGGAGGTTCAAGATACGCTTCTTAGGCTTATTCAAGAGGGGGAGTATGAGGCTTCTGGTTGGGAGAGTCGGCAAGTATGGGCTGCTCACTGCTGCTTTATTGGAGCCACAAATCGAGCGCTCTGGGGATCGAAAGATTTTCGCGAGGACGTTTCCGATCGTCTTGCAATGTATGTAATCAAACTTCCACCTTTAAATGAGGTGCCTCAGGATATGCCTTGCTGGATAGATAAAATATCTAGGTCAGTCAGTGACTACAGCCTAATGAATTATGAATTTGAGTTCGAGGAAGCAGCTGCCAATATATTCACTAGCTACAGCTGGCCAGGTAACTTAAGAGAATTAACGCATACTATACGTCGTATGCATTTTCGTTCAAAAGAAATAGAAGCAAGGCGCATTCCTCTTGCAATTGTAACAGACGAAATAAGTCGTCTGAAGCGGATTAACTTTGCAGTGGCTGGCCACTCCATTTCAAACCTTCCTATGACAAAGGGTGAGTGGGACATATTTCTCGATGGAGCTGTCCAATATTTTGAAAATGGCGACAAGAAACATGTCTCAAAGCAATCCGTTTGTAAATACACTGTGGACATTCTAGGACGCCCAATTGCGCTTCACTCTTTAATGCAACATTTCGATACCTATTTTGGACCCAACTCATTTGACAGGATGCTAAGCGATATCTCAATGTCCTCCGGACTCCCCATATGGGGATCAGGCTCTGTATAAAGGTATATATGTGACATGGCAGTCGAAGAATACATCAACACTATAGGACATAGAGATTTATGAACGGCTCAGATCTATCAGATACCAATCATGTGGCAGTGGTGACCGCTTCAACCAGTGGGATTGGACTAGAAGTTGCGAAACTCCTTTTTAAGGCTGGCTACTGCGTTATACTAAACGGGCGAGATCCAGACCGGCTAAAAAATGCGATAAAAAATGTATCTGAGACTCGCGTGCATCCCAGCCAGTGGCTTGGAGGTGTCATTTCCGATTTGACATCTGAAAACGTTATCGATTCTATTTGGGAAATTTTGGAAAAAAGAAGCGGCCAGTTGAAGGCGGTATTCATTAACACCCCGTCTCCTGCTATGGCACTCCCCGAGGAGGTGACAGCAACTCAATGGTCATATGCATTTCAGAGTCTCGTTCGTTTTCCCGATGAGATGCTAAGACGCGCATGTCAAACGATGTCGTTAACGGGCGGAGGAGTCGTCGTGGTAAATAGTTCATGTTCGGCAAGAATACCGATTGATGAAGAGTTCTACCTTAGCAATACTTTGCGCATGGTATCTGTTGCACAGGCGCGGGCATTTGCCCGTCGATATGTCAATAAGGGTGTGAGAATAAACGTCCTCTTGACAGGTTTCACTGATACAGCCCTCACTCGAAGCCTTGCGGGAACGCTATCTGAACAGACAGGTCAAAACATGAAGGACATTTGGAGCTTTTGGGAGTCCGCAATACCATCTCGTCGATTGGCGAGGCCAGAGGAAATAGCTCAAGTAGCAGCATTTCTTTTCAGTGAACATTCTTCTTACATCAACGGCGCTGCAATTGAAGTCGACGGTGGCCTGTCGATGTTAAATAGTAATATCTGAATATAATGCAGGGGTTATGAAATGAAAAAACTTAACAAACTAGTAGTACTAGACCGTATCATTCTCCTGGAGAACCAATGGCAGCAACTCAGAGAAATGACTGCCGAACTTGTTGAATATGCTGGACTCAACCAACACGAGATATTGAAACGTTTAGAAAAAGAGGCCGATGTAGACGAGGGGCCAATGTGTTGGACACAGTTAGCCCAGGAGGAACTGACAACATTCGAGATTAACCGGCGCCTTCGTGGTGCTGATGGTATCATCACATGTTGGACAAATATTCCGGATCAAGTCATTAGAGAGAATCCTCAGCTTCGTTATATTGGATTTTGGACTAATCTTGTGAATCATCGGGTTAATCTTGGGCTTGCCAAAGAATATGGAATCACGGTTGACTATATACCTGATTATGGTACTGATTCTGTGGCTGAAATGACACTCGCAGGAATGCTTGCGGTTAGTCGTGAATTACTTATAACTGCTCAAGACACCAAGCGAGGGTCATGGGCATACGAGCTGCTCAAGACTGGAAAGCGTGTTCCTAGCATAGATCAAATTCCTCAGAGAATGTTAAAAGGCAAAAAATTGGGACTTGTTGGATTTGGTCTTATCGGTCAGCGTGTCGCTGAACTAGCTTCGGTGTTCGGAATGGAAGTGTCATACTGGAGCAGACAAAAGAGGGACGGAAGGCAGGTGAAAGATGTTAAATTCAAACCTCTGGAGCAACTATTCTCTGAATCCGATATCGTGTCTGTTCACCTTTCTCCATATGCCACCCCAAGGATCATCTCAAGGGACCTGTTGGCGCTACTCAAAGACAAAGCGATATTCATCAACACAAGCGCCGGTCGTTTGGTTGATCAAGGTGCACTGTGGACAGAATTAGAGTCGAAACGAATCTCGGCATATATTGATGTCTACGAGACTTTACCGCCACGAAAAATCATTGGCCGACTTCTTGGCAAGAATATCTTTACTTATCGGTCTGGCTGGTTCACCCAAGAAGCTGTAACATATAAAGGGGATTCGTTAGTTGAGAAACTTCGATCATTCCTCAAGGCAGAGGATCTCATGCGATGACGCGCTCTTGCACTTCTATGTAATGCGCCTATAGTCAGACCGCGGGTTTCCGCATAAGTCGATGGATAGGTCGGATGATTACAAGGTCCTGCTCCTAGGCTGTAGAAGCGTGTATTTACTTTGGTTTAGCCCGAGTCCAACCTGTGCCATGAATTGTCGCCCAGTGATGGTCGGTAGCGCTCGGTCAGGGTGACTGATGTCTTGGCAAACGCAAACGGATACGGGAACGACGGCTTATGCGAAAGGTGCGACGCTGATTTAGATTCACGCCCAACTCTCACGCCCAGAATAAAAAAAGGATTCACGGAAACCCGCAAACCCTTATTAGGCAACGCGCCCAGGGTGATTCGAACACCCGACCTACGGATTCGTAGTCCGGCACTCTATCCAGCTGAGCTATGGGCGCAAACCTGACTTTAATTTCTAACAAAAAATCGTACTGAAAGCAAGCGTTGGGAGGGAGGCGGAGAAGAGTGAAGGGTGAAGAGTACGCCTCCGCGCAAGCCCTCGATTTCCTTGCCAGGGCGAAAAATGCCTTTCTTTCAGGTCAAAAAATCCGAATCGGAAGCTGCAAGTATCTCATCCGGTGTTTGCGGATGGGCACTAAATACGAATCAAGACCTTCTTTCTTCGTTTGCAGATTCCCTGGAAATTAAGTCACCGGCGGAGGTGACCCTCGCATAAAGTCCGTTCAGCGCAGCGAGGAAAGCCGACTGAACGTGGACGGCAGGAACTGTTGCGCCTCCAAACGAGAGTTGTCTTGTCGCGCAGGCATCGTGCACCAGCGTACAGCCAAAGCCATAGTCGAACGCGGCGCGCGTCGTTGCGTCCACGCACATGTGCGTCATCATACCGGCTATTACAAGCCGGGTGATGCCCTCTTTTTCGAGAATTTGCCGCAGGGGTGTATCACGGAAGCTGTTCGGATAGTTTTTCTCGATGAGGGCTTCTGAGGAAAGAGGCCTCACGTTTTCGTGAATTTCGGCCCCCCGGGTGCCCGGCAGAAAGAAAGTGGCTCCCGCCCGCATAGATATGTGACGGACATGAATGACCGGCATTGTCCTTTGCCTGAAGAAATCGAGAACTTCACGGGCGCGCAGGCCGGCTTGCACGCTGCCCGAAACTTCCATGTTTCCGCCGGGGAAATAATCGTTCTGGATATCGATCAAAAGAAGCGCCGTGACCATATCTTTTCCTCCATAACTTCAAAGCCTCCCCGACCTCACGATGGAACCAATCAGCCATATTCCAAGAAGGGTGGCGACCGCGTAACCGCTTACTCCCAGGATTGCAGTAAGCGAAACGGTCTGGAGGCCGAGAAAGTCAAAGGTGAACTCCATGATTTTCTGGCCGGAATTTAGAATCATCGCGCCGGCAACGATCGACGCTGCGATTATGATCCCGACCGTCAGCCGGTTTACGCCTTTCTCCACTTGGGACCGCACCTCCTCCAGGCCGGTGAGGCGAAGTTCCATCTGCTGTCTGCCGGCTGCGGTCTGCCTGAGGATGTCGTTCAGATGTTTGGGGATACTCCTTGCATACCCGCTCATCGCACGGCCCTCCCGATCGAGATTTCTCAGGATGCTCTGGGTGTTTAAGCCGCGCTGGAGGAGTTGTTTGGCAAAGGGCTTTGTCACCTCGAGGATGCTGGCGTCGCTGCCAAGTATCTTTCCGAGCGCCTCGGTCTGGATAAATGTTTTCAGAAGCAGCAGCAGATTTCTTGGTAGCCTGATGTGATATTTCAGGACAATATCCATCAGTTGGTCATAAACGTCTTTTGCCGAGATGTGCTGAAGGGACCGGCCATAGAACGATTCGCTTACGTCCTTGAGATCGCCCCGGAATGCTTTGAGGTCCATATCCTCGTTTATCAGCCCTGCGTCCATCAGGGCATCCATAACCATGTCATAGTCGTGTTCGGCGTATCCCAGAAAGAGGTTGGCGATCTGGCGCATCATCTCCTCGTCCAGATAACCGGTTATGCCGAAATCCACGAGGCTGACCCGCCCGTCGTACATGACTATAGTGTTTCCGGGGTGCGGGTCGGCATGGAAAAAGCCGTAGAGCATAAGCTGGCGGGAAAAGGAGCGCAACCCGATCATCGCCACCTCTTTAGGGTCGATTCCAGCCGCGCGGATCTCTTCGACCTGGTCCATCTTTATACCTTCGATGTGTTCCATAACCAGCACAGACCTGGTCGTGTAGTCCCAGTGGACCTTCGGGATGTAGATCTCCTCGACCTCCTCGAAATTGCCGGCGAACTTTTCAATGCTTCCGGCCTCGATCATCATATCGAGCTCGCGGGTTATATTGCGCTCGAATTCCTGGACAAGATTCCTTGCACCGATGACCCTGCCGATTTCGAGCGCTTTTTCAGCCTTCCCGGCCATAAAATACATAAGGCGAAGGTCCTCTTTTATCCGCCGGTCGATTCCGGGGCGAATGATTTTGACCGCGACCTTCTCGCCCGAATGCAGCTTTGCTATATGCACCTGGCCAACAGAGGCCGCCGCGATGGATTTCTCGTCGAATTCGGCGAAGATTTCGAGGATGGGCCGTTTGAGCTCTCGTTCGATAACCGCCTTGACCTCCTCGAAAGAAATCGGAGGCACCATGTCCTGGAGCTTTTTGAATTCAACTATGTATTCATGAGGGAAGATGTCGGCCCGGGTGCTCATGAGTTGGCCAAGCTTTATGAAACTCGGCCCCAGCTCTTCCAGCGCCAGCCGGATGCGGCGGGCCGACGGGAACCCGCTCCGCACAAATATCTCCCCGTCCGGGACCTCCGAGCGTGTTTTCCTGACGCTGAGCACCCTTTCGAGAATGTCGCCAAACCCGTGTTTGACGAGTACACCGGTGATTGCGCCAAACCTTCTAAGTCCTTTAAGTCCGTAGATTCCTCTGGAGATTTTCATTTAATTTCCTTACCGGGAGTCTGGCCCCAAAAATGCTGGCAGGGGTCATTTGCCGCCCGCCCGTAGCAGCAGGGCCTTATCTCCGCTCGGGACCTCTGTTTTCCGGTATTCCCAATATAGCGCATTGCATATTTTTGATAAAGACGGACTCCTCAGGTCTGCCGGCGCCATGATTTTACACAGGAGCCCTCAACCGAAGTGAAGGCCGGCGAACAAATTCTCCTCACTTTTCTAATTTCCCAGGGGGCGGAGAAGATTTCCAAGAACAGGCTCCTCATGAAGGTAATCTCATGCTTCGAATGTTACTCTTCTCCCCATGCTTGCCGGCTTCGTGCGATTTTCTTCTTCACCCCAGTCCAGGTATCGGTCAGCAGAAAAGATTTTTCCCATCTTTCAAGGAAAAGAAGATACATTTCATAGGGAATGGAAAAGGTCATTTCGTCGGTTTTCATGAACTTCCTGTCCGACGGGTCCCAGCCTCCGATAACGGCCTTCATCCTGCCTTGTTTCAGGTAGTGCAGGGGCCATGTGACGATATAGCTGCACCCCGCGCCAAACGGTGAGGTAACTACTTCGAAATCCTCGGTAACGAACGTGGCAAGAGTACATAAGCCGGCCATCGTCTCACCCCTGGCAAAGAAAGTGACAATTTCCGGCGATTCATTCTCTTTGAACAGGCTGAGCGGTTTGAATACGCAGAACCTGGCGGGGGCCGGCCGCGGTGACAGTTCATTGAAAAACCGCCGTGTCACCTCCGGTGAGGGAAGGTACCGTTCACCATTTAGGTGGCCTGGGATGCCGCTTGAGACGTAATGGGCAATGAATTGGAGCTGTGGCTTGTGGAAGCCGAGGTAGAATGAACCACCTATGCACCCGAAGCGCCTGGCTTCGAAATAGGCAGCGGACTTTTTCTTTCGGGCAAGCCATATATTTCCCATTACGCACGACCAGTTCTCAAAGAGCGCAGAAAAATCGATCTCGCCCCTCTCCTCCATCTCGTAGGAAAACGCGGCGCCCTCCTTTGGCACGAATCCGCTCTCTGGCTCCGTGCCGGTATAGAACATGCCGAAAGGTTCCTCGGAGTACCCAAGGGCTTCCAAAAACGCATCCGGTTGATCAGTCATACAATCTCCTCGTATGATAGACTTATATAATACCCTGCCAAAAAAACGAATCGGCTCTTTCCGCGCAGCCATGCAGAGAAGCAGGACTGAGGACTGAGGGCTGAGCAAAAGCGGCGACCGTAAACGTGGTGCAGTTGGAGGCAAGCCAAATGTTAAGCGCACCAAAAAGTAAAGTGACAAAGGTGTCAGAGTTTCACTCTCAGTCCTCAGCACTGATAGCGTAGCGCGGGGGCCGACCGTTCATTCTCGACAGCCCACCCACCCGCGAGACGGGGCGGGAGCGGGAGGCCTCGCATGATAGACTTATATAATACCCTGCCAAAAAAACGAATCGGCTCTTTCCGCGCAGCCATGCGGACAGCGCAGACACTAAACGTGGTGCGGTTGGAGGCAAGCCAAATGTGAGGCGCTTCCAAAAAGTGAAGTGCCTCCGGTGTATAGATCACGCTTCGCGAGCTTCGCATTGCTTCACAAAGTGAGGCATGCTTGCCGGCCTCCCTTTGCGACGTATGAGCGCGTAGCGCGGGGGCCGACCGCGCGGCAGGTCTATCACACGCGATGGGCGGTAGCGGGAGGCCTCGTAAATTCCCGCATGTGGCCAGCGTAATTGATAGCAGAGGATACCACGGGTCCAGCCGCGTAGTGATTTTGATTTGGGGCTTGTCCGTAAATAAAACCTTTGCGCTCGCATCCGGCTTTTGGACGGCTTT
The DNA here is from genome assembly GCA_049515795.1 of Syntrophobacteraceae bacterium. GTDB lineage: Bacteria > Desulfobacterota > Syntrophobacteria > Syntrophobacterales > Syntrophobacteraceae > SbD1. Next base: position 15,587 of record JBEKTT010000058.1, read on the forward strand.
GGCCGCTCCTCAATCGCAAAATCCTCGACGTAGCACAGCTACGCCTGCGGTTTTGCTCAATCTTCGCCACCAAATCAGTCCAAAATCCGGCGCAATCCCTAAGAGGCTTATTTACGGACAAGCCCTTGATATTTTTCCAACCGAAAATCAGTTTACTATCTCATCTACCACATCTGTGAGATGTTTTTAAAGCCCCTTGAGAGCGCGGCTGACATGCAGTCGTCCTCGTAAATGGTTTCGTGAAGACGAACGGTTCCAGGGCGAGTAACACAGGGCCGGCGGCCAGTTGAAGGAAGAGGCGTTGAGGCGGCTTCAACAGCTTTGCAGTGGGGAGGTTGATACCTTGGCTGAGGTTATGGCGGACGGTGAAGCAACTGCGGCACACCGTGTTACGGCTGCAAGGGCAATTTTGGAACTCAAAAGGAAACGAAATGGCAACCATTGAAAAAAGAATCGCGGAACTGGAAACCCTGACTGAGGCTGAGACAGGGGGAGACAAAACCTTTACTGGACTTGTCGGGCAAGCTCGAAAACGGGCCGGCAGGGGGGAACCGGTCCGTGAGATCCGGATAACGCGCAAATGCTCGATGACCCCTCAACGGGCAATTCCATCGACAGATTCACGGGGTGCATGATAGGGCAAGGGATTCCCGGCTCTTAGGGCCGCCTGCCCGCCTCTCCGTGTCCCCCCCCTCTACGCGTCTGTCTCTACCTCCCCGCCGCCCCGCCTCGCGAATGGTTATTTTCTTTCCAGAGTGATGGCGAAGCCCATCCCCCCGCCGATACAGAGAGTGGCCAGGCCCCTGCGTAAATTTCTGCGGTTCATTTCCATCGCCAGGGCGTAAGTGATTCGCGCCCCGGTGCACCCGACGGGATGACCGATGGAAATCCCGCCGCCATTGACATTGACCTTTGCCCAATCCATCTTCAATTCCCGCATGCAGGCCAGAGCCTGAGATGCAAAGGCCTCATTCAGCTCGAAAAGGTCCACCTGGTCTATGGTCCATCCCGCCTTTTTTAGAGCCAGCCGGGTGGCGGGAATCACCCCGCAGCCCATGTAGGCCGGATCAATGGCGCCTGCCGCAAACGTCTTTATATAGGCCAGGGGCTTTAGCCCCAGCGCATCGGCTTTGTCCTTGGACATTACAAGGACCGCAGCGGCTGCATCATTGACACCCGAGGCGTTGGCCGCCGTGACGGTGCCGTCTTTTTTGAAAAACGGCTTCAGTTTGGCCATTTTCTCCAGGGTTGTATCCATCGGGCGCTCGTCGACTTCGAACACGAGCGGATCACCTTTAGGCCTTGGCACCGTGATTGGGACGATTTCGTCCCTGAGTATGCCGGAAGCAATTGCCGCTCTGGCTCGCTGATGGCTGTCAAAAGACAGTTTGTCCTGGTCTTCGCGGCTGATCCCGTATTTCTCGGAAATGTTTTCAGCGGTCACCCCCATGTGATAACCGTAATAAAGCTCCCACAATCCATCATGGACCATCAGGTCTACGGCCTCCACATTGAACATGCGGGCGCCCGCGCGCAGGCTCGGCATGGCGTAGGGAATTTGGCTCATGCTTTCCATACCGCCGGCCACGAGGACTTCGGCATCACCGGCTGCGATTGCCTGAGCAGCCAGGGCAACGGATTTCATTCCGGAAGCACAGACTTTATTGACGGTAAAAGCCGGAGTCTCCTTCGGCATACCGGCATAAATGGTGGCCTGACGGGCCGGATTCTGTCCCTGACCGGCCTGGACCACATTGCCCATTATGACCTCATCGACCTCGATTTGGCGATGTGAATCATCCCATTGGCGGTATTTCTGCTCCAACTCGATCAGACCTGTTCCTTTCAACTTGTCCGGCGCAAAGGAAACCATATCTTGAGTCGCCATGGGTTTCAGGCCGGCACGTTTCAAACTCTCCCGAATGCAAATCGCTCCGAGTTGGGCAGCGGGGATGTCCTTCAGGGACCCCATGAAATTTCCGACCGCAGTTCTCGCTCCACTTACGATGACCACTTCTCTCATGACTTCTCCTTTAGTTTTTGGAAAGATTCAGCAACATCAGCACTGGCAGTATCAGCGCGAAACCCCGTTGGAGACGCAGAAGGGATTGGAAAGTTACTCTACCAAAAGACGCGTCATATTACAACCGGATCGGCAACCGGCAAATTTCAAGCCCGATCGGCACGGGGGTTTTACGGGAGGCGTCGAAGATTGAGCCGGTCCGCTTGGCTTAGACCGGATTTTAGTGTGCTTCAGGGGTTTTCAAAATTTGGAGAATAATGTATGGTCCAGCAACTATGCAAACAGGAGCATGCAATGACCATTTTTATTTCCGGCTCCCTGGCTTATGACCGCATCATGGATTTTCCAGGCCGTTTTGCCGATCACATTCTGCCCGACAAAATTCACGTGCTTAACGTGTGCTTCAACATAAACAGCCTGGTCGAAAAATTCGGAGGGACGGCTGGCAACATTGCGTATAGCCTGGCCGTTCTCGGAGAGTCCCCCTTCATTGTGGCTGCCGCCGGGGAGGATTTCTCCCGGTATGAACAATGGCTGGTTCAAAATAATTTGCCGACAGCCTACATAAAGGCGATCCCGGGCATCTATACCGCCGGCGCATACATTACTACCGACCTGGATGATAATCAGATAACTGCGTTCAATCCCGGAGCAATGGCCTTCGAGGCGGACCTTCCATCGTTCAATGGTTCGGATATAGTGTTCATAGGGCCGGGCAACAAAAGGGACATGATGAATCTGGCGCAAAGAGCCAGGCTTGGCAATGCGCCCTTTTTCTTCGATCCGGGGCAAAGCCTGAATATCTGGAGTGGCGATGAACTGCGGGAAGCTGTTTCAGGGGCGCTCTGCTTCATCTCAAATGATTATGAACTCTCGCTGTTTCTCCGGATGACCGACTGGGAAATCGAGAATCTCTATAATGCAGCAAAGGTGGTAATCACCACAAAAGGATCGGAAGGGGCTACGATCGATATCAGAGGCGACAGGTTGCTTATCCCTGCTGTCCCTGTCCCTAAGGTCCTCGATCCGACCGGAGCGGGTGACGCTTTTCGAGCGGGGGTGCTCAAGGGCAGAGCCATGAATCTACCATGGAATACCGCATGCCAGATGGGTGCCGCCGTAGCGTCATTTTCCCTTGAACATTACGGAACTCAGGAGCACAGGTTTAGTTGGGAGGAATTTTGCGAGAGGTACAGCAGCGCCTATGGCCCCCTGACCTGCTCAGTTACTCCGCCAGGCCGACACGACGAAGACAGGATTGAGCGCCTCGAGCCTCAGGTCTTTCCCGGTAGGAACTGAGCGGTTCACCTGGAGTTGAACGATGGATACCTTGAAATCCCTGTCCTTCCAAAAGGCGCTCACCTTTTCGAGCGTCTGAAGCAGGACGACCGTCTGCACCACTCTCCCATCCGGAAGGAGCCTCCGGGCTACGGCCTCAAGGATAGCGTCGAGCTCACTGCCGCTTCCTCCGATGAAGACCCGATCGGGGTCGGGAAAGGCGCCGATCGCCTCGGAGGCCCTTGCGCACACGGCCTCCACCTTTGATGCGCCGAACTTCTCCAGATTTTGAAGGAGTTTTAAATACCTGGATTGGTTTTTTTCGACCGCCAAGACCCGTTTCAGGCGTGCTATCCTGGCGGCTTCCACGGAGACCGAGCCTGTGGCCGCGCCGAGGTCCCAAAGGACCTGCCCCTGCCCGAGCTGAAGTGAAGCAAGGACCACCGCTCTCACTTCCATCTTTGTAATCATCCCGGCTTGCCGTTCAAACGCCTCCTCGCCGAACCCGAAAATCCGTCCGGACGTGTCCCGCTTATCAGTTTTGACGACAGGTTGGGCAGGTTGGATAAGAATGACGTTCAAGGGCGAAAACTCCGTTTCTGCGGCATCCGAAGGCGAAAATGACCCTACTTTCTCGGATGGGGTCCCCAGGTTCTCCCCGATGATGAGCTTGCATTCGCATTGGCCTGATTTGATCAATTCGCGTGCGATCCATTGCGGCTTATGCTCAGGGTCGGTGATTACGGCGGCCTTGCGGCCTCTGTCAAGGATATCGAGGAGGCTCCCAATGCCGGCCCCGCCCTTGAGGCCGTGAAAGCTCACGGCCTCAATTGAATCCCAGCTTTCGCAGACCCTGGCGCACAGGGTCTGAACGCTGGTGACATTGGGGATTACCACGAGGCGCTCCCTGCCAAATTTGTCCGCCAATGTCCTCCCAATACCGAAGAACAAAGGATCGCCGGAGCAAAGGACGGCAGTGCGCTTTGTTTTTGAAATCCTGCCTATTTCTTCCAGGCTCTCTGAGAGAGGGGACTTGAGCGAAAGTTTTTCCCCGGCATGGTCCGGGAAGAGTTCAAGATGCCTGCGGCCGCCGGCCAAAATTTGCGCCGCACCGATCCACTCGAGTACCAAAGTCCCCAGGCATTGCGGACCGGTACCCATTCCAATTGCGGCAATCACGGGCGGTTTCCACTCACTTGGTTTCAAAACGTTAGAACTCCACGCTCTGCGAGGTGGGCCATGCCCGCTATTGAAAAAGCCCGTATTGATCGCATTCATTTTACATCAGCAAGCAGGCGGCCGTCGTAATCGAAAAGAAACAGCCTGATCCCGGCGCCCTCCCCTGCAAGCCGCGCCGACTGTAGAGCGGCCCTTTGGGCAACCGATTCCAGGACATTGTATGAGCCCTTGGCTGCAATAATCTCCAGAGCATGCCGCGCGGTATTCGCCGAAGCCAACTCCCGGCAGTGAGCGGCATCATGACCCAAGCTATGAGCTATCCCGGCCAGGAAGTCAAGATCGAGCGGCACTGAATGAGCGTGGGTATAAGGATGTCCCTGGGCCATCTTGATGGCTTTACCAAAAAAAATGCTGTGAATTATACGGGAAAAACCGTAGAGTCGCGCCTTCCTGACGGCAAAAGAAAAAAAATCGGCGATTTGAACGAAAGCCTCGGGGGGGAGTTCCGGAAGAAGGCCCATTGCGAATCGCTCGCTTTTTCCGCCGGTGCTCAGGACCATCGCGCCGCAATCGTTCGAGGCGGCGACCGAAATAGCAGCCTGGATGGTCTGCTCGTAGGCTTCATTAGAGAATGGTTTGACGAGGCCGGTGGTGCCGAGAATGGAGATTCCACCGAGAATGCCCAGGCGGGGATTGAGTGTGTACCTGGAAAGTTCTTCGCCCCTGGGGACTTCGATTTCAACCATGACCGAGAAATTGTTCGCTCGTTTGAAAGTCTCCACCGGCCCGGTTTTTGCGTAAAGCGGCAGGTGCAAGGCCGGCTTATCTGTCCGGGTGCCCCGGCTTGCTGAAACGGCCATATCGGAGCAATTCAAAAACAGCGGTTCGAAATCGGAATTTTCCGAGCGCATGAGCTCAAGAGTAATGTTTTCGGAGAGCATTTGCCTGGGTACCGGATTTATGGCCGGTTCACCCGGAGCTACAGGGAGGCCGGGCTTTGTAACCAGGCCGACCCCCTTGCCTGCGACCAGCAAAATTGCCGGCGAGTCACACTCTGCCCGACCTGCTTGCTCAGGTCCATGGCGCAAAATACTGACTGTTGCCCTTATCTCTGCTCCATTTGTAATATCGGGGTCGTCTCCGCCGTCTTTTATAACCGAAGCGCATGCAGTCCCGCCTTGCGTAGTGCTCCATGCCACGGGAACCGCAAGATAGACGCCCGAAGGCAGCCGGACGGCCACCGCATCGGCGCAGACGCCGGTGATCAGGTGGCGCAGGGCGGCTTTGGCTGCAGCGGCGGCAGCCGTGCCGGTGCTGAAACCGCAGCGGAGCCTGCCTCTTTTACTACCGGATCGAGACGGATTACCGGGCATTGATATCACAATGAGTGGCCCATTCAGCTCGGCAATTCTTGTTCCCCAGCTTTAGCAAGTTCCAGAAGCGCGTGGATTATGGCTACGGCGACCGAACTGCCGCCTTTTCTGCCCAGGACAGTTATCGAAGGCTGGTTTACGACATTTCGGAGAGCGCTCTTCGACTCTTCGGCCTGCACGAACCCGACGGGGACCCCTATCACCAGGCGCGGCCTAACCCCGTCTTCTTCAATCAGGCGGATTACTTCCAAAAGCGCCGTCGGTGCGTTTCCAACTGCGACTACAGCCCCGTCCAGACTCGAAGCGCAATTCCGGAACGCTGCAAGCGTGCGCGTCACCCCGGCCCTTTCGGCAAGTTCCAGGCTCTGCTGATTTTCAGCCGGACAAACTACCTCATTGGAGTACCATGCAAGACGCCAAGGGGAAAGCCCGGCCCGAATCATCCGCGTGTCGGCGTAGATGCAGGCTCTATTTCTGAGCGCTTCGATTCCGCAGTCAACAGCGCCAGGCGAGAAATGAATCCTCTGGGCATACTCGAAATCGCCGGTCGTATGGATAACTCGACGGATTATCCGCCACTGATCTTGTGGGAAAGAGTGCCGGCCCATCTCTTCTTCGATGATGCGAAAACTCTCCCGTTCTATCTCCCGTCCGGCTTCGACCAAGCCGGGCCGGTCCCGTGCGCCATTTGGCGGAAATTGCAGTATCACTTTATTTTCACCTCGATGTTATATCCTCGTATGATAGACTTATATAATACCTCGTGTGACAGACTTATATAACACCTTGCTCGAAAAAAATGCGCCTGACATGATAAGAGCGGCGACCGTGCGCGCCGCCATGCAGAACGCACAGACATTAAACGGCGTGCGTTTGAAGGCAAGCCAAATGTTCAGCGCATCAGAAAGTCAAGCTACAATGGTGTAAAGGTCTCGCTTCGCGGGGCTTCGCGTAGCGACAGTGAGCGCGTAGCGCGAAGGCCGACCGCTCATTCTCGACAGCCCACCCACCCGCGAGACGGGGCGGGAGCGCGAGGCCTCAAACAAAAAAATCCCTGATCCCGTACGGACCGGAATTCAAGGACTGCACCCAGCTCAACTTGATCCTCTATTGCCAGGGAAATACCACATCCCCGGAAACAAAGACCGGGAATAAAGGGCGCCTGAAACCTTGCGATTTCAAAGAGCAACAAAATTTGCTATACCACAACAACTCGCACTTGTATGCCGCATTTGACCGGCATCAGCTTTTATCTCTATACCATTTAGCTCCGGAGGTCAATCTTTATGCGCTCCGGGCCGAAATCATTTCGCCGAACAGGTCATGATCAGCGTAATAATACCGACATTTAACCGGGCAAAGCTCCTGGTTGAGGCTGTCCGCTCCGTTGTCGATCAAAAGGACGTTCCCGAGGATGTCGAGATCATAGTGGTCGATGACGGCTCAACGGACAACACCAGAGAGGCACTTGCAGCCCTGGCCGGAAAGATAGCCTATATCCGCCATGAGCATTCGGGGGTCAGCAAGGCCCGAAACCTGGGCATCTCCAAGTCCAGTGGTGAATGGATCGCATTTCTCGACTCGGACGATCTATGGCTCCCCGGCAAACTTCACGCACAGATGAAGTTTTTTTCGGATCACCCCGAAACCTTTCTGTGCCAAACCGACGAGATCTGGATCCGAAACGGCAGGCGCCTCAATGCCCGAAAATATCATAGAAAACCGAGCGGATACTGCTTCCCGCTACTACTCGAAAGATGCCTTGTGAGCCCTTCGGCTGTGGTAGTCCAGCGCAGGGTTTTCGATGTAGCCGGACTCTTTGACGAATCTCTGCCCGCCTGTGAAGACTACGATCTCTGGCTGCGGATCGGCTGCCGTTTTCCCATCGGGCTGGTCGAAAAACCTCTCATTGTCAAGCGTGGCGGTCATCCCGACCAACTCTCGGCTACAATTGCGAACCTCGACAAATATCGTATAGAGGCTATCGTCAAACTGATTCGCACAACGCCGCTCAGTCCCGAACAGCGGCACGCGGCTGAAAAAATACTCGAGGAAAAACGCCGGATTTATACCGATGGATGCCGCAAACGGGGAAATATCGCCGAGGCGCACAGGGTGGATTCGCTTGTGAGTGAGCAGTTGTTGAACGGAGGCCGGAAGCCGGTATCGCAGGTCGAAAAGACCAGTTTCCGATCCTAATACTCAAGCCGGTTTCCTGCCTGGCCCAAAGTCAAATCGCTTGCGTTTTACGATTCGCTACTTCTATAATAATCCTGTAATTTTGCTGAAGGCCTCCCGCACCCGCCCCGTCTCGCGGGTGGGTGGGCGGGCTGTCGAGAATGAGCAGTCAGCCTTCCGCGCTCCGCGAGGTGCATCGCCACAGGGATGCGCAAGCAGAATGGTATTTTTTTCATTAGTGTTGTATTAAAGTCTATCATGCGAGGCAATAATGGCGGAAATCAAACCGTAAGTCAGAAAGGAGATCCGTATGCTTTTTATAGCCATATTCAGCTACTCTCCCGAGGATAGAAACCTTGTGATCGAACGTGGAATGGGATCGGACAAGTCGGTCGGGGTTAAGATAAAGGGCGAGTGGTTCGATGTTTCCGGCCACAGGGTGTTCCGGTTGTTCGAAGCTGAAGACGATGCGCATCTGGCCGCGTCCATATTTAGCTGGACCGATCTGGGCGTAGCGGAAATCATACCGGTTATGGAGACTGAGAAGGCGTTGAAGCTGCTCAAAAAAGCCGGAAAAAAGCCCTGAAAAGATTTCCACGCGCCCTGCGCCCGATCCGGTGATTGCCAAGCCATTAATCAATCCTCCTGACCTTTTCTGGTTTTGGGTCTGGAGGATTTTTCATTTTTTTGCGTGCGGAGCAAATGATGAACGAGCTTAAAGCATTGCCGGGCAGTCCACTGGAGGCGCTCAAGCCGGCTGCGGCCTGCAAGGAGGCCCTGGAACTGCTCCTTTATCCGGATGGGGTGGAACTGAACCGCTATTATCTCAGCATGGCCTCCCGGCTCCATAAATTTCGGATAAGAATGTGCGACATTCCGGAGCCGCTTCTCAAGATTTTCTGTGAATTGCTTGCCTCAGCAGGAAGGACCTTTCGTGGTTCAGATGCGCATGAATTTTTCATTCGCCTTCTATTCAAAATACCGCCGAATCTTGCGGCCTGGCTTTTTGAAAAGAGATTTCCGCTACGCCCTTTCATCGAGCATATCGATGTAAAAAGGATATTCCCCGGTATAGGTCAATCTTCTCAGGTACTCAGGAGAAGGTGGAGGATCCTGAGGAAACGCCTGATCTCGGGTTTGGGCGCGGCTTGCAGTCTTGCGGACCACGGCCTTGAGACGACCCTCGGGGACCTGCGGTTCCTAAAAGCCACTAGACGGCCCGGACGTGTGCAATCGGCATGGAGAATACATGGAAAGGCTGTTGCCTCCAAAGCGGCAATTGCTCAGCGGGACGCACCGGCCCAAACGATGAGGCATCTATACTGGGGAGGCGAGCGGAGCCGAAAAATTGCTTTCTGGGAAAAACTCATTGAGAACCAGGCCGTTGAACTCTCTGAGATCAGGCGGCTTTCACATGAGGTCAGCAGTCGAACAGGCCGGGTCGTCCTGAGCTGGCATAACGCCTCTGTGGGTGCGGCGGGAGGTTGGGCATTGGAAGACTTTGCCGCTCAGTTCCCCTCCCCGGCGCTCTCCAGCCTTTTTGTCCAAGAGGTGCTCAAAGAGGCGCAGGAAATCCGGAAATCGTTCGACATATCTTCAGCTATGGGCCTTTGTGCTATGAGGTTCGAGCGTCTCCTGGCCCCCAAAGCGGCCAGTGCGGTTGAACACTCGCAAATTTGCGCACTTTTTACATCCTGCGATGGGCCTATTGCTGCCGAAGACGGCCCTTGTGGCCGTGGAGGCCTCCCGCTCGCGCCCCGTCTCTGGTCATGGACAGGTCAGGGAAAGCGTCGAGATGAGCGGTCGGCCTCCGCGCTACGCGCTCACACATCGAGCAGGGTATTGTATAAGCCTATCATACGACGTATAAAAGGGCCTCAATCCTTTCTGCTGAAGGAACCTGCCAACAGGAATGCAAATGCAAACAAACACGAATGGCCGGGAGCGCTTAGCCCTCACCAGCGCATATCCACCGAACAGGTCTTAGCGTGGATTGAAAAATCTCATAAGACCTGGGTAGACGGTCTCATCTTGCTTTTTGCGCTTGCAAACCAGGGTCAGCGAATGCTCGATTCCGGCAAAATCCCCTCGCTGGTCCTGCCCTGGATCGACAAGTTTTTCATCTCATCTCAAAGGCGGGCGGACGTCACTTACCTGGAACGCCTGTTTCGACTGGCATCGGCGAACATTCGAAAACCATTGATCCTGCTTTGGGATGACACTTCACATAGCAAGGTCCCAAGCCTGGGTCTCGCCCTTGAAGATCTGGCCGGGCGCGGCTTGCCTTTCAGAGCGATAGGCATATTCGACACCGGCGCATCTTTAGGCGGCTCCCATAGGGCCGAGCGTGCCGACGCCGTTGGAATCATTGTCAACGACTATCCGCAGAAGGCGCTTTTTGCTCTTCGGCCCCTTAACGAGAATCACTGCCCGGAGGCATTCCGGTGGGTTTTTAAAGACCTGGATATGAAATTTTTCCTAAACTATGATTCGTCCTGGAAGGACAACATCGCTTTCATTTATACCGGGACGCAGGTTTTCCCTCTGCTGCCGGTCCAAACGGAAATGGAATGCGTATCGCCCTGGGTTTTTAACGGGCGGGAGCGACTTGCTTTTGGGACATGGTTCAGGCGAAGACTTCGCCATATTTCGCTCGGTAAGATGGAAGGGATCTCCGATCCGCTCAGCCTCGAGTACTGTTCTTGGGCCAACCTGCTCTGAGCGCGAATCTGAGTGCATTTAAAATCTCCTTGCTTTATCCTTTTTAATGTTGGAAAACCCTTCATTGTCTCCCTGCTTTCGGCGAATCGTGCAAGGCCGGTTGAGCGGCTGTTAAACTGGAAATGTCGGCATGGTGAACTTCAAGAAGGCCCGTGAACGCATGGTGGAAACCCAGATCGCGGCGCGCGGCGTCCACGATGAGGGGGTTCTCGAAGCGATGCGAAGGGTGCCGCGGCATCTGTTCGTGGATGAAGCGCTCCGGGAGCAGGCTTACAGCGACCATCCACTGCCGATCGCCGAAAATCAGACTATATCCCAGCCTTACATAGTGGCGCTTATGACGGAAAGCCTGGAACTCAATGGCGCAGAAAAAGTCCTGGAGTTAGGAACGGGATCAGGCTACCAGTCGGCTATACTTGCCGAACTGGCGGACCGGGTTTTTTCTGTCGAACGCTATCCGGAGCTTGCGTATCGAGCAAATGCCATACTCCAGAAGCTGGGATATCAGAATATCATTGTCCGGGTCGGAGACGGTTCGCTTGGCTGGCCGGACGACGCGCCCTTCGATGGTATTATCGTTACGGCGGGCACTCCTAAAATTCCGCAGCCGCTCATAGACCAGCTCAAGATGGGTGGCAGACTGGTTGTCCCGGTCGGCGACCGATTGGGTCAAGACCTCATTCTGGTCAGACGAGTGGCGGAGGGGATCAAAAAAACTAATCTGGGCGGGGTTCGCTTCGTGAACCTGGTGGGGAAATGGGGATGGAAAGAATAGAAATCGGCAGTCCAATTATAGGGGTGGTCGGGCCTGGGACCAGCCGGCCGGATTTGACGAAGCTTGCCGAGGAGGTCGGGCGCGAAGTTGCCCGCAAGGGAGCGGTCCTGGTTTGCGGAGGTCTTGGAGGCGTCATGACCGATGCGGCCCGCGGCGCCAAGGAAATCGGCGGCGTTACGCTCGGAATTCTTCCCGGGCCCGAAACGGCGGATGCAAATGAATTCATTGATTTTCCAATAGCAACGAACATGGGGCATGCGCGCAACTCGATCATCGTCCACACGGCGGATGTGCTGATCGCGATCGGGGGCGGATATGGCACTCTGTCCGAAATAGCGCTTGCGCTAAAAATCGGAAAAGCTGTGGTGGCGCTTCAGCCACCGTATCAGATCCCAGGGGTGATAGCCGCCCAGACTCCGCTGGGGGCGGTTGACGAAGCGCTCACACTCTTCGAGCTCGGCCGCAAACCGCCCAAATTCTAGGGTAGCCGGTTCATTTATCATCTCCTCGCGCCCTGCGTTCTGTAAAAAGTCCCCACTAACGGGCCTCCGGCATCCGCATTGGACATGAACGAACGAGGTTAACCGTTACTCACAAGGCCTCCCGCTCCCGCCTATCGCGTATGATAGACCTATCCTGCGGTCGGCCTTCGCGCTACGCGCTCACACGCCGTGAAGGGAGGCCGGGCAAGCCCACTTCACAAAGTGAAGTAGGGCGAAGCCCCGCGAAGCGGGACCTTGACACCATTTTCACTTTACTTTCTGATGCGCTTAACATTTGGCTCGCCTCCAAACGCACCACACTTTCTGTCTGCACTGTCTGCATGGCTGCGCGGAAAGAGCCGGTTCTTTTTTCGAGCAGGGTATTGTATAAATCTATCATACGAGGCCTCCCACTCCCGCCCCGTCTCGCGGGTGGGTGGGCGGGCTGTCGAGAATGAGCGGTCGGCCTCCGCGCTACGCGCTCACACATCGAGCAGAGTATTGTATAAATCTATCATACGAGGTGCTGAACCCGATGTCAAAACGCAGTAGGGAAAAGGAACCGCCGGAGCCCGGCGTTACGGTCCCAGCCTCATGCAGCGGCACTGCTTCCGGGGGCCGCCATGTTCAAAGGCTCCGGGAAGAAAACGAAGCTCTGCGAAAAGAACTCGTCGAGGTGCTTGCCAACGCGCTGGAAAACGAAAAAATCTGGAGGCATTTTGCGGCGGTCGAGCGAATCCTTTTTAGGACCCGCGAGTTGGACCGGCTCATCGAGGAATTGCTCAGGGAGATAAAAGACCGGTTCCAGACAGGGCTTCTGGTTTTATTCCTTTCGCATCCCGAAGCGCTGGAGAGGCTCTTCCAGAGCGAGCCTGGGACAAGCCGAGAAATAGATTCAAAAACCTGGATTTCCCCCCTGGACGGCGAATCGGGGCACGCGCTTATCGGACCCGGGCTCAAGCCGGTGCTCTTTTCGACGGAAAGAAACGGCTATCCCCCAATGTTGTCCGAGGGCGGCCAGACACTGCGCTCAGGGGCGCTGATCCCGCTAAAGATAGGTGACATTCTGTTCGGGGCCTTGCTGCTTGGCAGCCCGGACCCTGGCAGATATAATCCGGAAGACGGAACCGACCTTCTGGAACAACTCGGAATAAACATAGCTCTATCCATGGAGAATTGCCTTACCTATGAAAAGGTCCGTGAGTTCGCGGTAAAGGACCAACTGACCGGGCTCTTCAATTTTTTTCAGATTCATACGATCCTGGAGAAAGAGTTCAGAAAGGCGCGCCGATCAGGGAGCGCGCTCTCAGTACTGATAGTTGACCTCAATTTCGTCCATGACTGGGATGAGTTCGAGAGCGGAACGGAGATCCTCAAGCATGCGGCGCGGCTCCTGGAAGCCATCCTTCCGAAGGAAGGCTGCTTTATGGGCAGGTACGGGAGCAATGAGTTTCTAATAATACTTCCCGGTTTTCCCGAGGAGGAAGCTCGGGAGGTCATGCCTTATATTTCCTCCACCATGAGAAAATCCCCTTACCGGGTAAGCAATACGGCCATCCTCATCACGACAGCCATCGGGGTGGGCGCCCTCAACGAACGTGCAACCGCCGCGCAGGACCTGGTCGATGCTGCCTATGCCGAGCTTTGCGCCGTGAAGCTCCGGCACGGACCGAAAGGTGAATAGTTCAGCCGGCGCCGGAGTTTGGACATGGGCGCCGAAAATCCAGACGCCAGGTACTCATTTGCCGGATTGAACCCTTTATTTTACGTTGTTACAGGTTTTGATTGCGGCTCGGCGCCGCGCAGGGTTGGGTGCAGGCGTTTGGCTCAAAGCGGACCTTCGCCGATTGCATTGGCGGGAAAAGCAACGCGCCGCGGTGAAACGCGGCGCGCCGTGTGTGCAGCGGTTCGGCTGCGCCCCAGCCGGGGGCGCAGCCGTATCATGCCTTCGGATCTAATTCTACCTATTTACACGGATTCCCAAGGGGAACTACCATGCGGAGCAGGCACCAGTCGCCGCCGAACTGGTTATCACTGGAAACCGCAAAGTTATAAACAAACTGCATACTGACCGGGCCGAAATTGTAGCCAATGATCGGGCCCACTGTATACATCTGGGTCTGACTGTTGGGTACCTTTACGCCCATAAGCGTATCGCTATTCACCTGATAATACGAAGCCGCGCCAAGACCAAACGTCCATTTGCCAATGGTTTTGGTGATGGTGTAGTCGCCCGAAAACTGATTTCCCGACTGATAGTTGGTATAATAGTCTTTGAGCGGAATAGCGAAGAACAAGTCGGCACTGATATTCCAGCCGTTATGCAGCCAGCTTATTCCGACTTCAGGGATAAAGTCATAATAGTCGTTGGCGGATGGGGCCATAAATATCTTCGCAGGATTCCCACCCAGAGAAGTATTGGACAGATTGCTCGATCCATCGTTCAAACCAACGGTCAAGGCGGTCTTTATGTGCCAATCACAGGGGAGTTTCCACGACAAAATGTAGGGAACAAGAAGGGTATTGAACGTGCCCCAATTATTGCCCGCCAGGGTCCCAAGCGGGGTGACAACCTGCAGGTTCGTATAGACGATCGGCTGAGCTATGGCCATTGCATAGTCGGCGCCCAGAAACTTCATTCCGGTAGCCCACAGCAGGACGGGAGACTCTACGAAGACGAAAAGCTTCGCGTCCTTATTTACTACCCCTGCGCTCCACGAATTTAAGCCCGGCATCATGTAGAAGGTGTTAATGAAATAAAAGCCGGGAGGCGGGAGGGCACCGGCGGCCAATCCTTCGTCTACGCCGCGCAGATGGGGATCCCACAGCTCCATTGCGAAAACAGGGGTGACCATCATCACCACTGCCATAGATACACACAGTGCCAAAATAAATTTTTTCATCTCTTCCCCCTCAAATTACAAAAAAGTTAGCACTCTTCAAAACAGGGCCAGTGAATCTTGCCCCTCCAACTGGATCTGCTTTGCGCCCGCATGCGGGCAGCCACGTCTCTACCACCTCCTTTCAGCCCCGGTATCAGCCGGACCCCAGCAAAACCGCAGGCCGCCTGGTAAAGGTTACCTTCGAGCAGAAGCCAGGCTAAGACGCAAAACTACAGCAAGCCAAACCCGAAGCGTCGCCCCTTTCGGCAAAAGCCGCTGCACGTTGTTGCGTATAATACGTTCACCTCATACATGTCAAATTAAATTTTGTAAAAGAAAAATTTTTTTTACGCCCCAGGAATCCGCTCTAATAAAAGGTTATCAGGAATCCACAGGCCCTCTCATGTTAGTAATCGTCAAAACAACCGGCAATAATTAGAGAATTTTACAGAAAAAGAATGGACTGCGGGAAGTTCCGGGCGCAATATCAAGCAAGCCCCGATAGTTGCTTGCACCGCGAGGCCAATCCACGTTGAAGCAACATATAACTGTACGTTATCAGCTCCGGTTTGCCGCTCAACCGATGTTTGGGCGCGCCAAGCAGACGAGACGCCATAATTGCGCCTGAGCAGGGTGGTGAGAATTTCGGCTATCCGATCTTCGGTCAGCGCCTTGTCAAAGGCGACTTTACGGCCGGCGACAATTATCGTCGGTGTGACACCGACCTGATTTTCCTTCCCAACTACCGAAAATGCGTCGTGCTTCCCAGCGACAACCCGGCCGGCAGGGAATCGCTGCGCCGCCCGCTGAGCTTCCCTTTCCGGCTGCAAGAATCCGGCGCAGGGAGCCGTTGTATCGAAAACCAACACCTTGATGCTGTCCGAGGTGGGCTCGTTTCCTCCTTTCGGCATCAGCGCGCCGGGTATACTTTGAACTTTTCCGAAAATCAGGGGGGCTTCCTCGCATACACACGTTGCTGTCTTTGTCTCCCAAGGGGCGGGAGGACCCTGATGAAAAGCAGTGCGGATAAAATCCATCCCGTGAGAGGGCCGAGAACATAAACCGTAAAGAAGCCGCCAGAGGGACCCGGCATAGGCACACGCCCCATCCGGCCAGATAAACGAACAATCGGGGTCCAAAATCCCATGCCGGATTGAGCCCAGCCTCAGTCAGCGGGGCAAGAACCCCAATGACCGCCGTGACCGTCCGGCCGATGAGTATGGGTGCAATCTCACTTGACGGACGGCCCACATTACATCGCTCCGTCAGCATAAAGATCATAATGATCAGCAAAGAGGTCTCGATGGTCTCGACCATAAAGGCAATATCATGCATCTATGAAGGAGGCACTCTATTGTCAGTTAAGCGGCTTCTCTCCCGCCGAACTTCGGCAATTTCGCCGGGAGAGAAGGGTAGAGACATCATCCCTGCTTTGCGGACGGGGAAGAGGGTGTTTCCACCAGTTCGACAAGTTTTTGTCTCCTCAGAGGCCCCAACCGCTCGGCCCGGATATGCCAATAAGCTACTGAATTTACAGTATTAGTTATCGCCTTCGGGTATCTCTGATTGCCATATTTATGCCTCTCAAAACAGCTATTGGCATTATTAAAAGTTTTCGACTACGCAGACACATACAACCCGTTGCCGCTTATAGTAATGGCAAAAGTCGAATCCTGCCGCCTGTTACCTGGATTTTGCGTCGATCTGCCTGAGTTAACCGCCCAACAGTGGTTGTTCGACTTGATTGGGCCTTTAAAGTGGCGAGCACTTATTGTAGAATATCACGTCTTAGCTGCGAATCATAAACGGCGATGCAATGTTAATCCAAAGCTAAATACCATTAAAGGCTCTTTCCTTATCATTTATACTCATGTTCTGAACCGGGGAGGCAAGTGTGTGAAAAGCCCGGTGGACATTTTGTGAAGAAGACACGAAATGTGCATGTTTACGGCTTTGACGGCTGATGTTTGCAGTTCGTTACACTTAAGGGGCGTTTCTCACGATGCGGAAAAGAAAGAAGCATAGGAAAGCCATTGTAATCGTCACGCTGTTGTTGATCATAGGGGCAACTGTCTATGCCAGAGATGGATTGTACTGGCGGATTGCTTCCTGGAAGGGTAGTCGGTCCAGCTATGCCAGGTATTTGCAATATTTCCCAAACGGCAGTCATACCGCTGAGGCCAGAGAACGCTATGATGAGCGTAGTTGGCAGGAAACCGTGAGGGATGGGGAGATCAACGGAATAGGCCGATTACGCCAATATATGGAGACGTTTCCCAGTGGCAAACACGCAGATGAAGCGGCTGCAAAAATTGAGGACCTGCACTGGCAAGACACCACTATGGGAAACACTGTCAAGTCTTACCAGCTTTATCTCGCCATGTATCCCGGCGGCAAACACGCAGATGAAGCGGTTGCAATGATTGAGGACCTGCACTGGCAAGAGGCCGCTGCGGGAAACACTGTAGAGTCTTACCAGCTTTATCTCGACACGCATCCCGGCGGCAAACA
>JBEKTT010000059.1:0-32048 GCA_049515795.1 Syntrophobacteraceae bacterium
GCAAAAGACGTTTCAGACGCCGCCCAAAAAATTGCAGCGATTGCGAAGGGATAGGAGGATATCATGAGCATTTGGGTGGATCGGAATACAAGGCTTCTGGTTCAGGGTATTACCGGCCGCGAAGGCCAGTTCCATACGCTTAATTGCAAGAGCTACGGAACCAACGTCGTCGCCGGGGTAACCCCGGGCAAAGGCGGCCAGAACGTTGAAGGAATCCCCGTTTTCAATACGGTGGCAAAAGCCGTAAAGGAAACGGGCGCCAACGCCGCGATGGTTTTTGTGCCGCCGGCTTTTTGCGCTGACGCCATAATGGAATCGATCGACGCCGGCTTGCCGCTGCTGGTGGCAATCACCGAAGGCATCCCGGTCATGGATATGCTGAAAGTCAAGAACTACCTGAAGACGAGCAACAGCCGGCTGATCGGCCCCAACTGCCCCGGCATCATTACTCCGGGCCAGTGCAAAATCGGCATTCAACCGGGCCACATCCACTCGGTCGGCAATGTTGGGATCGTATCCCGCTCGGGGACCCTCACCTATGAAGCGGTGCACCAGATTCAACAATTTGGAATGGGCCAGAGCACCGTTATCGGCATTGGCGGAGACCCGGTAAACGGCACCAACTTCATCGACTGTCTTTCGGCCTTCCAGTCTGACCCGGAAACCCGCGCCATCATAATGGTGGGCGAGATTGGGGGATCGGCCGAGGAAGAGGCCTCTGAATTCATCAGGAAAAACGTGACCAAGCCGGTAATCGGCTTCATCGCAGGGCTGACCGCTCCTCCGGGGCGGCGTATGGGCCATGCGGGCGCGATCATCAGCGGATCGAGCGGGACGGCGCAGGGCAAGATCAAGGCCATGCGCGAAGCCGGAATAACAGTGGTGGAAAACCTGGGAGAAATGGGTGCGATCGCTAAAGATGCTTTCGCATCGGCTCTTTCCAGTGTGAAGAAGAGATGAACAGGAGGCGCCGACTGTAAGCGCCCTTCAGCAATGAGTGCGAGCACCTCACGGGGAAGCGGACCGTTCCGCTTCCCCGGTTTCATTACAGATTCAGTTTACCGTTTCTATTGCCACCTTCGGATGCTGTTTTGCAAAGCCAAATCGCTCTGTGGTATAATTGAATTTGGCGATTTTGATATTGACGAATTTGGGAATTTGGTTTCTCACCACTCCTTCCGGCTAAGGCCGGATTGCTGTTTACGCGAAGGGTGGGGTGATGATTGACGAGCAAACTCTGCAAGAGATTGTCAAACGCATCGTGGCGGCCACAGAGACCTGCCGAGTGATCTTGTTTGGCTCTTACGGGCGCGACGAGGCCGATGAAGATTCCGACCTTGATATTATGGTCATCCAGCCGCGAGAAACCAACCGCGGGGAAGAAATGGTCCGCCTGCGCCAACTGATCGGCGCCGTGGGGGCCGGCGTGGATGTGCTGGTATATTCGGAAGCAGAATATGAGCGGCGCAGCCGCGTGGCCGGAACGTTGCTCTACTGGGCGCGCAAGGAAGGACGGACGATATATGAAGCCCCACATTGAGGAAGCGCAGCGTTCGCTCCGTATCGCCACCCGGGACCTTAAAGCCTTATGGAGATCAACGTCATTTCAAAGCATGAGGCTGCGAATATCGTGACGCTTACCTATTCCTGGGCCGAGAAGCTGGTGCAAACAGCGGCCGAAGGACCGGCTGAAGCAGTGGACCATTGATCGCCGCATCATCTCTTCGCGTCGCGTGAAAAAACTCTTATCACCAGCAACGGCGCACTCTGACCCCATTTTGTGATAGAAAACCCTTTATCTGTTCAATGGTATAGGTCCCGTAGTGAACCATCGAGGCGATCAGCGCCGCGTCGGCGCAGCCCTGATTGAGCACGTCCAGCAGGTGTCGAGGTTCTCCGGCGCCCCCGGATGCGATCACAGGAATGCGAACATTGGTGGAAATCAGCCGGGTCAGTTCAAGTTCATAGCCGGTCTGAGTGCCGTCCGCGTCTATCGAATTCAGGCAAATCTCGCCTGCGCCGAGCCTTTCAGCCTCCCTGGCCCACCACAGCGCATCTATTCCCATAGAGGTCCGGCCGCCGTTTATGACGATTTCGTAACCGGAGGGAGTCTGCTCTGAGATCTGGACCTTCTTTACGTCCATTCCCAGGACAATGCACTGATTGCCAAAGGCTTGCGCCCCCTGCCGGATGATGTCCGGATTGAGCACAGCGGCGGAGTTTACACTGACTTTTTCTGCCCCGGCCAGCAGTACGCCGCGCATGTCCTCGAGAGTGCGAATCCCGCCCCCGACCGAAAACGGAATAAAAATGGTCTCCGCCACCCGCCTTACTACATCCAGCATAATAGGGCGCCTCTCGCTCGATGCCGTGATGTCATAGAACACTATCTCATCGGCGCCCTGTTCGTAATAGTAACGGCCCATCTGCACCGGATCGCCTATATCGATATTGTCCCTGAATTTGATCCCCTTGGTAGTCCTGCCGTCCCGAACGTCGAGGCAAGGTATAATGCGTTTGCTGAGCATGGAAGCCCCCGTTTTATGAAACGCCGTCCCAGCGGCAGAAATTGTCAAGGAGCCGCAACCCCGGCTTGCCGCTTTTTTCGGGATGAAACTGAACGGCGACAAGATTTCGCAAGGCCACGGCAGATGTGAAAGTCATCCCATATTCGGTCATCCCCGCAGATAGGTCCTCGTTTGCAGGTTGCGGATAGTAGCTGTGAACGAAATAAAACTCGCTTTCCGCAGGAATATCGCGAAAAACGGCGTGATCTTTCTCAAATCTAACCGAATTCCAGCCCATATGCGGAATCTTCAGAAAATCCCCTGCTTCAGACGATATATTTTCGGGGAACTTTCGTACTTCACCCGGAAGAATTCCAAGGCAAGTGGTTTGGTTTTCCTGGCTGACATCAAAAAGTACCTGAAGCCCAACGCAAATGCCCAGGATGGGCACTCCAGCGCCGAAGAGTTCCCAAAGCAGCTTATCAAGCCCAAGCTCCCTCAAGCTTTCCATGGATTTCCCGGCGGCCCCGACTCCGGGGAAGACCACCTTATCCGCCTTACGGATTTCATCATGGGAGTTGGTGATCCGGCATTGAAATCCAAGATGGTCCAGTGCCCGCTTCACGCTGGTCAGGTTCCCCGCTTTGTAGTCGAGTATGGCAATCACGCCTCGGCGCTCCTTTAGCAGATGTTATAGTTTAGAAAGAATATCCCAAATTTGTGCGGTGGGTCAAGGTCGGGTTGCCTGAGCTGAGTGAGAAGCATATAATTATGCCCTTGATATTTACAACAAGTCTCGTTGCACCATGGCTCATTTCAAGGATATGAAGGGCCTTTATCTCTTTGACCATGCCTGTAATTACCTGAGTGGAACTTTCGAGGAAATGTGAAGCTCTGCGTCCGGACATGCCCATAATCGTGCAGAGAAGTGATTCGTTTCCATCAGGAGAATAGTGGAAAAGATAATCAAAGGAACGGATATCGAGCTTCAGGTTGAGAAGCTCGCATTTGGGGGCAAAGCAGTAGCCAAAGTGGGCGGGTTTGTGGTTTTCATTGACCGGGCCGTTCCCGGGCAGACGGTGAAAGCCCTCATAACAAGGAAGAAGCGAAATTACGCCGAGGCGAGGGTAATCGAGACGCTGACCCAATCGCCCGGCTATAGGGTGCCTGTTTGCCCGCATTTCGGGATTTGCGGAGGGTGCCACTGGCAGGATATCTCATATGAGGTTCAGCTTTTCTGGAAAAGAGCCCACGTTGTAGAGTGCCTCCAGCATATTGCCGGGGCAGGCGAAACCGAAGTTGGGCCGATCATTGCCTCCCCTGAAAAGCTGCACTATAGAAATAAAATGGAATTTACCTTTTCGGAGAGGCGTTGGCTTCTTGCCGAAGAACTTGACCGGGAATTCGGACGGGAGTCCCTTTTCGCACTCGGCCTCCACATAAGGGGGCTTTTCGACAAGGTATTAAATATTGATACCTGTTTTCTCCAGTCACTTGAGGCCGCCGCCATCCTGCGGGAAGTCCGCCAATGGGCGGTGAAAAGCGGCCTTGCGGCCTACAGCATTCGCACTCACCAGGGCTTTTGGCGTTTTCTGGTCATAAGGGAGGCAAAGAGTACCGGCCAGATTCTAATCCATCTCATCACTTCCGGAAACCCACGGGCAGACAGCAGTGTGGACAGGCTTTCAGATCATCTCCGGTCGAGATTCCCACGAGTTACGACCCTGGTCCATTCCATAAATGATAAAAATTCTCAGGTTGCCATTGGAGATTCGAGCCGCACACTGTTCGGTCCGGGGTTCATCGAAGAAAGGCTTGGAGAGCTTCGTTTCCAGGTATCCGCTCACTCCTTTTTTCAGACCAATACCCTGGGGGCGCAGAAGCTCTACGAAACGATCAGCCGGCTTGCCGGCTTCGAGGGAACCGAAAAGGTCTGGGATCTCTATTGCGGAACGGGAAGCATCGGGCTATATATCGCTTCGCGTGTAAGAAGCGTTGTTGGAATCGAACTGGTCGAGGATGCCGTACATGATGCGCGCGAGAATTGCCGGATCAATGCAATCGGCAACTGTTGCTTTTTGGCGGGCGATTTGAAGGACATGATAGGCAAGGCTTCGCAGATGGGACATCCGGACGTTGTGATAGTGGATCCTCCCAGGGCGGGGATGCATCCGAAAGTGACCCAAACCCTGCTTGAGGTCCTGCCGGGGCGAATTATTGCCGTCTCATGCAACCCGGCAAGTCTGGCCAGGGATGCGGCCCTTCTTCTGGGGGCATACAACATAAAAGAGGTACAGCCAATCGATCTTTTTCCACATACGCCGCATCTGGAATGCATTGTAAGGTTCGATAGAAAACTGAGATTCTCCAAATGAATCTTTTTCTTAAGAAACCGATGCGGCGCAGATACATACTGTGGGGTCTTTCCCTGTTCGTCCTCTTTTCCGTTCTTTTTGCCGCAAGCTTCTCATATTATCTTTACAACGAAATTAAGAACCGCTTTTCTTCGAGACGGTGGAGCGTGCCGGCGCGGGTTTTTTCCTCAAATGTGCCCGTCTATCGCGGCCAGGCGCTTTCGATTGGCCAGCTCAGGCATATGCTTGAGGAGCGCCGCTATAAAGAGGCCTCAAAAGAACCGGTGCTCGCCGGCGAGTTTAGATCTTCGGGCAACTCTCTGGTTGCGCACCTGAGGGATTTCCAGTTCCCTGGCGTCTTTCTGCCGTCACAGCTCGTTGAATTCGATTTTGAGCAAAACAGGATCGCTGCCATACAAAGTCCGAAAGAAGAGATTTCGTTCCTTGAACTCGAGCCGATGGAAATAGCTCGCCTCTATGGGCCCGAAGGCGAAAGCAGGATGCTCATCGATATCCGGCAGGTCCCGCAGCATTTGATAGATGCTGTGGTGGCGATTGAGGACCACCGCTTTTACGAACACGGCGGGATTGACCTTTTCGGAATACTTCGGGCGATGCTTGCCGATTTCAGAGCGGGCCGAGTCGTTCAGGGCGGCTCCACGATTACCCAGCAGCTCGTGAAAAACTACTTTTTAGAATCCGAACGCAATTTCCGTAGAAAATTCGTGGAATTCTCCATGTCTCTTATCCTGGAAGCCCTTTACAAAAAAGATGACATAATGGAGATGTATCTGAATGAAATCTACATGGGACAAGTAGGCAGTGTTGCTATCCACGGAATTGGCGAAGCCTCCGCATATTACTTCGGGCGCAACGTCGAGGACCTGACCCTTTCGGAGGCCGCCACTCTTGCAGGGATGATAAGAGGGCCCAACAGTTATTCACCGCTTGTGAACCGTCGGGCCGCCCTGGAGCGCAGAAACCTGGTTTTGAAGCAGATGCTCGCGCTTCGCAAAATTTCGCTCTCCGAATATGACTCAGCGCTTCTGGAAGTCTTAAGGATGGCGCCCGCATCCACTTCCGCCCGCATAGCCCCGTATTTTGTGGACTATGTGCGCATGCAGGCCCAGGAGCTTTACGCTCCGGAGACGCTCGCCTCGCAAGGACTGGCTATCTATACGACCCTTCAGCCTGAAATGGCCGCTGCCGCCGAAACGGCGATCCGTGATGGCCTTGCTGAAATTGAGAATGTGAGCGGCGAAGGATCAGACCCGGATCAATCCAAACCCTCTCGGCGGCTCCAGGCGGTTTTGATCGCCGTGCAGTCCAAAACGGGGGAACTCTATGCTTTGGTTGGGGGAAGAGACTATGCTGAGAGCAGCTTCAACAGGGCTCTTAAGGGACGCTACCAACCCGGGTCCGCTATCGAACCGTTCATTTATCTTGCTGCGCTCGATCGCTTTAAACTCAGCGACTGGCTCTTCGATCTGCCTGTGGCCTACGAACTTAATGGCGTCTCGTGGACCCCAAGAAACTACGACGGCAGGTATCGGGGGAAAGTCGCTTTCCGCGACGCCCTCGAGCAGTCGCTCACTGCCGCAACGGTAAACCTTGCCGTCGAGACCGGCCTGAATGAAATAATCGGGACACTCAAGAGTTTCGGTATCGAATCGCCGCCCGGAGATCTGGCGTCGCTTGCGTTGGGTTCCTTCCTGCTGACCCCCATGGAACTCGCCAGGGCATATGCGGTTCTGGGCAATGACGGGCAAAAGCCTTTTCTGCTCAGCCTCAAGGAGATCGTGGCAGAGAATGGAGACGTTCTTGAGCGGAGGCATATCGACTTTTCTTCCGTGACCTCTCCTGCAAAAGCCTTTCTCATAACAAGCCTTCTTGAGGGGGTGGTGGAAAGAGGGACGGCCAAGGGGCTGAAACGACTGGGGGTTGACTTCAGGTGTGCAGGTGAGACTGGCACGACAAGCGAGTTCCGGGACTCCTGGTTCGTCGGATATACGACGGATCTGCTGGCCCTGGTCTGGGTAGGATATGACGACAACAGCCCCACTGGTTTTACCGGGGCGCAGGGCGCGGCGATTATCTGGACGCGGTTTATGAACCTGATGCGGCCGTGGATTCAACCTCAAGAGTTCGATGTGCCGCCCGGAATCGTTGAGGAAATGATTTGCCCGGATTCCGGTCAACTGGCGACTGCCCACTGTAAAGAACGCAAGCTGGAGGATTTTTTATCCGAAAGCAGGCCGAATGGTTATTGCACTATTCATAACAGATAATAAAATAGTGAAGATGGACTCAGGGCAATATATTGCTGAAAAAGCGAACTTAGTCTATGCGTGGTTACAGAAAAACTTCAAAAACTGAGGCGCCGCCCGCAGCTCAACGGCGGGGCCGGAGGCGATACTGGCAGGGAATGCTGATTATCCTGTTCACGGCCATCGCCTTTTGCGGGTGCGAGCGAAAAGAAGTCCTTATACCCCCCGAATACTCTTCCCCTCCAGGCTCGCTCTCTTACACAGCGCCGCAGCCCGTTGCGCCTCTCGTTCAGCAGGTCCCGCCCGCAGCGCAAGCTCCTGAGGTTATGAGTCAACAGACGCCCTCCTCACCTCCGCCTGCTCCGCCTCCGGCGCCAAAGAAGTCAGGGGCTCAACCGGCGCCAACGGCCGCAAATAAACAGTATCCGGAGAAATTGAAAAAACAGGAAGCGTCAAAATCGCCTCAACGCCAGGCTTCGATGCAACAAGTCAGTCAAGCCAGGGGGCAATTGGAGAGGGGAAAACCGGACGCCGCAATCCGGACACTCGAGAAGGCCGTCAGGATAGACGCCCGCAACGGTGAAGCTTTCATTGTGCTTGCCAGGGCATGGAAACAAAAGGGAGAAAAACTCAAAGCCCTGGAATTCGCAAAGAAGGCCGAACTCCTCTTTCAGAAACAACCTGCGAAACTGAAGGAAGTCTTCTTGCTCGAATCGGATCTCTATCGCGAACTGGGGGACACCTCAAGTGCGGCCCAATCGAGCCGGAAGGCGTCAGCAGTCCACCGCAGTAACTAATGTCCCTCCGGGACGCCCTGAACCAAAAGATACATGGGTGGGCTAAGCGGAGCGCAGCCCACCAAAACTTTTCGGAACAGATTAGGAGTCATGGGGTATTTTTCAATCCTTTAAATCCTGTTAATCCTGTCAAGGTGGTTTTCCCTCTGCGTCTGCGGTAAATGAGCATGGAGCCGATTGGTATGGAGGATACTGACAAGGCACAACAAAGGGCCGGGCGAATAAAGGGCTACAGGGTATTTCTGCTCGTCGTGCTCGCTGTCTCTTTATACCTGGGATATCTAATTCTCTTGCCATTCATAGATACACTCATCCTGGCGATTATCCTGGCCACATTTTTCAGTCCCCTGCAGATTTACCTCGATCGGCGCCTCAATGGGCGCAAAAACCTGGCGGCCCTGATAATCGCTCTAATAATAACTTTCGTGATAGCAATCCCCGTTTTTGTTTTCACTTCCACCCTGGTGGCGCAGGGACTTGATACGGCAAACAGGACCAACGACTGGGTCCGGGCCGGCAAATTACAGCAGCTTGTCCAGGACCCCCGGATCAGCGAGTATCTGGCCAAACTGCAGGAGCGGTTTCCTTTTCTTGAGGTAAGCAAGGCGGATATCGCCAACGATCTGCTCTATCTGAGCAGGGACTTGGGGCAGTTTCTGCTGGGGAAAGTCGCTTCCATACTGGGTAATATGGCGAGTTTGGTTGTGCACTTTTTCGTGATGATTTTCATCGCCTTCTACCTGGTGCGGGACGGCAGGGAAATGGTGAGCGGCATCCGGGCTTACTTACCTCTCAGGGCCGAGCAGGAAGACCGGATTATCAACGGCATCAGGGTGGTTGCCAAATCTGTACTCCTGGGCACATTTCTTACTGCGATCTGTCAGGGACTGGTGGGAGGAATCGCCTTTGAGATCCTGCATTTCCCGGGACTTTTCTGGGGAACCATGACTGGTTTTGCCTCCCTTATTCCGCTTGTAGGTACTTATCTCATCTGGGTCCCCATCGCGCTCTATCTCGTTTTGCTGGGCCAGGTCAAATCAGCCTTTTTTCTAGCGGTCTGGTCGATATCGCTGAGTGGAATCATCGAAAATTTGGTCCGTCCCTTTCTTATGAAGGGTAAATCCAAGATGCCCCCCTTCTATATCTTACTGGCCATACTCGGCGGAGTTCAGTATTTTGGGTTGAAAGGCATCCTGTATGGACCGCTCATCCTCAGTTTCGCCATGATAATGCTGTTCATATACGGCGTGGAATACAGAGACGACCTGATCGAATACAAACATCTCGGGGAAAACGGGTCAGTTGAAGAGGGCGAGTAGGGCGACTGGAAGCTCTCCTATCTATGGCCGTCCTTTTGCACCGAGAATTTTCCCGCGTGCGATATTTTGGCGACTGCCTTTTAACGGCAAGAAACTCCAAATATCGGTTCCTTCCCCAGTAAATCGCAATCCGCCGCCGTTTTTCGCTTGGAATGCCCGGATGTCTTCGGATGGCATGGAAGTTGATTAGACTTGATCGGGCCGGCATTTCTATTGAAGAACAGTTTTGTTGTGAAAGTACTGCTGAGCCTGCCCATGAAATATAGCAGGGTGATGAAAAAGGGTTTTCTGGTGGGAGAAATGCCTGAAAATTGCTAATGATTTCGACATTCCGGCGGAAGCCGGAATCCAGGCTTTTTACCAACTAATTGATTTTAAAGCAAAAGACACTGGCCCCCGGCTTTCGAGACTGTGTCGCAATTCAGTAAAGCCCGGGCAAATCCCACGGGACCGGGTTTTGCTTCCCCCTTTTGTAAAGGGGGATCGAGGGGGATTTTAAGTGCTTATGTAGTATCGGAGAATCACAATCCCCCCTGCCCCCCTTTGGGAAAGGGGGGAAATACGAAAAATATTACGTTTACGGCACAGTCTCTTTCGCCGGGGTGACGTCTATAGGGTTTTTCACCCTGATGTGGGAATTGCAATCCTTTTTCATCACCCTGATAGGAACGGCTTATGGCCAAAAAATTGACGAGAGCGGCAAGCAAGTCACCACTATTCATTACATTTGAGGAGCGAGGTTGACATGCCAATCCAGGCAAATTCCCGGCAACCGGAGATTCCAGTAGTCTGGAGCGGACCAGCCTTCAACTCGAGCGGGATCGCCCTCGAATCGCGAAAATTCGTCATGAACATGGCTCAGGATATCCCGGTTTATTTAAGGCCCGCAGGAAATTACGATGAGGGGTTCGTGTCCGGCATGGACCGCTACGAACTCAAGGCGCTGGCTTCCAGGGTCAAGCTGCCGGATTCACCCTATATTTCGGTCCTCAACATGCCGGCATATGCCTTCGAAAGAGACCCCAGAGCAGTCTATAATGTTGGAAGGACGATTTTCGAAACCGACCGGCTGAGCGCCGAATGGGTTTCCCGGTGCAACCTGATGGATGAAGTTTGGGTCCTCACGGAATTCAATGCGGAGAGTTTCCGCAAAAGCGGCGTCACTGTCCCACTTTTTATTATTCCGGATGGGATCGATTACAACTTTTACCGGCCCGGCTTTCAGCCGGTTCCTGTGCCGGGTCGCCGGGGCTTCGCCTTCCTTTCGATTTTCGAGTGGACATACCGCAAGGGTTGGGACATGCTTTTGAAAGCCTGGGCGGAGTCTTTTTCACCCGGTGACGACGTGTGCCTCATCCTGCGATCCGATCACGTGAGGGGCACAGGGCCGGAAGTCGAAGCGCGGGTAGCGAACTTCCTGAGGTCCGTAGGGCGCTCGAAAGATGATGTCGCGCCCATAATCATATTGCGCGGGCAGGTCCCGGAATCACGAATGCCGGCTCTATACGCTGCGGCGGACGCTTTCGTTCTTCCCTCCCGTGGCGAGGGCTGGGGCCACCCTTACATGCAGGCAATGTCCTGCGGAATTCCCGTAATTGGGACCCGGTGGGGCGGAAATCTCGACTTCATGAACGAGCAGAACTCCTATCTGATCGAGACGAAAGGCCTCGAACCGGTTGACGAAAGAATGGAGCTGCCTTTCTATAAGGGGCATTTGTGGGCCGGTCCTTCCACGGAACATACATCATTTCTTATGAAACACGTTTTTTCAAACCGGCAAGAGGCCACAAGAAAGGCGCAAAAGGCAAGGCAGGACATTGAGTCCCGCTGGAGCTGGGAAAAGGGCGCTGGGCTGGCAGCCGCCAGAATCCGGGAAATCTCTTCGAATCTTCTTCACCCGGCCGCCGCAAGGGTCCGGAACACAACGAAAGCAGGCACAAACGGCAGATTTTGCGTTCGCTGGGAGGGACTCCAGTTTGCCTGGCACTCGCTAGCCCTTATCAACAGGGAATTGTGCCTCAAGCTTATAGACGAGGGACACGAAGTCTCGATCATGAAATTTGTGCCCGAAGAATTCGGTGCGGAAGAAGATCCCCGCTTCCACAAGATTGCCGATCGTGTGGGTGCGCCTCTTTCGCGGCCGGCCGACGTTCACGTTCGGCACCATTTCCCTCCCGATTTCAACCCCCCTCCCGAGGGCCGCTGGGTCATGATCCAGCCTTGGGAATACGGCCGGTTACCGGTTGAATGGGTCGATCCCATGTCGAGGCTGGTGGACGAAATCTGGGTCCCGAGCAGGTACGTCATGAAATCCTATATAGCAAGCGGCGTCCCATCGGATCTGGTGAAGGTGGTGCCAAACGGCGTAAACACAGCGATTTTCAATCCTCAGGCAAAACCCTGGCCGGTTCCGACAAGAAAAAGGTTCAAGTTTCTTTTCGTCGGAGGGCTGATCTGGAGAAAGGGGCTGGATGTACTGCTCCAGGCGTACCGAGGCGCTTTTTCGAAAACCGACGATGTTACGCTCGTAATAAAGGAAATCGGCAAGTCTAATTTCTACCAGGGAATGGGATCGGACAGCCTCATCCGGCAGATGCAGAACGACCCGTGCGCTCCCGAAGTCATCCATATTACGGAGATGCTCACTGAAGAGCAGATGGCCGGACTTTTCACGGGCTGCGACTGCCTGGTGCACTCCTATCGCGGGGAAGGCTTCACCCTGCCGGTCCTTGAGGCCATGGCCTGTGGTCTTCCGGTAGCCGTTACCGAAGGAGGCGCAACCGACGATTTCTGTTCGCGGGATACGGCATTTCTCATTCCTGCGGAACTCAAGGGGTTCTTTCACAAGCAGATCAAGTTTGCCGGTGGGCCCGGTTGGGTGCTGGAACCTGACCCTGCGGCGCTTGCCGAAATACTGCGCCATGTCCGTTCGTGCCCGGAGGATGCTGCGGCTAAGGCGCTGCGGGCCCTCGATCAGGCAAGGACGAAATTTGCCTGGGGCGCTGTCGCAAAACATCTTTTCGAACGGATCGATGCACTCCGGTCAAAACCCATCCGCAGGTCTGGAAGATGCGGAGCATAATGTAAACGGCGGCTAACAAAAATATTTGGAGATTTTTGTTTGAGACGAGCCGTTTCATGCCGGTGTACCTGATTTCTCAGGCAAACAATTCGAGCTTTTTGACAGACTGTACAGCCCCTGTGTACCCAGTGAAGCCTTCCGCCGATTCTGCGAGATTCGGGAACCATGTCCGGTGGGGAAGCAACAAATCGGCCTCGCGTTATTATTTTGACATGTCCGTCATCGTTGCGATATCCCATATCCCCCTTTAGGCAAGGGGACCTGAAATCCATCCGTCCTGGATCACCGGCACGTTTCCGCATAGGCACAAACGTCCGGAAGTACATACAGCCGTATGCCCGCCTTCTTGTGGAAAAATTGGACACTCCAAATACCCGGCTTTGGAACATGGCACTAAAATTGAACTCCACCTGCCCGGCTTATGGATTTCTTTCTCGGGAGTTTCCCTTTTATGTCAAGAAGGCCGTTGCGGATTTTGTTCGTTTATCGTTCGGATGTGGACAAAAACGGGGGTGCCGCCGGTGTAATGGTCAACACCTGCAACGCCGTGAAAGACCTCGGTGTGCAGGTGGAAATTACCTACGATCAATACCCGAAAACAGAGGGTTTTGACTTAGCCCACGTGTTCAATATCTGGTCGCCGCCGACAGCGCTTGCACAATTGAAGCATCTTCGCCGGAGCGGCATTCCGGTCGTATGGTCCCCCTTTTATCTGCACTGGTGCGAATGCGCCTGGGCCAACCTGGTTTTCGAACTCGTTTATAAGCAAGAAAACGCTCCGGCCGAAAGAGAAAAGATATTGAATGCTCTTGCCGCCGGGACATTGGAAATAAACGGCCTGGGCCGATGGAAGCCAAATGAGCTCTATACGGGATTTCACCAGGTTTTGAAAGAGATGCTGGCGTGCGTCGATCATGTGTGCCTGGCCAGTCGCAGCGAAATTCAAAAATTGAGTCAAATTCTCGGAGACCCTTGCGTTGGCTTCACGGTCACCCCGCATGGAGTCGATGCGCAGCAGTTTCGCAATGCATCCCGGGGGGATTTTGCCACCCGTTTTGGAGTTGAGGATTTTATACTTTGCGTGGGCGCAGTGGACCGCAGAAAGAATCAGCTCATGCTGATAGAGGCCTTAAAGGGAACAGCGCTGCCGCTCGTCCTGATCGGGCCTTCTTACGAGCAGGATTACCTGGAGGTCTGCAAAAAAGAGGGAGGCGGGCAAGTCATCTATACGGGCAGGCTCAGCCAGGAGCTGGTTGCCTCCGCCTATAAGGCCGCGTCGGTGCACGTGCTGCCGAGTTTCGCCGAAGGCGCGGCATTGTCAAACCTCGAGGCGGCGGTTTCGGAATGCGCGATGGTGGTGAGCAACCGCTCCTCGGAGTTCGAATACTTTGGGGACGGGCCGTTTTACTGTAGCCCGAACGATCCCGGATCCATTGTCAAAGCGGTCTTGCTTGCCAGACAATCCTCCCTGTCCGAAAAAGAGCGCTGGGCGGATCTTGCCGGGCATGTGGAAACGAATTTTACCTGGAAGCGAACAGCCGAACTGACCTTTTGGGCATATGAGCGCATGCTGTCCGGGAAATCGAGGTCCAATGCACTGCGGGAGGAGTCCCGAAATGCGCAGAGCGCTCTCCGTTCGGCCGGCTCGCTTGAGGTGCCGCCCGCGCTCTGGAGCGGGCAAGGACTTCGTGCGCCTGGAAGGCTGTTGCGGACCGGGTAATAGAGCGGATGAGGGTTGTTCAGTCAAAGCAGATGTGACGAAATTCATTTTGAATCGGACCTGCCGGTCCGGAAAAAAGGGCGGTTGACCCGGTTCACAGCGTGAAACCTGAGAGGGGTTAAGAGTTGAAGGTAGATTATCTGATAGTCGGGTCCGGTTTGACAGGAGCCACGATTGCGCGTCTCCTCAAAGACGCGGGGCGCGAGGTCCTGGTCCTGGAAAAACGCGGCCATGTTGGCGGGAATGTTCACGATCAGGCCCATCCCAGTGGTATCCGCGTCCATACCTATGGCCCACATTATTTTCGGACGAATTCCGAAAAAATATGGGAATACGTCAATCGCTTCTCGAGTTTTTACAAATTCGAGGCCGTCGTCAAGACCTACGTGGATGGGGACTATCAGAACTGGCCCGTCTCCGGGCGCTATATCCGGCAGGTGGCCGGAGAGAAATGGGAAAAGGGATTTCAGGGTGAACCCCGCAATTTTGAAGAAGCATCCCTGGCAATGATGCCTCGCGTAATCTACGAGAAATTTGTGAAGTGCTATTCCGAGAAACAGTGGGGCTTGCCGGCTAGCTCCCTTTCCGCTTCGCTTGCAAGAAGATTCGATGTCCGCGAGGACGACGATCCCCGCCTCATGCGCCATCCTCATCAGGGCATACCCGTAGACGGTTATGCCGGTTTCATGTCGGCAATGCTCTCAGGTATCTCCGTCATGCTGAATACCGACTGGTTCGATGTGCGCCATGTAATCAAGGCAAGGAAGCATCTGATCTTCACCGGGCCGATCGACGCCTATTTCCGAAACGACATCGGCCGTTTGGTCTATCGTGGACAGGTCCGCAAACATACATACATACCGGATGTGGGATACGTCCTGCCCTGCGGCCAGGTGAACAACCCTGACCCCGGGCATGGCCCTCATATTCGCACGCTGGAATGGAAACACATGATGCCGGCGCAACTCGCGGCAAGTATTCTTGGCACCGTTCTCACGACCGAGGCTACCATAACTCCCGCCAACGAAAATAGTTACGAATATCCTTTCCCTGATGAGAACAATGCCGAACTGTACAATCAGTACCGGAAACGCGCAAATATAATACCTGATCTGCTGATTTGCGGGCGCTTGGGGGAATATCGCTACTACGATATGGACCAGGCAATTGAAAGAGCGATGTATATTGCTGATTCCATCCTTGATAATCAGCATTCAATAATATTCAGGGCGGCCTGATCGCTGGGAAGCAATATTTGAAAATTGCCTTTTGAAGGAGCCAAAATGTCAAAACCTCGTGTCGCTGTCGTGATTCCTACTTATAACTGTCTGACAATGCTCAAGAATTGTGTCGGGAGCATTATGGATACCGCAGACTACCCGGACTGGGAACTCGTCATTGTGGATCACGGATCCACGGATGGCACCCTCCGTTGGGTTCGGAAACAGAAATATGCAAGGCTTCTCATAGAGCCCAGACGCGGCGTGGCTACGGCATTGAATACCGCCTTCAGATCGACCGACGGACGGGACGTTGTCCGCATCCATTCGGATGTGATTGCCGAGACTCCAGGCTGGCTGTCCATGATGGTGGATGCTGCTTACGATCTGCCTCGGGCCGGTATCGTCGGAGCAAAACTCGTCTATGCCGACGATCGAATTCAGGCAGTTGGGAGAAATATCGTAACCGGACTGGGAATCAAAGACCGGCATGCTGACGTCAAGGCTTTCCAAGCCGATAGCGCATCACTAAACAAGCCTGAGGAGGTGGATTGCGTTCCCGGTGCGTTTGCCTACTACAGGCGTGCAGTGATAAATGCAACGGGCGGTCTGGACGAAGGATACTGGCCGAAATACCTCGAAGATGACGATTTTTGCGTGATGGCCCGCCTACGGGGATACAAAGTGTATGCGCACGCGGGGGTGAAGGGGATTCACTTTACCCCGGCCCCCCTCTCGCCTACAAACTACGTTGCCCTGAAAGACACCGAGGGCCTGCTGTCGAATGTACCCGTATCCATTCTGAAGCAATTCATTGTCGACTTTCACGCAACGCATTGGCAGGCCAAATGGGGATGGCACCCACAGTATCCCGATCTCGGCGAAATCCGCAGACTCTACGGTCACACCGAAATCTGCTGGCGGATCGGCGAACCAATGCGATACCGGCCGGTAAATTGGCCTCCTTCAGTGGATGTCGTGGCGGTTACCTGGAATAATAAAGACCTGCTGCATCGGTGCATGGAAAGTCTGGCAAAAACCGACTACCCGAACGTCAAAGTTCATATTTCCGACAATGGCAGTACCGACGGCACCCTGGAGTATTTGAAAGAGCTCGGGAAAGATTTTCCCTACCCGCTCTTTGTCTATCCTCTGGCTGTGAACACTGGAGTCACGGTTGGACTCAACTGGGCCATCGTGCATGGTGACAGTGAACTCGTTGCACGCATCGACGACGATATCGTTCTGTCGCCCGACTGGCTGAAGGTAATGGTTGAAGATTTTCGGCTGCGGCCTTTTGCGGGGGTTATCGGTCCGAAAATAATCAACGATACCGTAAATAGAGACATCCAGAGCGGACCTTACAGGCACTATCCCGGCATCTACGGGCATGACGGGGAGCCTGACGCCGGACAGGCGAACTACCTTTCAAGGGCTTCTCACGTAAGGGGCTGCTGCAATCTCTACCGGAGGGATGCCCTCCTGAACAGCGGTCTGTTCGATCTGCGCTTCAGCCCGACCCAGTACGACGATCCCGATCATCACATCGCTCTCTTGTGTAAAGGGTATGAAGTCATTTACGACGGACGGGTCAACGTCATCCACAAATTGAGCAGCGGCGCAGCAGATTCCTATGCCTCCATCAGCAATAAAAGATGCAACAGTGAAAAACTCTTCGGCAAATGGGGCGCGGACGTATGGATGATAATAGACAGGGCCATAGAGCAGTCGGTTGAGGGACGCTACATTCCTCTGGATGCGGATTTATCGGAATTCTACGGGCAACTCCCCCCGCCTGAGAGCTATCCGCGGGATCATCAGGTAGTTCTGGATCAGAATGTTTCTGAAAATCTTCTACAAATGAGCGACTTCATGCAGTTGGTCCTCGAGCCGGACGGACCCTT
Source organism: Syntrophobacteraceae bacterium (assembly GCA_049515795.1). GTDB lineage: Bacteria > Desulfobacterota > Syntrophobacteria > Syntrophobacterales > Syntrophobacteraceae > SbD1. The sequence continues at coordinate 17,171 of JBEKTT010000059.1, forward strand.
AAACTCTTTCTGGAACGATCACATTGCCCATGCGGCCCATATGAGACGGGACGGCAATCCTACTCTCGCAGCGGTCGTGTTGCGGGGCATACTGGACTATGCGCCGAGAAAAGCGGAGTTGCTCTACGAGTTGGCAATAACGCTCGAACTGACAGGGGAGATCAAGCGTGCAGCCTTACTGGTAAAGCGGGCAATGCTCCTGGAGCCGGAAAACCAGGATTTCCGGGCGCTTCTGACAAGACTGGATAATCAGAGTGGTAAAATAGCTTATCTGCCGCATATCGGGAAAAGTCAGGTTCCGGGCGACAAATCGAGAGAAATAGGTGAAATTGCCCCTGTTTCCGGCCCGTGCATAAGCGGAGCAGCAAAGCTGCGCGTGCTCATGACCAACACTTTCCAGCAGCGGGCGCCGGGCGGAGATATGATGCAGCTTAAGAAGACAAAACAGTACCTTGAGAAAAAAGGTGTCCATGTCGATGTCAGTTACGCCCCCTGTCCCAATCCGAAAGGCTACGACCTGGTGCATGCGTTCAACCTCTGGTTCCCCCATCAGACTTTGCCCCAGCTTAAATTCATCCGCATGGCTGCCCCGAAGTGTCCCATCGTGATGACCCCCATTTACTGGGACATGCGGGAGAAAGCCTGGGCGGATCATGCTGTCCCCGAAGCCTTTGCCAATGCAGGGACGGAAGGGGATTTGCTGAATGCCCTCTCCTATGTAACTGGACAGAGCCTGCACTTTAACGAGCGCCCCGCCTCCGAACGGCCGGAACCGAATTTTCCGGGTTATGAGGAGTATCAACGGCAGATCCTGTCGATGGTCGATCACATGTTTCCCCAGAGTGAGCGCGAGATGAGAGTTATGCATGAAATTCTCGGGACCAAACCGCCTTATACCGTGACATTCAATGCCGCAGAAACTGCCGTTTTCGATAAGGCTAAGCCGGACTGGTTTGTGGAGACATACGGAATTCGTGATTTCGTGATAACGGTCGGCCTGGTTGAACCACGCAAGAATCAGCTTATGCTCCTCTACGCTCTGCGCGACACAGGCATTCCCGTCGTGGTGCTCGGCCGGAATTATGATCGCAACTATTTCCGTCTTTGCCGCAAATACGCAGCTCCGAGTACCATCTTCATCGACCACCTTCCGCATGAGCGGCTTGCATCTGCGCTGAAGGCCGCCCGTGTCTTTGCTCTCCCCTCATGGATGGAATGTGCTTCCTTCGCCAATATCGAGGCGGCCCTGGCCGGATGCTCCCTTGCGGTAAGCGACAGAACATCCGAGCCCGAGTATTTTGGGGATTGCGCGTATTACTGCGACCCTGCCGACGTCAATTCCATAAGAAACGCAGTTTTGCGGGCTATGAATAAGTATAAGGCTGACGCTCTGAAACGCGAATGGCTTCGCGAACTCTTCACAAAGAAGTACACTTGGGATTTTGTAGCCGAAAAGGTCTTGGAAGGCTACGGCCTGGCGATGGAAAAACGATCGAGCGTTAATGAACCGGTGATGGTTTGCAGTTCAAAGTCGAGTCAAATTGCCTATTAATAGACGGCAAAGAACTGATGCACGCCTGTGCCGGCTAATCGGGCGTGGACATCAGGACTGATTTGCTGTCAGGAAAGTGAGATCTCTCAAAATGAGCGATCCCTATAAACTGGCCTTTATGCGGCATATTAATTTCATGTTAAGGCGGGGGCCGGCGGTCATACTTTTTCAAAAGGATAAAAGGCAATTTGTATTGAATCTTTTTACCGAATTGTCGATTCCACCCACGACAGAGGGGGTTGTTCTATGCTGTTATGATGAGCCCCTCATGAGTGCGCCGAATTTTAGGTTCGACAGTTTTGAAAATGTCATCAATACCTGCGGGCAGATCGGTGGCGTTATCATCGTTTCGGCGAATTTCGCTGAACATATGCTGCTTCAGAGAAGGTGCGACCGAATCAAACGCTGCCACGTACCGGTTGTTTCAGCTTTCGGGTACAGCGTCCTCCCCGGACCGCAAAATGTCGCATGGGCCGATACCGGTGTTACCTATCCGGGCATCTTTTCTCTTGCAGCCGCGTATACAGCGAATTTGAGAGCACCTAACCCGAGTTATGTCGAATTCGGCGCGATGGAGGGGAGGACCGTGACCTATGCCTGGCACTTCCTCTCCAGGGCATTAGCAGATTGTACATACTTCGTTTTTGACTCATTCGAGGGCGTTATCGGCAGCATGTCTTCGGAGGTGGACTACTTCCATGAGGGTTCTTTTTTTGCCAACGAGGAAACCTTTTTTCATAACATGGAAGTCTCCGGCGTCGACTTGAAAAGGGTTACAGTTATAAAAGGGGACATTGTCGAAAGGTGTGCCGAGACATCCCCAATTACTGCCGAAATTGACTTCGGCAATGTCGTACTGGCGAATATCGATGTGGATATCTACGCACCCGCAAAAGCTGCGTTGAATTTTCTGGGGCGAATTATGGCCGATGGGGCGATTATTTTGTTCGACGATTACGATGAGATGGGAGCCGACAACAACAGGGGAGAACGTCTTGCTCTTAAGGAGTGGCTGGAGGAAAATCCACTATTTTCGGTCGAACGTTACAGAGACTATGCCATATTCGGCAGGTCCTTCATATTCCACAGAGGGTGATGGTTTTACAATAGGTCCAGAGTGGGAATCGGGAAAGAGAGAATATCTGAATGAGCAGTCGTTACGAGCGGATATGGGATGAATACAGCCGATGGTGGGACTCTCCGTCGGGGTTGTCAAAACAGTACACTTATCTTGGTGACGAATGGGGAGATGAAAGCTTCTTCAGGAACATCGTCGAAAGTTTTATACGGCCGTATTTGAAAAAAGATGATGCCGTTCTCGAGATAGGACCCGGAGGCGGAAGATACACTTCCTATCTGGCTGACCTGTGCTCCAGGGTGGACTGTGTAGACGTTTCGGGCCTGATGCTCGACAGGATCAAGACAAGATTTAAAAACCTGAACCACATAAGCTGTTTCAAAGGGAATGGAAAAGACCTTGCGCCTATTGGGGCCGAAAGCATCGACTTCGCGTTCTCATTCAACGTGTTCGTTCAGCTCGAGTTTGAAGATTTGGTAAACTACCTGTTCGAGCTCAAACGAGTTCTCAAACCCGGCGGAACGGCAACCTTGAATTACGCCTCCATATCGACGCCGAACGGATGGGAATATTTTGTTCGGAACTGCAGTGCGTGGATGAATGAACCTAAACCCCGCGGGCGGTTTTGCGAATTATCCGTTGATATGGTCGATAATCTTGCCGAGCACCTCTGTCTGGAAGTACTGAGAAATGAGCACCTCGACCGCGATGGAGTTCTGGTATTCAGAAAACCGGACCAGCCGGAGCGGCTGTCCACTACGACAAAATCACCCGACTCCGTTCAGGACAATATATCTACGAGTCCTGGGATTTCAGTGACAGGAGAATTGCCGCGCCAGGAGAGTTTGAGGTGCCCCATTATTTTGCCGAAGCACACCGTTTTGCTGTTCATTACCGGCAGCATGAAATCGGGTACTACCTGGCTCATGAATGCTCTCGATGCACATCCGGATATTTGCTGCAAGGGTGAAATGCATCCGGTTGAACAGATCGACGTGGATGCTCTCCCTCGGCCAAATCCCACTCTCGAATCCCTTTCCCTTAACCTGGGCAGCTTGCGGGAATGGTTTATGGCGGAAAATAACGCATGGAGTTTGCCTTTCCGCGCCGGCGGCATGAGGGAACAGGTATTCAGAGACATGGAGAGGGATTTTGTGCGGTTTATGTTCGAGTGGACGATACATCGTTATCTGACGACGGTTTCTGACAGAATTCCCAGGGTAATCGGTGACAAGACACCCTCTCATTCCAGCTTTACGGCGAGGAAGCTAAGCTATTATTTTAACAATTATAATACACACATCGTCCACTTGGTCCGGGACCCCAGAGATGTGGCCGTTTCCCGCTGGTTTTTCACCAGGCGGTTGCAGCACAAGGGGTTGTTTCAATGGGTCAGGCAGTTCGAAAACGAGGAAGACAAGCGGATGTGTGAACTGCTGATGAACGATGAATCAAGTTTTGCCACCCGAGACGGTCGTTTCTTCCACTACGAGGGTTTTCTTGAGGACGTTTTCCGCGAATGGATCAACGTGAACGAGCACATGCATAGGGACGGAAAGCGGCTTTTCGGTAAACGTTTCATGATGGTGAAGTATGAGGACATGAAGACCGGATTCGATGAAGTGATGTCCGGAATCCTCCAATGGCTCAAGGTCGATTCGAGTGAGGAAGTCATAAAATTAATGGATCGAAGCTCGAATCCCGCTACCGCGGCTGAGGTGCCGTTCGTATTTCGGAAAGGCAATTCAGGGGACTGGATGCAGTACTTTGGCCCGAAAGACATCGAGCTGTTTGAGAAGATGGTCTTGCCCGTCAGCCGGGATTACGGATACCTTTGATTCGTGTCGATTACCGTGGCGCCCGTTAAGTTCCGGCGCTCGGGCTGTGGTGGGGGCGAATTTCCGGCTGATGCTCGGGCCGCAGCAGATCGAAGAGTGATTTGACCCTGGATTATGCCTGAGCATGCCTGACAATTATAGTGCATTTGTCACAACTAGAGGATTGCAATGAGCGCCTCGCGGAACGTGGAGTTTTCGCCTGAGCCTCCCCAACTCCACGAGGCGCGGGAAGCGTGCTATTAACTGGGAGGATGGTGGCGGTATGTCCTCAAATTGCCCAAATTGGTCTGATTGGCATTTTTTTTGCAGATTTGATTGGAATATCGTGTGATTTACGGACATTCGGCATTAGAAGAGCTTTTTCGGGTAGAACCGACCCGAAAGTGTGGTTCGGATGCACAGCAGACAACTTGATGCATTATTCCGGTTTGTGAACAGGGGCTAATCAATGGTGAGTTTTATAGAACGCTACCACCAATGGCGACGGCGAACGTTTCCTGTATCTGGTAGCCAATTCGATTCTGTGGCCCGTCTTGGGGCCAAAGTGGAAGATCCGGAGGGCCAACGTGGATGATAGGCTGAAAAAGTTGCTGAAATATGGAGTTTCATACGCCGACGATAATCAGATGCTCCCCCCGGTTGGGACTCCTTCTGAATTCATCGACAAGACGTATCTCTCGCAGTACAAATGGTGGCCGGAGGAGCAGGACAACTTGGGGCGAGAGGAACTTGACTATGATGACCTTCTACGCCGCGATCTAGCCCAAATGCCGGAAGAGGGGAACCGCGAGGGTTACTGCCCCGGAAACCATCTGCTCTACTGGCTCAGCGGCTATCGTGATTATCGCAGGGCACTTGCCGCTGTAGAGCCATACGGGATATCTAGTGGTAGATACTTTGATTTTGGCGGCTCTACCGGCCGTGTGTTTCGACATTTCGCCTTTCAGAGCAATAAATGGGATGTATGGTCATCCGATTTTAAAATTAGCTCTGCCGAATGGAATCTACGATACTTTCCGACATCAATAAGAATAGTATTGAACAATAGCAATCCATCACTTCCGTTGCCGGATAACTATTTTGATTTAGTGACAGCGTATTCAGTTTTTACGCACGTTAACGAGCCGGAAATATCTTGGCTCCTTGAACTCAGGCGGATTCTCAAAATTGGTGGTGTTGCTTACCTTACTATACACGACGAAGTGACTTGGTCAAATATGTCGGAATATCTCCAGGACCAAATCGTCCAGTTTCGTCCCGATATTGCGTATCCTGCGGAAATGCCAAAAGGCAAAACCGTTGTGACATGGAGAGAGGACGACCCATACAACTGTAACGTCTTCCTCAGTCGCGAGCACATCGAGAGCGTTTGGGGGCGTTTTTTTGAGATTTGTGAAATAAAATCACGCTACCATGACATGCAGGCCGTGGTCGTATGCCGGAGACCGGACTAGTGTCCTGAGTCGTTAATGCGTTCTTGCGGGTTTTGATAGCAATGTTGTAGCATTTACCGAATTTTCGCATGTTTAGGAACATTTTCGCGCCGAATCTGACCCGGAAATGCAGTGCTGCATCGGTCGGCAGTAAGGTTGACGCATTATTCAGATTAAAAGGGAGAGCTATTTCTCTTAAGTTAATGGCATTAGGTCCGACCCTGTTTGAGTTTATGGAATATTTGCCGGGACGGTTGTACTCCAGGTTCAGGCACAGGACGGAAGTGGAACCTGGCAGAATACAGGCGATGTTTTGACGGCCCCTGGTACTCTTTATGTTTCAGCAGAAGAGGGGGTGGTTTTGCGGGTTGGCATTCCAACTCGCGGATATACAAGTGGGACGGCGAACGTCTGGCTGCGTACTAACTAATTGATTGGAGTGAAACGCTATGAAAACAATTAAATCCTTAGCGATCATCTTGGTCTTGCTTTTGACGGTCGGTTCGGCTTGGGCAGGCACATCTACTACCATCGTAATCTCTCCATCTACTGATCAAACCGGAGCAACTGACTCTGCAAACATTGCTAATGCTATTTCATCTGCGTATAATTCTGGTATTAGTACTGTTTATTTGACTGCTGGCGCGTGGTACATTAAAAATTCTATTACTATTCCTTACAATAATATAATACTTCAAGGTGCAGGAGCTAGTAATGTTATATCTGGTTCTACTATAATTAACTCATTAGTGAGCGGACCAGCTATTGATGTTGTAACTTCATCAACCACCACTTATAACTGGAGTATCCAAGATCTCTGCATTATTCTTCCTACATCCTCTTCAGCAATAGGGATAAAACTCGATGGGGCTGCGTTTGGCAACCTTAATAATGTATTGATATGGGCTAATGGGAGTTCGCAAACAGGTTTACTATGCACATGTACTCAATACGTATCTGGGTATGGAACAGCTTATAATACTTTAAGTAATCTGACCGTGATGCTTAATCAATCCGCTAATGCAATAGGCATCGAGGTGACTGGCTCATCATCCTTAAGCAGTTCTCATAATACGTTTAACGTTGTAACTATCGCAGCAGGAGTAGACAGCCAGACGCTCTTGTGGATGCAATGCGCCGATACCAATAACTTTACAAGCTTGACTATGTATGGCAGTAGGGCTGGTATTAAGCCAACAACAATTAATTTTGATTACTCGGTCGCCTCGGGGTGGCCGGCAGACACTCATATCTATGGTATGGATAACGGTTGGAGTATTGCGTCTGGAGCAAATGCTATCATAAATACCGGTACACCTGGTGAAACAGCAACGCCAAACATCATATACGGCTTTGGATTAACAAATGGTTCAACTATTCCAAGTATTGCAAACCTTCAAGTTATAGGAACTGTAGGACAGTTTACATCGATTAACGCTTCTGGTACAATTACTCCATCAACAACTAATGGAATTGTTGGAACAACATTAGGTGATAATGCTAATGCTGGAAGTTTAGGTGAGTATGTAAGTAATTCAGCAACAGGAGTATCAGTATCAAACGGTACAGCAACTAACATAACCAGTATTAGTTTGACATCTGGTGATTGGGATGTACAATGCAATGTTCAATTTTTGCCAGCGACTTCAACAGTACCTTGGGGTATAGTGTCTGGCGTTAGTACGTCGTCAGCAGCTTTTGGAACACCTTTTACCCAGTGCTCAAGCATACTTGAGTTAATATTTGCTACAGGAACATCTAGTGGAATACTTAGTCCACTTGTTAGAGAAAACCTATCTACAACTACAACAGTTTATTGTATAGGACAGGCATGGTTCACTACAAGCACTATGACTGCGGATGGGTATATACGAGCAAGGCGAGTAAGATAATAAAACGAGATTATGCACACGGCAAACCCTCTCCCTTGTGTTAAAGTACCATTACGATAGCACACATGCCGAAGCCTTATTCATAAAATGTCATTTCGCCACAAAATTTATGGATCAGCGTACGAATCCCCCTACCGCGGCAGAGGTGCCATTCGTATTTCGGAAAGGCAATTCAGGGGACTGGATGCAGTACTTTGGCCCGAAAGACATCGAGCTGTTTGAGAAGATGGTCTTGCCCGTCAGCCGGGATTACGGATACCTTTGATTCGTGTCGATTACCGTGACGCCCCTTAAGTTCCGGCGCTCGGGCTGAGGTGGGGGCGAATTTCCGGCTGATGCTCGGACCGCAGCAGATCGAAGATTGATTTGACAGGGTTGAAGGTGGCTGCCGGAACTTCTATGAATAGGGTTGTCCAGTGGGCCATGCCGCCGTTCCAGAGTCCGGGAAGCTCGAGGGCCTGTACGTCTGTTCCCTCTATTGATTTCCTGGTAATTATGACCGCCCTGGGATCGACGAATTTTCTCAGATCGTATGGATTTCCTTCAAAGTCCCGCGCGCAGCATACGATATCGACCGGGTTGAAATGAGTGGATGAATTCCATACGGCGCTCTGTTGCGAGGAATTTAGATCCACCTGAGCCTTTTCGACTATCTGAACGGACAGGTCTCCATTTTCATCCTCGACCCAGAAGGGCGCTCCTCCAGGTTCGCCGGCGTTTGGGACCACGCCGCAGACTCGAATCGGCCTGTTCAAAATATTGAGCAGAAAGGAGCGTTTCTTTTCTTCAGGCCATACTTCAAACCCTTCGGGAAAGCTTAAAAGAAGTTCGCGCGCTGCAAAACCGGCAGCCTCCCGGACCACCTGGCTCGACTCCGGGCTCTGCATTCGGCGCAAGAGCGAGTGAATTGTTTCCTGAATTGAAACCAGACGGCCGCCCAGCACCTTCTTCCAGAAGCAAACCGTCTCTTTGAGTCTGTCGGGAACGACGTTGTCCACGTTTTTTATGTAGACAAGGTCGGCACTGAGCTCATTTAAATTCTCGATCAGAGCGCCGTGTCCGGCCGGTCTGAAATGAAGCCGGCCGAGCCTGTCGCGGAAGGGAAATCCCTTCATATCCACGGCTAAAGTATCTGTCGAGGATTTCTGGCAGGAAAAAGAAACATCAAAAGTGGCGAAGTAACTATCCGCGTAACGCCGGCAAACGTCGTCCCTGAGGGCCTTGAAGCCTGTCTCGTGTTCCTCGGGTATGGTGAAGTGCAGGCTGCACTTGCCGCTGTTGGCCCCAAGGTATGTTACCGACTCGGCAAGCTGTTCCTCGAAGGCGGTCCTGTGTCCTTCGGGGTAGGAATGAAACAGGAGCATGGCTTTGGGAAGGTTCCCGTAGCTGAGTCCTTTTGCGGTTAGGAGATAATCCAGCAGAACTCTAAAATGGCCGTCGCGGACCATGTCATCGAGAATATACCCGTCGCAGGCCATGGCATTCCTCAATTTGTGCACGAAAGGGAACCTGTCGAGTTTATCGACAAAACGCTTGAACTCGCACGCGATCGAAACCCCCTGGTCCATTCTCTTTTGCAGCTCATCTCTTTCGAGATATTGGGGAAGATAGAAAATCTGGAGCAGAGACTGAAACATCCGGGTGGCCGCCCCGGACGCAGGAACGAATTTCATGAACCGGCCCTGCCTGGCAGCAGAGGAGTGTAGATGGATATATTTTCCTAAATCGGCATCGTCGATTCTTCGAACGCCGTCACCAAGGGTGCACGGTCTCTTGAGGCGGACGAAAAAATCTGAGCGCCTGAATATGTCAATCTGCTCAAATACCCTGGCCTTACTGATGCCCAGGGTTTTCATCTGCTGACGGTCCGCGTTGGTAAACCTGATTGTCATTGTTTTACAAAGATCTCTATTTTGGCTTTGGATTTTAACGCTTCTACATATTTATGGTATTCCTGGGACATTTTTTCAGCCCTCACTTGTTGTTCGATGCGGGGCTTGACTTCATCAAAGGACATCGTTCCCGCTTCTTTCTTGTCGGTCAGCCTTATTATGTGATAGCCGAACTCAGTTTCCACGATATCGCTGGTCTCCCCCGGTTTCATCGCAAAAGCGGCCTTTTCGAATGGGGGCACCATCGTGCCCTTTGGGAAAAAGTCCAAGTCGCCGCCTTTATCCTTGCTCGGACAATCGGAGACCTCCTTTGCCACTTCTGCAAAATCCTCGCCACTCTTGATGCGTTTCTGAATGGCCTTGATCTTTTCCAGTGCTTTGGCCTTTTCTTCGCCAGGGGCTGCCTCATCCACTTTTACGAGGATGTGGCTGGCCCGGACCATTTCGGGAGTTTTGAATACGTCGGGGTTGCCATCATAGAAAGCCTTCACTTCTTCAGGGGTCACCACGATCTTCGATCCCAGATCCTTGTCCAGCAATTTCTTGATGGCAAGCCGAGAGGCGAAGTAATCCTTAAACTGTGGTTCGGTCATATTCATCTGCTTAAGCGAGTTAGCGAAATTTTCAGGTGTAGTGCCCTTCTTCACAGCATCCAGTTGAGCATTCACCTCGGCATCATCGGTCTTGATTCCTCTCTTCACTGTTTCCTGCTTGAGGAGTTCGCGGCCGATGAGCTCATCAAGCATTCTTTGGTCTAATGCGTGCATTTCTTTTTCGTCAGGCTTGCGGCCGGTCATGGATATCTGCCGGTGAAGCCGATCGATTTCCGCCTGATAATCCGACATCGTGATGGCCTTCCCATTGACTATTGCGGCATTGTTTGCTTCATTTTGCTTAGTGGCGGCGGCTTGCTCGGATGGCTTGTCGGCAGCGGAGGACAAGTAAAAACCATAGGCGCCCAAAAATACAAGAATTAGCAGTGCGGAAGCGATTAACCCAGCCTTTTTCATTTCGTTCTCCTTATCAAAAAACTACCCACAGGGCGATTTGCCATCCGTGGGTGAATAATGCGATGCTCGGGGTCAGTGAAAGGACCGACGGACAGATTTGGGCCGCTTAATATAATCGCGAGAGGCGGCCGGAGTCAATAACAGGGATCGCAAAATAATAGCGGTCGCGGGTACCCGGCCAGGCGACCTTACCCTATCTGTGCATTGTGATGTCTAATGAATTCGATAACTGGGCCTGTCCAAAAAAGAATAGGGCAGTCCCTTATTATGCAGTATAGTTGTCAGGGCGAAAACTCATGAGAAAGTGCGGGAGAAATAAAATGCTGGTCAGGGAAATCGGAGAGTTCGGGCTGCTCGGCCGCATATCGGGCATGCTCGCGGAGCAGGCGACAGGGGTGGTCAGAGGAATTGGGGACGATGTAGCCGTACTCGATGCCTCCGGGCCGGAATACCTGCTCGCCACCTGCGATATTCAGGTTGAGGGTGTGCATTTCACCCGAGAGGCCATTACCCCGTATCAGTTAGGGCGCAAGGCGGTGGCGATAAATGTGAGCGATATAGCCGCAATGGGCGGCGATCCGCGCTGGGCGCTCGTCTCGCTTGCCATTCCAGGGAGTACGGAAGTCGGTTATGTCGAAGAGTTGTATCGCGGTATGCGAGAGCAGGCGGCACTGGCGGGCGTGTCTGTTGTGGGTGGGAATTTGAGCCGCATGGAATCCATCATAGTGGTTGATTTCACACTCCTGGGGTTAGTCGCGCCTGAGCGGCTCACACTGAGGAGCACGGCCCGTGCTGGGGACGCTATACTGTTAACCGGCTCGCCCGGAGAGTCCAGGGCTGGTCTGGAACTGATCCTCCGGCCGGATCTCGCTGTGAGTTCTTTGAGCAGGCAGAAGCTTCTGGAAAGACATCTGTGCCCTCAGCCGCGTCTGGTCGAGGGACAACTTCTCGCTCGCTCCGGTCAGGTCACATCCATGATAGACGTAAGTGACGGAGTTATTGGCGATCTTTGCCATATTTGCAAAGCCAGCGGCAAGGGAGCTGAAATCGAGGCTGCAAGCCTTCCGGTTAGCCCTGCGATTTGCGAAGCAGCTCAAGGGGCCGGTGTGGATTGGCTGGAATGGGTCCTGTCGGGGGGCGAAGACTACGAACTCATGTTCACCTCCAGTCCCGAGGCTGTTCGTGGTCTAAAAAAAATGTTGCTGGATGAGACCGGGACGTCATGCGTGCAAATTGGAAGAATCACAGCCGAAATCGGTGAGGTGTGGATCCGGCTTGCGGATGGAAAGAGGATTGCCCCATCGGTAAAAGGTTGGGACCATTTTGCTTGAAACCATAGAGTCTCTTAAAGATGAAAATACCCAGAGCGCTCACTATAGCGGGATCTGATTCGAGCGGGGGCGCCGGCATTCAGGCCGACTTAAAGACATTTTCGGCCCTGGGTGTTTACGCCATGAGCGTCGTAGCGGCCCTGACATCTCAAAACACGCTGGGAGTAGACGGAATTATCGAAATAGAGCCTGATTTCGTCTCATCGCAGATTCGCTCCGTTATTTTGGACATCGGAGCTGATGCAGTGAAAACGGGGATGCTTTCCAGTGCTGCGATTATATCTAGGGTCTGCTCCGATCTGAAGGACCTCGATCTCCAAAATGTGGTTGTCGATCCCGTAATGGTTGCTAAGGGCGGAGAGAGGCTCTTGAAAGCAGATGCGGTCGAGGTGCTGGTTTCCCAACTTTTCCCGTTGGCATTGGTAATCACGCCGAATCTGCATGAGGCTGAAACCCTCACGGGCATGCGGGTCGAATGCGCTGAGGATATGAAGCGTGCTGCCGTGAAACTAATGCAGTTCGGGCCCAAATACGTGGTTATTAAAGGAGGCCACCTGCAGGGAAACCCGGTTGACCTGCTCTACGACGGCCGAGATTTTCGTGAATACCTCGGACCCCGGTATCGTACCCCCCATACTCATGGCACGGGCTGTACCTTCGCCTCGGCCATAGCGGCATTTATAGCGAAGGGATCATCAGTGGAGGATGCTGTCGGAGGGGCAAAAACCTACGTAGCGGCCGCCATTGCCAGCGGATTGCCCCTGGGCCGTGGACATGGACCTGTACACCATTTTCATGAGTTCTACGCTTTTAAGTAGCCTGTGTTGCTTATACTGAGGCACAAATTGGGGCAGGCGGCTCCATTTGTGCCTGCACGAAGCTTTGATTGGGGCAGGCGAATTTAAGCAGGGGCAATGCAATGGTTGTAATCCAAGACCGATTCGTATATAAAAATGAAAAACTTTTGTCGCAGGAGCCCGGATGACAGATCAGATTCGCGTACTGCTGATCGATGATGACCAAGAGGATTTCTTCTTAATTTCCGATATGCTTGCCGAAGCGGAGAATACCAGATTCAAGCTTGCCTGGGTCAAGACATATGAGGCGGGGTTGGAGGCAATTTGCAAGGAAGAGCACGACGTATATCTTCTTGATTATTTTATCGGAGCCCATAACGGTCTTGGTATTTTGAAGAAAGCCGTTGAGGGAGGCTGCAAGGCGCCTGTCATCTTCCTGACGGCGCACGGGAACTATGAGATCGATCTGGAGGCCATGGAGGCGGGTGCATCCGATTACCTGGCGAAGGGCGAATTCACGGTCCCAATTCTGGAACGTTCGATCCGCTACTCCATAGAGAGCAAGCGTATCGAGGAAGAGCTAAAGGAGCATAGGAGCAACCTCGAGGAACTTGTCAGGGAAAGAACCATTCAGCACGCCGAAGCGCGGGCCGACGCCGAGAGGCGGGCGCGCGAAGCCGAAGGGCGCCAGGCGATCCTGGAAGCCCTGCTCGAACACATTCCAGTGGGCATCGTCCTTGTCAATTCCCCGAGTCTGCAGGTGCAGGCGCTAAGCAGGTACGCTGTCGACATGGTTGGTCTCGCCGGTAGGGAACAAAAACGCTCCCAGCCGCTTACCGATCTGGATTTGTCCGTCGCGGACCTGTGGCCTGATAGCTCCGGTTTGCTGAAGCCGATAAAGGACGCCGCTCTGCGTGGAAAGATCGCGTCAGACCAGGAGCACGCTGTTAAGGTGCGCTGTGAAGAAAACATTCCCGTACTGGTTAGCGCGGGTCCCATTAGAGATAGTTTAGGGAATGTAACAGGCGCGGTGGCCGCCTGGAGAGATATAAGCGAGTTGAAACGTATTCAAGAAGAACTAAGAATCGCCCGTGACAATCTGGAATTGCGCGTTCAACAGCGGACCCAAGAGCTTGCAGAAACCCTTATGGAGCTGAGAGAATCCAGGGAAGAGCTGAAACTTCTGGCCTCACAGCTCCTTCGCGCCCAGGAGGACGAGCGAAAGAGAATCGCAAGGGAGATACACGACAGCATCGGCTCATCGCTCAGCGCCGTCAAGTTTTGCGTGGAGAACGCGGCGGCGCGTTTAACTGAGAATCCTGAGGTCCGGGAAAGTTTCATGACACTGTCAAGGGCAATGGAGCAGGCGATTGATGAGGCCAGGCGCATCATGACGGACCTTCGGCCCTCGTTGCTTGACGATTTTGGAATAATTGCCACTATAGGGTGGTTTTGCAGAGGGTTTGAGTGCATTTACACCGATATCCCGGTAGAAAAAGATATCAGGCTTGAAGAGTCTCAAGTCCCGGAAAACCTGAAAATCATCATATTCCGGATCATCCAGGAGGCGATGAACAATTCTGCCAAGCATAGCCGGGCCAGGAAAGTATCCCTGGGCCTTTCATTCGAAGATGGATGTATTGCATTGCGCGTCAGCGACGATGGGGTGGGGTTTGATCGGGCCGCAGCCGCCTCAAAGGGACAGGGCGCCAAATTCGGCCTTACATCTATGCGTGAGCGGGCGGAGCTGTCCGGTGGAGAATTTGAGATTGAATCCATTCGGAAAATCGGAACAACAATCAGTGTTCGTTGGAAAAAATAGCAGTTTAACCAAGTGTCCTGAGTCTAAAGTTCATAACATAATTCAAGCCTGGGAATTGACCCAACGCCTACGTCACCCCGGCGAAGGCCGGGGTCCGGAAGTGACTGAAATTTATTACAAATACTGGATTCCGGCGAAAGCCGGAATGAGTGCGCCTGGGAGCAGGCGCGATCTGGGAGGTGAAAGTCCTCCTCCGGGAAATGCCCATTCCCGATAGCCAAAGGTAACTGCGT